>NZ_JBHVRN010000008.1:0-306818 GCF_042885775.1 Paenarthrobacter sp. NPDC058040
GTGGTGGACGCCGCCGGCCAGAAGGGTACGGGTCGCTGGACGGTTATTTCCGCTCTTGAGCTCGGTTCTCCTGTCTCCGGCATTGCCGAGTCCGTATTTGCCCGTGCCCTGTCTTCCCAGGCAGAGCAGCGCAAGCTGGGCCAGGAACTGCTCGCCGGTGAGGAAGCCGCCGTCGAAATCCCCGAGACATTCGTTGAGGACGTCCGCCAGGCACTGTACGCCTCCAAGCTGGTGTCCTACGCCCAGGGCCTGGACATGCTGACTTCCGCCGCGAAGGAATACGGCTGGGACCTCAAGCTGGACGAGATCGCCTCTCTCTGGCGTGCGGGCTGCATCATTCGTGCAGAACTGCTCAAGGACATCACCAAGGCTTACGCAGCTGACGAGAAGCCGGCCAACCTGCTGTTCGCACCGGCCTTCACCAAGGCCATCGCCGAGGCCCTCCCGGCCTGGCGCCGCGTCGTGGCCACCGCTGTCCAGCTGGGCATCCCGGTACCGGTGTTCTCCTCCTCGCTGGCCTACTACGACGGCCTGCGCCGCAAGCGCGTTGCTGCTGCCCTCATCCAGGGCCAGCGCGACCTCTTCGGTGCACACACCTACGGCCGTGTTGACGCCGAAGGCACGTTCCACACCCTGTGGGGCGAAGACAAGTCCGAAATCCCGGCTGTCGACACCCACTAGTCGCTGTAACCGCCACAGGCCGGCTCCCCCCGATATACGCTGGGGGAAGCCGGCCTTTGCCGTCCCTGAGGCGTGAGGAGTACACCGTGGCTGAACGCATTGCCCTCGTTACCGGCGCGTCCACTGGAATTGGCTTTGCGGCGGCCTTGGCACTCAGTTCAGCGGGATTCGTTGTCTACGCAGGTGCCCGGCGTGTGGAGAAGATGGAGCCCTTGAAGGCCCATGGCATCGAGGTCCTCCATCTGGACGTTACCGACGATGCCTCCATGGTTTCGGCGGTCGCGACGGTGGAAGCGGCCCATGGGCGGGTTGATGTCCTGGTCAACAATGCGGGGTACGGTGCGTATGGCTCCTTGGAAGAAGTCCCGCTCGAGGAGGGCCGCCGGCAGTTCGAGGTCAATGTGCTGGGCCTGGCCAGGATGACCCAGTTGGTCCTCCCGCGGATGCGCCGGTCGGGGACAGGCCGACTCATCAACATCTCGTCCATCGGCGGGAAGATCTTTGAGCCTTTGGGGGCCTGGTACCACGGGACCAAGTTCGCCGTGGAGGGAATGAGCGATTCCTTGCGGCTGGAGCTCAAACCCCACGGCATCGATGTGGTCATCATCGAACCCTCCGGAACGGACACGGAATGGGGAACCATCGCCGGCGAAGGCCTCATGCTGGCGTCCGGTGACGGCCCGTACAAGGACCAGGCCCACGTCATGGCTGCAGCATTGGCATCGACGTCCGGGCAGATCCTTTCCACTCCGCCCGGCGTGGTCGCCAGGGCGATCGTGAAGGCCGCAACGGCAAAACGCCCCAGGACCCGCTACCCGGTGGGCAGGGGAGCCTGGAGCGTCCTGGCGTTGCGGCGGGTGCTCCCGGACCGTGCCTTCGACACAGTGTTGTGGAACTCCTACCAAAGGTTTACCGGCTAGATCCGGTACTCGATGTAATACTCGGCCGGGTCAACGGCAGGTTTGGTCTCGGACTTGGCATCACGGTGCCGCCAGGTAGCCGGAACTCCGGTGATGATGGACTCCGGTGGGGCGTTCTTGACCACAACGGCGTTGGCACCAACGGCACTGTCTGCGCCGATGGTGATTGGACCCAGCACCTTGGCGCCGGCGCCAATGGTCACCCGGTCGCCGATGGTCGGGTGCCGCTTCACCTTGGCCAGGGACCGGCCGCCGAGGGTCACGCCGTGGTAGATCATCACGTCGTCCCCGATTTCCGAGGTCTCGCCAATCACCACTCCCATGCCGTGGTCAATGAAGAATCGTCGGCCGATGGTGGCGCCCGGGTGGATCTCGATACCCGTCAGGAAGCGTGCCAGCTGGGAAATAAGGCGGGCCGGAAAGCGCAGTGCAGGGTTTTGCCAGAGCTTATGGGTCAGGCGGTGTGCCCAGATGGCGTGGAGGCCGGAATAGGCAAAAAAGTTCTCAAAAGAGCCTCGAGCCGCCGGGTCGTGGGACCGGGCGGCGTCGAGGTCTTCCTTAAGCCTTGCGAAGAAACCCACAAAGACCTTTCTACAGGAATGAATATTCGCGGGCGAAGAATCAGCCGCGGATATCGTCAAACAGGACCGTGGAGATGTAACGTTCGCCGAAGTCGCAGACCACGGCAACGATCAGCTTGCCCGCATTTTCCGGTCGCTTGGCCAGTTCCAGGGCGCCCCAGACGATTGCGCCGGAGGAAATGCCGCCCAGGATGCCTTCGCGTGCACCCAGTTCACGGGCTACGCGGACGGAGTCTTCAAGGGTGGCGTCGAGGACTTCGTCGTAGACGTTGGTGTCCAGGATCTCCGGCACAAAGTTGGCGCCGAGGCCCTGGATCTTGTGCGGGCCGGGGGCTCCGCCGTTGAGGATGGGGGAGTCCTTGGGTTCGACCGCGACGATTTGCACGCCCGGCTTGCGCTCCTTGAGCACCTGTCCGACGCCGGTAATGGTTCCGCCGGTGCCGACGCCGGAGACGAAGATGTCCACTTCGCCGTCGGTGTCTGCCCAGACTTCCTCGGCCGTGGTGTCGCGGTGGACCTGGGGGTTGGCCTCGTTGGCGAACTGGCGTGCCCAGATGGAGTTCTCGGTGTTGGCTACGATTTCCTGGGCCTTCTCCACGGCACCACGCATGCCCTCGGAACCCGGGGTCAGGACGATTTCGGCACCGTAGGCCCGCAGCATGACGCGGCGTTCGGTGGACATGGTCTCAGGCATGGTCAGGATGACCTTGTAGCCACGGGCGGCACCAACCAAGGCAAGGGCGATACCGGTGTTGCCGGAAGTGCCTTCGACAATCGTTCCGCCGGGCTTCAGGGCGCCGGACTTCTCGGCGGCGTCGATGATGGCTACACCGATGCGGTCCTTCACGCTGTTGGCCGGGTTGTAGAACTCAAGCTTGACTGCGACAGTTGCGCCAAGTCCTTCGGTCAGGCGGTTCAGACGGACAAGCGGGGTGCGTCCGACCAGCTGGGTGACGTCGTCGTAGATCCTTGCCATGAAAATGTATGCCTATCTCTGAAGAGGGAAATGCTGAGGTCAGCCTAACCAGCGGTGACGAAACCCTGCTAAGCAATTAGCCATGCGGAGTAATATTTCCGGGCTTTCGCCAGCTTGGGATTAATAATCACCTGGCAGTAGCCCTGGTTCGGGAACTTCGCGTAGTAGTCCTGGTGAATTTCCTCGGCTTCGTAGAAGTCCCCCAGGCGGCTCACCTCCGTAACAATCGGATGCGGCCACAGGGACTGCGCGCGTTCGATGGCCTCCTCGAAAAGGATCTTTTCCTCGGTGGTGGTGTAGAACATCGACGAGCGGTACTGCGTGCCCACGTCGTATCCCTGCCGGTTAAGGGTGGTGGGGTCGTGCAGCGCAAAGAACATGTCCAGGATGACTTCCGCAGGGACCACCGAATCATCGAAGGTCACGGCCACCACCTCGGCATGGCCGGTGGTTCCGGAGCAGACCTCATAGTAGTCGGGATTGCGGAGGTGGCCGCCGGTATAACCGGAGACAACCGACTTCACGCCGCGGGTCTTCTGGTAGACGGCGTCCAAGCACCAGAAGCAGCCGCCGCCAAGTACGAAAGTTTTCATGATCTCTTCAATGGATCGGACGGACGGATGATTCCCGCAACACCTTACGGGACCATGACGTCGAGGTCACACCCTGACCGATCCGGTGCAGTAGGTAAGAATAAGAGTATGGAAGCAGTAGACACCGCCCATTCCGATGCGGACTCCAGCGACGACGCCGGAACAGTTGAAGACAACGGTGAGCCGACCCTGGGCCAGGTCCTGCTGGCCGTAGAGGAACTCTGGCCTGAGTCCCTCGCTGAAGATTGGGACGAGGTTGGCCTGGTCGTGGGGAGGCCTGACGCGCCGGTGACCAAGGTCCTGTTCGCCGTCGATCCAACCCTTGAGGTGATCGACGAGGCCATCGAGTGGGGCGCAGAGCTCCTGGTCACCCACCACCCCTTGCTGCTCAAAGGGGTGAACTCTGTAGCGGCGACCACTGCGAAGGGCCTTGCAGTCCATCGCCTGATCGAGGCCGGGACCGGCCTCCTGACAGTCCACACCAATGGCGATTCAGCGGTCGGGGGTGTCTCCGACGTCCTTGCGGACGCCTTCGGCCTGGACAATGTCAGCCCGCTCACCACGGCAGCGAATGGCCTGCCCGAGGAAGGAATCGGCAGGGTTGGCGATCTCCCCGAACTCATGACACTCGGCGATTTTGCCGCGAGGGTATTCGGCGTGCTTCCGGCTGTTGCCGGGGGAGTCCGCGTGGCAGGGGACAAGGATGGCCTGGTTCGACGCGTTGCCGTGTGCGGCGGCGCAGGCGACAGCCTTTTCGATGCCGTCCGGGCCAACCAGGCTGACGTTTACGTGACTGCGGACATGCGGCACCACCCGGCGTCGGAAGCCCGGGAGGCTGCGGTCAATGACCGGCCATACCTTATTGATGTTTCGCATTTCGCCAGCGAGTGGCTCTGGTTGCCGGTGGCCGCCGAAGCCCTGTCGAATGTCCTCAAGGACCAGGGGCACGACGTCGAGATCCGGGTCAGCAGCACCAACAGCGACCCCTGGGACTTCATCCTGACTCCCGGCGGGGACTAGCATCTACAAGACAGTGGCCGGAAGGCCCGGTCGGCACTGACCAGCGGTGCCGGCGACATTCAGGTGGAGGTAAGCGTGGCGAAGGCAGCACCGGCAGAACAACTCAAATTGCTTGAACTGCAGGGACTCGACGCCAGGCTCAAATCGTTGGCAGGCCAGCGTAAGGTGCTTGAAACCGATCCCCGCATCACCGATCTCCAGGATGCCCTCAACGTGGCAAACGGTGAACTGGGTGCTGCAAAGCTCGCCGTCCATGACGCCGAAGCTGAACTCCGCCGTTCGGAAACCGACGTGGAGCAGGTGGTAAGCCGCATCGAGCGGGACGAAGCCCGGCTCAACAGTGGCACTGGGCTTTCCAAGGACCTGGTTGCGCTCCAGAACGACATCGCGTCACTGAACAAACGGCGTTCGGACCTGGAGGACGTGGAACTGGAAATCCTGGAGCGCCTGGACTCACTCCGGGAACGCCAGGCCGCCCAGCAAGCGATCGTGGACGACATCCAGGGATCGTTCGGCAGCATCAGGGCCGAACTCGACGAAGCCATCGCCGGGGTTGCAGCGGAAGAAACCGTTGTCCGTGGCCAGAGGGCAGCATTTGCCCAGGCACTGGACCAAAACATGGTTGCTATCTACGACAAGACCATTGCCAAGCGGGGTGTGGGCGCGGCCCGCCTTTTCCATGGAAAATCCGAAGGTTCCGGTATGACGCTCAGCCCCGGCGACCTCGCGGAGGTCAGGGCGGCTGCCGAGGACGACATCGTCTTCTGCCCCGACTCCGGTTGCATCCTGGTCCGCTCGGCGGAGTGGAACTAAGCGGTCAGGATGATGTTGAGGGCGTGCGGCTTGCGGGCCGTGCCCTCGACGAGCTCGCCCGTCCACACCTCAGCGGCGGCCTTCAGCAACTGGGCGGGCGTGGCAGGGGCCTTCCCCCGCCTCGTGAGCAGGTGCCGTGCGAGCTCGCCGCGGGTGTGCTTGGCGAAGTGGCTTACCACCGTGCGCTTGCCATTGGCCTCGTTGAACACGTTGACGGTAACCGTCTGTGCAGCAGGTGGCGCCCAGGCGGCCGCATAGGTACTGGAGCGGCAATCAACCAGCAGCTCGCCTTCCGAGCGCTTGGCGAGGGCAGCGGCCAGTTGCGGCTTCCAGTAGGAGGCGAGGCGTCCGACGTCGGGCAGTGCGGTTCCCATGGACAGCCGGTAGGCGGGCACGTGGTCGCCAAATCCAATGGCGCCCCACAGGGCGGAAACCACCAGGATCGATTCGGCCGCCTTGCGGCGCTGCGTGGGAGTCAGGCTGTTGTAGCCGAGGGCGTCATAGAGGACGCCCGAGTAGACCTGGTGCGCTGGTGCGGCAGGTTCCGAGTGCAGCCTCGTGTTGCGTTCGACGTCGTCCCGCAGCGAGGCGCCGACGCCCAGCAAAGCGAGGGCGTCTTCATGCGCGCTCACCGTTCCCAGGGCCTCGAGGACCTTTGCACGGTAGGGGTTCAAGTCCGGAAAGCTCAGCCCCTCCCAGTCGATGGAGGGTCCTTTGGCAGCGGGAGTCTTGCCTTCGGAAGGCGGAAGGAGAATCAGCACCAGTCGATATTACCGGTGTCGGGGAGCGGTTCGGACGCCGGTAGACTGTACGGCGGATGGGTTGACCAGGCGGTCGCGCGCCACGAAAGTGGCTCGAGGAACGTCCGGGCTCCACAGGGCAGGGTGGTGGGTAACGCCCACTCGGGGTAACCCGCAGGCAAGTGCCACAGAAAACAGACCGCCTGCGCTGGCCGGTGCGTGCATCGGTTGGTCCGCAGGTAAGGGTGAAACGGCGGTGTAAGAGACCACCAGCTCCCTGGGTGACCGGGGAGGCTAGGTAAACCCCACCCGGAGCAAGGCCAGACAGGACACGTTCGAGGGCTGCCCGCCCGAGTGTCCGGGTAGGCTGCTGGAGGGCGTCGGCAACGGCGTTCGTAGATGGATGGCCGCCACTCCCTTGCCGGCAACGGCAGGGGATGACAGAACCCGGCGTATCGGTCAACCCATCCATTTATGACTCCCTGAAAAACGTGCGTGTGAGTGATTTCACGCATCCGGGCGGCCAATGCCCGGTGATCCCGCCCTAGAATGGTTACTGAACGTAGAAGTTCTGCCGCCGGGTCTGCGTTCGCAGCCGGCGGATTTTCTTTGCTCTCGTTCAAGGCGCAGTGGGTGGACCGAAGCCCTCAGCGCATGTGCCGCAGGACTACTCCGGGCGGCCGACGCCATCTGCATACGAAGACGTATGTGGTTGACCCAAGGAAGGTAGTTCTGTGAGCCAGACGTCAGATTCTTGTCTTGATAAGTGGATGGGCCGGGAGGCCCTCGCCGAGGCCATGATTCCGGTGATCGGCCGGTTGTACCGGGAAAACAACGTGGTCACCAGCATCCACGGCCGGAGCCTGATCAACAAGTCCACCATGAACATCCTGAAGGCCCACCGCTTCGCCCGCCGGATGAGCAACACCGAGCTGCTGCTCGAGGAGACCGCACCGCTGCTGAACGCGCTGGCCGAGCTGGAGCTCGGCGCTGCCGCGATCGACATCGCCCGCCTCACCGAAAAGTACCGTGCAGAGAACGGCGCTGTTTCCTTGGACGAGTTCCTACGCGCAGAGTTGGCCGAGGTTGTTGGCAAGCGCGGCGCTGACGACCGCACCAGCACCGACGTCGTTCTTTATGGCTTTGGCCGGATCGGCCGCCTCCTGGCCCGTCTCCTGATCGAAAAGGCGGGCGGTGGCCACGGGCTGCGCCTGCGCGCGATCGTTGTCCGCAAGGGCGCCGAGAACGACCTCGTCAAGCGGGCAAGCCTGCTGCGCCGCGACTCCGTCCACGGCTCCTTCGAAGGCACCATCCGCGTCGACGAAGAAGCCAACACCATCACGGCCAACGGCGTGCAGATCCAGGTGATCTACTCGGACAACCCCGCCACCGTTGACTACACGGCATACGGCATCAAGGATGCACTTGTGGTGGACAACACCGGCCGCTGGCGCGACGCCGACGGCCTGTCACAGCACCTGCAGAGCAAGGGTGTGGCCCGCGTGCTCCTGACCGCTCCGGGCAAGGGCGACCTCAAGAACATCGTGCACGGCATCAACCAGGGCGACATCACCGATGAGGACAAGATCGTCACCGCCGCGTCCTGCACCACCAACGCCATCACCCCCGTGCTGAAGGCCATCAATGACAAGTTCGGCATCATCCACGGCCACGTCGAAACCGTTCACTCGTTCACCAACGACCAGAACCTGATCGACAACTTCCACAAGGGAGACCGCCGCGGACGCTCCGCAGCGCTCAACATGGTGATCACCGAGACCGGTGCAGCGAAGGCCGTTGCCAAGGCACTGCCCGAGCTGCAGGGCAAGCTCACCGGCAACGCCATCCGCGTCCCTACGCCGGACGTGTCCATGGCCATCCTCAACCTCAACCTCGCCAACGGCACCACGCGCGACGAAGTCAACGACTACCTTCGGGAAATGTCCCTGCACTCGCCGTTGCGCAAGCAGATCGATTACATCGACTCGCCGGATGTCGTTTCCACGGACTTCGTCGGCTCCCGCCGCGCGGGCATCGTGGATGGGCTCGCCACCATTTCCAACGACAAGAACCTGGTTCTCTACGTCTGGTACGACAACGAGTTCGGCTACTCCTGCCAGGTTGTCCGCGTGATGGAGGAGATGGCCGGCGTCAACCCGCCGTCGTTCCCCGCCCGCGACATCGTTGCCCCCATCGCGGTGCTTGAGGCAGCGAACGCCTAGGCAAAAGTGTTACCGGGGTTTCCCGGCTGGGTTACTGGAATCAGCCGGGAAACCTGCTCACAATGGGGTCATGGAAAATGAATCTACGTTGGAGCACGAGACCACGCTGGAACACGCGTTGGACGTGGCAAAGGCCAACCATAAGCAAGCACAAAAACTGCTCGACCAGGCCGTCGCGGCCAATGCCGCAGGCGATGTCACAGACGAACGCGTAGAACAATTGCGGGGTCTGTTGGCAGTAGCCGCAGAAGACCTGCAACGCGTGATGCGGGAGCAATAGGCCAGCCCGCCACCGTCCACAGGGTGACTTCTCCTGCACACTGTGGATAGCGGCTTCGATGTCGGTGCCTTGTCCTACGCTCGAAGGGCACGATCACCCCGACTGAACGGAGCCCCTTGAGTACCACCTGGCCTGCGTACAGGCGCGCCCGCCGCCGGTCCCGGCAAGCCTGGACCATCCTTGGTTTGCTCGCGGCCACCGTGGTGGGTGGACTGTCCTGGTTCTTCGCCGCAGGCCAATTCGACGTAGCGGGCCCGTGGGTTGCCGGGCCCACCGAGGCGCCGGTCTTTGATTCCGCGTGGATGAAGCCTCTCCCGGCCGCTGTCGCGGTGCCGGCGCAAAAAGCCTCTGAGGCCTTGGACCACCTCGAAGTGAAGGGCCGGTCGTCGAAGAACGACTACGACCGCACGGCTTTCGGGCAGGCCTGGCTGGACGTTGACCGTAATGGATGCGACACGAGGAACGACATCCTTCGCAGGGATCTCGCCGGCGTCGAATTCACCGCAGGATCCGCATGCAAGGTTGCGTCCGGACAAATCCAGGAGCCATACACGGGAGCGTCGGTTTCGTTCCGCCGGGGCCAGGACACGAGCTCGGTCCTGCAGATCGACCATGTTGTTGCGCTGGCTGACGCCTGGCAGAAGGGTGCCAAGCAGTTGTCGGTCCAGCAGCGCCAGATGCTGGCCAATGATCCGCTGAACCTCATAACCGCCGACGGACCCGAAAACGTCAAGAAGGGCGCGGGCGATGCCGCAACCTGGCTGCCACCCAACAAGAACTTCCGCTGCCATTATGTGGCCCGGCAAATATCGGTGAAAACAGCCTACAAGCTATGGGTCACCCAGGCAGAGAAAGACGCCATGAAGCGCGTTCTTGCCTCTTGTCCGGATCAGCAGACCATCTACAGCGCCAGGTGACCATGCCCCAGTTGCCAGGTGCCGCCGTCGTCGATCCTCTCCAGGACCACTCTCTGCAGCGAGGTTTTGCGTGGCAGCCCGTCCAGGTTCTCGAGCCCACGGTGCCGGAACGTGAAGTAGACGGCATCGGTGGGAGCGTCCGAGCAGCGGTCCAGGATGAACCGCCGGGCGAAGGACGCGATGTTGCTGTCCGGAAGGTGCTCCACCAAGTAAGGATCGAGCATCCATGACTCGCACGTGGCCGTGGCCACAGGTTTGTCGGGGAAATGCCCGGCGAAGAACAGTTTGGCATCCCTGAGACTCGCGTCAACAGCGGTAGGGGAGAGACTCCCATCCTCGGGAATGTGGACACCCAGCTCCCAGGAAGGATCTTGCCCGGCTCTGGCCCCGGGGCGCTCCGGACGGATCAAGTGAAACTGCAACCTGCCCAGCCGGAAGAGATTTCCGGCCATGTGCAGGGTCAGCCATCCCCAGGTGTCCAGGCCGAACCGGCCATGGACGCGCCGGTTGATGCGCAGTTGGAGCCCGGTGTCGGCAAGCGATGCGGCCGACACCTCCGGAGTAATCCCCAAACCAAGGTGATAGGAATGGACCAGGGGCGCGAACCGGAGCAACGCAGTGATCCAGTCGGACTCAGTGGGTCCGTTGGAAACGATGGCCTTCGAGGGGAAGGTGCCGAGCCTCGCCTGAAGTGAGTCGATGGCTTGCTGCACGCCCGCGCCGGGACTGCTGGCAAGCAGCTCCGCGCAGTCGCGGGTATCCTCGCCAGTGATGTCGAGGAGCTCGAACAGCTGTGCGTGGTCCGCCGGCGTCATGCGCTAGTGGCCGAAAGGGTCGGGGTCGACGCCAGGCATCCAGGTCAGCCCCGGGACTCCCCAGCCGTTCTTCTTCGCTTGTTTCATGGCCTTCTTCGAATAGCGGTCCACAAGGCGGTTGACGTACAACTTGCCGTCCAGATGGTCGAACTCGTGCTGTATGACCCGCGCGAACCAGCCGGTTGCCTCGAACTCAATCGGATTCCCGTCGCCATCGAATCCCTGGACCCGAGCCCACTCCGCCCTTTGGAGTGGGTAATGCTCGCCGGGAAAGGACAAGCATCCTTCAACGTGCTCCTCGGGATCCGGCAAGGCCCCGGAAACCTTGGAGAGGGTCAGGACAGGGTTGACCAGCACGCCCTCGTCCGGAGCGTCGTCATCATTGGCGTACTTGTAGACAAAGATGCGCTTACCCACTCCGACCTGGGGAGCAGCGAGGCCGACGCCGTTGGCGGCATCATTGGTTTCGAACATATCCGAGATGAGGGTGCGGAGTTCGTCGTCAAAAACTTCCACCTCGCTGGCACGGCGATGGAGGACAGGTTCGCCCCAGATGGTGATTGGCAGGACCGTCATGTCAGTTCTCCCTTAGTCAGTCGCTGTGGCCAGCGGTGGCTTCGTCAGGAACCGCCGGTGGTCAAACAAAACAAAGGCCGCACCGGATAACCGGTGCGGCCTTTGGGGAAACCGGCTTTCCAGCCAATTCCGGTGGGGTGAGCGACGGGGGTTGAACCCGCGACCTCCTGGACCACAACCAGGCGCTCTGCCAACTGAGCTACGCCCACCATGTGCCTCTTGGTTTGACCGTTTGACCGGCTTTCCGTGAAGGCAACGACAAATAGCTTACCTGCTGTTTTGGGGTTCAAAGTCCACTTTTGCCGGTTTCCCCGAAAAAACTCCGAAAAATGACGCAGATCACACTTCTTCGGGAGCCTTGAGGGTCTCTGCCGAGGCGGTGGTCTCCTTGGAGATGCGTTGGGCGGTGGCCGTGTCCGGTCCGGGGGCAGGCACAAAAACAGCCTCGCGGTAGTAGCGGAGCTCGTCGATGGAATCCTTGATGTCGCCCAGTGCCCGGTGGCCGCCGTGCTTCGCCGGTGCTTGGAAATAGGCGCGCGGGAACCAGCGGCGGGACAGTTCCTTGATGGTGCTGACGTCGATCACGCGGTAATGAAGGTGTTCGATGACATTGGGCATGTCGCGCGCGAGGAACATGCGGTCTGTTCCCACGGAGTTGCCACCCAAGGGTGCCTTGCGGGGGTCCGGCACCCATTTCTCGATGTATTCCAGCACCAGGGCTTCGGCTTCGGCCATGGTCTTGCCGTGGGGGAGTTCGTCGAGGAGCTTGGAGCGCGTATGCATGTCGCGGACGAAATCGTTCATCTGCTCAAGGGCTGCGTCGTCGGGCTTGATGACCACATCCACGCCATCGCCAAGAATGTTGAGCTCCGAGTCGGTCACAAGGGCGGCAACTTCGATCAGGGCATCGTTGACGAGGTCCAGGCCGGTCATTTCGCAGTCAATCCAGACGATGCGTTCATTAGTAATAGGCACGCGCCTAGCCTATCGTTCAGCTTCTTCCAAGTGCTCCGATGGTACGATTTTTGGGCATGGCAGTGTCATTTCTACCTGCCGCAACCCACCCCGGAGATTCGACATTCCGTCCCGAAACATCAAAGGGCAAACGATTGGATGAAACCACATGACGGTGCCCGTACCCACCGCCCAGAAGGCCGGGAGAGTTGCGGCGCCCGCAGGGGCCACTGCAGCCGAGGTGGACAACGCCCGTTCTCCGCTCATCGCCGGATTCATTGGATCCATGTTCCTGGTCTTTGGTTCCTTGGGAGTCGGCTGGCTGGCGCCTGTATCTGAATTGAGGCGGCTGCCGATCTTCATCTGGATGCGGACCGAGGGCGTTGGCGTTGGGCTCTCGATCGTCCTGCTGGCCATTGGCGGGATGTTGCTGGTCCGGGCGTGGCTGAGATTGGGCCAGCGCGTCAGGGTTTGGGGTTTGGAAGCCCGCAAGGCCACCCTCAAAGCGGTTGTGGCCTGGGGCCTGCCCATGATGTTCACGGTTCCGCTCTTCAGCAGGGACGTGTACGCCTACATCGGCCAGGGCCGGCTCATGGTGGAGGGAATCAACCCCTACGAAAATGGCATTTCGGCCCTGCCCAACTACTTCCAGTTGGGCGCGGACAAGATGTGGACCGAAGCCCCCGTTCCGTATGGGCAGCTGTTCCTGTGGATCGAACAATTCGTTGTTTGGGTCACCAACGTCCAACCGGAAGCCTGCATCATGCTGTTCCGGCTGGTTGCCGTGGCGGGCGTCATTCTCTGCATCATTTACGTTCCCAAACTGGCTGAACTCCACGGGGTGAACCCCCACAGGGCACTGTGGCTGACTGCCGCAAACCCGCTGTTCCTGACAAACTTCATCGCCAGCGTCCACAACGATGCCCTGATGATCGGCCTGGCCCTTGCCGGCTTGTATTACTGCGCAACGCGCAGGGTGGTCCTGGGAATCGTCCTGGTGGCCCTCTCCATTTCGGTCAAGCCGATAACTGTGGTGTTCCTCCCTTTCATTGGTTTGCTGTGGGCCGGCAAGGGAGCTTCCTGGCCACGGAAGTTCCTTTTCTGGTTCCTGACGGCGGCCCTGACTTTGGGCATCCTGTACGCCTTGGGCCTTGTCAACGGCTACGGATTCGGTTGGATCAAGGGCCTCTCCGCACCCGGTAGTGTGTGGATCTGGTATGCCCCCATCGGTCTGATCGGGCTGGTTGTCGCATCCATCTTCAATGTCTTCGGGCTCGATGGGTGGGGTATGGCTAAATGGGTTTACGACGCCGGAAAGCTGCTGATGCTTGCTGCGGTGGCTTGGCTGGTGTTCCGCGGAGAATATGACCGCCTCATGCGGCGGCTCACCCTGGCATTCGCGGCGATCGTGCTGTTGGCACCCATGATCCAGTCCTGGTATGTCGTATGGCTGATACCGCTGTTTGCAGTGACCGGGATCCGCAACGACTGGCAGGTCAAGGCGGTGTACTTCGTGGTCTCCTTCTTCATGGTCTACGCCATCTCAGACCAGTTGGATGTTTTCCCATACCTGCAGAGCGAAGACCTTGGCCTGGCTCTGACCCTGGCCCGGAACGCCGCAGCGATTATTGCCTTGCTCTTCGCTGTGTATTTGATCTTCGTTGATCCGAAGACAAAGAGCCTGTTCCGGAAGCGTGACGAGCCGGGATTGCGCCCGATCATCTGAGGAAGGGCTCCCGGGATTCACCGTGCGGGCAGCAGCCGCAGGGCTTCCCTCGTGGACAACGGACTGAGCGAGGGCGCATTCTCGGCGGCAAAAGCCCTCACCCAGTTGGGGTCCGTTTTGCTGAACTCACGCAATGCCCAACCGATGGCCTTTCGGATGAAGAACTCCTTGTCCGCAAGGTTGGCTTTGATGACGGCGGCGAGCAAGGCAGTGTCCGTCTTGGCCTTTGCACCAAGTTGGGCCGTGATGGAGGCCCTTCGTATCCACATATCCGCATCGCTTGACCAGCGCAGCAACAGCGGCGTCATGGTTTCCGGGTGTGCCAACAGCAGAGCGCCGATGCGGTGGGCTACACCATCCACCAGGTCCCACCAGGCCCCGGTCCTGATGATTTCCTCGTAGACGGGCAGCATGTCCAGGTCCTCCTTGACGAGGCGGAGTCCGGTCAGGTCGATCGCCGCGTACCGTTCTTCCCGGGCGGCAGCGTTTCGCCACAGATCCAAGGCAGCCTGGCGCAGGAGTTCCGGTGTGGCCAACGGGAACTGCCTGGCGGCCTCATTGACGATCTTCCGTACCTGCGGAACCCGGACACCCAACGACGGCATGTCCGACTTCATGTAAGCCTGGGCGCCCTGCGCACGATCGGCGTCACCGGCTGAGCGCAGGGTCGATCGGATGGCCTCAAGGAGATCGGTGTTGTCCATGCCTCAACTGTAGGGCCGGAACCCCCTGCAACACCGGGGAAACAATCTTGCTCCGCCACCGTCAGCTCTGCTCCCAGGTTTGGCTTCAGGCCGCGGCATTCATGACCTCACCAGTGGCGGTATCCACCACAAGGTTGTCCAGCTCTCCGCCCGTTTCCTCGTCATCGGAAGTGTTGTGTTCCCCGGGCGGCACGCGGCCATCGTCAACCGGCTCCCATCCTGGGCCATCGGGGTCAGGCCCTGCACTTTCCAGCCCGGCACCGTTGGCCCCCGCCGCCGTGGCGTCCCCCTGCGACCCCGCGGGTGCCGTCGTGCCAGGCGAGGACGCACCGTTCATGCGGGTGAAGTTCGCCGATCCCCACATGAGGTCATGTCCCACGGACTCGGCATCGACTTCGGCCACGTGGTAGATCTTGCCCTCGTGCTCCCATTGCCTGAGCCGCAGCCGCCCCACCACGATGACCCGCTGGCCCTTTTTGATGCTGCAGCCCACATGCCCGGCGAGGTACCGGAATGATTGCACCGTGTACCAATTGGTGTTCCCGTCCACCCAGGTGCTGCTGGCACGGTCATAGCGGCGTTCCGTTGTGCCCAGCCGGAAGGATGCCGTGGAGGTGCCGCGGGCAGTGGTTGAGCTTTTGACTTCCGAAGCTACAAAGCCCCGGAGAGTGACGATGTCATTCATGATGGTCCTTGGTGATGTAGGAAAGGTGCCTGTCTGGCTCTTTCAGCTTCATCCACGTGGTTTGGGTGGGGGATACCGTCCGGCGCCTATGTGCATAACAGTGGCAAAGCGGCCCCTGTGGAGGGCAACTGCGCCACCAAGGAGCGCGTCTTGCCGTCCGGTGAGGGAATGCACTGTAAACTCTTTGTGGCGCCAAGCAGCCATGCTGTTCGGTGATCCCGTACGCCCCAGTAGCTCAGGGGATAGAGCAGCGGCCTTCTAATCCGCCGGTCGGGGGTTCGATTCCCTCCTGGGGCGCAATGGCCCCGGAACTTCAATGGAGTTCCGGGGCCATCGTCCTAACCAAGGGCCTGACTCAACGTTTACTCAACGTTTTCATAGCAGGCCACCATGCAGCGCGGATACCGCCGTGGCCCGGGCTAGAACCCGGCCTCAGTACGCATCCAGATGCACTGACACTTCCTCCGGGCGTCCATCCGCCGAGCGCTCCCGAATCTCTCGGACCATCGGGAGAGGAGCCTTCGGAATCGACACCACGCGGCCAAGGATCCTTGGATCATCAAGAGTCGCAGCCCAGGCCAGATTCTCGAGCGTCACACCCCAGCGGCTGAGCACGCCGAGACAACCTCCATATGTGCATCGTGCGTCCGAAGGGCCGCAACGATGTCCGGGCTCACGGCTGCCAGGGAAAGCGCTGCGGAGGCCGCACGACAATCGCCGGACAGCGCCCTGGCTTCGAACTCATCCATGACGGGAACGTACGCCCGAGCTCTGACATCCTGCGTGTAGGTCGAAGGATTGACGTAGACCCCAAAAGGATTTTGCGGTGGAAGTCACCCTGACAATTCAAAAAGACGATGAGGATATGGGGCAGTATCGGACCGTAGGCGCGGACTATGACGCTGCGTAGGCAAACGCTCGAGCACTGGTGCCAGAGAACTGTAGGGTCATCGTTATGAGGACGAATCAATGACAAGTCAGTTACCCGATGAGCCGGAGCTAGGAACTGTAGGCGTCGGCGTCTCAGATGGGGTTTACGGTGATATCTCCTACTCGGACGAGATCACCAAGTCTATCGCCGACTACCTGCGACGCTCTGGGGTGCCAACGACCGAGATGAGGCTAATGGGCCTGGGAAGCACCGCCGGGGTCTTTGCTGAGAGTGTTGTGCAAAACGTCCTGGCTTCCCTCGTAATCCTTGCCGCAACCAAGCTGGGAAAGTTTATGCGGGGCGCCACGACCAGGAAGTTCGACCTAGAGCAAAACAAACAACTCCGGCCGTGCTTCATCCATATCGGGGATCATCGGGCTGATCGTAGGAACGTGATCGAGTTGCTTCGCCTCTTGCCCGGCATACATGCCCGCATCGCTGAGGAGTTTCCTAACCGCAACTACACATTCTCGGTACAATCGTCCTTGCTAAAGCCGGAACTGAGGCAAATACACGTGAAGTTGGAGAACTATCACGATCTGGGGCTTACTACGTCAGCGATCGCTCGTCGGCTAACCAAGCTCTCGGACAGTGATTTCGTATTCGTTTACCTAAAGGATGGCCCCTACTCCACTAGGCCATTCGCCTTTGATGCCGTTTAGCATCCGTAATGAAGGCTCTACTCCCATGAGCGTCGGAGCCTTCATTTATCTGGTTGTAGATATAGATCAACTAGTCAGCTTGGCCACGCCTCCGACGCGGTGACCTTGGCCCACTACATCCAGCGGGAGCGCCCCACCGTCGACTACCCCGCGCCCATCCAGGACTTCGATCCTTAACGGACCGGCGTGCCCGACTCCAAAAGCTCCTTGAGGTTTTGCAGGACCATGTCCCACGTGGCCGTGGACTGCTGCACTTCCTCGGCGCTCTTGTTGTTTCCCTGGACGATTGTCACGGACGTTCCGTCGTCGTCGTCCGCCAGCCGGTACTCAACGGTGTGGTAGTTTTCCGGAGCATCCGCCAACCCGCTTGACGGGCTGTAGTGGGTGGTCTTCACCCGGTCCATGGGCTGGAATTCCAGGACGGTGCCTTTGTCCTCGTAGGACTTGCCGTTGTACTCCCCGGAATAAGTGATGGGATCGCCCACCTGCCACGTGGTCTCCACGTTGGTGCCGAGGAAGTACTTCTTGATGATGACCGGGTCGGTCAGGGCTTTCCATACGTCGCCCCGCTTCGCCGAGACCGTCACTGTGGCTTCGGCATCGGGAATCTGTGCATTCACGGTGCGCCTCCTTCGTCCATGGCTGATCCGGATATCCGCGCGTCAGGGCAACGCTACGCCCCAAGCCACGTCCACGGAATGGCAGAATGGCTGTGTGATGAGCGGGGGAGTGCTGGTGGCACAACAGGGCCGTAGGGTGATGGTCAAGCGAATGGGCGGTGTACTGCTGGCGGCATTGCTCCTTGCTGGGGGACTCAGTGCCTGCTCGGAGGCCGCACGGCCAGCCACAGCGCCGTCAACATCTTCTGCTGGCGCCCCACCGCAGGCATCCACCCAGGGCAGCAGCGACCCTGCGGTCGCCGAGATCACGAAGACCGTGGATACAACGTTGAAGAATGTCGTGGCATCGAGTCCCAAGCCCGACCAGAAGGAAGTTCGCTCAGCCTTGGTCGCGGCAGGAATCCCGCAGGCCAACGTCGAGGTGTCGGCTGGCCGCACGCCAACGGGGCTGGACGTGGACGCGATGGAAGCCGCAGCGCTGGTTGGCGAAAGCTGCGTCATGGGGCAGATCCGCGACGGCTCGGTGGCAGTCACGGTGCTCCCTGTCCTGTCCACCGGAAAATGCTTCATCGGAGACGCCAGATAGGCTCTCCCGCGCTGCCCGAATGTGAGTTCTGCCCGCCGAGCCACTAGATTTAACGGCATGGCGGAATTCATTTACACGATGACCAAGGCTCGCAAGGCCGTTGGCGACAAACTTATTCTGGACGATGTCAGCATGTCGTTCTTCCCCGGTGCCAAGATTGGCGTCGTTGGCCCGAACGGTGCTGGCAAGTCCACCATCCTCAAGATCATGGCCGGTCTGGACACTCCTTCGAACGGTGAGGCCCGCCTGAGCCCCGGATACACCGTGGGCATCCTCCTGCAGGAACCGCCGCTGAACGAGGAAAAGACGGTCCTGGGCAACGTCCAGGAAGGCGTTGGCGAGATCTACGGCAAGATCCAGCGCTTCAACGAGATCTCCGAAGAGATGGCCAACCCGGACGCCGATTACGACACTCTCCTTGAGGAGATGGGCAAGCTCCAGGAAGCCATCGATGCCGCTGACGCGTGGGACATCGATTCCCAGTTGGAGCAGGCCATGGATGCCCTGCGCTGCCCCCCGGCTGATTCGGATGTCACAGTCCTGTCCGGTGGTGAACGCCGCCGCGTAGCCCTGTGCAAGCTTCTCCTCCAGAAGCCCGACCTCCTGCTCCTCGACGAGCCCACCAACCACCTGGACGCCGAAAGCGTGCTCTGGCTGGAACAGCACCTGTCCAAGTACCCCGGCGCTGTCCTGGCAGTGACCCACGACCGGTACTTCCTGGACCACGTTGCTGAGTGGATCGCCGAAGTGGACCGCGGGCACCTCTACCCGTACGAGGGCAACTACTCCACGTACCTGGAGAAGAAGAAAGCCCGTCTCGAAGTCCAGGGCAAGAAGGATGCGAAGCTTGCCAAGCGCCTCACCGAGGAACTTGAGTGGGTCCGCTCCAACGCCAAGGGCCGGCAAACCAAGTCCAAGGCGCGTCTTGCCCGCTACGAGGAGATGGCAGCCGAAGCCGAGCGCACCCGCAAGCTCGACTTCGAAGAAATCCAGATCCCGCCGGGACCGCGCCTGGGCAACCTGGTCATCGAGGCCACGGACCTGAAGAAGGGCTTCGACGATCGTGTCCTGATCGAGGATCTCTCCTTCTCGCTGCCGCGCAACGGCATTGTTGGCGTGATTGGTCCCAACGGTGTGGGCAAGTCCACCCTGTTCAAGACGATCGTTGGCATGGAACCGCTCGACGGCGGTGACCTCAAGATCGGTGATTCGGTCAAGATTTCCTATGTTGACCAGTCCCGTGGCGGCATCGACCCCAACAAGACCCTCTGGGAGGTCGTCTCGGACGGCCTTGACCACATCCAGGTGGGCCAGGTCGAAATGCCATCGCGTGCCTACGTCTCGGCGTTCGGCTTCAAGGGTCCGGACCAGCAGAAGAAGGCAGGTGTCCTCTCCGGTGGTGAGCGCAACCGCCTCAACCTGGCGCTGACCTTGAAGCAGGGTGGAAACCTCCTGCTCCTTGACGAGCCCACCAACGACCTCGACGTTGAGACCCTCAGCAGCCTGGAAAACGCGCTGCTCGAGTTCCCGGGCTGTGCCGTGGTGGTCTCCCACGACCGTTGGTTCCTGGACCGGGTGGCAACCCACATCCTGGCCTACGAAGGTGACGACGAGAACCCCTCCAAGTGGTACTGGTTCGAGGGCAACTTCGAATCCTACGAGGAGAACAAGGTTGAGCGGCTCGGCCCGGATGCCGCAAAGCCGCACCGCGTCACGCACCGCCGCCTGACGCGCGACTAAGCACCAAGCGACGAAATGGCCGTCCCGGAAGGGACGGCCATTTCGTTTTGTCCTTGCAACCAAGGGTCTGCCGGCTCAGGGAATCCGGACCATGCCTTCCTGGGCCACGGTTGCCACATGCAGGCCATCCCGGTTGAAGATCCGGCCAGTGGAAAGGCCACGCGCCCCCTGGGCGCTGGGGGACTCCTGGACGTAGAGCATCCATTCATCCACGCGGACAGGCCGGTGCCACCACATGGCGTGGTCCAGGCTGGCTACGCTCATGCCGGGGGTCATCCATGCCAGCCCGTGTTTCCGGAGGATAGGTTCCAGCAGGGTGTAATCGCTCGCGTAGGCCAAAGCAGCAACATGCAGTTGCGGATCATCGGGCAGGGGACCCATGGTCTTCATCCACACCGCGTTGGTGGCCACGTGCTCGGAGGGCGGGGAAACGTAGAGGGCAGGGTCGATGTGCCTTACGTCGAAGGGCCGCTCCGAGGACATGTGACGGGCCATCGGGTGGTCGTACCGGGAAAGCAGTTCGGCCGTGCTGGGGAGCGATTCAGGATCAGGGATCCCTTCCGGCATGACGGCCTGGTGGTCAAGGCCCTCGTCCTGGATTTGGAAGGAGGCGATCATTGAAAGAATCGGCACTCCGTCCTGGTAGGCGTGCACCCGGCGGGCGGAGAAGGACCGGCCGTCACGGAGCCGTTCGACGCCGAAAGTGATGGGTTTGTTGGCGTCGCCGGGACGCAGGAAGTAGCCGTGCATCGAGTGGGCAACGCGTCCGGGGTCCACTGTCCGCATGCCGGCCATCATGGATTGGGCCAGTACCTGGCCGCCGAAGACCCTGTGGCGGGGCTGTTTCTGGGACGGCCCCAGGAAGATGTCCTCGGTGGTGCGTGCGCCGTCGAAGTCACCCAGATCCAGCAAATCGATCAGCACTTCCATGGGGTCCCCGGTGGGAGCCTCAGCTTCAAGCCCCGCGTTCGTCTCAGTCATGGTTCGACTCTAGACGGCGCCCCAACCCCTCTCAACCGCGGACATGCCGGTAGAGTCGATGATGTGACAGACGTTTTGACCCAGTCCTTCCGCTTTGCCGACCCCCGCGATCTCACGGATCTGCGGACGTACGTGACGCGGGCCAAAAGCATCGACGACGGCGCCATCCGGCTGCAGGCTTCAGGCCAGGTCCTGGCCGCCTACGTGTGCGTCCTCAGGCCCCGGATCCTCGGCGAATCGACCCCCACCATCCTTGGCCTGCGCACCATGGCGTTGGCCGAGGAGGCACGGGCCGACGTCACAGTGACCATCGCTTCAGTCCTTGACCGGCTTGCCCGTTCCGGTGCCGAAGACGTGGACCTGCCCATCCCGCCGTCGACCGTTTCCGAGTCATGGGCGGGGGTCGGCGCACCGCGAAGCGGCTGGGAAGCCCTGGGCCCCATCGCGGATGCGGAGCTCAAGGCCGCGGCAGAATCCGGGATTGCCGAGGTGGCGGGCGTCGTGCCCGCCATGGCGGGTGCCGCCGTGGTCAATACGGCACGTGCGGCGGTCTGGAGCCGTGGCCTGCCCGGGTGGAAGGACATCCCCACCGGTGCTGCTTTCGCGGCTTTCGCGCTTGGATTCCTTGGCGACGGCGGGCAGGAGCTGTTCCGCAACGGCCGGTGGTTCCGTCTTAGCGGTCCGCGCGGCCACGTATTGGTGCGGACCGGCGCCGGGCTTGGCTTCCAGGGCCAGGCCTCAGACGGCTGACGGGCTGTTCACCATGGTGAGCGCGGCCCGTTCCATGTAGTCCCACAGCGTGCCCTCGTGCAGGGGTGACAAACCGAGGGAGTCTACCGCCGCGCGCATGTGGAACAACCAGCGGTCCTTGGCCTCCGGGGTGACCCGGAAAGGCATGTGGCGCATCCGCAGGCGGGGATGGCCCCGCTCTTCGCTGTAGGTGGTTGGGCCGCCCCAGTACTGCTCCAGGAACATCAGGAAGCGCCGCTTGGCCGGTTCCAGGTCCTCTTCGGGATACATGGGGCGCAGCAGGGCGTCGCCGGCCACGCCGTCGTAGAAAACGTCGATGAGTTTCACGAACGTTTGGTGCCCACCCACGGCGGCGTAGAAACTGTCCGTGTAGGCCGGTTGGCTGAAGGGATCGTTCTGCATCAGTTGTCGGCGTTGCCCGGCCTGTGGCGAGGCTGCCGGTTCGTGTCCGGCGGTCATGTCATTCACTGGCCTTCTCCTCGGGCTTCCGGGCGGAACCTGTTGCCGCTCCGGCAGCAACTTTAGCGTCTTGGTCGTCGTCCTGCGGAGCGGGCGCATCCACGGGGACGTAGTCGCCCTGCGACCGGTTGCCTACCCGCAGGATCTCGCCATTGCGCAGGTACCAGATAGCTCCGTCTTCGGCGCGGACGCGGGTGATGCGCAACCCCACGGACTCGACCGTGCCGATCACCTCGCTGGTGACAATCACGTCGCCGATCCCGTACTGGTCCTCGATGGTAATGAAGATCCCGGCCAGGAAGTCGCGGATCAATTGCTGCGCACCGAAACCGATGGCCACACCGAGGATGCCGACACTGGTCAGCAAGGGGGCGACGTCCACGTTCATGTACTTGAGGACGTAGATGATGACGATCACCACCACAATGACGCTTATCAGGCTCGTCAGCAGCGATCCAATGGTTTGTGCGCGTTGGGAGCGGCGTTCATGGTCCAGGGCCCGGATTGCCGGTTGCACCCACTTGAAGTGCGGTTTTTTGAAGAACGAGCTGCCGGCGGCAACCCTCCGGGTGATGCGCAAAATGATGAATCGCGCCACGGTCCACACGAGCAGGCCCACGCCCACTGTGATGAGGATCGAGACGTAGTCGATCTTTTCCGGCTCGATGGTGAGGGTTTCCATGGGAGGGATGAAGGTCAAGGTGTACTGGCTCCTTGTCGTCGGCCCGTGTTCGCCTGGCGCAAAACACTCTGTCCACTATCAACCCTAGCGCCGTAGCGTGGCCGCATGCGCATCCTCATTCTGGGCGGTACCGTCTTCCTGTCTGCCGAAATTGCCCGCCAGGCTGCTGCCGCAGGGAACGACGTCACCTGCCTGGCACGGGGCACCACGGGGTCGGCGCCCGACGGCGTTACGTGGGTCCGGGCAGATCGCGCCGCAGGTGCCGCGGCCTTTGCGGACGTCCCGGGGCCATGGGACGAGGTGGTGGAAGTTTCACGCGATCTCGCGCAGGCCAAGCAGGCGCTGGAGGTTTTGGGCCGGGACGCAGCGCACTGGACGTTCGTGTCGAGTTGCTCCGTGTACGCCGACCATTCGGTTCCCGGCGCGGCCGAAAACGGGGCGTTGCTCGAACCGTTGCCTCCGGGGCAGGCGGGCACCCCCGAGACGTACGGCGAATCGAAGTCGGCCATCGAACAGTTGACGTTGGATGCATTAGGAACCAAGGCCCACATAGTCCGTGCCGGCCTGATCGGTGGGCCAGGCGATTCCTCCGACAGGTACGGGTACTGGCCGGCCAGGTTCGCCTCAAACACCCATTCGGTCCTGGTTCCGGACATTGCCGAAGCCGCCACGCAGATCATCGATGTACGGGACCTTGCTGCCTGGATACTGCAGGCGGCAGCGAGCAACCTTGCCGGGACCTTCAATGCGCTCGGGGACGTTGTGCCCTTCGGCGAATACCTTGACGAGTCCCTGCGCGCCAGCGGGATCGCCCACGAACTGGTCACGGTGCCCGAGGCCTGGCTTGTTGACCAAGGCGTGGGCTACTGGGCGGGCCCCGATTCGCTGCCACTCTGGCTTCCGCCGGGACACGATGGCTTCCAGTCCCGGAGCAACGAGGCAGCATTGGCGCACGGCATGGTCCTTCGTCCGTGGCAGCACACGCTGATGGACACCCTCGCCGACGAGCGGGCCAGGGGCCTTGGGCGCGAGCGAAAGGCCGGACTGACCCAAGGCACCGAGCGCAGGCTCGTGGCAGGCTGGTTCGACGCCAGGCGCTAGGTAGCCGCCGTCGTCGTTGTTGGTTCGTGCAGCACCGGGAAATTGACGCTGCGGGCGATGAAGCAAACCTGGTTGGCCTCGTGGTGCAGTTGCGGCATCAGTTCGGCATGAGCGGGATCCGTAATGGTCACATGGGGCTTCAGCGTGGCGGTTTCGAACTGGCCGCTGCCGTCGCGGTTGAGTTTCATGAGTCCTTCGGCGTTGTCCTCGTACGCGGTGACCACAACGCCGTGTTTGACGGCAACATGCAGGAAAGAGAGCATGTGGCATTGAGAGAGCGCGGCCAGCAGAAGCTGTTCAGGGTTGTAGCGTGTCCGGTCGCCGTGGAAGGTGGGATCAGACGACCCCTTCAAGACGGGTAGCCCCGGAATCTCCACGTCATGGTCGCGTGAATACCCCCGGTAGCTGGACGTGCCGTCCCCGAGGTTTCCGGTCCAGCGGACGGTCAGCGCGTAGTGGTGTTCATTGAGGGCCATGCGGACAGTCTAGCCAGCGGCCGGAGACTGTCCGCATGGACCCGGATTCGTCAGGCGTCAGCCGCCCGGGCACGGAGTGCGCGTGCCACGGCGTCGCGGTTCTCCAGCATCATGCGCCGCAAGGCGGCGCTGTCCTCGGGAAGGCCCGCGAGGAATGCATCGGTCCGGTCCACCGTGGCCTGGGTGGTCAACTGGGCCGGGTAGAGGCCCACCACAATCTGCTGTGCCAAGGCGTGGGTACGCTCCTTGACGATGCCCGGAACGGCTTCGAAGTACCGTTCCGCAAAGGGTTGCAGGAGTGCCGTGTCAGGCACGCGCATGAAGCCGGCAACCGCCGAGGCCTGCAGTGCGTTGGAAAGCTCTCCCTTGACCACGATGGATTCCCAGGCAGCTTCCTTGGCTTCCGGCGTCGGAATGGCTGCCTTGGCCTGGGCGGCGGCGTTTTGGCCGTTGGAGGTGTTGTCCCGGGTGAGTTCCTCGTCGATGCGCTGCTGGTCCTGGCGTCCGCCCGCCACCAGGGCGGTCAGCAACTCCCACCGCATGTCCTGGTCCACCGTGAGGCCATCCAGCGTTTCTGTACCGTCCAGGAGCGCCTGGATACGGTCCAGTTGCAGATCGCTGCGCGAGATCTGGGCATAGGACTTCACGAACTGCAGTTGGGCGTCCGAACCCGGTTCCACTGCGGTTGCGAGCTCCCACAGCTTGTCCGCCGCAGCGATGGCCGTCTGCTCCTTGTGTTCTGCGGCCACGTAGTAGGTGAGCGTCGTTGCCAGTTGGCGGAGCTGGACCAGGATCACCGAGGAGTCCGTCTCGTGCGCAATGTTGGACAGGATCAAGTCCACGTAGCCGCGGGCAGGTGTCTCGCCGTCGCGGGCGGCATCCCAGGCCGAGCCCCACACGAGGGTCCGCGGCAAGCTGGCGGAGAAATCCTTCAGGTGGGCCTTCGCCGTGGCGAGGGAGTGGGGATCCAGGCGGACCTTTGCGTAGGCGAGGTCGTCGTCGTTGAGGAGGATGAGGTCCGGGCGCGGCCGTCCCGACAGTCCGGGGACCTCGGTGCGGGGACCATCGACATCGAGTTCTTCCCGGTGGGTCCGCTCCAGCTTTCCGTCCACCACGTCGTAGAAGCCCACGGCCAAGCGGTGCGGGCGCAAGGTGGGCTGCTCGGCGATGGCTGTCTGCAGGATGGCGAAGCTGGTGATGGACCCGTCACCATCAACGTCGAGTTCCGGGGCCAAGGTATTGACGCCGGCCGTTTCGAGCCACAGTTTGCCCCACTGGTCCAGGTCGCGGCCGCTGGCAGCCTCGAGCTCCACCATGAGGTCCGCGAGTTCCGTGTTTGTCCACGCGTGCTTGGCGAAGTAGGTGCGAACCCCTGCCATGAACTCTTCGGGCCCAACCCACGCCACGAGCTGGCGCAGCACGGAAGCCCCCTTGGCGTAGGTGATTCCGTCAAAGTTGACCTCGACGTCCTGGAGGCTGTTGATCTCGGCAAAGATCGGGTGCGTCGTGGGGAGTTGGTCCTGGCGGTAAGCCCAGGACTTTTCCACGGAGGCGAACGTGGTCCAGGCGTGGTCGAAGGCAGTGTTTTCGACGGCGGCAAGGTGGGACATGTACTCGGCGAAGGACTCATTCAGCCAGAGGTCGTTCCACCAGCGCATGGTCACCAGATCGCCGAACCACATGTGCGCCAGCTCGTGCAGCACAGTGATGGCGCGGCGTTCCACTTGTGCTTCGGTGACTTTGCCACGGAAGACGTAACCTTCCAGGATGGTTACGGCACCGGCGTTCTCCATGGCGCCGGCATTGAACTCCGGAACGAACAGTTGATCGTACTTTTCGAAGGGGTATGGGCAACCGAACTGGGCCTCGAAGAACTCGAACCCCTGCCTGGTGAGTTCGAAGATGTTCTCCGCGTCGAGGTACTGCATAAGTGACTTCCGCGCAAAAACACCCAGCGGAATGACCCTGCCATCCGCGCTTGTAACCTGCGACCTGACCGACTGGTAGGGCCCGGCGATCAAGGCGGTGACGTAGGAGGACAACCGCGGCGTCGGAGCGAACTCCCAAACGGACCGGGCTCCGCCATCCTCGCCCGGCTCGGCCGGCACCGGCGCAGGCGTAGGGGAGTTGGAGACCACATCCCAGTGGGAGGGGGCGGTAACGGTAAAAGTGAAGCTCGCCTTCAGGTCGGGTTGCTCAAAGACGGCGAACATGCGGCGCGAGTCGGGGACTTCGAACTGGGTATAGAGGTAGGCCTCCCCGTCCACCGGGTCAACGAACCTGTGCAATCCCTCGCCCGTGTTCATGTAGGGCGCATCCGCCACGACCGTGAGTTCGTTCTTTTCGCCGAGATCCGGGAGTTGGATGCGCACGCCATCGGAGACTTCGGCGGGATCAAGCTCAACGCCGTTCAACCTCACGCTGTGGACGGTGTCCGTAATGGCATCGATGAAAGTCGACGATCCCGCCTGCGCGGAAAAGCGCACCACGGTGGTGGATCCGAAAACTTTCGCGCCCTTGGTCAGGTCCAGGGCGACGTTGTACGACTCGACATTGAGGAGTTCCGCGCGCTTCGCGGCTTCGTCGCGGGTCAGGTTAAGGCCTGGCAAGTGTGCCTCCAGAAGATTGGGATGGCCGGCCGGGATCATGGTCCGGTCGCTGGTGTGAAGCCATTCTTTCACTCTGGGGCCTGTTGGCAAGGAGGTGTCCGCACAGTGTCGCCCGCACGGAGTAGCGTTTAAGCATGGGAACGTTCCGGGATTCTCTCGACACCCGCGCACTTCGGTTCGCGCTGGCCTTTCCGCTGCTCCTCGCCACCGGCTTCGTGGTGTGTGCCCAATTGCTGCGGAACAGCCTTCCTGACCCGGTCGCCGTAATGTGGAATGCCGACGGCGGTAGTTCCTTCGCACCGTTTGGCGCCTACGTTGGGGGCGGCGCAGCGCTCATCGTCTTCTTCGGCTGGGTCGCCTTTTTCCAAGCCGTTCCCATCTCGCGGCCTGTTGTCATGCGCCGCGTCATGATGGGACTCGGGTTGATGGTGAGCCTCTTCATCACAACGGTGCTGGCCGCCGGACTGGTAGGCCAATCGGGTCTCGGCGAGGCCCGGCTGTCCCATGTTGATCCGATCGTCCTGGCGATGGGGAGCGGCGCGGCCCTGTCCCTCGGCATTGTGATGATGTTCGCCTTCAAACCGGATCCTCGGTGGACCCAGGAAGACGACCATGCCCTCGAAGCCGAGCGTCTGCGCGCGGCCGATCCGGATCTGGCCCGGGACACGCTCAGGATGTGGGTCCACGCCCGAAGTTCCGTATTTGTCATGATCATCGTCTCCGCGCTCTTTCCGGCGGCCTTGATCGCGGTAGCCATTCCGTGGCTTGGGGCCTTGGTAGCGTCCGCCGCACTGGTCGGCGCGGGGTTCCTGTTCGCACGGGTACGGGCGGACAGGGGCGGGCTGCGGGTCTTGGCCGGAGGCCTGGTCCCGGTGCTGACCGTTCCCGCCGTCGATATTGCCGCGGCGGCTCCCACCGACGTCAAGGCTGCCGACTACGGCGGCTGGGGGTGGCGGCACCATGATGACGCCACGGCGATGCTGGTCAGCAGCGGCCCGGCCGTCGTCGTCCGAAAACTCAACGGGGGGCGGGTGGCGCTCAGCGCCGGCACCGCGGCTGCTGCGGACAAAATCGCGGGAATCCTCAACCGCGCGGCCGAACGGGCGCACCAGGACGGGCAGCCGCAACAACCCGGCTCGCGGTAACCTAGGTAGCGCATCCCTCCCCGCCGCGCATCGGACAAGACTGGCAGTTGCCCAGGGCTGTGCGTGCGCCACAAAGAACGGACTTTCTGTGACTACTCCCCGCGTCCACATCGCAACTGACCACGCCGGCATGGAACTCAGTGCCCACCTGGTCAGCCACCTCACCGCCAAGGGCTACGAGGTTGTGGATCACGGACCAAAGGAATATGACGCCCTGGATGACTACCCTTCCTTCTGCATCAACGCGGGCGTGGCAGTGGTGGCGGACCAGGAAGCCGGCGTCCACGCACTTGGCATCGTGTTGGGCGGCTCGGGAAACGGTGAGCAAATTGCCGCCAACAAGGTTAAGGGCGTCCGCGCTGCACTGGCCTGGAACCTCTCCACAGCCAAGCTCGCCCGCGAACACAACGACGCCAACGTGATTGCGGTCGGCGGCCGCCAGCACACCGTGGAGGAGGCCACGGAACTCATTGAGGCGTTCCTCCAGGAGCCGTTCAGCAATGACGAGCGCCATGTCCGCCGCATTGGCAAGATTGCGGTCTACGAGACCACCGGCGAGATCGTCGAATAGTGCCTGAGGGGCATTCCATCCACCGGCTGGCCCGCCAGTTCAAGGATGTCTTCGGCGGCCGGCGCCTTCGGGTGAGCAGCCCGCAGGGGCGGTTCGCCGAGGGCGCCGCGCTGTTGGACGGACATGTCCTGGCGGACGCCGTTGCGCATGGCAAGCAGCTGTTCCTGAAGTTCGACCACGACGTCTTCCTGCATGTTCACCTTGGCCTGTACGGGGCGTGGAACTTCGGGGGAGACAGTTCCTTTGCGGGCGCCTCCAGCATCGGGGCCCCACGCAGGATCGGTGAGCGCGAATCCGGACCCTCCGGCCCTGATGCCGACTACTCCGGACCACCCGAGCCGGTGGGCGCCGTACGCGTCCGCCTCGTCTCGGACCACGGGTGGGCAGACCTCCGCGGCGCCACGACGTGTGCTGCCATTACGTCCGATGACGCCGCCAAAGTGCTCGGCAGGCTCGGTCCGGACCCGTTGCGTAACCGGCCAGGAGACCGCGATGAGTTCATCCGAAGGCTGCGCAAACGGAAGACCGCAGTCGCGCTCTTGATGATGGACCAGTCCGTCCTTGCCGGCGTAGGGAATATCTACCGGGCGGAAGTGCTGTTCCGCCAGGCGGTCGATCCTTGGATGCCTGGAAGCGCCTTGGACACCGGGACCGCCGGCCGCCTCTGGGACGACGCCGTGGCCACCATGTCCGACGGCGTCCGCGACGGGCGGATTGTCACCACGCCGCCCGCGCTGTGGACTGAGGGGGCGGAAACGGTGCCCGACGCCGATGCCCACTTTGTCTATAAGCGTGAGGGACTGCCCTGCCGGGCCTGCGGGACGGTGGTTGGGATGGCGGAAATCGGTGCCCGCAAACTGTATTGGTGCCCGGGCTGCCAAGTGTGAGTCGCGCTTGGCGCTGAAACGCAAGGAGCCCCGATCCTGGTGGATCGGGGCTCCTTTTCCCTGGAGGGGACGACGGGAATCGAACCCGCGTAATCAGTTTGGAAGACTGAGGCTTTACCATTAAGCTACGTCCCCGAAAGGATCTCCTGTTCAGGACATCTTCCCGGTGGCTGTTCAAGCCGGGTACAACTAAACCTAATTCCGGCGACGGTGTCAAATGTGCATTCCTGGCCCGCTTGCCCGTAGACTGTCCTGTGCATTCGGGGTGTAGCTCAGCTTGGCTAGAGCGCCTGCTTTGGGAGCAGGAAGTCGCAGGTT
Organism: Paenarthrobacter sp. NPDC058040; assembly: GCF_042885775.1. Taxonomy (NCBI): domain Bacteria; kingdom Bacillati; phylum Actinomycetota; class Actinomycetes; order Micrococcales; family Micrococcaceae; genus Paenarthrobacter; species Paenarthrobacter sp. NPDC058040. Next base: position 29,722 of record NZ_JBHVRN010000008.1, read on the forward strand.
CAAATCCTGTCACCCCGACTCTGTGTTTCGGGTCCATTTCTTGGGACGCGACAGAACCCCATACCCATCAATCCAGGAGTACTTAGACTGTGAAGAGCGCTGTCGAGAACCTCACCGCAACGCGGGTCAAGCTCAATGTTGAGGTTCCCTTTGAGGAACTGAAGCCGAGCATCGATGCCGCGTACAAGACCGTTGCTTCGCAGATCCAGGTTCCCGGATTCCGCAAGGGCAAGGTTCCCTCCAAGCTCATCGACCAGCGCGTCGGTCGCGGCTACGTCCTGGAGACTGCCATCAACGACGGCCTCAACGGCTGGTACCAGGCAGCCGTCCAGGAGACCGGCGTTCGCCCGCTGAGCCGTCCCGAGGTTGAGATCACCGAAGTTCCGGACCCGTCCGCAACCGATGGCGAGCTCAAGTTCCAGGTTGAGGTTGACGTCCGTCCCGAGATCGAGCTGCCCGACTACGCCGGCATCAAGGTTGAGGTTGCCGCGGCTGAGTCTTCCGACGCCGACGTCGACAAGGCCCTCGACGAGCTGCGCGGTCGTTTCGGCACCCTGAAGTCCGTTGAGCGTCCTGCCAAGAACGACGACTTCCTCACCATCGACATCACCGCCACCATCGATGGCGAAGAGATCGACTCCGCTTCCGGCCTGTCCTACCAGGTTGGTGCCGGCACCATGCTCGAGGGCCTGGACGAGGCCGTTGCCGGCCTGTCGGCCGACGAGGAAGCCATCTTCGACACCACGCTGGTCGGTGGCGACCACGCCGGCGAATCTGCCCAGGTGAAGGTAGTGGTCAAGGCTGTCAAGGAGCGCGAACTCCCCGAGGCCAACGACGACTTCGCCCAGCTGGCTTCCGAGTTCGACACCCTTGCCGAACTCCGTGAGGACCTCGGCAAGCAGGCCGCCGAGTCCAAGGTTGTTGGCCAGGGCGTTGAGGCCCGCGACAAGGTGCTGGACAAGCTTGTTGAGCTTGTTGAGGTTCCGGTTCCGGCATCCGTCGTGGAAGAGCAGCTCGAATCCCACTTCAACCCGGAGAACGCCCACGGCGAAGGCGACCACGACACCGAGGAGCACCGCGCCGAGGTCAAGGCCAACACGGAGCGCGCCTTCCAGAACGAGATCATCCTCGACGCCATTGCTGACAAGGAAGAAGTCAACGTCAGCCAGAACGAGCTGATCGACTACATCGTCACCACGGCCAGCCAGTACGGCATGGACCCCAACCAGTTCGCCCAGATCATCGATCAGAGCGGCCAGGTTCCCATGATGGTTTCCGAGGTCCGCCGCCGCAAGGCCCTTGCCGTGGTTCTCGGCCAGGCCGAGGTTGTGGACTCCGAAGGCAACAAGGTTGACCTGACCGACTTCGTCCGCCCGGCAGGCGAAGCGATCGAAGAAGCTCCGGCAGAAGAGTCTGCCGAAGAAGCTGAGACCGTTGCAAGCGATGACCCCGCAGCAGTGAAGTTCTAGTTTCAGGCTCTGGCCGGCCCCGGATCAATCGATCCGGGGCCGGTTTGTTTTAAGGCGGTACCGTGCGCCGGACGCAGACGTGCGCCGTCAGCGAACAGTGCGATTCCGGCGAACAAATCGACCCTGAATACGGTTAGTGTCCATGTAGTGAAGATCAGTGATGTCACTGGCACCAGCGAGAGGTAAGTACTTATGTCACAGCAATCAGAGGCTCCCCGGATGGCAACTGTCGATCCCGCGGCCCAGGACAACTACATCTACAACCGCCTGCTGAAAGAGCGCATCATCTGGCTGGGCTCGGAAGTCCGCGATGAGAATGCCAATGCCATTTGCTCACAGCTTCTCCTGCTCTCGGCCGAAGACCCTGAGAAGGACATCTACCTGTACATCAACTCGCCCGGTGGTTCGGTGACCGCAGGTATGGCCATCTACGACACCATGCAGTTCATCCCCAACGACGTCGTCACGGTCGCTACCGGCCTGGCCGCCTCCATGGGACAGTTCCTGCTTTCCTCCGGCACCAAGGGCAAGCGGTACGCCACCCCCAATGCCCGTATCCTGATGCACCAGCCGTCCGGCGGCATCGGCGGCACGGCCTCGGACATCAAGATCCAGGCCGAGTTGATCCTCCACATGAAGAAGGTCATGGCCGAACTCACCGCCGAGCAGACCGGCCAGACTGTGGAGACCATCCTCAAGGACAACGACCGCGACAAGTGGTTCACTGCCGCCGAAGCCTTGGAGTACGGCTTCTTCGACAAGATTTCTGCGCACGCCGGTTCGGTGGCCGGTGGCGGCGGAACTGCCAACCAATCCGACTCGGCGTCCTCCTCCGAAAACTAGCCGGCACCACGAACCACTGAAAACCCAGGAGTAAACAATGAACTACAACTTCGGATGGTCTGCCGGCAACCTGCCCTCCAGCCGCTACGTCCTGCCCCAGTTCGAGGAGCGCACGCCTTACGGTTTCAAGCGCCAAGACCCCTACACCAAGCTGTTCGAGGACCGGATCATCTTCCTTGGCGTGCAGGTTGACGACGCTTCCGCTGACGACATCATGGCCCAGCTGCTGGTCCTTGAATCGACGGACCCGGACCGCGACATCACCCTCTACATCAACTCGCCAGGCGGCTCGTTCACGGCCATGACCGCCATCTACGACACCATGCAGTACATCCGCCCCGAGATCCAGACGGTTTGCCTGGGCCAGGCGGCCAGCGCTGCTGCCGTCCTGTTGGCAGCGGGTACGCCGGGCAAGCGCCTCGCCCTGCCGAACGCCCGCGTCCTGATCCATCAGCCGGCCTTGTCCGGTGGCCAGGGTGGGCAGGCATCGGACCTGGAGATCCAGGCAGCCGAAGTCATGCGGATGCGTACGTGGCTCGAGGAAACGCTCGCGCACCACTCGGGCCGTACGGCGGAGCAGGTCAACAACGACATCGAACGCGACAAGATCCTCACGGCCGAAGAAGCCCGGAACTACGGCCTGATTGACCAGGTACTGGACTCCCGGAAGATCAAGCCCCAGGCAATCGCCCGGTAGCACACGGATAACGACGCCGGTGCGGTTCGCGAAATATGGACCGCACCGGCGTTCTGTTTCCACCCAAGCGGCTCATTGTGACCTAGAGTGGAAGAAGTCACGGTGATGCCAGACGCGGCCTGGCCGCACAATGGAGCAAGGCGCGGAGCCCCATCACCCGCATGCAACGAAGGGATTCACACATGGCTCGGATTGGCGAGAGCACGGATCTGCTGAAGTGTTCTTTTTGCGGAAAGAGCCAGAAGCAGGTGCGCAAGCTGATTGCCGGGCCCGGCGTATACATCTGCGACGAGTGCATTGAACTCTGCAACGAGATCATCGAAGAGGAGCTTGCGGAGGTTTCGGACCTGGGTAGTTTTGAACTCCCCAAGCCGCGTGAGATCTTCGATTTCCTGCAGGAATACGTGATCGGCCAGGAGCCGGCCAAGCGATCATTGGCTGTTGCCGTCTACAACCACTACAAGCGCATCCAGGCCGGCCACGCTCCGAAAACCGGGAGCCTCGGCGAAGGGTCCCACCACGAGGACGTTGAGATCGCCAAGTCCAACATCCTTCTCATCGGCCCCACCGGCTGCGGCAAGACCTATCTCGCGCAGACGCTGGCGCGCCGCCTCAACGTTCCGTTCGCAGTGGCCGACGCTACCGCCCTCACTGAGGCCGGTTACGTGGGGGAGGACGTTGAGAACATCCTCCTCAAGCTCATCCAGGCTGCTGACTACGACGTCAAGAAGGCCGAACAAGGCATTATCTACATCGACGAAATCGACAAGATTTCACGCAAGAGCGAGAATCCGTCCATCACCCGAGACGTTTCCGGCGAAGGTGTGCAGCAGGCCTTGCTGAAGATCCTCGAAGGGACCGTGGCGTCGGTTCCGCCGCAGGGCGGCCGCAAGCACCCGCACCAGGAATTCATCCAGATTGACACCACCAACGTCCTCTTCATCGTGGCAGGAGCCTTTGCCGGCCTTGAGGACATCATTGGTTCCCGCTCCGGTCGAAAGGGCATCGGCTTCGGCGCGCAGCTCAATGAGGTCCGGGACAACGTGGACACCTACGGCGAAGTCATGCCGGAGGACCTGCTGAAGTTCGGCCTGATTCCGGAATTCATCGGCCGTCTGCCCGTGATCACCACCGTGTCCAACCTGGACCGGCCCGCGTTGATCCAGATTCTCTCTACTCCAAAGAACGCCTTGGTCAAGCAGTACCAGAAGATGTTCCAGCTCGACGGCGTGGAATTGCAGTTCGACGACGACGCCTTGAACGCCATTGCCGACCAAGCCCTGGAACGCGGCACGGGTGCCCGCGGCTTGCGCGCCATCATGGAGGAAGTCCTCTTGCCCGTCATGTTCGACCTCCCCAGCCGGGACGACATCGCGACCGTTGTCATCACCGAAGATGTGGTGGCGAAGAAGGCCCAACCGACCATGATTGCCCATGACGTTGTGGCCAAGCGCCGGAATAAGTCCGCCTGACCATCCGTTGCACCGAACAGCGGCCGTTGCCGCCTTTCACGATTTTGCGTGCCCGTTTCCACCCTTCCGAGGAGTTTTGCCGTGCCTGAACAGACAGTGACCGAGCAGCCCGTCAACAAAGCCGACTTTTGGTTCGACCCCGCGTGCCCGTTTGCGTGGATTACTTCGCGCTGGATTGGCGAGGTTGAGGAAGTACGCGGCATCGAGACAGAGTGGCACGTCATGAGCTTGTCGGTCCTCAACGAGGGCCGCGACCTGCCTGAGCAGTACCGCGAGCTCATGGACAACAGCTGGGGTCCCGTTCGCGTGATCATCGCAGCACAGGAGTTGCACGGCAACGAATACGTCAAGCCGCTGTATGACGCCATGGGCGAGGAAATCCACCACGAGGGCAACAAGGACCGTCCGTCGGTGATCCGGAAGGCTCTTGCCCAGGTGGGCTTGCCGGAGGATCTTGCGCGCTACGCAGACTCAGATGAGTTCGATGCCAAGCTCCGCACAAGCCACGAGGCCGGTATCTCACTGGTGGGCCAGGACGTAGGAACGCCCGTGGTCGCTTTCAACGGCACTGCGTTTTTTGGCCCTGTGTTGACCCGCATTCCCCGTGGCGAAGACGCCGGGAAGATCTGGGATGCAACCGTCGCGCTTGCCGGCTACCCGCATTTCTTCGAGCTCAAGCGCAGCCGTACAGAAAGCCCCGAATTCAACTAGTCACTTAAGGAAACGGGATGTCCTCCGGTCCGCGAGGATTTTCCCGTTGGTTTGGCATGTAGCGCAGTACTGGAGGGAAGTGTCCGCGAAGGACACTTCCCTCACTGTGTCTCCGCAGACCGGACACGCCTGACCTGTCCTCGCGTGCACCCTGAAGTTGCTCCGCTTGGTGTCCTTGAGTTCGCTGGACGGTTTGCCCGCCGCGGCCGTCACTGCCCCTACCAAGACCTCCTGCATGGCGCCGTACAGCCGGCTGACGGCCTCCTCGTCCAAGGACTTGGCGATCGCAAAGGGTGAGATCCTGGCCGCGTGCAGGATCTCGTCGCTGTAGGCGTTGCCGATCCCGGCGATCACACTTTGGCTCCTGAGCAGCCCTTTGATCTGTTGGGAGCCCGTCTTGACGATGCCGGCGAAGGTTTCCAGGTCAAAGTCCGGGCTGAGTGGTTCGGGGCCGAGTGTGGCGATGCCATGGACATCCTGGGGGTCTCTGACGACGTAGATGGCCAGGCTCTTCTTGGTTCCGGCCTCGGTGAGATCCAGGCCGATATGAGTGTCGTCCGCCCCGCGGTGCAGGAGCAACCGGGCGGCGATGTTGCTCTTGCCCATGCGCAGCGCCGCCGATGACGGGTGCTCGGTATAGCGTACCCAGCCGGCCTTGGCCAAGTGGAACACGAAGAACAGCCCCTCGGCGTCGAGGCAGATGAATTTGCCGAAGCGCTGGACGCCGCGGATGGTGCGCCCCTCGAACGCCGTGTACGGAGGATCCGCCGTCTTGAGTGCTGCGATGGAGTTGATGAGGACACTCGTCAGTACCGCTCCATTGAGTTGTGTATCCAGGTAGGTGCACAGGCCGTGCACTTCGGGCAGTTCCGGCATGGGATTACTCTGCCATATGCTAACGCCAAAGGTCTCGGAAACTACAGGACTGTAGTTCTTTCGGAAGCCTTGTGGAACTCCCCGGGCAGGACAACAATGGTTCTTACCCACTTCGAAAGAAGAGGGACACGGAAACCGAAGATTCAGTGATATGCAACCAACGCAGCCTTTGGCAAAGTTGGAAGCAAGCTACCTGTGACGAGGTAGGAAGACCTGAAAGTCAGAGGATTCCGCCAGACTGTCGAGTCGTCACCGGACAGCCGAAAAGTCGAAGCCCCACCAACGGCAAAACGCTGATGGGGCTTCCCCTTTGCCCGGAAACATCCCGGGATGGATTTTTCGTGCCTTACGTGGCCGGGGTTTCCTCGGCGGGCACCAGGACAACGTCGCTGACCGTCAAGTCGCCCTCACCGGACTGAAGTGTGATCTCCTGCGCATTGGCAGCAGCCTTCAGATCACCCAAACCTGCCTTGAGCTGTGCGAGGAGGACTTCCGTGGCGGAAATGTTCGCGGACAACACCTCGGTGCGCTGCTTGACCTTGGCCTCGGACTTGGCCTTGCGGATGCCGCTCAACGCCAGACCGACCGTGCCCAGCATGGTGGTGTCGCCGTCGGCGATTTCCAGGGCCGCCGGCCATGCGGCGCGGTGCACCGAACCGGTCCGCCACCAGCTCCAGACCTCTTCGGTGGCGAAGGGCAGGAACGGAGCGAACAGGCGCAGGAGTGAATCCAGCGTGGTGGCGAGGGCCGCAAGCACGGATGCCTGCTCGGCCTCACCGGCTGCACCGTAGGCACGGTCCTTGATGAGTTCGACGTAGTCGTCCGTGAACTGCCAGAAGAACGATTCCGTGATCTGGAGCGCGCGGGCGTAGTCGTAGTTGTCGAAAGCTTTGGTGGCCTGCGCAACGACGTCGGAGAGCTGGGCCAGCAGGGCCCGGTCCAGCGGGTTGGAGAGCACCGAGAGGTCGCTGGAGACCACCGAGTTTTCGGTGGCGCCGAGGTTCAGGACGAACTTGGACGCGTTGAGGAGCTTGATGGCCAAACGCCGGCCGATCTTCATTTGCGCGATCTCGTAGGCCGTGTCCGCCCCGAGCTTGGCCGATGCTGCCCAGTACCGGACGGCGTCAGAACCGTACTCGTTCAGGACATCGGTGGGGACCACAACGTTGCCCTTGGACTTGGACATCTTCTTCCGGTCCGGGTCAAGGATCCAGCCGGAGATTGCGGCGTGCTTCCACGGAGCGCTCTTCTGGAGTGCGTCGGCGCGGACTGCCGAGGAGAACAGCCACGTACGGATGATGTCGTGGCCCTGGGGACGGAGGTCGAACGGGTAGACCTTGGAGAACAAGGCCTCGTCACGGCTCCATCCGCCCACGATCTGCGGCGTCAGGGAAGACGTGGCCCAGGTGTCCAGGACATCGGCGTCGCCGGTGAAGCCATTGGCTTGGTCGCGTTGCGACTCGTCAAAGCCAGGCGCTGCGTCGGCGGCCGGATCCACCGGAAGCATGGAGTCCGAGGGCAGGATCGGGTTGTCGTAGTCCGGGTTGCCCTGGGCGTCCAACGGGTACCAAACGGGGATCGGCACGCCGAAGAAGCGCTGGCGGGAGACCAGCCAGTCGCCATTCAGGCCGGCAATCCAGTTCTCGTAGCGGGAACGCATGAAGGACGGGTGGAAGTCGATTTCCTGGCCCCGGCCGATCAGCCGCTCACGGCGGTCTTCGTCCCGCCCACCGTTGCGGATGTACCACTGGCGGGAGGTGACAACTTCCAGGGGCTTGTCGCCTTTTTCGAAGAAGTTGACGGGGTGGGTGATCTTCTTCGGTTCGCCGTCCAGCAGATCCGCCGCCGTGAGGAGCTCAACCACGGCTTCCTTTGCCGAGAACGCCGTCTTGCCCGCGATGGCAGCGTAGGCTTCCTTGCCTGCCTCCGTGGTGATCCACTCCGGAGTCTCGGCGATGATGCGGCCGTCCCGGCCCATGATGGCGCGCGTGGGCAGCTGGAGTTCGCGCCACCACGTGACGTCGGTGAGGTCACCGAAGGTACACACCATGGCGATGCCGGAACCCTTGTCCGCCTTGGCGAGCGGATGTGCCTTGACTTCGAGCTCCACGTCGAACAACGGGGACTTCACGGTCTTGCCGAAGTACGGCTGGTACCGCTCGTCCTCGGGATTTGCCACCAGCGCCGCGCAAGCAGCAAGCAGTTCGGGGCGGGTGGTCTCGATGAAGATCTTTTCGCCGTCTTCGGTGAAGAACGGGTAGCGGTAGTAGGCGCCCGGTACCTCACGGTCCTCGAGTTCGGCCTGTGCCACTGCCGTGCGGAACGTGACGTCCCACAGCGTTGGGGCTTCGGCCATGTAGGCGTCGCCGGCAGCGAGGTTGGCCAGGAAGGCGCGCTGGGACACTGCGCGGGAGGTGTCGTCAATGGTGCGGTACGTCAGGTTCCAGTCCACGGACAGGCCGAGCGTCTGGAAGAGGTTCTCGAAGACCTTCTCGTCCTCTACGGCGAGTTCCTCGCACAGTTCGATGAAGTTCTGGCGCGAAACGACGTCGAAATCGCGCTGGTTCTTGGCCGGCTGCGCAGGCGGGCGGTAGTCGGCGTTATAGGGGATGGCGGGATCGCAGCGGACGCCATAGTAGTTCTGGACGCGGCGCTCGGTGGGCAGGCCGTTGTCGTCCCAACCCATGGGGTAGAAGACGTTCTTGCCGGTCATGCGCATGTAGCGCGCCTGGACGTCCGTCTGGGTGAAGGAGAACATGTGGCCGACGTGGAGGGAACCCGAGGCGGTTGGCGGGGGAGTGTCGATCGAGTAGACCTGCTCCCGGGTGGTGTCCGGGTTGAACTTGTAAGTTCCTTCCTCGAGCCAGCGCCGCGTCAGGGCAGCTTCGAGGCCTTCCAAGGCCGGCTTGTCGGGAACGTTGATGGGGGCGGTGGCGGGCGTGTCTGTACCCTGCGTTGATTCAGCCATGGACCAATTGTTTCATGGCCCGGAGTTACAGCCCGCCTTCGGGAGGACGCCGGCGCAAAGATAGTGTTGAGCCATGACTTCGGCAGCACAGACTCAGAGCAAAACGGCAGTTGTAACCGGCGCGAGCACGGGAATCGGAGAAGCGACGGTTCGCGCCCTCGCAGCCACGGGGTGGAAGGTGTACGCCGTCGCCCGCCGGGCGGACAGGCTGAAGGCCCTGGGTGCCGCGACCGGCGCCATCGCCTTCCCCGCCGATGTGACCAGCGACGACGACGTCGCCGCCCTGCTTGCGGCCGTCACCAAGGACGGGGGAGCCGATACCCTCATCAACATCGCCGGCGGCGCCCGCGGCGCGGACACGATCGCCAATGCGGACACCGGGGACTGGGACTGGATGTACCAAGTCAATGTGGTTGGCACCATGAAGATCACCCGCGCCTTCCTGCCCATGCTTCGCGAAAACGGCGAAGGCACAGTGCTCAACCTGACGTCCACCGCGGGACTCGCCGCCTACGAGGGAGGTGCCGGGTACAACGCGGCCAAGTTCGCCCAGCACGCCGTGACCAACGCACTCAGGCTGGAGGAAGTGGGAAACAACATCCGGGTGATCGAGGTGGCCCCGGGACTGGTCCACACGGAGGAGTTCGCGCTGAACCGTTTGGGGGACAAGGACGCCGCAGCCAAGGTCTACGCCGGAGTGGAGAAGCCGCTGACGGCCGACGACGTCGCTGACGTGGTCAGGTACGCGGTCTCCCTGCCCCACCACATCAACCTGGACGAGATCGTGATCCGTCCTGTGGCCCAAGCAGCCAACCACAAGCTGGTCCGCAAGCAGGACTGACCTACCTGCAGCCCTAGCCGGCTGGAATGCTGAGTTGCGCCATGATGGCGGCGTGATCCGTGCCCGGAACGTTGTGCACCGAATATCCGCTGCTGCCGATGCGCGGCGAGGTAACCACATGGTCAATCACGACGCCCGGCAGGGGTGGACCTTCCATGGGCCACGTGGGGGACAGCCTTCCCCACGTGGCCGTGCCTGCGTCTACCAGTTTGTGGCCGGCACTTCCCTGGTCCAGGAGTGCCCTGAACTCGGAGTGGTCGTACGTGGCGTTGTAGTCGCCCATCAGCAACTGGTTGCCTTGGCTCCCGGCCTGGCGCGAGATCTTGAGAAGGTCGCTGCGCCACTGCCCAATGCGATCATCCACGGGCGGCAGTGTGTGGACGTTGGTCAGTGTCAACGCCGCCTTGGTCCCGGAACCTTCCACTACAACACGGGTTGCAGCCATCCGGAACGGCGTATCCGGCAAGAGTCCCTCGGCCGACAAAGGAAAGACCGAGTACACGGCGGCGCCGGATCCGTCGTCATTGGGGGCGCTGATCCTGTGCGCCAACAGGGCATCAAGGCCCTCGGCGCTGAGCCGGTCCTGCAACTCCGGGGAAAACTCCTGGAGGGCAAGCAACTGGACACCATCGTCACGGACCAATCGCACGATCGTGGCCGCGTCGGCTTCGCCGAATTCGGTGTTGATGCTCATGACCTTCAATGGGACGGTCGCGGTCCCGTCCTGCAAGGCAACCGGCCGGCCGTAGTCGAGCGGAAACAGCCAGAACAGTTGCACGGCCAGGAGGACCGCCGTCGCCACCGCCATCCAGCGGCGCCGCCCCAACAAGGCAAGCACCAGGGCCGCAGCTGCCGGCACCACCAGCCACGGGGTGAAGGCCAGTGCTTGGACCACCAGCAAAGGCCAGTCAGCCGGAATCGCACGGAAGAGGGACAGGCTCGCCACAGGCAACGCCACGAGGACTGCGAAAACGGACCAAGCAGGCGAAGCTGTGCGGTGCCCACGACGGGCAGCCGGGGCCAAGGCGGCAGGTTCAGTCATGCGCCCGAGTCTATGCAGCCACGTCCCGCAGACCCGTCCACCCAGAGGATGAACCTGCAAGTGGTCGATGTGGCTCCGCTGCCGCTAGACTTTGATAACCAGCTTCGACCCGGCCATCACCGGCGAGCTTCCGGAAGAACAGCACTGAACGTCCACAAGGCGGGCGGAGCCCAGTAGAACCGGACGGGTAAGCCCGTTACAGCAGTAATGAGAGGCCGGAGCGCCACGTTCCGGTAAGTGAGGTGGTACCGCGGTACCCGGGCTGTCGAAAGGCGGCATGGGAGCCGTCCTCGCATCCTGACAGTCAACCAGCTATCACCAGGATTCGAGATGACCCACTACCCCAAGGCCTCCGCATCGCCTTCCGCAGCCCAAGGCGTGTCAGCTTCCGTGAAGTTCCCGGACATCGAAGAGCGCATCCTCAAATACTGGGACCAGGACGGTACCTTCCAAGCGAGCATCGACCAGCGCGACGCCGGCAAGGATGGCAGCAACGAGTTCGTCTTCTACGACGGCCCTCCCTTCGCCAACGGCCTCCCGCACTACGGTCACCTGCTGACCGGCTACGCCAAGGACCTCGTAGGCCGTTACCAGACCCAGCGGGGCAAGCGAGTGGAGCGCCGCTTCGGCTGGGACACCCACGGCCTGCCAGCCGAACTGGAAGCCATGAAGCAACTGGGCATGACCGACAAGACCCAGATCGAAGCCATGGGCATCGACAAATTCAACGACGCCTGCCGTGCCTCAGTGATGAAGTACGCCAACGAATGGAAGGCCTACGTCACCCGTCAGGCCCGCTGGGTGGACTTCGACAACGACTACAAGACCCTCAACGTCGAATACATGGAGTCGGTGCTCTGGGCGTTCAAGCAGCTCCACGAAAAAGGCCTGACCTACAACGGCTACCGCGTCCTTCCGTACTGCTGGAAGGACGAAACGCCGCTCTCCAACCACGAGCTGCGCATGGACGACGACGTCTACAAGAACCGCCAGGACCAGACAGTCACGGTCACCTTCCCCATCAAGGCAGGGGAGTCCGAGGTTTCCAAAGCACTCGCAGGAGTCCAGGCACTGGCGTGGACCACCACGCCCTGGACGCTGCCCACCAACCTGGCGCTCGCCGTCGGGCCCGATATCTCCTATGCAGTGGTGCCAGCCGGTCCGAACGGCATTAAGGCAGCTTCTCCCGAAGTTCCGGTAACAGGGAGCTTCCTCCTGGCAGCTGACCTCTTGGGTGCCTACGCGAAGGATCTCGGTTACGACGACGCTGCTGCCGCAACGGCCGCCGTTACCGCCACCTACACCGGCTCCCAGCTGGAGGGCCTCGAGTACCAACCGCTGTGGGACGACTTCGCCGACGCCGAGAAGTACGGAACCCAGAACGCCTGGCGCATCCTCGTGGCCGATTACGTCACCACCACGGACGGTACGGGCATCGTCCACCAGGCTCCTGCCTACGGTGAAGACGACCAGAAGGTCTGTGAAGACGCCGGCATCCCGGTTGTCTTGTCCGTTGATGAGGGCGCAAAGTTCCTCGCGCTGTTCTCCCACGGCAGGCTCGCCGACATCGTTGGCCTGCAGGTCTTCGACGCCAACAAGCCAATCACCCAGGTGCTGCGCGCCGACGGTCGCCTTGTGCGCCAAGCGAGCTACGAGCACAGCTACCCGCACTGCTGGCGCTGCCGTAACCCGCTGATCTACCGCGCTGTGTCCTCCTGGTACGTGGAGGTCACCAAGTTCAAGGACCGCATGTCCGAGCTGAACCAGGAGATCAACTGGATCCCCGGCAACGTCAAGGACGGCCAGTTCGGCAAGTGGCTGGAGAATGCCCGGGACTGGTCCATCAGCCGCAACCGCTACTGGGGTTCTCCCATCCCCGTGTGGCAGTCGGACGATCCCGAGTATCCCCGCACGGATGTCTACGGTTCCCTCGCGGACCTCGAAGCTGACTTCGGCCGCCTTCCGGTCAACAACGACGGCCAGGTGGACCTGCACCGGCCGTTCATCGATGAACTCACTCGGCCCAACCCGGACGACCCCACGGGCAAGTCCACCATGCGCCGCGTGGAAGACGTCCTCGATGTCTGGTTCGACTCCGGGTCGATGCCCTATGGCCAGGTGCACTACCCGTTCCAGAACGAGGAGTGGTTCGACACCCACAACCCCGCGGACTTCATCGTGGAGTACATCGGCCAGACGCGCGGCTGGTTCTACATGCTGCACATCCTGTCCACGGCCCTGTTTGACCGTCCCGCGTTCCGCAACGTCATCAGCCACGGCATCGTGCTTGGCTCGGATGGCCAGAAGATGTCCAAGAGCCTGCGCAACTACCCGGATGTCTCGGAGGTCCTGGACCGCGACGGTTCGGACGCGATGCGCTGGTTCCTGATGTCCAGTCCGATCCTGCGTGGCGGAAACCTGATCGTCACCGAGCAGGGCATCCGCGATGGCGTCCGTCAGGTCATCCTGCCTCTGTGGAACGTTTACAGCTTCTTCACGCTGTACACGAACGCGGCCAATGGTGGGGCCGGCTATGACGCGCAGCTGCGCTACGACGGTTACGCCGACACCATGGACCAGTACCTCATGGCCAACACGGGCGATTTGGTCCGCAAGGTCACGGAGAGCCTGGACACTTACGACATCTCCGGTGCCTGCGATGAGCTGCGCAGCTACCTGGACATGCTCACCAATTGGTACGTCCGCCGCAGCCGCCAGCGTTTCTTCGACGAGAATGTGGACGCTTTCGACGCCCTGTACACGGCCGTGGAAGCTGTGTGCCGGGTTTCGGCCTCCTTGCTGCCGCTTGTCACGGAAGAGATCTGGCGCGGGCTGACCGGTGGCCGCTCGGTGCATCTGGCCGACTGGCCCGAGGCATCGCTGTTCCCGGCCAATCCGGACCTCGTGGAAGCCATGGACCGTGTCCAGCAGATTTGCTCCACGGGATCCAGCCTGCGCAAGGCAGCAAACCTGCGCGTCCGGCTGCCGCTGCAGGAACTGACGGTGGTTGCACCTGGTGCAGATGCGCTGGAAGGCTTTGCCGCCGTCGTCGCTGATGAACTGAACCTGCGTTCGGTGCGCCTCCTCGACGCCGCGTCGGCATCGCCGGAAGAGTTCGGCATCGAGCAGAAACTGGTGGTCAACGCCCGCGCGGCTGGTCCGCGCCTGGGCAAGAACGTCCAGCAAGCCATCAAGGGCTCCAAGTCCGGCGACTGGTCCGTGAACGATGCCGGTGTGGTGGTTGCTGGCGGCCTTGAGCTGGAGCCCCAGGAATACACCCTGGAGACGGTGGTGGCCGAAACGGCCGACGGCGGTGCTGCCGCCGCGGCAGGCGTCCTGCCGGGTGGCGGATTCGTGGTCCTCAACACGGAGGTGACGCCTGAACTCGCTGCCGAAGGATTGGCCCGCGACATGGTCCGTGCCATCCAGCAGGCCCGAAAGGACGCCGGACTGAACGTCAGCGACCGCATCAAGACCACTGTGGAGGCCGGGCAGGACGTCGTTGACGCCCTGAATGCCAACGCGGAATTGGTGAAGACCGAGACCTTGACGCTTGAACTGGACGTTCTCGTTTCCAACGCCGACGAACCGCAGATCACCGTTGCAAAGGCAGGGGCCTGAGTCATGACCGACGAATTCTCGGTAGAGAGCGTTTACGCCGAACTGCTGGGGCGCGCCCCGGAGAACAAGATGGAACCGCGTCTTGCTCCGTTGTTCCGTGCGATGGACGTCCTGGGCGAGCCCAATAAGGCCTACCCGATCATCCACATCACCGGCACCAACGGCAAGACCTCTACAGCCCGGATGATCGAGGCCGGCCTGCGTGCCCACGGCCTCAGCACGGGCCGGTACACCAGCCCGCACTTGTCCAAGGTCACCGAGCGCATCAGCATCAACGGTGAGCCGGTTCCGGACGAGACCTTCGTCCGGATCTGGGACGAGATCCGGCCATACCTGGAGATCGTGGACAACGAGCTCCGCGCGGAGAACCAACCGCGGCTGACCTATTTCGAGTGCGTCACTATCCTGGGCTTCGCGATCTTCGCAGACCAGCCCGTTGACGTGGCCGTGTTCGAAGTGGGACTGGGTGGCATTACCGACGCCACCAACGTCGGCGACGGCCAAGTATCGGTGATCACCCCGATCTCCTTGGACCACACGGACCTCCTGGGCGACACCACGGAGGACATCGCTTACGAGAAGGCCGGCATCATCAAGCCCGGTGGTTTCCTGGTCAGCGCCGCGCAGCCGGTCGACGCAGCCCAGGTCCTCCTGGACAAGGCCCGCGAAGTGGATGTTCCCTTCCGCTTTGAGGGCGTTGAGTTCGGCGTGGAGTCGCGCAGCGTCGCCGTTGGCGGTCAAGTGGTGACCATCCAGGGCCTTGCCGGACGCTACGAAGACCTGCTGCTTCCCCTCCATGGCGCACACCAGGCGGAGAATGCCGCCGTCGCCGTTGCTGCGCTCGAAGCGTTCTTCGGCGGGGGAGAGAAGGAGCTTGACGCTGACGTGCTGCGGGAGGCCTTCGGCAACGTGAGCTCACCGGGGCGCTTGGAAGTAGTGCGTACCGCTCCGACCATCGTGGTGGATGCAGCGCACAACCCGGACGGCATCAGGGTTTCGGCTGAAGCCATTCACGAAGCGTTCAGTTTCAGCAAACTCGTCGTGGTGGTCGGCATCCTCCAGGAGAAGGACGCGGAGGAGATCCTCAAGACCCTCAAAGAGCAGTTGGGTGACCTCGCTGAAGAGTTCTGCTTCACGCAGTCCAACTCGCCGCGGGCCATCCCTGCTGCCGAACTCGCAGAGCTTGCGGTGGACCTTGGCTTCGGCGAGGAGAACGTGCACATTGCGGAAAAGCTCGACGACGCCCTGGAGTGGGCTGTGGAGCGATCAGAATCCAACGACGACCTTGCAGGTGGTGTCCTGGTCACCGGCTCGATCACGCTGGTGGCAGAGGCCCGCATCCTGCTCGGAAAGGCCGGTGCCTGAGCATGGCAAAGCTGACCAAGGCGCAGCGCGAGTGGCGCCCGGGAATGCCAAAGAAGCGTCGGTCCACCAAGGTGATGTTCGGCTCCACCGTCCTGCTTCTCGAAGCCTTCGTTGCTTTCTTTGGCACATTGGTGGTTTTCGGGCTGAAGCGCGGCGAAGTGGCGCCCGGAATCATCCTGGGAGTCGGCATTGCCCTCAGCGTCATCCTGGTCCTGACATGCGCCGTCCTGTCCAAGCCCTGGGGTATCGGCCTCGGCTGGGCATTGCAGATCGTGCTGATCCTCACCGGCCTGGCTGAGCCCACCATGTTCATTGTGGGCCTCCTCTTTGCCGTCTGCTGGTGGTACGGGATCAGGACCGGAATGAGGATCGACCGCGAAGTGGCGCAACGGGACCGTGAGCAGGCGGAATGGGACGCAGCACACCGTGACGGAACAGGGCCGCAAACCCCGTAAACTGGCTGGGAAACCCACCAAGCAACCACATTGGAGCAACTGTGAGCATTGAACGGACCCTCGTCCTGGTCAAGCCCGACGGCGTCGCCCGCAACCTCAGCGGGAGCATCCTCGCCCGCATTGAGGCCAAGGGCTACACGCTGGCAGACCTCAAGAAGGTCAACGCGACCCGCGAACTCCTCGAACTGCACTACGAAGAGCATGTGGGCAAGCCGTTTTATGAGCCGCTGGTTGAGTTCATGCTGAGCGGCCCCGTGGTGGCAGCAGTCTTCGAAGGCCACCGCGTCATTGAGGGCTTCCGTTCGCTGGCCGGAACCACTGACCCCACTACGGCGGCCCCGGGTACCATCCGTGGCGACTTTGGCCGCGACTGGGGCCTGGCCGTCCAGCAGAACCTGGTCCACGGCTCGGACTCCGTCGAGTCTGCCGAGCGCGAAATCAAGATCTGGTTCGAGTAGAGCCCGAAAGTACAAACGCAGAAGGTCCCGTGTTCAAAGGAACGCGGGACCTTCTGCGTTTGGAAGCCGGAATCCTAGTAGCCGGACGTCCCGGCGAAAACGTGGAGGAAGGCGAAGAAGATCGTTGCAATGACGGCAACGTAGAGCAACGCCACGATGATCCATCCCGAATCGCCCAGCAGCTTGACCAGCGGGGCAGGGGCCTTGATGACACCGTGGCTCAGGTTCCGGATGGTGACCCACACGAACATGGGGATCATGACGGCCCACACCACCATGCAGAACGGGCAGAGCACGTTGATGGAATACAGCGCTTGCGACCACAACCAGACCACGAAGATAAAGCCCAGCGTCACGCCGGTCTGGAGCCCGATCCAGTAACCACGGGCGAACCTGGCCCCGGAGAGAAGCCCCATTGCCGTGGTGATGATGACGGCAAAGGCAACGATGCCGATGAACATGTTGGGGAATCCGAACAGGGAACTCTGCCAGGTCTTCATGACCGCGCCGCATGAGATCCACGGATTCACATCGCACGCAGTGATGTGGTTGGGGTCTTGAAGCACTTGGAGTTTTTCCAGCACGAGTGCCCCGGAGGCCAGCCAGCCGATGATGCCGGTGGCCAGCAAAAGCCAGCCAAACGGCCTGTTGCGTACCATCGCGGGCAGTGTGTCCGGTTGCGGGTCCCGTCCTTCGACGGGGACGGAAGACTGGTGGTCCAGGTTTCCCTTGGCGGTGCTTGGCATCCCTGATGTGATCCTTTTCGACAGGTGGCCCGGCGCTGCCGGGAACGGCTCTTGGGAGGATTCTAACCCCGCATGCTGGAGGTGGCGCCCAGCTTCCGGAAGGTGGGGCAGGGCAGATCGACACACCTCCCTACCACTCGAATGTGTAGGCGTGTGAGAGAATGAACATGGCCGGGAGTCGATCCACATTCGTCGTCCGGTCCGGTGACTTGTTCCCAAGACCGCCAGCATGAGCTGGGCATGCCCGGATCGCCTGATCCTCGGTACGCCCGCCATGACAATGGACGGCACCTGGTTGTGGCAGCAGAACAACGGGTTCCAGAACTGAGGCACTGGCCTTCCAGGGCTGCCGCACCCCAATGATGGTGCGAACCGGGAGGAATACTACCGACTTCTGTCAACGCCTGCGGGTTTTGACAATATTTGCCCCACTGGGCGCCGGATGTGGCGGTGTCGCTGGGGCAGGAGTGTTGCCACATATGGATAATGACCACGTTGTAGCCGTTAATGATCAGGCAGTTTCCGAGGAAGCAGCTGAAGCGCCGAAGAAGGCCACCCGCGCCAGGGCCACACGCACGCCGCGCAAGGCCACGGTAAAGTCCACTGACGCCCCGGCACAGGACGCTTCGGACGTCGCGGCTGAACCAGCCGCCGCGCCTGAGGCCGAAACCACCACGGCCGCGGACGAGACCCCCAAAGCCCCGGCCCGCCGCAGCCGCGCCCGTAAGAAGGCCGAACCGGCCGAAACCCTTCCGGGCCTCGGAGACGC
Source organism: Paenarthrobacter sp. NPDC058040 (assembly GCF_042885775.1). Taxonomy (NCBI): domain Bacteria; kingdom Bacillati; phylum Actinomycetota; class Actinomycetes; order Micrococcales; family Micrococcaceae; genus Paenarthrobacter; species Paenarthrobacter sp. NPDC058040. The sequence goes on from NZ_JBHVRN010000008.1 coordinate 48,055, forward strand.
CGCCGAACCGGCAACCCAACCTGAAGCAGAAACCCAGCCCGAAGCAGAAGCCGCGACTGCCCCGGAAAAGCCGGTCCGCCGTCGTCGGACGACGAAGCCCAAGGCTGAGGCAGCAGCAGACGCAACCAACGAGCCGGAGGCCGAAGCAGCCGCAACCAACGAGCCGGCAGGCGGCGCAGCCGCCGAACCGGCCACCGCGGACGCCGGCAAAGCCGCCGAACCGGCCACCGCGGCAGGCGGCGCAGCCGCCGAGCCGGCCACCGAAGCTGCCGCCACCACCCAGGCATCGGAAACGTCCCCGGAACCCGACTCGGAGGCCACGCCCGGCTCGTCTTCGTTGTTCCTGGAGCCCGTCTCCATCACCTCCATGATTTTCCAGGCGCCGGACCTCAGCACGGTCGTGCGCCCGGCAGCAGCCGAGGAAAAAGATGACGAGGCCGGCGAAGCCCAGGAGGACAACGGCGACAACGAACTCGAAGAATCCGGAAGCCGTCGCCGCCGCCGTAACCGTGGCCGCCGCGGACGCCGCGGAGTGGACCGTGAGGAGAACGGGTCCGAGGAGTCGGACGAGGAACCGGATGATGACGAGTCGCCGGCCGCCGAGCCGCTGGAAGAGGGCGTCACGTCGCGTCGGCGCCGTCGCCGCCGCCGTGGCGACCAGGACCTCGAACTGACGGGCGGCTCGGACGACGATCCGCCCAACACGGTGACCCGGGTCCGTGCCCCCCGGCCCGTCACCGAGTCCGCCGGCTCCAACCGGGTTGCGAGCGTCAAGGGCTCCACGCGGCTTGAGGCCAAGAAGCAGCGCCGCCGGGAGTCCCGGGAGACAGGTCGCCGCCGCCAGGTGATCACCGAGGCCGAGTTCCTTGCCCGCCGCGAGTCCGTCGACCGGCAAATGATCGTGCGCCAGCGCGACGACAGGATCCAGATCGGCGTCCTTGAAGACGGCGTCCTGGCTGAGCACTTTGTCTCCAAGACCCAGCAGGACTCGCTGATTGGCAACGTCTACCTTGGCAAGGTGCAGAACGTGCTTCCGTCCATGGAAGCGGCCTTTGTGGATATTGGACGCGGGCGCAATGCCGTGCTCTACGCCGGCGAGGTGAACTGGGACGCCGTCAACCTTGAGGGCCAGCCCCGCAGGATCGAGAATGCCCTGAAGTCCGGTGACTCCGTGCTGGTGCAGGTCACCAAGGACCCCGTGGGCCACAAGGGCGCGCGCCTGACCAGCCAGATTTCCCTCCCGGGCCGCTACCTGGTGTACGTGCCGGGTGGCTCCATGACCGGCATCTCGCGCAAACTGCCTGACGTCGAACGCAACCGCCTCAAGCGCATCCTCAAGGATCGTTTGCCGGAGAATGCCGGTGTCATTGTCCGTACCGCCGCCGAAGGCGCCTCGGAGGAGGAACTGACCCACGACATCAACCGCCTTCGTGCGCAGTGGGAAGGCATCGAGGGCCAGGCATCTTCCACCAAGGTCCTGGCACCCGAATTGCTGTACGGCGAGCCCGATCTGACCATCAAGGTGGTCCGCGACGTCTTCAACGAGGACTTCTCCAAGCTGATCGTCTCCGGCGACGACGCGTGGGACACCATTGAGGCGTATGTGACTTACGTGGCCCCGGATTTGGTGGGCCGCCTGGAGAAATGGACCAAGGACCAGGACATCTTCTCGGCATGGCGCATCGACGAGCAGATCCACAAGGCCCTGGAGCGCAAGGTCTTCCTGCCCTCGGGTGGATCCTTGGTCATCGACCGTACCGAAGCCATGACTGTGGTTGACGTCAACACGGGCAAGTTCACCGGCAGCGGTGGAAACCTGGAAGAGACTGTCACCAAGAACAACCTTGAGGCTGCCGAGGAAGTGGTCCGCCAGCTCCGCCTGCGCGATATCGGCGGCATCATCGTGATCGACTTCATCGACATGGTGCTCGAGTCCAACCGGGACCTGGTGCTGCGCCGTCTGGTTGAGTGCCTTGGCCGCGACCGTACCAAGCACCAGGTAGCGGAAGTTACGTCCCTTGGTTTGGTGCAGATGACGCGCAAGCGCATGGGGACGGGCCTGCTGGAAGTCTTTGGCGAGCAGTGCGAGCACTGTGCCGGACGGGGCGTCGTGACGCACGATGAGCCCGTCGAGCACCGCCGCGCCAACGTTGTGGCCGCCGAGCAGCACCGTCCGCACGCGGAGACGCAGCAGCAGCCTTCGGCCCGGACGGAACGCAAGCGTCGCCGCGGCAAGGGGGGCGGGCAGCCGGCAGAAGGTTCGACGCCGGTCCACACCGCCGTGTCGACCGCGCCTTCGTCGACGGCTCCCGAAACCGTGGACCCGGCCCGCGAGGCCAAGGCACAGGCGACCAGGGCAGCCTTAGCCACCATTGCCGCTGCGGCGCACGCTGCCCACTTGCACGATGACGAGGTTCACCGGGCCGAAGAGGAAGCACGCGCCGCTGCCGCTGCCGCCGGTGGCTCGGGCATTCCGGAGAATGCCGGAGAAGCATTGGCCTCCGGGGCAGGCGAGGAAAGCCCGCGCAGCACGCCCGTGCTTCGGTTCGGCGGCGAGGAAGTTGCGCTGCCGTTCGTCGAACACCACGATGAGCCGGAATCGGCGAAGCCCGCAATGACACTGGACCTGCTGGCTGAGGCCTTCTCCCACCTCGGCGGAGGCCCCGCGGCCGTCGAAAGCACGGCCGTCGAAAGCAACGCCGAGGCTGCCGCCGTCGACGTCGTTCAGGCCGAAACGGCCCCGGTCCACCAGGACACCGCCGAGGAGACCGATCCGTCCGTCCGCGCCCGTGGCCGGCGGGGTCGCCGGAACCGGAGCGCCAGCCGGGCGCAGGGTGCTGCCAACGAAACCACTGTGGAGCACCATGACGTGTCCGCCTCCACGGCAGGAGGAACGGCCCATGAAGCCAAGGCGCCGCAAGAGCCTGCCAAGAAGGAATCGGCTGTTTCCGAGCCGATCATCCTCGGCGTAGGGGTACCGGCCTCGGAACTCTAGGCGCAACCAGCGACATGTAACCGGCGGAGGGTCCGGCAGTAACTACTGCCGGACCCTCCGTCCGTTAGGCTTGGTCACTGACACGGGGTGCCAGGCGATGGGCCAGGCTGAGATCCAGACCCGTTGAACCTGTCCGGCTAGCACCGGCGAAGGGATGTCCCCATGACTTCATCGTTGAATTCAGCTGTCTACGCCGTGGCCGGAGCCCGCCGTAGGTACCCCCGGGTCCTCAGCATCGCCGGCTCCGACCCCTCCGGTGGCGCGGGCATCCAGGCCGACCTCAAGAGCATCGCGGCCCACGGAGGCTACGGCATGGCCGTGGTCACGGCCCTCACTGCCCAAAACACGCTGGGCGTTACCGCCGTCCACGTTCCGCCCGTGGAATTCCTGCGCCAGCAGTTGGAGGCCATCAGCACCGACGTCTCCATCGATGCCGTCAAGATCGGGATGCTCGGTGACGCCGAGGTGATCGAAGAGGTGCGCGCGTGGCTCGAAAAGGTGCGGCCCGCCGTCGTGGTCCTCGATCCCGTCATGGTGGCCACCAGTGGCGACCGCCTGCTCCGGGAGTCGGCCGAGGCGGCACTACGTCAGCTTCTTCCACTGGCTGACCTCATCACGCCCAACATCCCGGAACTGGCCATGCTCCTGGGCGAACCCGGGGCGCAGGATTGGGCGTCGGCCCTTGACCAGGGCAAGAGACTGGCCGCCGAATGCGGCAATACAGTGTTGGTCAAGGGCGGCCACCTGGCGGGTGCTGAGTGCCCGGATGCGCTGGTGAACACCAGTGGTTTGCTGCGCCAGGATGTCATAGATGTTGCCGGTCCCCGAATCGATACCACGAACAGCCACGGAACGGGCTGCTCGTTGTCTTCTGCCTTGGCTACCGTCCAGGCACGCAAAGGGGACTGGGAAGCGTCCCTGCGGGAGGTCAAGCCCTGGCTGTTGCAGGCCTTGGCTGCGGCAGATGTGCTCGAGGTGGGCAGGGGCAGCGGCCCCATCAACCACTTCCACCAAGCGCACCGCACCGCAGACCCAGGCGACTTCGCCGCCCGCCTGTGGGACGAGGCCGCTCCTGAGCTGGAGGCCATCTACGGCCTCGAGTTCATCCAGGGCCTGGAGTCGGGCAGCCTTCCAGAGCAGCAATTCAACTATTACTTGGCGCAGGACGCCCTGTATCTCAACGGCTACTCGCGGGTGCTGGCGCGGGCTGGAGCCCTCGCTCCCACCGAGGACGAGCAATTGTTCTGGGCCAGGTCTTCGCAGCTTTGCCTCGAGGTGGAGTCCGAGCTGCACAGGAACTGGTTGAGCACCCGTCAGGCCGCCACCCACACTGGACCCGTGACCAAAGCCTACGTGGACCACCTCCTGGCCGCTTCGGCTTCGGCAAGCTACGGCGTGCTGCTGGCGGCAATCCTGCCTTGCTACTGGCTCTACGCCGAAGTGGGGCACCAACTGCACGCCAACTACGTCAAAGCAGGGTCTCCGTCGGACCACGCGTACGCCGATTGGCTCAAAACCTACGCTGATGAAGATTTCGCCGAAGCCACCCGCAAGGCCATCGGCTTCACGGATGCGGCCGCCGTCGCTGCCTCAAACCAGGAACAGACGGCCATGGTGGAGGCCTTCGCCCATTCGTGCCGGTACGAGACGGCGTTCTTCGATGCTCCGCGGTTGTACGCGTAACGGCCTTCCCGCGCGTCGCAGGGTGAATTCCCGGCAAACCGTCCCCGAGCCTGTAGGCTGTACGGGCACGGTGCCGGGAAAGTCCGTTCCTACTGGTGACTAGCGTCACGTGGTGGCTTCCGGACCCGGCCTCATTTGCAGCCGAGGGTCGAACTAGCGTAATCTTGATCTTCGGTGCTTACGCCAACACTTGGGTTATGCCCCCTGGAATTATTCACGGGATGACTCGCGGGCTTCGATCTGGAGTCCACGGCGTTGAGGCACAGCGTGAACCAGGCCTGATTCCGGTTCGAGTTCCGCACGCAAATTTAGTAAGAAACGTCGAGAGAAGTGAGTACCCAAGTGGTGTACGCGATTGTCCGCGCAGGCGGCCGCCAAGAAAAGGTTTCCGTTGGAGACTACGTAACGCTGAACCGCGTCCCCGGTGGAGCCGGCAGCACGCTTGAGCTGCCCGCCTTGCTCCTGGTTGACGGCGACAAGGTCACGTCCGCTGCTGCGGACCTGGCCAAGGTGAAGGTCACGGCCGAGATCCTGGAGGACCTCCGCGGTCCGAAGATCGTCATCCAGAAGTTCAAGAACAAGACCGGCTACAAGAAGCGCCAGGGTCACCGTCAGGAACTGACCAAGATCAAGATCACGAGCATCGCGTAACTTTTCCTTACGCAGTTCAGATTTTCAGTTTCCCCAGATATTTAGAGGCAGGCATTACACATGGCACACAAAAAAGGCGCGAGCTCCACTCGCAACGGTCGTGACTCCAACGCACAGCGCCTCGGCGTCAAGCGTTTCGGTGGCCAGGTAGTTTCCGCAGGCGAAATCATCGTTCGCCAGCGTGGAACCCACTTCCACCCCGGTGCAGGCGTCGGTCGCGGTGGCGACGACACCCTGTTCGCACTCCAGGCTGGAGCGGTTGAGTTCGGCACTCGCCGCGGCCGTCGCGTAGTGAACATCGTTGCTGCTGCAGCTGCAGAGTAACAACAAGTTCTGAACCGGTGGAGCGGGCCCAAAAGGCCCGCTCCACCGTTCTTTTAACCGCATTACAATCGTTCGGGGCGCCCGGTGCGCGCCGGACATGGCATTCGCGCTGTTTACAGCAACAGAGGAGATAAACGTGGCGAGCTTTGTAGACCGGGTAGTCCTGCACGTTTCAGGCGGAACCGGCGGCCACGGCTGTGTCTCCGTCAAGCGTGAAAAATTCAAGCCACTCGGCGGTCCCGACGGCGGCAACGGCGGAAATGGCGGCGACGTCATCCTCCGTGTGTCCTCGCAAACAACGACGCTGCTGGACTACCACCACGCACCGCACCGGCATGCCACCAACGGCGGTCCCGGCATGGGCGACTGGCGTGGCGGCAAGAACGGCGAAACCCTGGTCCTGCCGGTGCCCGACGGCACTGTTGTGAAAACCAAGGACGGCGATGTCCTGGCTGACTTGGTAGGCGAAGGAACCGAGTACATCGCCGCCGCCGGCGGCCAAGGCGGCCTCGGCAATGCCTCGTTGTCTTCGCAGAAGCGACGCGCGCCCGGTTTCGCCCTGCTGGGCATCGAAGGCGATTCCAGCGACATCGTCCTGGAATTGAAGTCCATTGCCGATATTGCCTTGGTCGGTTTCCCGTCTGCCGGCAAGTCCAGCCTCATCGCAGCCATGTCCGCAGCCCGCCCCAAGATCGCGGACTATCCATTTACCACCCTGATCCCCAACCTGGGCGTGGTGCAGGCTGGCGACGTCCGCTTCACCATTGCCGATGTTCCCGGGTTGATCGAAGGCGCCAGCGAGGGCAAGGGCCTTGGCCACAACTTCCTGCGCCACGTTGAGCGTTGCGCTGCCCTGGTCCATGTCCTCGACTGCGGGACCCTGGAGTCCGACCGCGATCCGCTCTCCGACCTGGCCATCATCGAGGCCGAACTCGAAAAGTACGCCGTGGACATGAGCTATGCCGGCGTCGACGGGGAAGTTGTTCCCCTGAATGAGCGCCCCAAACTCGTGGTCTTGAACAAGGTGGACCTGCCCGACGGCAAGGACATGGCCGAGTTCGTCCGCCCGGACCTGGAAGCCCGCGGCTACCGCGTCTTCGAAGTTTCCGCCACGAGCCACGAGGGCCTGCGCCCGCTCAGTTTTGCGATGGCCGAAATCGTCAAGGCAGCCCGTGATGCGGTGGAGATTGCCCCACCGAAGGTTGCCCCGCCGGTACTCCGTCCCCGCGCTGTCAATGAATCGGGCTTCCGGATCCGCCGCGAGGAAAAGAACCTCGAACCGCTGTTCCGCGTGCTGGGTGAGAAGCCTGTGCGCTGGGTCAAGCAGACGGACTTCACCAACGAAGAAGCCATCGGCTACCTCGCCGACCGCCTGGCCAAGCTTGGCGTGGAAACCGAACTCTTCAAGGTCGGTGCCAAGCCGGGCGACACCGTGGTCATCGGCGAGGACGACGGCGTGGTCTTCGACTGGGAGCCCACCATGATGGCAGGTGCAGAACTGCTGGCCACGCCGCGTGGCACGGACATCCGGGTTGCGGACATCGGCGATCGTCCTACCCGTTCCCAGAAGCGTGAGGAACAGATCGAGCGCCGCGAGGCCAAGGCTGCCGCCCGCGCCGAACTGGAAGCCGAGCGTAAGGCGGGCATCTGGACGGAGTCCGTCAGCCGCCGTCGTGCCCAGCCCATCAAGGAAAGCAACCTGGACACCGGTGATGACGACTAAAACCGTCGAAACTCCGCAACCTGACATCCACGAACGGCACGCACTTGCCTCTGCGAAGAGGATCGTGGTCAAGGTCGGTTCATCGTCGTTGACCAGCATCAAGGGCGGGATCTCCGAAAAGTCGTTGACGGGTTTGGTCAACGCACTGGCGGAGAAGCGGAACGCCGGTGCAGAGATCATCCTGGTTTCATCCGGCGCCATTGCTGCCGGCCTTGCCCCTCTGGGCCTGGCCAAGCGTCCCAAGGACCTGGCCACCCAGCAGGCAGCGGCAAGCGTGGGACAGGGCCTGCTGATGGCCCGCTACACACAGGCGTTCAGCGCCCACGGCGTCACCGTCAGCCAGGTCCTCCTTACCGCCGACGACCTGATGCGCCGGACGCAGCACACCAACGCCTTCAGGGCCTTGGACCGCTTGCTCAACCTCGGAGTGGTACCGGTTGTCAATGAAAACGACACCGTGGCAACCCACGAAATCCGTTTCGGCGACAATGACCGCCTCGCCGCCCTGGTGGCCCACCTGGTCCGCGCCGACGCGCTGGTGCTGCTTTCCGACGTCGATGCCCTCTACGACGGACCGCCATCCCAGGGTGCGCAGCGCATTCCGTTGGTCCGTGGCCCGCAGGACCTCGAAGGCGTCACCATCGGGAAGGCCGGAAAGGCCGGTGTGGGTACCGGTGGCATGATGACCAAGGTCGAGGCCGCGTCCATCGCGGCCGGATCGGGCATCCACGCGCTGGTCACCTCGACGGCCAACGCCGCCGCGGCGCTGTCCGGCGGGGACGTGGGAACCTGGTTCGCCGTCAACGGAAACCGCAAGCCTGTCCGTCTCTTGTGGCTGGCACACCTGGCCACGGTCCGCGGCCGTTTGGTGCTCGACGACGGCGCAGTGAAGGCCGTGCGCGAACGGCACAGGTCACTCCTGCCCGCTGGCATTGCCGAGGTTTCGGGGGACTTCGAAGCCGGGGACCCGGTGGAGATGGTGGGCCTGGATGGCGCCGTGGTGGCACGGGGGCTGGTGAACTACTCCTCGGATGAGCTGCCGAGGATGCTGGGACGGTCCACGCAGGAACTGGGCCAGGCCATGGGCCGGGGCTACGACCGCGAAGTTGTTCATGTTGACGACCTGGTGCTCCTCAGGAGCGCCCGCTCATCTAAACTTGGAGCATGACTGAAGCGCTGACCCCTGACGCCCCTGTGATTTCCGACGTTTCCGGTTCCGCCGGCCAAACGCCGGAGAGCCCTGCGGCAGGCGCTGTGCCGGTCACGCCGGAGGACGTCCAGTCAGCTGTCTACGCGATTGCCGACCGCTCCCGCAAAGCCGCCCGCCGTATGGGCCAGGCCAACCGCGCCTGGAAGGACCGCGCTTTGCGGGCCATCGGCGCCGCCCTGCTTGACCAGCAGAAGCATGTCCTCGAAGCCAACGCCAAGGATGTGGCGGCCGGACGCGCCAACGGAACGTCCGCCGCGCTCCTGGACCGGCTGACGCTGACTCCCGCCCGAATCGATGGCTTGGTTGCGGCTCTGGAAAACCTTGCCGGGCTGCCCGATCCCGTGGGCAACGTGGTCCGTGGGCAGACCCTGCCCAACGGCCTGCGCCTGCGCCAGGTCAACGTTCCCATGGGAGTTGTGGCCGCCATTTACGAAGCCCGCCCCAACGTTACTGTGGACATCGCCGGGCTTGCCCTGAAGAGCGGCAATGCGGTGATCCTGCGTGGCGGATCGGCAGCAGCCAACACCAATGAGGCGCTGGTGCGCATCCTCCGCGAAGCCTTGGATTCAGTGGGCCTGCCGGCAGACGCTGTCCAGACCGTAGACCAGTTCGGCCGCGAGGGTGCCAACGTGCTCATGCGTGCCCGCGGCAAGGTGGACGTGCTTATTCCCCGCGGTGGACGGGACCTGATCCAAACCGTCGTCACCAACTCTTCCGTGCCCGTTATTGAGACTGGTGAGGGCAACGTCCATATCTTCATCGACGAGTCCGCCGGCGAAGAAATGGCCGTGGATATCCTGCTCAACGCCAAAACCCAGCGGCCCAGTGTTTGCAACACCGTGGAAACGCTCCTGGTGCACTCGGGATCCACGGTGCTTCCCGCCGTGGCGAAGGCGCTGCGTTCCGCCGGCGTCACCCTTCACGTGGACGAAAGGATCGCGGCAGCCTTGGGCGCGGACGTCGAAACCGTACCGGCTGACGACGACGATTGGGCCACCGAATACATGGACCTTGACCTTGCCGTTGCCATGGTGGATAACCTGGATGACGCCGTCAAGCACATCCGCACCTGGACCACTGGCCACACTGAGGCGATCCTGACCAACAACCTGGCCAATGCGGAGAAATTCATTGCCGAGGTGGATTCCGCGGCAGTGATCGTCAACGCCTCCACGCGCTTTACGGACGGCGGTGAGCTTGGTTTGGGTGCCGAGGTAGGCATCTCTACGCAGAAGCTCCACGCCCGCGGACCCATGGGCCTGACCGAGCTGACCACCACCAAGTGGATTGTCCAGGGTGAAGGCCAAGTCCGCGGCTAGCAACGCTGTAACATAGAACAGAAGTCCGAAACGGCGGGAAGGCCCGCCGTCGTCATCCTTTGAGAACCAACTAGGGGAGAAGATGCTGTTTCAGCAGATCGCCATATCCATTGCCGCGCAAACCGAGGGCGGCCACGAGGAAGCTGCGCCTCTGTGGGCAGAGCCGTGGGTCTTTGGCATCGTCATGTTCGCCCTCCTGCTGGTCCTCATGTTCGTGGCCCTCTCCTACACCAACCTCGGCAACCGCCACGAGGCCGTGGAAGAGCACGCTGACCCGCACCGCCAGCACCCGAACAAGCACACGCACAACCCGGGCCACTAACATCATCGCTGCAACACCGCGTGGGGATTCGGGGCGCAGGCTCCGTCTGGGCGTGATGGGTGGAACGTTCGATCCCATCCATCACGGCCACCTTGTGGCTGCGAGCGAGGTCGCTGCCAAGTTCGACCTGGATGAAGTTGTCTTCGTGCCCACGGGACAGCCGTGGCAAAAGTCCAGCAAGAAAGTCAGCAAGCCCGAGCATCGGTACCTGATGACGGTCATCGCCACGGCCTCCAACCCCAGGTTCACTGTGAGCCGGGTGGATGTGGACCGTCCTGGCCCTACATACACCATCGACACCCTGCGTGATCTCCGCCACCAGCGTCCGGATGCCGATCTGTTCTTCATTACGGGCGCGGACGCCTTGGCACAAATCCTGTCCTGGAAAGACGTCGATGAGCTCTGGTCCCTGGCCCACTTTGTAGGTGTGACGCGGCCCGGACACGAGCTGCACAACCTGGGCCGGGACGATGTCAGCCTGCTCGAGGTTCCGGCCATGGCCATCTCTTCAACGGACTGCCGCGACCGGGTGAATGAAGGAAATCCTGTCTGGTACCTCGTACCGGATGGTGTGGTGCAGTACATCGCAAAGTATGGACTGTACGCACCAGGAAGCAGTGCCGGCGAGTTGGCACCAGCGCTGACCGGATCAGACGACCAAGCACGTACTGAATGAGTTTTGAATGAGCAGCCAGGAACAGCGACCCATCCGTAGCAGGCGTGAGCTTCGCCGCGCCCGGGAAGAGCAGGAACAGGCCAACCAGCCGCTGGATACCGCCGGCCCGCCGCCAGTTTCCCAAGCTGCACCGGCAGCACAAGCTGCGGCCGCTCCGAAGGCTGCCGATGCCGCCAAAGCACAGCAAACCGAAGGCAACGGGCGCAACCGTCGCGCTGCGGACGTGCCTGTGGATGCCGTAACGGCGGCTGCGCCTGAGCGCTCATCGCAGATCCGCGCCCGTGACAGGGCCGCTTTGCGGACCATCAAGGAACTGGCCGACAAGGAAGAGCAGCTCTCCGGGGGTGGACCGCCCACGAGGCGTCAGCTTCGGTTGCAGCAGCTCCAGGCTGAAGTGGCGACGTCCGCCAACCCCATAGTTCCGCCGGCAGGTGGGAAACCTGCTGACGTTGCCGGTCCAGCTGAAGTTCCCGGTTCCGGCGCAGGCTCCACGGCCAAACCAGCGGAAAAGCCTGCTCCGGAGGAGTCGGCCGGGCCTGAAATGTCGGTGGAACAGGCCCTTGCGGTCCGTGAGCTGATTGCTGCCCAGGTGCAAAACCAGACTGCCAAGCTGGAACACATCGCGGACCAGGACCCACTTGCGGTGGATCCCGAAGTCCTCGCCCAGCAAATCGCCCTGGCCGAGCGTGCGGCTGTCCTGAACAAGAGGGCCGCAGCCAAGCAGAAGCTGGCCGAGCGTGCGGTGCCCGAAAAGTCCTCGTCGGAAAAGGCGGAAGGCACGGCGACCGCTGCCGAGTCCGGCCCGTCCACCGCGAACAACCTCGCTATGGTCACGCCGCTCGAGTTCGTCAAGGTACCCGGCATCGAGCGGCCGGTGATGAAGCGTCCGAGCACGACGTTCGTGCCGCTCGTGACGTCGCCCAAACCGAAAACCGAACCGCCGGCGGGTAACGGACGCCCCTCCCGGGGCCGGGCCGGGGTGCTTGCCCGTGCCGAAGCGGTGGCCAGGAACGCGCGCAAGCGCAATGCCGCCGTCGTCGATCCGGGGCATGAAGCCGAGCGTCCGCCCGTGTCGGCACGAACCGCCTATGGGCTGGATCCCCTCGATGCCGGCACCGCCGGCCTCGCCAGGGCGCAGCGCAGCCGCCTGCTGCAATATGGAGTCCTCGCGTTGGGGCTTGTGGCACTCATCGTCGGCATCATCATGATCACGAGCGGCTAGTTCCGCTGGAAATACGGCTTAGGCCATCAAAGGCCAATTGGCCATAACAAGGAGTCCCTGTGTCTGCACACGAACAATCCATCACCCTCGCCCGCCACGCTGCGCGGGCCGCGGCAGAGAAGCTTGCCGAGGACATCGTCGCCCTGGATGTCAGTGAACGCCTGGCGCTGACCGACGTCTTCCTGATCGCCTCAGCCCCCACAGAACGCCAGGTCAATGCGATCGTGGACGGCATCGAGGAGGAACTCCTGAAGCAGGACCTTCGTCCGGTGCGCCGTGAAGGCCGTTCCGAGGGCCGTTGGGTGCTCCTGGACTACGCCGACATTGTGATCCATGTCCAGCACGCCGAGGACCGCGTGTTTTACGCCCTTGAGCGCCTGTGGAAGGACTGCCCGGTGGTGGACCTCGAGCTCGGTGACGATGCCTCGGCCAAGGCCGTGGCTGGCGAGGATTCCGACGCCTCCTAGGCATTTCACCTCGGAATATGCCCGATTTGGAATTATCGGAAATGCTGTTCTAAGATATTTGAGTTGCTTCGGCGGGAAGGGCTGCAAAGCCTTGAATCCGGGCAACAAGAATATGGGGCTGTGGCGCAGCTGGTAGCGCACCTGCATGGCATGCAGGGGGTCAGGGGTTCGAGTCCCCTCAGCTCCACCATCGAGATCTCCCTCTTCGCAAGAGCGAAGGGGGAGATTTTTGTTTCCGGGGTGCGCGGGAATATGTGATCCACATCATTCCCCTTCGATTTCGCATCTCAGAACTTTGTGGGTAGTATTGACGAGTTGCTTCGGCAGGAAGGGAAATCTTCCGCCGGAAACAACAAGTCCGGGGCTGTGGCGCAGCTGGTAGCGCACCTGCATGGCATGCAGGGGGTCAGGGGTTCGAGTCCCCTCAGCTCCACTTCGGACAAAAGACCCCGCTCGAGTGAGCGGGGTCTTTTTCGTGGCAGCATCCTGCCTCGGGAGCGGGTGCCTACTCCGGTGGCCGGGCAAATTCCGCAGCGCTGAGGAACTCGACGCCTTGGAAGGGTTCGTCGCCTACAACGCGGGCGTTGTGGCCTGGCGGGATGGTGTAGGAGTCGCCCGCGGAGATGCTGATGCGGTTGCCATCGTTGGTTTCGACTTCCAAGGCTCCGGAGACGCAGAAGCCGACGTGGTTCAGCTGGCAGGAATCGGTGCCCACCACAGGTTTGATGCAGTCGGCCCACGTCCAGCCGGGTTGGAACGTGGATCGTCCGATGGTGTAGTTGCCGACGGTGACGACATCCACCACGGTCTTCTCCGGACGGCGCGTTTCGTCGGGGGAGTTATGTGACTTCACTTGCAGTTGCGTGACAACATTGACAGTCATGGTTTGCTCGCAGGGGAGGGGAGCCGGATCGCTGTTGGTCCCGGTGCCGGGCTCGCGGAGAGGCCGGGGCCAGTGCCCTGAAAGGGTGTTTGTGCACTCTGCAGGAACCACGTTCCTCCCCGGCAGCCGTGAAGTCGAGACACTTTGGCGTACGAAATTCTTACATCTGCAAGAGGAAAAGCACCGTGAAGTTATCTGGGCTGGATTCGCTGTTCGGCACACTGGGCCGCTTTCCTGACGTCGAAGCGGACAACCTCCACGCTTACGATGCCACCGACAGTCTGCTGCTGGACACTGCGGCGGAACTGGTTTCGGCGGATACCCGGCTTGCGGTCATCGGCGACCGCTACGGAGCCCTTACCCTCGGCTCCCTGGAGGGCCTCGGCGTCGCGAATGTACGTGTCCACCAGGACCTCTTCACCGGTCGTGCCGCGCTCGGGCGCAATGCCCGCTCGGCGGGTCTGGAGGGCCGCTATACGGCCCATGAACTGCGTAAGGAGCTGCTGAGGGGCGCCAACCTGGTGCTGCTGCAACTGCCCAAGTCACTGGCGGAACTGGAGGAAGTTGCCGACGCCGTGGCGCGCTTCGCTGCGCCGGATGCGGTGCTGCTCGCCGGCGGCCGCGTCAAGCACATGAGCTTGGGCATGAACGCGGTGCTGGAGAAGTCCTTCTCGACGGTGCAGCCGCAACGCGCCCGCCAGAAGTCGAGGGTGTTGAGGGCAAGCCAGCCCAAAGCCATGCCGGACCGAGCGCCCTACCCGGTGGTTGAGCATCTTGCAGAACTAGACCTTGACGTGTGCGCCCATGGAGCGGTCTTCTCAGGAGCCCGCCTGGACATCGGGACCCGCTTCCTGCTGACCTTCCTGGACCGGATGCCGGCTGCCACCACCGCGGTAGACCTTGGTTGCGGTACCGGGATCCTGGCCACGATGTACGCCCGTCGCTTTCCCGCATCGAAGGTACTGGCTACGGACCAGTCGGCCGCCGCCGTTGCCTCGGCCCGCGGAACCGCGGCCGCGAACGGGCTCGAGGGACGGGTGACCGTTGTCCATGACGACGCGATGTCCTCGTTCGGACCCGGAAGTGCCGACCTGGTCCTGCTGAACCCGCCTTTTCACCTCGGTGCGAGCATCCACGCGGGCGCCGCGCTCAAGCTGTTCGATGCAGCGGCCCGCGTCCTTGCGCCGGGTGGGGAACTCTGGACCGTCTACAACAGCCACCTGCAGTACCGCCCCGCCTTGGGGCGACTCATCGGACCAACAACGGTGGAAGGCCGCAATCCGAAATTCACGGTGACGCGCAGCCTGAAGGCGTAACCCCGGCACGCCAGGCGTGTCATGAAACACGTCAGTGCCTAAGGGGTCACATAGAATTCAGTGTCGTTGGCATCGGCCCTGACTCCGGTTGCTGCGTGCGCACATACCCGTCCGAGCGGGGGTGACGTACGATTCTGACACAGACGAAGTTCAATGAATTGTTTCTCTAGACGAGGGGAATCCGTGACTGAGATCCGGACGCCGGCACCAAGGCGCGGAACGAATCTACCCCGCATGGGCGACTTCAATCTGACGGTGATCCTGGAGGCTATCCGACGGTCTTCCGGAGGACTCAGCCGTGTTGAACTCGCACAAATCGTGGGACTGTCCCCGCAGACCATATCCAACATCTCCCGCCGACTCCTGGATCAGGAACTCATTATCGAGGCAGGCAAGGAAGGAACCGGTCCGGGCAAGCCCCGCACCATACTTCGCTTGAATCCATCCGGCATGTACGCCGTTGGTGTCCACTTGGATCCGGCCGTCATCACGTTCGTGGTCCTGGACCTCCTGGGCGATGTTGTCAGGCATTCACGCATGGCCACCCCGGGTGGCGACCCGGCAGCGGTCATCACGAGCATCGCGCAGCAGATCCAGATCCTCATCGAGGAATCGGGCGTGGACCAGTCCAAGATTGCCGGTCTCGGAGTGGCCGTGCCCGGTCCCATAGACCTTGACGAAGGTTCGGTGGTGGAGCCGCCGCTGCTGACCCGATGGAACCGGGTACGCATCCGCGAGGCCCTTACCGAAGCCACGGGCCTTGAGACATTGGTGGACAAGGACGTTACAAGCGCCGCGGTTGCCGAGACGTGGGCCGGTGGGGCAAGCGGAGCCGGCAGTTTCGTCTTCATGTATATGGGAACCGGCATCGGCTGCGGCCTTGTCCTCAACGATGAGGTGGTGCGGGGTACCTCGGGCAACGCGGGCGAAATCGGCCACATCATCGTAGACCCGGACGGTCTTCCGTGCGATTGCGGACTGCGCGGATGCGTCAAGTCGTCCTGTATTCCGCAGGTGCTGGTTGCCGAGGCCGAAGCCGCCGGTATCCTGGACGGTCACGGCGACGATGACGGCCCCGCTGTGCAGGAGCGTTACGCCTTGCTCTGCGACAAAGCCGACGCCGGAGACGAAAAGGCGATCGCCATCCTGGAGAAGTCCGCCGTCCTCGTGGCTCGGGCAGTTTCGGTGGTGACCAACACTTTGGACGTTGAACGGGTGGTCTTCGGAGGGCCGTTCTGGGGACGGATGTCCAAGTACTTCCTGGGCCGCGTCCCCCAGCTCATTGCACAGAACAGTGCGGCCGGCATGATCCACGGAATCGATGTGGTTGGCTCGGGCGTGGGCGAAGATGTTGGCGCCATCGGGGCAGCGTGCCTCGTCCTGGAACACACGCTTGCCCCGCGGGCCCAAAGGCTGCTGCTGGAAGGCTGATCCCCGTTGTCAAGTCCGCCGGAAGATCAGTCGATGTCTTCGACGATCTCTCCGTACGGAATGGACTCATCCACGTGGGCCTGGTGGCCGGTAGGGCCGTGGTTGTACGTGATCCGCACACCGTGGCGTTGATCCGCGGCAGACTGAAGCAACACCGGCCGGATGGCGTCGTTAACATGCTGGGTCTGGCTGTCGAGGTATTGCTGATAGGCGGCTGGTAGCTGATGCATGGCAAAAGGATAGACCTCCGGAGTCCTCATGGGGAGGGGTACCCATTGCGGGCAAATGCGCTTGCGGTTTGGATAGAGTGGCCGGATGCAGGACCGTGCCGGACACCCGGTGCGGCCTGCTGCTGAACCGAACGCCACCGAGGGGACACCGAGTGCTTCAAAACACCGCAGTTGCTGGAATCGATGCTCCGGAAATGGCGCGTGCCCAGCAGTTGGTTGGCGGCATCGTTCGCAGCTTCGAAGCCAAGGTGGTGGGGCAGGAACAGCTGCGGGAGAGCTTGGTTATCGGCCTCCTCACGGGCGGCCACGTTCTTTTGGAAAGCGTTCCCGGATTGGCCAAGACCACCGCCGCGCAC
This sequence comes from Paenarthrobacter sp. NPDC058040, assembly GCF_042885775.1. Lineage (NCBI taxonomy): Bacteria > Bacillati > Actinomycetota > Actinomycetes > Micrococcales > Micrococcaceae > Paenarthrobacter > Paenarthrobacter sp. NPDC058040. The sequence continues at coordinate 64,863 of NZ_JBHVRN010000008.1, forward strand.
GCCCTGGCCGACGCCGTCAGCGCGGATTTCCGGCGGATCCAATGCACACCGGACCTGCTTCCCAGCGATATTGCCGGAACCCAGATTTTCGATGCGGCCAAGGGGACGTTCGTCACGCAGTTGGGCCCTGTCCATGCCAACATCGTGCTTCTCGATGAAATCAACAGGTCGAGCGCCAAGACCCAGAGCGCCATGTTGGAGGCGATGCAGGAACGGCAGACCTCGATCGGTGGCGAGTCGTATCCATTGCCGCAGCCCTTCCTTGTGTTGGCGACGCAGAACCCCATTGAGCAGGAAGGCACTTACCGTCTGCCTGAAGCCCAGATGGACCGCTTCATGCTGAAGGACGTGCTGGATTATCCGAGTCCCGCGGAGGAAGCCGAAGTCATTCGACGGATCGATGCCGGCGTGTTCGATTCCGGCCGGAAGGCTCCTGCGGCGGCATCCCTGGACGCAGTGGTCCAGGTCCAGGATGTGGTCCGACGTGTGTACATCGACCCGGCCATTGTCCGGTACATCGTGGGCCTGGCCTACGTGACCCGGAATGCTGAACAGTACTTGGAGCCGCGCCTGGCTTCCCTGATCGAGTTCGGTGCAAGCCCGCGTGCAAGCATTGCCTTCAGCCAGGCCGCGCGGGCAGTGGCCCTCCTCAGTGGACGCGACCACGTCATTCCGGAAGACGTCAAACGCCTGGCACACAGGATCCTCAGGCACAGGATTGTGCTGGGTTTCGATGCTGTAGTGGAGGGAATTGCCGTGGAAACAGTCATTGACGCAGTCCTCGCGTCCGTGCAGACCCCGTAGAGGGCCGGTAGTGCCCAGCCTGCTGCAACGCGTCAAGGCGAAGATGTTCATCTTCGCCCATCGCAGGACTACGGCGTTGCTTGACGGCGAGTATGGCTCCGTCTTCAAGGGACGCAGCCTGGATTTCGATGACCTCCGTTCCTACGTTCCCGGCGACGAGGTCCGCGACATCGACTGGAAAGCCACGGCCCGGCACGGATCACCGCTGGTCAAACGCTATGCGGCTGTCCGGCGCCACTCTGTCCTCTTGCTGGTGGACACCGGGCGGACCATGGCCGCCGAAGCCGCGTCCGGGGAATCGAAGGTGGACCTTGCCATGGAAGCTGTCGGCGTGGTGGGGTACCTCGCCTGCCGTCACGGTGACGACGTCGGCCTCCTCCACGGTTCCGCCGAAGCCATCCGTTACCGTCCGCCCCGCTCCGGTGAACACAACCTTGAACTGCTGCTGCACGATGTGCAGGGTGCCGTCAGCGCCTCTGGGCCCGCGAGCGCACTCGCGGACCAGCTCGACTATGCCTTGAGGTACCTGAGGGGGCGGCTCTTGGTAGTCGGCGTCGCCGATGAGTTCATGCCGGACCAGCGAATCGAGGAACTGCTCCGTCGCCTGCGGCTGCGCCATGAGGTTCTCTGGCTGACCGTCAAGGACGCCGATCTTGCGGGGTCGGACCGTTCCAGCCGGGACGTTGGCCGGGGATTCTCGATTCCGGCGGCACTGGCGGGGAACGCCGGAATCCGGCAGGCCTATGATGCGGCCATGGTCCTCCGGGATGGCCGGCGTCGGGACGTGTTTCGACGGTTGGGGATCGCCGAAGAACAGGTGGGGGCCAGCGGAGAGATATTGTCTGCGGTCTTCGCATTATTGGAGCGGCACAAAGCCGGAAAGGTGAACGGTGCAGGATAACCCGGGCTTTTACGGCCCGCTTCAATACAGCCAGGGGTGGTTCTACCTGGGCGCTTTGCTCTTGCTGCTCCTGGCCGCTTGGTACGCCTTGCTCCTGTGGCCCCGCCGCAAGCAGGCCGGCCGGGACCGCGCCGGCGTTCCATCCGACGTGGCAGCACTGCGCAGCGCGTGCCTGCAGGCGATCGATTCCATTGCAGCTGATGCCGACGCCGGACGCCTTCCGGAGCGCGCCGCCCACCAACAATTGAGCTTCCTCGTGCGGGAATTCGCAGGGAACGTAACGGGAAAGCCAACCACCTCCATGACCCTGGAGGAGTTGCGCCGGCACGGTTTGGAACCGTTCGTCAGCGGAATAGCCGGCATCTACCCGGCGGAGTTCGCGCCAGTGACCGGCCAGACTGTTCAGGACTCCGCCGCAGCTGCGCGGCAGGCGGTGCGCGCATGGAGCTGACGTATTGGTGGATTGTCCCTGCGGCTGCGGTGGTAGTGGTGGTCGCATGGGGCATCTACCGCAGGCGCCGGCCCGAGCCCGCCCGGCTTGTGGCCCATGGAAGCCGCCTGACGGCGTTGCCCGAGTACCAACAGGCCCTCCGCAGGCACCGGATCACGTTGGGCCTGGCGCTAATGCTGGGTTCGGTCTTCCTGGCTGCCGCGGTGACGGCGGCGGCCCGGCCGGCGCAGCGCACCACCGAACAACCCGAGGCAAGGAACCGCGACATTGTCCTTTGCCTGGACGTCTCCGGATCCATGACCAGTACCGATGCTGCCTTGGCCGCCGTCTTCCAACAGCTTGCACGGGAGTTCGACGGCGAGCGGATCGGCATGGTGATCTTCGACAGCAGCAGCGTCCAGCTTTTCCCGTTGACCGATGACTACGACTACGCGTCCGGGCAGCTCGCTGAGGCACGGAAGGCTTTGGAAAGCGGTGCTGGTTCGTTCTTTGACGGCACCTGGAACCGTGGAGGATCGTCGATGATCGGCGATGGCCTGGCATCCTGCGTGCAGGCTTTCCCGGATACGGGAGATCGCCAGCGCTCGCGCTCAGTCATCTTTGCAACGGACAACTTCCTTTCCGGGGACCCGATCTTCACGCTGCAGCAAGCCGCTGAATTGGCCAAGAGCAAGAACGCCAAGGTGTACGCCCTCAACCCTGGCGATGTGGACTACGGGAACCGCCCCGATCAGCCGGGAGCCGGCCTGCGGGCGGCGGCGGAAGCAACCGGCGGCAGCTACTTCACCCTGGACAGCCCGGAGGCGGTGCCAGGCATCGTTGCCAAGGTGGCGGCGACTGAAGCCGCAGGCTACCTCCAGGCGCCCCAGGCAGTGATGACCGACTCGCCTGCGTGGCCCCTGGGCATCGCGCTGGCTGCGGGCGCGGGACTGTTGGTGCTCGGTTGGCGGGCCCAGCTATGACGCTCGCTCCCATCATTCCCTGGCCGCTCATAGCCGTTTCCGGTGTTGCCCTGGTCGCGTTTGTCGCGTGGATCATTCTCAAACGACAGCAGTCCCATGCGCAGGTGCGCCGGACGGCGCTCCGGGCAGCCGCCGTCGTGCTTTTGCTTGTCGCCGCCCTGCGTCCCGGCTGGCCCGGCGCAGCGGGCAGGACCGCCGTCGCCGAGCTCGACGTGTTCTTCGTGGTGGACACCAGCACCAGCATGGCCGCGGAGGACTACCACGACGGTGGTACCCGCCTTTCGGGAGTCCAAAAAGATGTGATGGAGGTGGCCAAGGAACTCGCCGGGGCAAAGTTTTCCCTTATCACTTTCGACAGCAAAGCGACCGTGCGCATGCCGCTGAGCCAGGACGCCACAGCACTTCAGACAGCAATAGCCACCCTGCAACCGCAAAATCCCCGCTACGCCGCAGGCAGCAGCATCACCGAAGCCGGCACGGTACTGAAGGACCGCCTTGCCGCGGCGAGGGAGAAGCACCCAGGGCGTCCTGCTTTGGTGTTTTACGCCGGAGACGGCGAGAACACCGCAGCGTCGGCGCCCGGGCGCATGCCGGTGGACTCCTCGACTGTCAGCGGGGGAGCGGTACTGGGCTACGGGACAACGGCCGGCGGCAGGATGAAGGATCCATCGGACCCGCAGGCCGGGTACCTTAAGGACAAGAACGGGTCCGACGCCGTCTCGCGGATCGACGAGGACGCGCTGAGGTCCATCGCCACGCAACTGGGCGTCCCGTACACCCACCGGACGGGCGACGAGGGACCGGGGGAGATGCTCGCAGACGCCAACCCAGGCGAGCTCAGTGTCGGCTCCGATAGCAGTCCTGGACGGGTGGAGGTGTACTGGCTGTTGGCACTGGGAGCTTTCCTGCTCCTCGTCCAGGAGCCCTTACGGTACCTGACAGCCTTGCGGGACCTGCGCGGGTCCGCAGGCACGCCGGGAAGGGAACACGCCCCGTGACGCCCATGGGCAAGGAAGCGAACAATGTACGACGCCGGAAGCGCCGCCTGGCGCTGTGGTCCGCCCCGGCTGCCCTGGCAGCGCTCGCCGTCGCTGCGAAGCTGCTGGGCGTCGGATCCGTGGGTGGGGCAGCTGCGGAGGCATTCGACGCGGGCAACAAGGAGGGGATGTCGCAGGCGGCCGGCTGGCTGCTGTTCGCGAACGTCGTCGAACCGCACAAAGCGCTCTTCGCCTCAGGCGACGCGCATGCCATGGCGGGTGACTTCTCCGCAGCACGCAACGACTTCACGAAGGCACTGGAATCAGGGCCGGGAGCCGATGAATGCAAGGTCCGGGTGAACCTCGCGTTAAGCATCGAAAAGCTGGGTGACGCCGCTGCGGCTTCCCGGGACGCCCAAGCGCCGGCCCTGTACAACGAGGCTTTGGACGTGGTCAAGGCAGCTCCGGCGTCCTGCCACGTGGAAGGTTCCGCCAACGGTGACGGGGAAGGGCAGCGACTGGATTCGGCAGGGGAGCGGCTCGAGGCCAAGAAGGAGTCCAACGCCGGTGATGCTTCAGCGAATGGGCAACCCTCCGGGCAGCAGCCGCCCACCCCGCAACAGGACCAGCTCCAGCAGCTGCAGGAGAGCGCCCAGCGGGCACAACGTGAGCGGGCGGAAGGCCAGGACCGTGAGGGCTACCTTCGTGGCCCCGACGGGCCGGCCGTGGAACGGCCTTGGTGAACGGGCGGGCGAATAAAGTGCTATTCCCAGAGAATCTCGTCGTCCACCACGCCGTCTTCGTCGGCGGCGACCACCAGGGTTTCGTCCGTGAAATGCGAACCGAGGGTGAAATCCAGCACAAAGTAGCGTTCGGGCTGGCCCGGGTAGATCGCCACATGGCCAAGCTTGAGGGCCTTGAGGAAGACGTCGTTGGTGAGTTGGGCCTTGTCCCTTACCCCGAAGACCGACTCAAGCTGCTCTTCCTTGAGTTGCGTGCTGTGGAAGTGCAGGAATTGTTGGGGGTTGGTACCGTCCTGGTCCAGTTCGTCGGCAATCATCTCGCGGACCTGGTCCACCAGTTCGGGGAGGAACCGCAGACGGTAGTCCACCTTGTGCAGGGCGGCCTCGTCGAAGTGGTCGTGCGCCGTGACATTGAGGTCCAGCTCCAGGGCGTTGCCGGCTATTTCGTGTTTGGCCACGAAGCAGTGTTCACGCCCGTGATTGAGCTCGATTTCCCCAAAATGTGTGCTCGCTACCTTGCCCATGTGATCAATCTAACCCCATCAACCAGAGGGTTCCAGCACTTGGGAATATTTCACCGCCGACGTTGGGGAGCCTTCGACGGCGCGGGTTTGAGCGGCGGCAGGCCGGCCTTTCCGGACGTTCCCCGCAAGGTGTCTGCAAGGAGTTGGGTAAAGAGCTGTACCTGCGCTGTGCGCTTCTCGTTGATGAGCAGCGCGAACACGTTCCGGGCCAGCCTGATGTCCGGAACGTCAAGGACCACGACGCCGGATGGCCGGTTCCGCAGGGCCAGCTCCGGCACCAGCGAGGCACCCAGTCCGGCTGCCGTCATTTCCAGGCTCGCGTGGAAGTCGTCGCTGTAGGCCACCACCCTGGGATGCAGGTTGCAACTGGCGAAGAGGCGTTCGATCACCAGGGCATCGCTCGTGCCGGGGTGGTGCACAATCCAGGGCATGTCTGAAAGGTGTCCCGCTTCGATCTCCGCGTCTTCGCGGATCTTCCAGGAAGCCGGGAGCACAACGCGGAAGTTGTCATCGCCGATCCATTGGCGTTCCAGGGAATGCGGCCAAGCGAGGCCGGATTGGCCCACCTGGTACACCAATGCCACGTCCAGTTCTCCGCCTGTCCGGAGACCTTGGATGGTCTGGGCAGGTTCGGCCACGGAGACTTTCAGTTCTATGCCCAAACCGTTCCACCTGTCGTTGCGCAGGATGTCCGGAAGCACGTAAGTGGCGAGGCTCGGGAAGATGCCAAGCCTCAGTTCCTGGGCGGGGGCATCGGTGGTCCGCGACGCGGCAGCCATGAGTGCTTCCACATCCGTCAGGACCTTGGAGGCATGGCGGGTCATGGTGACTGCTGCCTCGGTTGGCACCACGCTTCGGGCTGAGCGCTGGAACAGCTCCACGCCGGTGTCCCGTTCCAAAGCGGCCATCTGCTGCGAAACGGCGGAGGCCGTGTAACCAAGCTGTACGGCCGCCGCCGCGAAGGACCCCAGCCGGGTAACCTCCAGCAGGGTCCGGAGGTGGAGAAGATTGACCATCAGAGGATTTTAGCTGTTCGCCACGCCACATTTTTCAAAGTGTCACGACACGCCGGGAGCAGGCGACACGCGGGAGATTAAATGTGGCTAAGTAGTCCACAGGGTGTGGATTTCATCTCTCACTTTGGCGGAAACACGGACATTTTGAGGCCCCTTGCCTGTGGACGGCCGGTGGATTGAATGACATACTTGTAATACATCATCTTGGGGTCCCGGCGAGGCGCTTGCACTACATGTAGTATCGATTTACGGATTGAGCGGGAAACCAGCGCAAGACTAAATAGAGCGTGTTGGCTGTCACGGCAGCCCGCGGGCCGTCATCGGATGCAGTACATGGTTCCGGTTGAGCCCGCCAGATACGAAGAGCTACAGACTTCAACTAAGGGGACAGGGATCATGACCGTAACGGTTTACACGAAGCCGGCCTGTGTTCAGTGCAACGCAACCTACCGGGCGCTCGACAAGAAGGGCATCGCCTACCAGAGTGTCGACATCTCCCAGGATGCCGAGGCCCTTGAGCGTTTGAAGGCACTCGGTTACATGCAGGCACCGGTCGTGGTAACCGAGCAGGACCACTGGTCCGGATTCCGCCCGGACAAGATCGAGGAACTGGCGCAGACCGTTTCCTCTTCCGTGGCCTAAAGGTTCATCCACCACGACGCCACATCAGACAAAGAATTCCTATGTAGTCGAGGTGACTCCCATGGCACCGCTGGCAGCGGCAACCGTACGCAACCGCACGGAAGCTGTCACCACCAGGAGTCACCTCATCTACTTTTCCTCCACCTCCGAAAACACCAAGCGCTTTGTCCAGAAACTGGGCAGGGATGCCGCGCGCATCCCGCTCTACGCCCAGGACGCGCCGCTTCAGGCCCTTGAACCCTTCGTCCTTGTACTGCCCACATATGGCGGCACCAACGGTGAAGGCTCCGTGCCCAAGCAGGTCATCAAGTTTCTGAACAACCCGCGGAACAGGGAACTGATCCGCGGTGTTATCGGAGCGGGGAACACCAACTTCGCGGACAACTATTGTGCAGCCGGTGACACCATCGCCGCCAAGTGCAAGGTGCCGCATCTCTACAGGTTTGAACTCATGGGGACGCCCGAAGACGTCGACCGGGTCAATCAAGGATTGGAAAAGTTTTGGACACGACTGTCGCAGAAACAGAAGTAACCGGGGGCGCTGTGGATACGGCCAAGAAGCCACTGCCGGAGGCCTATAAGGGCCTTGGCTATCACGAGCTCAACGCGATGCTGAACCTGTATGGCGCCAATGGCGAGATCCAGTTCGAGGCAGACCGCGAAGCCGCACACCAGTACTTCCTGCAGCACGTGAACAACAACACAGTGTTCTTCCACGACCTGGAAGAGAAGCTCGACTACCTGGTGAAGAACCAGTACTACGAGCGCGAAACGCTGGACCAGTACACCATGAACTTCATCCGCGACCTCTTCAACCGCGCGTACAAGAAGAAGTTCCGCTTCGAGACGTTCCTCGGCGCTTTCAAGTTCTACACCTCCTACACGCTGAAGACGTTTGACGGCAAGCGCTTCCTTGAGCGCTACGAGGACCGTGTGTGCATGGTTGCCCTGCACCTCGGCCGTGGCAACGAGGAACTCGCAACCCGCCTGGTGGACGAAATCATCGATGGCCGTTTCCAGCCCGCCACCCCGACGTTCCTCAATGCCGGCAAGGCCCAGCGCGGCGAACTCGTGTCCTGCTTCCTGCTCCGCATCGAAGACAACATGGAGTCGATCGCCCGCGCCATCAACTCTGCCCTCCAGCTGTCCAAGCGTGGCGGCGGCGTAGCCCTTTCACTCACCAACATCCGTGAGCACGGCGCACCGATCAAGCAGATCGAGAACCAGTCTTCGGGCGTTATCCCCGTGATGAAGCTCCTCGAAGACAGCTTCTCCTACGCCAACCAGCTCGGTGCCCGCCAGGGTGCAGGTGCGGTGTACCTGCACGCCCACCACCCGGACATCCACCGCTTCCTGGACACCAAGCGTGAGAACGCCGATGAGAAGATCCGCATCAAGACCCTCTCCTTGGGTGTTGTTGTACCGGACATCACGTTCGAGCTCGCCAAGAAGAACGAGGACATGTACCTCTTCTCTCCGTACGACGTTGAGCGCGTTTACGGTGTGCCGTTCTCCGACATCTCGGTGACGGAGAAGTACTACGAGATGGTCGACGATTCCCGGATCAAGAAGACCAAGATCAGTGCCCGTGAGTTCTTCCAGACCCTCGCGGAGATCCAGTTTGAATCCGGCTACCCGTACATCATGTTCGAGGACACAGTGAACCGGGCCAACCCGATCGATGGCAAGATCACCATGAGCAACCTCTGCTCGGAGATCCTGCAGGTTTCCTCGCCGTCCATCTACGCCGAGGACCTCAGCTACGAGACCGTGGGCAAGGACATTTCCTGCAACCTCGGGTCGATGAACATCGCCAAGACCATGGATTCGCCGGACTTCGGGCTCTCCATCGAGACTTCCATCCGTGCGCTCAGCGCTGTTTCGGACATGTCCTACATCAACTCCGTGCCGTCGATCGCCCAGGGCAACGCCCAAAGCCACGCGATTGGTCTGGGCCAGATGAACCTCCACGGCTACCTTGCCCGCGAGCACGTCCATTACGGCTCCGAAGAAGGCCTGGACTTCACCAACATCTACTTCTACACGGTGCTGTTCCACGCCCTCCGCGCTTCCAACAGGCTGGCCATCGAGACGGGCCAGACGTTCGGCGGTTTCGAGAAGTCCACCTACGCATCCGGTGAGTTCTTCGACAAGTACACCGAGCAGGAATGGGTTCCGGAAACGGAGCGCGTCCGCGAACTCTTCGCCGGCCACCACATCCCCACCCAGGATGATTGGCGCGAGCTGAAGGCGTCGGTGATGGAGCACGGTATCTACAACCAGAACCTCCAGGCTGTTCCGCCCACCGGATCCATCAGCTACATCAACAACTCCACCTCGTCGATCCACCCGGTGGCCGCCAAGATCGAAATCCGTAAGGAAGGCAAGATCGGCCGCGTCTACTACCCGGCTCCGTACCTGACCAACGACAACCTGGAGTACTACCAGGATGCCTACGAGATCGGCTACGAGAAGATCATCGACACCTACGCCGCTGCCACGCAGCACGTGGACCAAGGTCTGTCCCTGACGCTGTTCTTCAAGGACACCGCCACCACGCGCGACATCAACAAGGCGCAGATCTACGCATGGCGCAAGGGCATCAAGACCCTCTACTACATCCGTCTCCGCCAGCTCGCGCTGGAAGGGACCGAGGTTGAGGGTTGCGTCAGCTGCATGCTGTAGTCAACCACGCTGAAAACTAAAGAGTACGACGGCGGGTGCCCACCCGCCGTCGTACGCTTACCTTAAAGAACCCAACGCTAAAGGGGATGACATGACCGAGAAGGTCAAGCTGCTGAGCCACGTCGAAGCCATCAACTGGAACAAGATCCAGGATGACAAGGACGTGGAAGTCTGGAACCGCCTGGTCAACAACTTCTGGCTCCCGGAAAAGGTGCCGCTGTCCAACGACGTCCAGTCGTGGCACACGCTGACGCCGGAAGAGCAGCAGCTCACCATGCGCGTCTTTACCGGCTTGACCCTGCTGGACACCATCCAGGGAACCGTCGGCGCTGTCTCCTTGATTCCGGACGCACTGACCCCCCACGAGGAAGCCGTGTACACCAACATCGCCTTCATGGAGTCGGTGCACGCGAAGTCCTACTCGTCCATCTTCTCCACCCTGTGCTCCACCAAGGAGATTGACGACGCCTTCCGCTGGTCGCTCGAGAACGAGAACCTGCAGAAGAAGGCTCAGATCGTCATGGACTACTACCAGGGCGACGATCCGCTGAAGCGCAAGGTTGCTTCCACGCTGCTGGAGAGCTTCCTGTTCTACTCGGGCTTCTACCTGCCGATGTACTGGTCCTCGCGCGCCAAGCTCACGAACACGGCCGACCTCATCCGCCTCATCATCCGCGACGAGGCCGTGCACGGTTACTACATCGGCTACAAGTTCCAGAAGGGCTTGGAGAAGGTTTCGGAGGCCCGCAAGCAGGAGATCAAGGACTACACCTTCGAGCTTCTCTTCGAGCTGTACGAAAACGAAGTCCAGTACACCCACGACCTCTACGACGGAGTCGGCCTGGCTGAGGACGTCAAGAAGTTCCTGCACTACAACGCCAACAAGGCCCTCATGAACCTCGGCTACGAGGCCATGTTCCCGGCATCGGTCACCGACGTGAACCCGGCCATCCTCTCTGCCTTGTCCCCGAACGCCGATGAGAACCACGACTTCTTCTCCGGTTCGGGCTCCTCCTACGTGATCGGCAAGGCCGTGAACACGGAAGATGAGGACTGGGAGTTCTAGTTCTTACTTTCTCTTCTGGAGTTTGATTGGTGAGGCCCTCGAGCAATGGCTCGAGGGCTTCACCTTTTTCGTCATGAAGACCAGACCTCGGACACTGCCAACGTGAGGGGTTACTGGCGTTCAGTCGAACACGCATGATTTCCCACAGAGTCAACCCAAAGTCTGGCCAGCCAGAGCCAGCGTGCCGAGAGGGTGATCCGTGCAGGACGGTGCTTTTTCCCATGCCATCGAACGAGTACCACAGGATGTAGAGCAATACAGGAAAGGGTCCTCAAACGGTTAATCCAGCCCTCGATAGTTAGCTCGGCGGGCCTGCTGGCTGCCTGGTTGATATCGAATGCCCCCAACTTCTCCGGTGGTTTTGTGCTGCGTGGGTTGCCCGGCTCGTCGATCCTGGCAAGCTACGGCGTACTCGGGACCCTGGTGGTGGCCGTCCAGCTTCACGCACGCGCGTTGAGAAGGTCGGGCAAGCGGAGACATCCAGGACCCACGGAGTTTCTGGATTGGATGTGCTGGATCATCTTGCTCGCAGTGTGCGCGCTGACCACAGTCTCGATCACTCAGCACGTTGCCTTGGGAACTCCTCCGAACCCAGCGCGGATAGACATCCTTGGTGTTGCCGGATCCTTCGTTTTCGGTGCACTCATTGCGTTGTTCGCCAGTGATGCGGCCGAGCATGCCAAGCTGCTGGAAGGCCAGTCGCGCTCCTACGACGCCGGGAAAGTCTCCGACGCAGCGGCACGACTCGCAGCCCTGCCAAAGGGCAGACCCTCGTCCTCCGTGTGGGTTGGACAACTCATCCTCCTGGCGGTGGCATGCCCGGCCCTCAGCTGTGCAGCAGCCGCGGTGTGGGTGGGTCCCCAAGCAGTGTTTCCTACGTTCGTTGGGTCGCTGCTGACCGTAGTTGCTGTCACGCTCCATATTCCCCGCCTTTGTGCTTTTTGGTACGCGAAGAAGTGGTGGTCCCTGGCAGGCAGCCTGCTCTGTGGCTGGTTCTACTGGGTGCTCTTGGGCCTGGCATTTCTGATGGCGGGCCTCGACATGGCGGCGGAAGGCCGGTTCGGCACGGAAGCAGTTGATGTGTTCGGCAAACTGCTTCGCCCCACGGCCCTGTATGTGCTGGTGACTGCATTGCCCTTCTACGTGGGTCTATGGATGTGCGGTACGTCATCCCGTGGGCGTGGATTCATGGCCCATTTGGCTCTGCGTCGAGCCGTCAGGCACATGCACAAGCTCAGGCACTTGCCTCTTCGTCCTGTCTTACCGCGACATCTGTTGGCCGTCCGCCGCATACTGGGACAAGGGTTGAAAGGCATCACCACTGTTCACCGTCGCTCCTTAACGCTGATCCTTCTCTGTGCGATCGGTGTGGCGCTCGCTGTCGTGATCGCGTGGTTGTCGTACTTTGGACCCCACGCGCTTGCCTCAACGTTTCCGGACCTCTGAGGGCAAGGCGAGTTGGGCGGATTCCCGAAAGGCAAGGTCATGACGAAGTACCTCATCTCATTTCCCGGCGAGGCGATGGACATCCCGGATGGACAGTTCCAGGCAGTAGCCGACGCCGCACACGCAGTGATTGAGGAAGCCAAGGACGCAGGCGTCTACGTCTTCGGTGGTGGCATCAATGAGGACGTTGAGCCGATTCGGGTCGGCGCTGATGGCACGGTTCAGCCCGGCACCTATCCGGGGCATACGGTACCCAACGGTGGTTACACGGTTCTTGAGTTGCCCACGCGGGAGGTTGCGGTTGATTGGGCAGCGAAGATTGCCGTGGCGTGCCGCTGCCCTCAGGAGCTGAGGGAATTCCAGTACGACCCCGCGAGCTAGGTTCTTCGATGCCCGGGCAACGGGGGCGCGGTTGAGTGGTAGCTGTGTCCGGTGGGTGTGGTCACGTGGAGTGTGTGGCGTTTGCCCGGTTGGGGTTTGGCGCTCCATCCGGGGTTTTCTTTGGTGTGGTTGCAGTGTTCGCAGAGGCCGGCGGCGTTGGTGAGGGTGGTTTGGCCGCCTTGGGCCCAGGGGATGATGTGGTCGTAGTGGCGGATGGGGGCGTCGCAGTAGGGTGTCCGGCAGAGGTGGTCGCGGGTTTCGACGAAGCGCCGCATCCCGGGAGGGAAGAAGCGGGCTCGGGAGTCGGTGGCGAGGAGTTCGCCCGTAACCGGGGCTGTGTAGAGTCGCCTCAGCCAGACGTTGAAGTCCCTGAGCTGGCTATCGCCCTGCCCCGTTCCGTATGTGCCGCGAGTGAGGAGTTGTCGGGCCCATTCGGCTGGAACGACTCCGTACCCGGTCAGCCGTGCGGGTTCGCTATCGCCTTGGAGGAGTGTGCGGTCGGTCATGACGATGTGCAGGTCGATGCCGGAGTATCCCGAGGGGGTGCCCGTGAGGCGTTCGACGAGGGTGTCCGCCATGACCTGGCCCTTGGATCTCGTGTCGCCCTCGGATCGGGCGGTGCCGGCTGCCTGGGTGAGGGCGGCATAGACCGCGACTCCTTGGGCCACCGGCAGCAGTGCGGTGAGGTACGTCATGGTGTCCGGGGCCGGGCGGAGGCCGACGTGTCGTTCGGTGGCGGCGTGGGCTGCGCGTTGGGTAACGGAACGGGGGTCGCGGCGGTAGGCGGCTGCTTTGGCGGCGGCGATGATGGCTTTGTCTCCGGCTCCGTCGAAGGTTCCGGTGTCCGGGGCGAGTTCGTCGTCCACGGCGCAGCGGTCTTCGGCGGACAGGCAGGCGGTTTCCTTGACGAGGAGGGTGGCCCGCCACTCGTTGAGCTGTCCGGTTTCGAGGGCTCTGAGGGTGCGCGGCATTTCGGTGACCAGCGCTTTTGCAAGTCCGAGGAGGCGGGAACCTTTGTTCGGCGATTCGCGGCGGGCGAGGGCGACCTGTGCCGCGCTGCCGCGGCCCCGCTCCGCCGCTGGCACGCCGGCTTCGGCCTGCTCTTCCCGTTGGGCAAGATCGAAGGCCACCGCGATCTTCGCCTGCAACGCTGAAATCGCGGATTTCATGTCTTCCAAGACCCGCAATTGGTTTATCAGGTCCTGGCTCACAGCCTTGGCATCAGCGGCTTGGTTCACGGAAGATCCGGGCACTGAAACGAGCGCGGTGCCTGCTTCGTTTCCGTGATCGCTGTCCATATCCATACTCTGCCAGCCGGCACTGACAATTTAGCGTTCCCATCAACCCGACCCCACTGAACCCTCCGGACCTTGTCCACGTCCTTAAATGAGGGGAGGCTATTTGGCATCCAGGGGAGGACCACCATGACACAGCAGTTGGAGAAGTTCGAGAAATACCTGATCGAAGAGTTCTACGACGACTATCGGGCCGGTGAGATGTCGCACAGGACGTTTACCCGGCGGGTCGCGTTCATCATGGGCAGCATGACAGCGGCGGCAGCGGCCATGACGTTGGTGGGCTGCACACCCGACGAGGTTCCCAAAAGCGGTGATCCGATGCCAACACCGAACACCGCAAGCTCGGCGACAGGCGGGGGAGCCACGACAGCCACCACCGCCGTTCCCAACGCCAAGAGCCCGTTGTCCGTTCCTGAAGGCACGGCTGGGCTGAGCACAGGGACGGTCTCACTCCCGTCCCAGGGAACTGAAATCACCGGCTACCTCGCCCGTCCGGAAGGCGGCAAACCCGGCCCTGCTGTGCTGGTTTGCCACGAGAACCGGGGTCTTACCCCGCACATCCAGGATGTTGCACGACGGTTTGCCAAAGAGGGTTACGCCGCACTGGCTCTGGACTTGCTCAGCAGGGAGGGCGGCACGGCAAACATGGACCCGGACGCTGTCCCCGGCGCATTGACGCAAGCGGGATCCCAACGTCACGTCAACGATTTCAAGGCCGCCTTCGATTACCTCAACGGACAGGAGTTTGTAGAAGAAGGGCGCATTGCCATGGTGGGCTTTTGCTTCGGCGGGGGCATCACTTGGCAGGCCAGCACGGAGATCCGGGGCCTGAAAGCGACGAGTGCGTTCTACGGACCCGCTCCGGATCTGGCCAAGGTCCCCACGATCAAGCCTGCCGTGTTCGGTGTCTACGCCGAGAAGGACGCCCGCATCACCGGCCCGATGCCCCAACTCAAGGAAGCGTTGGACAAGACGAGCGTCAAACACCAGCTCAAGGTCTATCCAGGAGTGGACCACGCCTTCCACAACGACACCAGTGATCGCTATGTGGAGGCACAGGCCACCGAGGCCTGGAACGACACGTTGGCTTGGTTCAAGGACAACGTCTGACGCTATCTGCCAAGGCGCTCGGCCTCGCTGGCCAACTCCGCTTCCAAGGTTTCGATGCTGGGCAAACTGGACGCCAGCTCGTCGGGCAAGGAATCGGCCAACGAGGTGCGCCACTCCGCAATCCCGATCGGAGTATTGAAGCCACGCAGCGCGTACTCGGCCACCACGCTGTTCTTCTCTTTGCACAGGAGCAGTCCGATGGTGGGCTTGTCGTCCGGGTGTGCCATGAGATCGTCCACTGCCGCCATGTACATCCCCAGCTGGCCCAGGAAACCGGGCTCAAACTTCACGGCCTTGAGCTCGATCACCATGTAGCAGCGCAACTTCAAGTGGTAGAAGAGCAGATCCGCGAAGAATTCATCTCCGTTGATCTCCAAACGCACCTGCTCACCCACAAAGGCGAATCCTTGCCCGAGCTCCAGCAGGAACTTTTCCACATGCTTCACCAATTGCAGCTCAAGGTCACGTTCGGTGTGCCGCTCGGTCATGGCCAGGAAATCAAAGACGTAGGGGTCCTTGGTAGCTTGCTGGGCCAGGTCCGAATCGCCAGGAACCATGGTTGATGCAAAGTTGGTGATCGCCTGGCCGGAGCGTTCGTGCAAGCGTGTGGAGATCTGGTGCACCAGCACGTTGCGTGACCAGCCATGAGCAGTGGCTGCCGCCGCGTACCAGAGCCGCGTGGCGCCGTCGTCGAGCTTTTCCAGGAGGGCGATCTGGTGGTACCACGGCAATGTTGCAAGCGGTGCTTGCAACATTGGGAAGTCGGGCCACGCCTGGGCAAAGCTCTTCATGTACCGGAGGTTCCTGGGGGAGAAGCCCTTGGCTTCCGGGAACCTGGTGCGGATGTCCGCCGACAACCGAGTGACCACCTTGGCGCCCCAGCCCTGTTCGGATTCGCGTTCAGCCAACTGCCGGCCGATGCTCCAGTACGAGTTCAGTAACTCCCCGTTGGCAGCGGCCTGGGCGCGTGTCCGTCCCGCCCGTACTTCCGTGGCAACGGTGTTCAACAGCGCCGGATACCAGTCGGGCATGGACGAGGCGGCCGGCACGCCCGGGAACGAAGCGGCATCAGTGACGAGGTCTTGCGACGGCATTTTTCTCCTGTCGATGGCTGGTGGACCCAAGCTATCGAGGGGCACTGACAGAATAGGGACGTGAGCGATGCTGGCGAATTCGTGGACTACACCCTGCAGCGGGAGTCCTCGTGGGAGAAGGCCTACGAGATCCGGGAGCGGGCCGGCGAAGGCCTGGAGGTATACGGTGCGTCGGTGGGAGCGGTTCGGGGGACTGTCCGGGATACTCTCAAGCGCTACAAGGACCTCGGCCACGACGACATCACTGCGCTCAGTTCGGAGCTGTGGTCCGAGCCTGTCTTTGAGCGGCGGCTCGCAGCGGTGGTCCTGTTGCAGACCAAGGTGGAAATCCTGGTCAACACGGACCTCACACGGATAGAGGGTTTCCTCCGGGAGGCAGCAACAAAGCATTTGTCGGACCCGCTTGCCAGGGACGTGGTCCGTCCCTTAGTGCGCCGGCTCGAGGGCCAGGCCAAGGAGAAGGCCGGCAAGGTCCTGGAACGATGGTCCCAGGACCCGGATCCGGCATTGCGCCGGGCATCGGCGCTTGCCACGGGCGAGCCGCCACCTGTCGTGGGGCCAGCAACCCTTGATTAGCCCCAACGACCGGCCTAGCGTTTGCTTCAACACATGCCAGGTGTCAATTTTCGTGATTGAGAGGCAGGTTGTTCGATGAAATCGCTGTGGCTGGACCGGGAATCCGCATTTGCCTCCGATGTGGTTCCCGATGAAAAGCATTTCGATGCGGTGGTTGCCGGTGCCGGGCTGACCGGCTTGGTGACCGCCCTGTTGTTGTCCCGTTCAGGGCAGCGGGTGGTGGTCTTCGAAGCCCGGACGGTGGGCGCCGTGACCACGGGCAACACGACCGGAAAACTGAGCCTTCTCCAGGGCGGAGCTTTGTCAAACCTGAGGGACCAGTATTCGTTGAAGATGGTCCAGGCGTACGTGGAAGCGAACCGGACGGGGCAGGCGTGGCTGAGGCAGTACATGGATCAGCAGGGCATCGCGTACCAGCGACGTACGGCAGTCACGTTCGCAACAAGCGACGACGGCGGCCAACGGCTTCGGAAGGAAGCTGCGGTGTCGCGGGACGCGGGTTTGGACGTCCACTTCAGCCGGGATGCCGGCTTGCCTTTCCATGTGGTGGAAGCCCTGGAACTCGAGGATCAGGTCCAAATCAACCCGATGGACGTGTTGGAGGCCCTGGCCCGCGACATCCGGGAGCACGGCGGTTTGATCGTGGAGGGTGTCCAAGTGCAGAACGTTGGATCGGGCCTTGAGGTATCCACGCGCAGGGGGACCTTCACGGCGGACACCGTTGTGTTGGCCACGGGAACGCCGATCCTGAACCGTGGCCTCTACTTTGCCAAGCTTGAGCCCAACCGCTCCTACGCTGCGGCGCTCCGCTTTCCTGCCGAGGCCAATATTCCCAGTGGCATGTACTTGTCCATTGATCCGCCTACCCGGTCCCAGCGGACCTATCCCACGGCGGACGGTGAGTTGCTCCTGGTGGGTGGTTACGGCCATCCCGGAGGAAGGGCAAAGTCGCCGAAGTCCCATCTCGACGCCCTGCTCGCTTGGGCCCACCAACACTACCCGGGCGGAGAAGTCACGCACACGTGGTCGGCCCAGGACTATCAGGCCACCAACCTGATGCCATTCTTCGGCAAGCTGCCCCGCGGCCGCGGCCGGATCTTTTTCGGCACCGGCTACAACAAATGGGGCATGAGCAACGGCGTGGCCGCGGCACTGTCGATTACTGCCGACATCCTGGGCGGCCAGTCTGATTGGGCAACCACCATCCACCACCGCGTGACGCATCCACAAGGGGCAGCCCAGTCCATCCGCTTGAACGCATCAACGGCGAAGCGGATCCTGGACGACCGGGCCAAGGTGAGAAGGAACCCTGAAATCACCGATGAAACCCGGCCGCCCGAGGGCTACGGAGTGGTGGGGTTGTATAAGGGTGAACCCGCCGCCGTTTCCACCGTGGATGGAAATGTATGCAGGGTATCGGCCAGCTGCGCCCATCTGGGTGGGCTGCTGACGTGGAACGATGCCGAGAAATCGTGGGATTGCCCGTTGCATGGTTCCCGCTTCACGCCCGAAGGGAAGTATCTGGAAGGTCCGGCCACGCATAACCTGCAAAAGACGGTGGGCAAGAAGCAGGACTAATCCAGTCTTTCGACGCGCCGCTTTGCCTGGTCGGCGGTGCGCCGCAGTTGTGTCGAGGCACGGACTGCGGCCTTTTTGGCAGACTCTGCCGCCTCGGTGTCCCTCGTGGCGCCGATCAGTTCCGCTTCGAGGGCGGCAAGCCGCTTCTTGGCGTCCTCGATGTCTTTCTGCAAGGTTTTGCGCCTGCGCTCCAAGGCCTTGACCGCCTCCCAGGCCTTGGAGGCTGTCTCTTCGGCGTCGAGGGCTTCCTTGTCCGCGGCTTCGAATTCGGCCTTTGCTTCCATGAGTGCGGCCTGGCGCTTGGCCGCACGACGTTCTGCCAAGGATGTCGCGGCTTCCTCGGGCTTCGCTTCCTTGGTTTTTGCAGGGGACGGCTGGGCAGGCTTGGTGGCCGTCCGGGCGTGGATGGCAGGAGCTTCGCGGGTTGGAGCTTCGTCCTCGGGACCACCCGCAGCAATGGCATCTGTCAGGTCCACGGCTTCAAAGCCACTGCCGCTCAATCCCCGGACCAGCCGTCCAGTGCCGATGGCGGATGCGGCAGCGGCATCGGCCATGGCCGCCCGCAGGGTCTGTTCGACGTCTCCTGCCGCCGCAGCACTCAGGGCTGCTCCCAGTTGGCCCGCCAGGTCCTTCGCGGCGCTTACTGCCGCGGCCAGCTCGCCCTGCCGCTGCTGGCCCAGTTCGCGAAAAGCTTCGGCGTTGCCTTCCTCCTGTGCCTGCCGCAGGGCCGCACCAAAGCGTACGACGCCGTCAATCACCTCTGGCTTGTGACTCGCCAGTGCGTTGATGGCCCAGGCGCCCGCGGCCGGCTTGGTCAGGCCGGCGAGTTGCTTGGCGAGTTCGAAGTCACCCGAATCCTTGGCGTTCCGTGCCAGCTCGGTTCGGCGTGCTGTGAAGTCGCGTGGCAGTACGGAATACAACTCCTGGGCGGCGTCGCTGAGATCCATGCCCTTATCCTAGGGTCCGGTTTCCGGCAGCGGTTCAACGGCACCGCATGGCTTAGGGTAGCCTAAGTCGGGTGGACCAGATCATGAGCTTGCCTTTCGGCGTCGCGCTCGCGGCGCTTTTTGCCATTGTCATGATCCGGGTCAATGCCACGTATTGGCTGGGCAGGGGCGCAGTTGCGGGGTTCGCCCATACCCGCTTCGGCTCCTCGTTGGAGAAGCCGAACGCAGCCCGGGCACAGGCGCTGATCCAACGCTGGGGCCCCTACGCCGTCGTGGTTTCCTTCCTTACTATCGGCCTCCAAACCGCAGTCAACCTCGCCGCCGGTGCCGCGAGGATGCCGCTTCGGCGTTACCTGCCGGCGGCGATCGCCGGTTCCATCCTGTGGGCTGTCCTCTATGCGACCATCGGACTGGCAGCCCTTGAAGCATGGTTGGCGGTAGCAGCGGCGTCGCCCGGTGGGGCGGCAGTGGCCGTGGTGGTGGTCGCAATCCTTGTGGCCTGCATCGTCGTGGCCCGTCGACGTCGGTCGGCAGCCAAATCTGCGGATACAGTGGTCTGAGTTCTACTGCTGCATCGGCGAAAGGTTCGGCTTGACTACTGCATTACCGGAACTGGCGGAAGGCGATTTCTACTACGAGTCGTTGGGTGAAGGCCGGTACCGCTCAACCATTCATGCCCAAGGCGCCTGGAACCCCCACGAGCAGCACATGGCACCTGCGTCCGGCATCATCGCCGATGCGTTGGTCCGCCATGAACCCCGCAGCGATGTCCGGATGGCGCGGATCAGCTACGAAATCCTCGGCCTGATCCCCGGGGGCGAATTCCAGGTGACTACCTCTACGTTGAGGCCAGGGCGGACCATTGAACTGATCCAGGCCGAGCTCACCGCCGCAGGCCGGACCGCCATCCGTGCCACCGCTTGGCGCATGATCACCAGTGACACCAGCTCCGTGGCAGCCGTCGAGGACGAGGCCATGCCAGCACCCGATGAGTGCAAGCCGTGGGACGGCGCCAGTGTGTGGCCGGGCGGCTACATCCGGTCCCTGGAGATGCGCCTCGCCGAGGGCCACCGCCCGGGATCGGGGCGAGTCTGGATCCGCACCATGCACCCTCTGACCAACCAGGAGGACAGCAGCGACCTGGCACGTTTGATGGGCCTGGTTGACACCGCCAACGGCATCGCAGCGCGCGTTCCACCAGGCGCCAACAGCTACATCTTCCCCAACGTGGACCTCCAGATCCACATGTACCGGGCGCCGTCGGGGGAATGGCTTGGCTTGGACAACAAAGTTTCCTTCGGGGCTGACGGCATCGGCCTCACCTCCACGGTCCTGCACGATCTGGCCGGGCCTTTCGGTCGGGCCGAACAGATCCTGACCCTGAGGAAAAGCTGATGGGCGGCCTCACTGTCTACAGGCAACCCCAGTCCTTGGGTGCGGCTGAAGACCTGGATTTTGCCTTGGAACTGTTGCAGCGTGCACGCCGGGGCGAAATGGGACCATCGTTGCGCCTCTACCGGCCCCAGCCTACGGTGGCCTTTGGACAACGCGACGCCAACCTTCCTGGTTTCAAGGCCGCGGAGGACGCGTGCCGCAACCTGGGCTTCGAGCCCCTGGTCCGCAAGGCCGGAGGCCGGGCGGCAGCGTATCACCAGGGCACCCTTGTGGTGGACCATGTTGAGCCGCATCCCGACGCGATCGTCAAGGCCAAGGCGCGCTTCTCCGAGTTCGGTGAGTTGCTGGCCGGTGCGCTTCGCAGCGTTGGTGTCCATGCCGCCGTCGGCGAAATCCCAGGCGAGTACTGCCCCGGCGAGTTCAGCGTCCACGGCGAAGATCCCGACTTCCCCGCGCACCGCATCAAGCTGATCGGTACGGCCCAGCGCGTGGTCTCCGGCGGCTGGTTGTTCAGTTCGGTCATTGTGGTGGAGAACTCCGCGCCAATCCGCGAGGTCCTGACAGCAAGCTACGAGGCCTTGGGGCTGGAATGGGACCCGGCTACGGCGGGGGCGGCCAATGATCTCCTTCCGCACCTGGACGTCGACACCGTGGAGGAAGCGGTGGTGCAGGCTTATGGGACGTATGCGGAGACGGTCGACGGCGACTTCCGAACGCTTCTCGCCTGAACGGGGCACTGCTTATCGCCTGAACGGGGCAACGGGCATAGGGTGAAAACGTAACATCGCCAAGACGGAGACCGTGGTGGAACGATGGCACGCAAACAACACCCGCTGCGGGACTCGGACGCGGAACTGTCGATCAGCGCTCCCAAGAGGTTCGCTGCGGGTCTGCCGAGCCTCAGCGAAACCTTGCCCCACGCCATTGCCGGGATGGGGCCGTCGCGGGCATGGAAAGCGCTGACTGCCGTCAACCAAAAGGACGGCTTCGATTGCATGAGCTGCGCTTGGCCCGACCCGCCGGAACGTAAAGCCGCAGAGTTTTGCGAGAACGGTGCCAAAGCAGTGGCCTGGGAGGCAGAACCCCTGCGTATTCCTACGGAATTCTGGGCACAGAACCCGCTGTCCTCCTTGGAAGCACGCTCCGAGTACTGGCTGGGTCAGCAGGGCCGGCTGGTGGAGCCCGTGTACAAGGCAGCGGGGTCGGACCACTACGAACCCGTTGGCTGGGAACAGGCCTTCGGCATTATCGCCGACGAGTTGAACGCCCTGGATAACCCCGACCAGGCCACCTTCTACACCAGTGGACGGACCAGCAACGAGGCCGCTTTCCTGTACCAGTTGTTTGTCCGGGCCTTCGGTACCAACAACCTCCCCGATTGTTCCAACATGTGCCACGAATCCACTGGTTTGGCCATGGGCGAGACCATCGGGGTGGGGAAGTCCGCCATCAGTTACACCGATTTCGCGAAGTCGGACCTGATTGTCATCATGGGCCAAAACCCCGGGACGTGCCATCCCAGGATGCTCACGGCATTGGAAGAAGCCAAGCAGGCAGGCGCCACGATCGTCGCTGTCAATCCGCTCCCCGAGGCCGGGCTGATCAACTTCCGGAATCCCCAGACTCCGCGCGGACTGATCGGCAAGGGAACGGACCTGGCAGACCAGTTCCTGCAGATCCGGCTCGCCGGCGACATGGCCCTCCTCCAGGCTGTTTCCAAACGGGTGCTGGATGCTGAAAGTGCGGCACCGGGAACCGTGCTGGACCGTTCCTTCATTGACGGGCATTGCCATGGCTTTGTTGGCTTCGCAGCCCACCTCGCCGGCCTGCACGAGGAAGAGGTCCTGGCGGCTACCGGTTTATCGAGCGCGGAGATTGACGAGTTTGCCCAACGGTACATCCACGCCGAGAGGGTCATCATCACCTGGGCCATGGGATTGACCCAGCACAAGAAGGCCGTGCCCACCATTAAGGAAATCATCAACCTGCTCCTGCTGCGTGGCAACATCGGCAAGCCGGGTGCCGGCCCTTCGCCGATCCGTGGCCACAGCAACGTCCAGGGGGACAGGACCATGGGGATCTGGGAGAAGATGCCCTCTGGTTTCCTGGACGCCATCCGTGACGAGTTCGGCTTTGACCCTCCGCATGAGCCTGGAGTGGATGCAGTGGACAGCATCAGGGCAATGCGTGACGGCCGCATTAAGGTCCTGGTGGCCCTGGGCGGGAATCTGGTCCACGCCATCTCGGATACCGCCGTTGCCGAGGAGGCCGTGCGAAGGACGCGGCTTTCGGTCCAGATCTCCACGAAGCTGAACAGGTCGCACGCGGTGGTGGGGGAGCAGGCACTCATCTTGCCCACCCTGGGCCGGACGGAAATAGACCGGCAGGAAGGTGTTGAGCAGTTTGTGACCGTTGAGGACACCGTGTGCGCCGTGCACCGCTCGGCCGGACGCTTGGAGCCGATCGCGACGGATGTGCTCTCCGAGGTGGCCCTCATCGCGGGGATGGCGGAAGCCGTGCTCGGGAAGAAGGTCCCCGTGGACTGGGCCGCCATGCGACGGAATTACGACGTGATCCGGGAGCATGTGTCCCGTGTCGTTCCGGGGTTCGAGGACTTCAACACGAGGATCCGGACAAAGGACGGATTCATCCTGCCCCATGCCCCCAGGGATTCGCGGACGTTCCCGACCGCCACAGGCCGGGCCATGTTTACGGTGAATGACCTGGAGACCATCGTGGTTCCGGAAGGGCGGCTGCTCCTGCAGACGGTCCGGTCGCACGACCAGTTCAACACCACCACCTACACCATGAATGATCGCTACCGCGGCATCAAGAAGGGCCGCATGGTGCTGATGGTCAATCCGGAGGACCTGGCTGTGCTGGGGCTTGCCGACGGTGCGTACGTGGACGTCCACAGTGAGGCCGACGACGGCGTGGACCGCGTCCTGCGCCAGTTGCGTTTAGTCGCGTACCCCAGTGCACGCGGGTGCGCCACAGCCTATTACCCGGAGGCGAACGTGCTGGTGCCTTTGGATTCGACGGCGGAGGGCAGCAACACCCCGGCCTCGAAATCCGTGATCATCCGCTTGGAACCGGCCGCCGCGCCTGTGTTCGAGCCGGCGGCCGGTGCCAAACGGTCATGAGCTAGTGGCCGCGGGCGATCCACTCGTCCAGGTGCGGGGCCTCCGCGCCGATGCTGGTGGATTCACCATGGCCCGTCAAGACCACCGTGTCCTCCGGGAGCGTGAGGAGACGCGTCCGGATGGATTCAATGATGGTGGGGAAGTCGCTGTACGAACGTCCCGTAGCGCCCGGACCGCCCTGGAAAAGCGTGTCCCCGCTGAATACGGTGTTGGCGCCTTCCCGGGTTCCGTCACCTGTAAGGAGGAAGGACACCGAACCGGGCGAGTGGCCCGGGGTGTGCAGCGCCTGCAGGTTGGCGTCGGCCACCGTAAACCCGTCGCCGTCCTCGATTCCCTTGTCCGGGTCTACATCAGGGAACACTGCATGCCAGAGCATCCAGTCTTCCTTGTGCAGGTGAACGGGTGCCTTGACCAGCTCGCGGAATTCTCCGGCATAGCGGATATGGTCATCGTGTCCGTGGGTCAGGAGGATCGCCTTGACGGTGCGGCCTTTGACGGCGTCGGCGATTTCCTGCGGGTTGTGGGCGGGGTCGATCACGATGCACTCGGTGTCGTCGCCAATGATCCAGACGTTGTTGTCCACGTCCCAGGTTCCGCCGTCAAGGGAGAACGTACCTGAGGTGACGACGCGGTCGATGCGTGCGTTGTTGGACTGGCTCACAGTTCCACCACCGATCGGAGGACGGCGCCCTGGTGCATTTTGTCGAAGGCTTCTTCCACCTGGTCGATGGTGATGCGTTCGGTGACGAAGGCGTCGAGGTCGAGTTTGCCTTGCTTGTAGAGGTCCACGAGCATGGGGAAATCCCGTGAGGGCAGGCAGTCGCCGTACCAGGAGGACTTGAGGGATCCGCCGCGGCCGAAGACGTCCAGCAACGGAAGCTCGAGCTTCATGTCCGGCGTGGGAACGCCAACCAGGACGACGGTTCCGGCGAGGTCGCGGGCGTAGAAGGCCTGCTTGTAGGTTTCGGGACGTCCGACGGCGTCAATTACTACGTCCGCGCCGAAGCCGCCGGTCAGGGCACGGATTTCCTCGACAGGGTCGCCGGCAGAGGAGTCCACGGTGTGGGTGGCGCCGAGTTCCTTGGCTCGTTCGAGCTTCTTGGAGTCGATATCGACGGCGATGATGGTGGTGGCTCCGGCGAGTGCCGCGCCGGCGATGGCGGCAACGCCAACTCCTCCGCAGCCGATGACGGCAACCGAGTCGCCGCGCTTCACTCCGCCGGTGTTGAGGGCCGCGCCCAAGCCGGCCATGACGCCGCAGCCGAGGAGGCCGACGGCGGCGGGATCGGCGTCGGGGTCTACTTTAGTGCACTGCCCGGCGGCCACAAGGGTCTTTTCGATGAAGGCACCGATTCCCAGGGCGGGCGAGAGTTCGGTGCCATCTTCCAGGGTCATTTTCTGCGTGGCGTTGTGCGTGTTGAAGCAATACTGGGCTTCGCCACGGTTGCACGCCCGGCAGTTTCCGCAGACTGCCCGCCAGTTCAGGACCACGCGGTCGCCCGGTGCGACGTCCGTGACATCGGGGCCGACGGCGCTGACGACTCCTGTGGCTTCATGGCCAAGGAGGAACGGGAAGTCGTCGCTGATCCCGCCCAGTTTGTAGTGGAGGTCTGTATGGCAGACACCGCTGGTGAGGATGTCCACCAGGGCTTCGCCGGGTCCGGGTTCGGGGACCAGGACTGTTTCGAGGGTTGCGGGTGCGCCTTTGGAGCGTACGACGACGCCCTTGACTGCGTGGACCATGGAAGTGTTCCCTTCGGGCTCGCGGACAGTGGGTATCCGTTGCAGGTGGCCGGCAACGGATTCCCACTCTGTCTATCACACGAGGCAGACGGTTCGCCGGGATGAAGGGAGCACCTCGCGGCGAACAGGGCGGCCAGCTAGGCAGCCAGTCGGCTCTCCACTTCGGAGGCCGAGGGGTTGGTAGCCGCGGTGCCATCCGGGAACAGGACAGTGGGAACGGTGCGGTTGCCGCCGTTGAGCTTCTCCACGAGTTCGGCGGTACCTTCGACTTCCTCGATGTTGATCTCGTTGTAGCCGATGCCCTTGGCATCCAACTGCTTCTTCAAGCGGTTGCAGTAACCGCACCACGTGGTCGAGAACATGGTGATGGTGCCGGAGTCAGGGGTGAAATCCACAGAGCTCTCCTAGGTATTGGGTCTTGTGACGGGTTCTTTCGTTGGTATCAACGGTAACGCGGTGGCCGGAAATTCCCGTCCGGCCGCGAAGCAGGGTTACGTCACATGCCGTTGCTGGTGCGTTGAGCGGGGACAGGGCAGACTGTTCGCATGTGTGGACGTTATGTGATGGCCCGTGCCGTGGGGGACCTCCTCGCCGAGTTCGACGCCGAGCTTGAGAACGAGATCGCCCTGGAAAAGTCGTGGAATGTGGCCCCGACCGATGCCGTGCCCATTGTGCTGGAGAGGCTGGTGGAGGACGCTCCGAGGCGGCAGCTCCATGTGGCCAAGTGGGGTTTGGTGCCGTCATGGGCGAAGGATGCCAAGGGCGGCGCGAGGCTGATCAATGCCCGGAGCGAGACCTTGCTGGAGAAGCCGTCCTTCAGGAAGGCCGCGGCGGCAAGGCGGTGTGCGGTGCCTGCAGACGGCTACTACGAATGGAAGAAGGGCGAGGGGAAAAGCAAACAGCCTTATTATGTCCATCCTGGCGGCGGTCACGGCTTGGTCTTTGCCGGATTGTACGAGTGGTGGAGGGACCAAACTTTGCCCGAGGATGATCCCGGCCGTTGGCTGTTGTCGATGTCGATCCTCACCGCTGATACGCCTACTGCGGAATCGGCCCGGACGCGGCGCAGCGCTTCAGTCTTCGACGAGCTGACGTCCCTGCACGACCGGGTCCCGCTGCCCATGAGCCCGGAAACCATGGAGGCCTGGCTGAACCCGCGCGAGAAGGACGCTGAAGGGCTGGTGGACCTGGTGCGGTCCAAGGCGCACGATGCCGCGGCTGACTGGACGCTTGACGCTGTGGGCGCGGCGGTGGGAAACGTCCGCAACAATTCACCGGAGCTGATTGAACCGGTGCAGGGATTGTTCTAGCTAGAGGGATTCGTCGACGGGCACACCGGATTGGAATTCCCGGCCATCGGCTTCGCTGAAGGCCGTCATGAGGTGCCCCTTGGCCAGCCCATGGATGGCGGAAACAGGAAAGTTTCCGGTGATGATGTTGCCGTCGTGTTCGACGCCCTTGATGTCGTAGTTTTCCTCGGAACTCAACGAATGGTTGAACGAATAGAAGGATATGGCTTCGCCGTTCATGAATTCGATGCCGAGCCTGCGCTGGGATGAGTAGTCTTCGCTGGCAGCAACCAGGCCAACCACGTAGGCGCCGGACCCGGGGATGTTGCCGTCGATTTCGAAACGCGCCACCAGATTGTCGTCCGTGGCGGTGATGCTGACCTGCTTCAGGAGTGCGTCATGGGTGCTCATGCCACAATCCTGCTCTGTGGACCCGCCTGCGTCCACCCCTGGGAATCATCCTTCCAGGAGTTGGCGGACGTTCGCGGCAACGGTTGAACGCGCAACTTCCTGGCCGCGGCGGGCGGTCAACAGGTGCAGGGCGAGCCCGTCTCCGTAGTCGGCCACGGCCTCGGCGCGGAGTCTCGCTTCCGGCACGCCCAGCGCGGCGAGGATCTGTTCCAGGGCACCGAGCATCCGTTCGTGCCCGGCGGATACTGTTTCCGGCTGGTCCAGGGCCAAAGCGAACCGTGCCCGCGTGAGGTCGGCGTGTTCCTGCCCGAGCGCCAACAACGCCCCGGCGAGTTGCTCCGCAAGGTCCGCGACCGACGTCGGAGGTCCGAAGGCGCCTTGCTGGCGCAACAGTTGGGCGTCCTGCTCCTCGACGCGGTCGACGGCGGCTGCCACCAGCGCGGCGCGGCTGCGGAAATAGTTTGACGTTGTTCCGACGGCGGCGCCGGCCTCCGCGTCCACCGCCCGGTGCGTCAGGCCCTTGAGGCCCTTCGATGCGACGACGGCGAGGGCGGCGTCGGCAAGTTCTGTGCGGCGGTCAGGCATGGGGAAAGTGTAGCTTCAAACACTGTTGCTACTACAAATGTAGTAGTAGGGTGTGGGCATGACGAAAGTCCATATCATCGGTGGCGGAATTGCCGGACTGGCGCTCGCGGGCAAGCTCGATCCCGGGCAGTTCGACGTCACAGTCTACGAACAGCGGCCGGAACTTCCTGCCGTTGGAACCACCCTCGCCATGTGGGCCGGAGCCCAGGCTGCGCTCGCCGGGTTGGGGCTGCTCGAGTCCTTGCAAAACCGGGGCTCCCGGTTGACCTCGGGCGCCCTCCGCGATCCCGCCGGGCGTGCCCTGTTGTCCATGGAAGGCGAGGGGCTGGTTGGCATATCGCGTCCGGCGCTGCTGCAACTGCTCGACTCCGCGGTTCCGCCTACGGTCCAGCGGCTAACGCAGAAGGTCGACCGGATTCCTCGAGGCGCCTCCGTGGTGGTTGGTGCCGACGGTGTCCACAGTGCCGTACGGCGGCAAGCCTGGGGGCCCGGCAAAGCGGCCAGGCCGACACCCGCCCTGGCGGTACGGGGAGTCGTCCCGGGCACGCCGGCGCCGGACGATGTGGGGGAGTACTGGGGGCGTGGAAACCTCTTTGGGCTCGCCCCGGCTGCGGGCGAAGGAACAAACTGGTACGCCTCTTTCCGCTCCAGCCTCGGCCCGTGGGAGGTGGACGTCGAGGAAGCCCTGGAGCAGACCCGCCGCCTCTACGCGGGACACTCGCCGGCTGTGCGGGAGGTCCTTGCCCGGGCCACGCCGGAAACCTCGCTGGCGCAACGGATCTGGACCGCTCCGCCGATGCGCACCTATACGCGCAGGGAGGTGGTGCTGCTGGGCGACGCGGCCCATGCCATGACGCCAAACCTTGGACGCGGAGCCTGCGAGGCGCTTGTTGATGCCGTCTCCCTGGGAGCCCTGCTGAACGAACGCCCCTGGGTGGACGCCCTCCGTGAATACAACCGGAAGCGCGTGATCCGCACGCAGCAATTGAAGGTTGCTTCCTCGCTCATGGGAAGGGTGGCGCTCGCCGGGGCCCTGCAACCGCTGCGCGACGCGTTGTTGACGCAGGCGGGCAAGGGGGCCTCCAAGCGGAAATCGGCGGCGAAAACTCCAGAGTAGGTTTTGCGGCCACGCAGCCGTAAACTTGGACTATTCGAACATATTTTCGAATGGGAAAAGCGGTACGAGGAGCGTGGAAATGGGGCTGTTCAGCGAGTCAGTCATCGTCACCTGCACAGAAACAGGACAACCCCAGCGCATCCAATGGCAAGGCCGGGACTACCACGTATGCGACGAACCCGTCCGGTGGTTCGAACGGCGCCAATGGTGGATCGAAGAAAGCCGCGCCCCCCTGGGCGCGGGAGCAGGGTTGGTCGACCACGAAATCTGGCGCGTCCAGCTCCAGGACCACTCCACCGGCCAGACAGGAAAAACCATCACACTGGACCTCGTCCGCCACGTAGGAAGCGGCCGATGGCGCCTGCTCCGCATCCACGACGCCGCACCAAGCCGGGCTGTCGAACCAGACGAAGCTGCCTGAACCTTGAGCTTCACGCACCTGCACGTCTCCACCGCCTTCAGCGCCCACTACGGCGTCTCCTGGCCGGACGAACTCGCACAAGCTGCCGCAGCAGACGGCGCCACGGCGCTCGCCTGCACGGACCGGGACGGACTATATGGAACCGTAAAACACCTCAAAGCCTGTATGGACGCCGGCATCGACCCCATCATCGGCGTGGACCTCGCCGTCTTCGATGACGACGGCGACCACCGCACCCAAGTCGCGGGCCGCGTCGTCGTCCTCGCCCACGGAAACAACAACGGGGCCGGTTACCGCGCCCTCTGCCGCCTCGTCTCCGACGCCCATGCCCGCACTTCGGGAAAGGCAGGAGGAACAGTCCCCGTAGCTGTGACCAGGGCTGAACTCGCCTCAAGGACACTCGATCCTGCAACCCTGAAACCGGTCCTTACCGTACTGATAGGACCAGGCTCCGACGTGGGCCGTGCCATGGGCGGAAGGAAATACCTCCGGCCAAGGACGCTCTTCAAGGAATGGATCGACGCCATGCCTGCCGGCACCATCGTGGCGGAGATCATCTCCCACCTCAGCCCACCCGGCGAGCCCCTCAGCACAGCCCACGCCATACGCATGCTCAAACTCGCCCTTGAATACAACGTCCCGGCAATCCTCAGCAACGCAGTCCGCTACTGCGCACAAGACGGCGCCGCCACCGCCGATGTCCTGGACTCCGCCAGGGCCTTGAAATCACTTCCCGAGCTCTCGGAAGCGCCGTTGCTGCAACCCACTGGGCAGGGTTGGCTCAAGAGCAAGGAACACATGCGCCAGCTCGGCAAGGAAATCATGGGCGCCGCGGGCCACAGTGCAGCCGAGCTCAACAAACTCCTGCACAACACCGAAGCGCTCGCCGACAAATGCCGCATGAACCCCGTGCTGGACATGGGATGGAAGAAACCCGTGGTGCCCGAAGCTTCCATCATCGGCATCACCCGGGACCCCATGGTGGAACTGACCCAACGCTGCGAAGCGGGAATCACCCGACGATTCCCGGGGATCCGTGGCAACGCCTTCGAAACCATGCGCTCGCGGTTGGACCATGAGCTGGAGATCATTGGCGGATTGGGCTTTGCTTCCTACTTCCTGACCGTGGCAGAGGTCTCAAAGATGATCCTTGAGATGGGGGTGCGTGCAGCTGCCCGCGGGTCGGGTGCCTCCAGCCTGGTCAACTACCTGATCGATATCAGCCAAGTGGACCCGCTCCGCCATGACCTCATCTTTGAGCGCTTCCTGTCAGGTCGCCGTTCCACGCTGCCGGATATCGACATCGATGTGGAAAGCGCTGAAAGGCACAACGTCTACCGGAGGATCTTTGACCGCTTCGGTGCCGAACGCGTGACCCTCATGAGCATGCAGAACGGATACCGTGCCCGGGGAGCTGTCCGCGATGCCGGTATGGCCCTGGGCATGGACGAAGGCGAGATCGGTGAAATCGCCAAGCAGCTGTGGCGGTTTTCTGCGCGGAAGTTCCGCGAAGCCCTCGTGGAGAAACCTGAACTCCGGGAGTTCGCCGAACGGGTTGAATCAGGGCGCGGAAGGGGGACAACCGAAGATAACCAGCAACTGGACTTGCTGGTGGACCTCACCGAGCGGTTGGACCGTTTGCCACGCCATATTTCCATGCATCCTTGCGGAGTGATCCTGGGTGATGCCACCCTCCTGGACCGGACACCTGTCCAGCCCAGTGGCCTGGGTTTGCCCATGAGCCAGTTCGACAAGCACGATATGGACCCCATGGGGATGCTCAAGCTCGATGTTCTTGGGGTCCGCATGCAAAGCGCCATGGCTTTTGCTGTCCGGGAAGTTATTCGGCTGCATCCCAGCAAGGCAGAGGTGGTGGAAGCGGGCCGCCATCCTGTTGGTCCAGGGGGAGAGGGGCCGGGCTACATTGACGCGGACGGCAGGATCGACCTCAACGCCGTGCCGTTCGACGATGGGCCCACCTACGAACTGATCCGCAGTACCCATACCCTGGGTTGCTTCCAGATCGAATCCCCAGGCCAGCGCGAGCTCATCGGCAAGATGGCGCCCCGCGAGTTCAACGACCTCATTATCGATATCTCCCTGTTCCGGCCCGGTCCCATGAAATCCGACATGGTCCGGCCCTTCCTGGAACACCGGCATGGTTTCGCGCCTGAGGTCTACCCCCATCCCGACCTGAAATCCGTGCTGCAGGAGACCCACGGTGTCACGGTCTTCCATGAGCAGATCCTGAAGACCTTTGACGTGATGACGGATTGCGGCCTGGCCCGGGCCGACGAATTCAGGCGGGCGCTGGGTGATGAAGTGCTTGAACCCGGCGTGGAGGCATACTTCCGCAAGCATGCCATCAAGAAGTATTCCCCGGAGGTGGTGGATAAAGTGTGGGGCACCCTGAAAGCCTTCGGCAGTTTCGGTTTCTGCAAGGCGCATGGTGCCGCTTTTGCCGTGCCCACCTACCAGTCGGCCTGGTTGAAGGCGCACCATCCCGAAGCCTTCCTGGCCGGGCTGTGGGAACACGATCCTGGAATGTATCCCAAGCGCCTGCTGGTTGCCGAGGCGCGCCGGTTGGGTATCCCCATCCTCCCGTTGGACATCAACCGAAGCCATGCTGAATACCGTGTTGAGCGGATCCAGGAAGGCGCGAACACAGGCAAGCTCGGCATCCGGCTCAGCCTGACCGGAATATATGGTTTGTCGGGGGCGGAACTTAAGAGGATCGTAGCCGGGCAGCCCTTCGATTCCCTTGCGGACCTCAGGGCGCGGGCCAGGGTCAGTAAGCCGAACATCAAGAGGCTTGCCCAGTTGGGTGCATTTGATCATCTCCATAAGGACTCGGGCAGCACGGCAAACCGCGCGGACCTGGTGCAGCACCTCCAAATGTTGCAGGCAACTCCCACCAGGAAAACAACGGATGTCATTGACGGCCAGTTGTCGCTGCCGATCGGAGATGTGGAATTGCGCAACCTTGTTCCGGAACTCCCGGAACCTTCCACCGTGGACAAGGTGCGCGCGGAACTGGACTTGATGGCAGTGGATGTCAGCGAGCACCTCATGGAAAGCCACCGGCCCTTGTTGGACAAGCTGGGGGTTACCACAGCGGACAAGCTCCTTGGCCTGCGCAATGGATCCGAAGTCCTCGTCGCCGGCGTGCGGGTTGCTACCCAAACCCCGCCCATGCGGGGTGGGCGGAGGGTGGTCTTCATCAGCATCGACGACGGCACCGGGTGCGTGGACAGCGTCTTCTTCCATGAAGCCCAGGAGGAATCGGGGCCGCTCTTGTTCGGTACCCGGCTCCTGCTGATCCGGGGAACAACGCGGAGGACCGGCCCCAAAGGCATCAGCCTGAGCGCCAGCAAGGCCTGGGACCTCAGCCGTCCCGAAACCTTGCCGTACCCCGAAATCCTGCCCTCCGGCGTCGTCATTCCGCCCGAATTGGTGCATGCGGGACCCTTGGAGGGCATTAGCCGGAACCTTGCCATTACTGGCTTGGGAAGCTGATCCGACAACGAATCCACCCCCGGCGCGCTGCTTTGGCCGCCCCCGTGCGTTGCGGATACGATTGACGGTGGCTGGCTGTGGTCCCCGTACGCCACAAGCTATGAAGCCTTCACTATGAATAGGAGACACCCGTGTCAGATGCCCAACAGATCACCCTCATCGTCGATGGCGAAGAGACCAAGGTGACGGAGGGGACTACCGGCGCGGAACTCTTCTTCGAGCGCCGCGATGTTGTTGTTGCCCGTGTTGACGGTGTGCTCAAGGACCTTGACCAGCCCCTCGCTGACGGTGCGAACGTCGAGGGCGTCACCATCGAATCGCCGGACGGGCTCAACGTCCTCCGCCACTCCACGGCACACGTCATGGCGCAGGCCGTGCAGCAGTTGCGCCCGGACGCCAAGCTTGGCATTGGTCCCTATATCACCGACGGTTTCTACTTCGACTTCGACGTTGCTGAGCCGTTTACTCCGGAAGACCTGCGCCAGCTGGAAAAGATGATGCAGAAGATCATCAACCAGAACCAGAAGTTCGTCCGCCGCGTCGTTACAGAAGAAGAAGCCCGCGAAGCCATGGCGAACGAGCCCTACAAGCTCGAACTGCTGGGGAAGAAGAATGACGCCGCAGACTCCGCCGAAGGAGTCAACGTTGAGGTCGGCGCCGGCGACATCACCATTTACGACAATGTTGACCGCAAGAGCGGCGACAGCGTTTGGTGCGACCTTTGCCGTGGCCCCCACCTGCCCAACACCAAGATCATCTCCAACGCTTTTGCTTTGACCCGCTCGTCCTCCGCTTACTGGCTGGGCAACCAGAACAACCAGCAGTTGCAGCGGATCTACGGAACGGCCTGGCCCACCAAGGAAGCCCTCAAGGCCTACCAGGAACGCATCGCCGAGGCCGAGCGCCGTGACCACCGCAAGCTTGGCGTTGAGTTGGACCTGTTCTCCTTCCCGGACGAACTGGGTTCCGGCCTTCCCGTGTTCCACCCCAAGGGCGGCATCATCCGCAAGGCCATGGAGGACTACTCCCGCCAGCGCCACGTCGACGCCGGCTACGAGTTCGTCTACACGCCGCACATCACCAAGGGTCATCTCTACGAGGTCTCCGGCCACCTTGACTGGTACAAGGACGGCATGTTCCCGGCAATGCAGATCGACGCCGAACTCAACGAGGACGGCAGCGTGCGCAAACCGGCCCAGGACTACTACCTGAAGCCGATGAACTGTCCCATGCACAACCTGATCTTCCGTTCGCGTGGACGCTCCTACCGCGAGTTGCCGCTCCGGCTGTTCGAATTCGGTTCGGTCTACCGCTACGAGAAGTCGGGTGTGGTCCACGGACTCACCCGCGTCCGGGGCATGACACAGGACGACGCGCACATCTACTGCACCCGCGAGCAGATGAAGGACGAGCTCACCACCACGCTGAACTTCGTCCTGGGCCTCCTCAAGGACTACGGCCTGGACGACTTCTACCTGGAACTCTCCACCAAGAACGAGGAAAAGTTCGTTGGGGACGACGCCACGTGGGAAGAGGCAACCCGGACCTTGGCCGAAGTGGCAGAGGCCTCGGGCCTGGAACTGGTTCCGGATCCGGGTGGAGCCGCCTTCTACGGTCCCAAGATTTCCGTGCAGGCCAAGGACGCCCTCGGCAGGACCTGGCAGATGTCCACCATCCAGTTGGACTTCAACCTGCCGGAACGCTTCGAGCTTGAGTACCAGGCAGCCGATGGCACCCGCCAGCGTCCCGTCATGATCCACCGCGCCCTCTTCGGCTCCGTGGAACGCTTCATGGGCGTGCTGACGGAGCACTACGCCGGCGCGTTCCCGGCATGGCTGGCTCCCGTCCAGGTGGTCGGAATTCCGGTGGCTGAGGCATTCAACGACTACATGTTCGACGTCGTGGACCAGCTGAAGGCGGCGGGCATCCGGGCTGAAGTGGACATTTCCTCTGACCGCTTCCCGAAGAAGATCCGCACTGCCAGCAAGGACAAGATTCCCTTCGTCCTGATCGCCGGCGGTGAGGACGCCGAAGCCGGTGCCGTGTCCTTCCGCTTCCGCGATGGCAGCCAGGACAACGGTGTTCCCGTGGCAGAAGCGGTCCGCAGGATCGTGGACGCCGTCAAGAACCGCGACAACTGACGGAACGGAAACTACGTTGCAGGAGAACACAGGCGCTGGAGCCGACTATCCGGGCGATGCCGAGGTAACCGACGACTTCGGTCTTGCCGGCGTCCCGGATGCCTTCCAGCGCCTGTGGACTCCGCACCGCATGGCCTACATCAAGGGCGGGCAGGATCAGTTCAAGAACAAGGACGACTGCCCGTTCTGCGTGGGGCCTTCACGCACCGACGAGGAATCGCTCATCGTCCACCGCGGCAGGACCTGCTACGTGGTGCTCAATCTGTTTCCGTACAACCCCGGCCATTTGCTGATCTGCCCTTATCGCCACGTACCGGATTACACCGACATCACCGTGGAAGAGACGGCGGAATTTGCAGACCTCACCCAGACAGCCATGCGTGTGCTGCGGAAGGTCTCCAACCCCAGCGGTTTCAACCTCGGCATGAACCAAGGTGTCACAGGCGGGGCAGGCATTGCGGCGCACCTGCACCAGCACGTGGTTCCGCGCTGGGGCGGGGACGGGAACTTCTTCCCGATCATCGCCCAGACCAAGGCCATCACCCAGACCCTGGACGAGGTCCGGAAGCTGGTGGCCGAAGCCTGGCCAGGGGAGTCGAATGCTTAACCGGCATGCTCGCGGCTTCTTCACTTCCCTCTTCACACCCCTTGCCCGCTGGCTCCTTAAGATGGGCGTTTCACCGGACGCTGTAACGATCGTTGGCACGGCCGGGGTCATCCTGGGTGGGCTGGTCCT
The DNA here is from genome assembly GCF_042885775.1 of Paenarthrobacter sp. NPDC058040. Taxonomy (NCBI): domain Bacteria; kingdom Bacillati; phylum Actinomycetota; class Actinomycetes; order Micrococcales; family Micrococcaceae; genus Paenarthrobacter; species Paenarthrobacter sp. NPDC058040. The sequence continues at coordinate 100,561 of NZ_JBHVRN010000008.1, forward strand.
CTATCCACTCGGGTACCTCTGGTGGGGTTCGGTGGTGGTGGCTGTCTTTGCCTTCTCGGACGTGGTGGACGGGATCATGGCCCGGCTCCAGGGACGAACCGGGGGATGGGGAAATTTTCTCGATTCCACCCTTGACCGACTGGCTGACGGGGCGATCTTCGCAGGTATCACCATCTGGTTCTTTACCAAGGGCGGCGACCCGGCCATCGCTGCCGCGGCGGTGGTCTGCCTGGTCCTTGGCATGGTGGTTTCCTACGCCCGGGCGAAGGCGGAATCCCTTGGTTACCACGCCAGCGTCGGCCTCGCCGAGCGCGCCGAGAGGCTGGCGTCGGTCCTCCTGGTGACAGGGCTGACCGGGCTGGGTTTGCCGCCGGTAGTGCTGTTCGCAACGCTCGTCCTGCTGGCCATCGCGAGCGTCATCACCATTGTCCAAAGAATGGCCACGGTCCATCGGCAAGCCTTGTCGGAGGCCAAGGGAACCGGCATCTGACCAGACTGCGTCTCCGGTAATTGTGCAGGTGTCCTGCCAGGGACCCCTAAATGGCGCTTCCGGTCAGTAATACAAGTACATCCACCCCATCCACTGCGACTAGTATTACTAGTACTTGGTCATCTTGACCCGAACTCCGGTGTGCGCTGAATGCGGTCCTGTGCTGTGCGTGCCGCCGGTCAAAAGGTCGTTTATCTACCCATAGGGGTTTTTGTGTCTACTCCAGATGTAAGCAACGAAGCCGGTTCGTCCGCGAACAGCGTCACGGGCAGCAGCCGCGTTAAGCGGGGCATGGCTGAGATGCTCAAGGGCGGCGTCATCATGGACGTCGTTAACGTCGAGCAGGCCCGCATCGCCGAAGATGCCGGTGCCGTGGCCGTGATGGCGCTTGAGCGTGTCCCGGCTGATATCCGCGCCCAGGGTGGCGTGTCCCGCATGTCCGATCCTGACATGATCGATCAGATCATCGCTGCCGTGTCCATCCCCGTGATGGCCAAGGCCCGGATCGGCCACTTCGTCGAAGCCCAGGTCCTGCAGTCCCTCGGTGTTGACTACATCGACGAGTCCGAGGTGCTGACCCCGGCGGACTACATCAACCACATCGACAAGTGGAACTTCACTGTTCCCTTCGTGTGTGGTGCCACCAACCTCGGTGAGGCCCTGCGCCGCATCAACGAAGGCGCGGCGATGATCCGTTCCAAGGGCGAAGCCGGTACCGGCGATGTCTCGAACGCGACCGGTCACATGCGCAAGATCCGTGCCGAGATCGCCAAGCTCTCGTCCCTGCCCGAGGACGAGCTCTACGTTGCGGCCAAGGAGCTGCAGGCCCCGTACGAGCTGGTGAAGGAAGTCGCCGCGACGGGCAAGCTCCCGGTGGTGCTGTTCACCGCTGGTGGCATCGCGACCCCGGCTGATGCTGCGATGATGATGCAGCTCGGCGCCGATGGCGTGTTCGTCGGCTCCGGCATCTTCAAGTCCGGCAACCCCGCCCAGCGCGCGGCCGCCGTCGTCAAGGCCACCACCTTCCACGACGATCCCGACGTGATCGCCAAGGTCTCCCGCGGCCTCGGCGAAGCCATGGTCGGCATCAACGTCGACGAAATCCCCGAGCCGCACCGCCTCGCAGAGCGCGGCTGGTAAACAGCAGCTCGACGACGCCGGATGACCGCCTCCCCGAGGTGACCGTCCGGCGTCGTTGTTTTAACCGAGGCCGCGCCGCTCCAGGAGCGGGTCAAGTTCCGCATCCCGGCCCCGGAAGGCGCGGAACGACTCCAAGGGGTCCCGGCTGTTGCCGCGGGACAGCAGCGCCGCCCGGAACATGTCTCCGTTCTTCCGGCTCAGGCCACCGTTCTCCTTGAACCACTCCACTGTGTCCGCATCCAGCACTTCGCTCCAGATGTATGAGTAGTAGCCGGCTGCGTAGCCCGCTCCGGCAAAGATGTGCTGGAAGTAGCCACTGCGGTACCTTGGCGGAATCAATGGATGGGCGACGCTGGCATCGGCCAGTGACTTTGCCTCGAAGTCGAGGACATCGCCGGGGATGTCCGTCGGGCCGAGGACATGCCATGCGAGGTCAAGCAACGCAGCTCCGAGGTATTCGGTCGTCGCGAAGCCTTCGCCCCAGAGCTGGGAATCCTTGAGTTTCCGGACGATCCCGGCCGGCAAAGGCTGACCGGTCAGATGGTGCCTGGCGTAATTGGCGAGAATCTCCGGCCACATGATCCACATCTCGTTGACCTGTGACGGGTACTCCACGAAGTCGCGGGGAACGGCGGTACCGGAAAACCGTGGATACCTCACGTTGGAGAAGAGCCCGTGCAGGGCGTGGCCAAACTCATGAAACACCGTCCGGACCTCGTCCAGGGAGAGGAGCGCCGGTTCGCCCGGAGCCGGCTTGGTGATGTTGAGGTTGTTGATGACTACCGCTTGCGTGTCCAGGAGGTGTGATTGCTCCACGAGTGAGTTCATCCACGCACCACCGCGCTTGGTTTCCCGGGTGAAGTAGTCGCCCACGAAAAGTCCAAGGGCGGTGCCATCCTCGTTGCGGACCTCCCAGATCCGGACATCCGGGTGGTATCCATGCAGCTCGGGGCGTTCGTGGAAAGTGATGCCGTAAAGGGCGGTCGCGGCGTGGAAGATGCCCTTGGCCAGCACCGATTCGAGTTCGAAGTAGGGGCGGAGCGCTTGCTCGTCCACTTGGTACTTTTCCTTGCGGACACGGGCGGAATAGAAGGCCCAGTCCCACGGCTCCAGTTCGTGCCCAGCCACCGCGGCGAGGGCATCTGCCTCCTCTTGGGCGTTCCGGACGGCCGCTGGCGCCAAGCGTCCCAGCATTGTCTGGACCGCCTCGAAGGACGGAGCTGTTTGCTGGTCCACCACCAGTTCGGCGTAGTTGGCAAAGCCCAAAAGGGCCGCTTTCTCAGCCCGCAAGCGGACTGTCTCCAGGATCAATCCGCGAACGTCCAGCGGGCCGCCGTCCGTACCTCGTGCGAGCGAAGCCTCGAAGAGCCTCTGCCGCACGTCGCGGTTCGCCAGGGACGCCAGGGCCGGTTGGTTGCTGGGCTGGATGAGCGTCAGGAGGTACTTGCCCTCGCGGCCGGCCGCCGTCGCCGCTTCGGCCGCACCGGCAATCTCCCCCTCCGCCAAACCCGCCAGGTCATCTACATCGTCAAGGAGAAGCGCGGCGGATTTCATGGCTTCCTTGACTCGTTGGCCAAACTCCGTGCCTACACGCGCCAGCCCGGCGTTGATGTTCCTGAGCCTCGCCTGGCTTGAATCGTCGAGTCGGATGCCCGATTGACGGAACTCCTTGAGGTATTCCTCCACCAGTCGGCTCGATTCCTCGTCCAGTCCGGAAACGTCGATTGCCTCGAATCGTTCATGGAGGCCCCGGTTGAGGTAGATGGCATCCTGGTGGGCAGAAAGTTTGGGGGAGAGGTCCGTTTCCAAGGCACGGATGGCATCACTGGCATCGGCAGAGACCAACGTAAAGAAGGAGGCTGTGGCCCTGTTCAGAAGGAGTCCGGAGCGTTCCATGGCAACGGCCGTATTAAGGAACGTCGCCGGCTCGGCGTTGTCCACGATTGCGGCAATTTCCTTGAGGTGCTCAGTGAGCCCTGCCTCGATGGCCTCCGCATAGTGGTGGACGGTGATGTCAGCAAACGGTGGCAGCCCGAAGGGAAGCGGGCTGGGTGCGAGGAGGGGATTGGGGCTGGTCATGAAGTGACTCTTTCACTTGAACTTCGTGTCCTCAAGGGCGCCGCGCCAGCTTGGTCGCACGTGCGGCCGTAGGATGGCCGGTATGGGGAAAGTCACATCGACCGCGCGCGCCTCCGTCCCACGCCTTGCTTGGCTGCTTGCCGCCGGCGCCTTGCTCGCGTCGCTCAACGGCTGCGGCGTCATCGCGGAGAACGACAACCGCAACTCCAGTACCTCGGCCCCGCCCCCGGTCACGTCCACGCCAACCCCAACACCCACGCCCGTCCCCACCCACGGAAAGGGTCCGGCCTGCCCTGCCTTGCGGTGTACGTCCGTCACCGTCACGGGCGACATGCTGGTCCACACCCAACTCTGGCAGCAGGCCCGCGCAGACGCGGCCGCCGCTGGGCAGGCCGGTTACACGTTTGTGCCGCTCCTTGAAGGTCAGCGAAAGTACGTCAACAGCGCAGACCTTGCCATCTGCCACCAGGAAACGCCGGTTGCCACCCCGGAAGGTCCGTTCTCGGCCTATCCCTCGTTCAACGTGCCACCCCAGATCGTCGCCGCGTCCAAGGACATCGGCTACCAGGCATGCACCACCGCGAGCAACCACACGATTGACCGCGGCACGGAAGGCCTGCTGCGGACCTTGGACGCCCTGGACGCAGCCGGACTGAAACACACCGGATCGTACCGAACGGAGGCGGCGTCCAAGGAGATCGTCATGCTCAAGACGCCGGCCGCGGCCATTGCTGTCATTGCCGGGACCTACGGGCACAACGGGCAGATTCCGGAGTACCCCTGGCTGGTGGACGAATTGGATCCCGCTGTCATGATCGCCAAAGCCACCCAGGCCCGTGCGCAGGGGGCGGACATTGTCCTGGGCGTCATGCACGCCGGCGACGAGTACGCCAGCGAGCCCAACGCGCAGCAGCAGGAGGTTGCCCACGCGCTGGTGGACAGTGGGCAGTTCACCATGATTTACGGACACCACACGCACTCCGTGTTGCCCATCGAAAACTACAAGGGCACGTGGATTGTGTACGGGCTCGGCAACGGTATTACGGAGTTGTCCCCGTGGTACGTGGTGAACAACGAAGGCCTGCTGGTCCGTGCCCAGTTCAGCCAGAATGATGCCGGCGCATGGTCCGTGTCCGACCTCGCCTGGGCACCGTCCGTGATTGTCCGTGACCCTTACCGTTGGTGCTCGGTGGCAAGCGACGCTCCCCAAGGTGTCTGCGCTTCGCCGGTGGCGGACGCGGAGACGCACCTGCGCACGCAAACCGTGGTGGAGTCGATGGGCGCGGCCACAGCGGGCGCACACGAACTCCTGATCACCAAGGAGAAGTAGCGCCCTACCGTGGCCGGCGGGCCGCGTGTTCGCGCGCGAGGCGCGCGTAATCGTCGTCGGGCCTTCCCTGAACAAAACTGCCGAACTTTCGTTCAGCCGCCGTCTTGATCAGGAAGTCGGCGATCGCCGGGTTCTTGGGCAGGAGCGAGCCGTGCAGGTAACTGGCCACGACGTTGCGGTAGCGGGCTCCCTCGTGGCCGTCCTTGCTGTTGTTGCCGGCGCCCTTGGTCACGGTGCCCAAGGGTTCGACGCCGGGGCCCAAGGTGGTCTGCCCGCTGTGGTTCTCGTACCCCAGGACTTCGCCGAATTGCTCCGACTTCAGGGCGACGTTGCCGATCAACCGCTCGTTGGTCCCGTGTGTTTCGACATCCAGGATGCCGATGCCTGGAATGACCGGCCCTGCGCTGGTCTTGAAGAACTTCCCGAACAATTGGTACAAGCCGCAGATCACCAGCATAGGCGCGCCGTCATCGGCCATTCCCCGCAGGAGGTCCGCCCGCGCCTGGAGGTCGTCCTGGATGACCACCTGACCGCTGTCCTGGCCACCGCCACCCACAATAATGTCGATGTCCGCCGGGAATTCATCGCCCACGTTGTACTCAAGCAGGACAGGTGTGTAACCGTGCCACTTGATGCGCTGCTGGAGCACCAGGGCATTGCCCCAGTCCCCGTAGATGTTCATTTCCTTGGGGTAAAGCTGCAGGACGCGCAGGGTTCCCTTGCTGGATTGCGCTTCCAGGGGCGTGCTGGTTTCCGAGGTCATGAGACCACCTCAACAATGGTGATTTTGGCCAGTTCGCGCCGGATGGCGAGCATGGCGGTATAGGTGCAGAAGATGCGCTTGGGCTTGCCGCGGGATCCGTCGATGAACCTCCGCAACGCGGCCGTGATGTCAGTTTCGACGGCGCCGAAACGCACCTCGTCGTACTGGAGGCGCAGCGCCATGTCGTAGGCGCGGACACCCGTCAGGACCTCCACGCCGTTCTCACGCAAGGACTCGAACTCCACATCCCAGAGCCAGGACATGTCCCTGCCGTCGGCGTAGTTGTCGTTGATGGCGATCATGGTGGCGTAACCGCCGGCCGGAAAGGATTTGAGTCCAAGGCGGAAACCGCTGGGGTTCTTGACGAGTACCAGTTCGAGCGGCTGGCCGTCCACCGTAAGGCTCTCACCGCGGCCGAAGGCTGGAGCCACTTCGCCGAGGGCCTTGACGAGCTTCGGCGTGTCTACTTCGCCCGTGCCCAGGATGGCGCGCGCCAGGGAAAGTGCGGCCGCGGCGTTGAAGATGTTGTAGACGCCGCGCAGCTTCATATGCGTGGTGACGGTCTCGCCGTCGAATTCAAAGTCAGCGTCGTCGGCACCTACCCGGCGGAGTACGACGTCGGCCGCCGGGGCGGCGGGAACGTCGCCTGCGGGTGACGTCCCCGGAGATGTGGTGCCCGTTGCGGTCCGCATGTCGTCATCGTTGGGGAAGGTGCTGCGGAGCGACTCGTCCAGGCCAAAGTAGCGGATGGCTGGGTGGAGGACGGCGTCGGGGCTGAGCAGGGTCGCGGCAATGCGGGCCACGCGCGGGTCTTCGCGGTTGAGCACCACACCATCGGTGGTTTTGACGGCGATGTGTTCCAACAGCCGGGCTGTCTTGTCGATCTCGCCGAAGCGGTCCAACTGGTCGCGCAGGACGTTGAGCAGGAGGCTGAAACGAGGGGACACCTTGTTCACGAAGTGCACGGCGTGTGCTTCGTCCAACTCGAGTACTGCAACGTCCGCGTCCAGGGTGCCGCGCCAATCCACTTCGCCCAGCAAGGAGGCGGCCACTCCGCGGGTAAAGTTGCTGCCCGTACGGTTGGTGAAGACCTTCAGGCCTTGGCTTTCCAGGAGTTCCACCACCATTTTGGTAGTGGTTGTCTTGCCGTTGGTCCCGCTGACCACAGCTACGCCGTGGGGCAGGGAAGCCAGGGTCCGTTGCATGAATCCGGGGTCGATTTTCTCTACGACCAGGCCGGGAAAAGCGGAGCCTCCGCCGCGGAGCCGGGATAGTCCACGGACCACTTTGCCGAGGGGGACGCTGAAGGAAAACATGCTCTGTAATATATCCCAGTTGGCGCATGGAGCCCGGTCCGGGCGTGGTCCCGGCGCCCGGGCCACTATGATGATCGAATGACCAATTCCCTTTCCGACGCTTCATCACGCGTGGGTGCAGGACTCCGGATCGGTGTACTGGCTCTCCAAGGCGACTTCCGCGAACACATCCACGCCGTCGAGGCTGCAGGGGCCACCGGCATCGGCATACGCCGCCCGGCCGAGCTCGATGACATCGACGGCCTGATCATCCCGGGCGGCGAGTCCACGACGATAGACAAGCTTGCAAGGATCTTCGAGGTGGCGGACCCTTTGCGCAAACGCATCGCGGATGGCCTTCCCGTCTACGGGTCCTGTGCCGGAATGATCCTGCTGGCCAACGAAATCGCCGACCCCGCCACCGATCTGGACGGCAACCCCCAGCAGACGTTCGGTGGCCTGGACATCACTGTCCGCCGCAATGCCTTCGGCAGGCAGCGCGAATCCTTCGAAACGGACCTGGACTTCAAAGGCCTCGACTTCAGCGCAGGGGAGTCCGGCGTCGATCCTGTCCATGCCGTCTTCATCCGCGGACCCTGGGTGGAGCGCGTTGGGCCCGACGTCGAAGTGCTGGCCCAGGTGGACCCCGACCATGCCAGCCACACGGCCACTTTGCATGGATTGGCTAGAATTGTTGCAGTGCGCTCCGGCCACCTGCTGGCAACCTCCTTCCATCCGGAAGTGACGGGCGAGAAGCGCGTGCATGAACTCTTTATTCGAATGATCAGAGGAGAAGCGTAAAGCATGTCAGGCCACTCCAAATGGGCGACCACCAAGCACAAGAAAGCCGTCATTGACGCCCGGCGTGCAAAGTCGTTCGCAAAGCTGATCAAGAACATCGAAGTTGCGGCCCGCATGGGTGGCCCGGACCTCGCCGGCAACCCTGGCCTGGAACTTGCGGTCACCAAGGCCAAGAAGACCTCGGTCCCCAACGACAACATCGACCGTGCCATCAAGCGCGGCGCCGGGCTCACTGGTGAAGTGGTTGACTACACCGAGATCATGTACGAGGCCCGTGGCCCCCAGGGCTCTGCCGTCCTGATCGAATGTCTGACGGACAACAAGAACCGCGCCGCTTCCGAGGTCCGGCTCGCGATCTCCCGCAACGGCGGTACCATTGCCGATCCCGGCTCAGTCAGCTACTTGTTCACCCGCAAGGGCGTCGTGGTCCTGCCGAAGAACGGCCTCAGCGAGGACGACATCCTCATGGCTGTGCTCGAAGCCGGCGCCGAAGAGGTCAAGGACAGCGGCGACAACTGGGAAATCCACTCCGAGCCCTCGGACCTCCAGGCCATCCGCGATGCTTTGAAGGAAGCCGGGATCGACTACGAGACCGACGAAGCCGAGTTCGTTCCTTCCATGCAGGTTGACCTGGACGTGGACGGCGCCAAGAAGTTCATGAAGCTGGTTGATGCGCTTGAGGACCTGGACGATGTCCAGAACGTCTACAGCAACGCGGACTTCAGCGAGGAAGTGCAAGCAGCCCTCGACGCCGAATAGGTCGGGGCAAGGCATCACATCCACAACAAACAGGAAGGCCCGGACTTGACTCTTCGCGTATTGGGAGTCGATCCGGGCCTTACCCGTTGCGGGATCGGCGTGGTGGACATCGAGCGGAACCGCCGGGCCACCATGGTCGCTGTGGGAGTCGTGGGAACGTCCGCCGAATTGACGCTTGACAGGCGCTTGCTGGTCATCGCCCAGGCAATCGATGAATGGTTGGACCTCCATGAACCGGATGTGGTGGCCGTGGAGCGTGTGTTCTCACAGATGAACGTCAGTACAGTCATGGGCGTGGCGCAGGCATCCGGCGTGGTCATAGCTGCTGCGGCGCGCCGGGGCATTCCCGTCGCCATGCACACCCCATCGGAAGTGAAGGCCGCTGTCACTGGCAGCGGCAATGCCAACAAAGAGGCCGTCACCAAACTGGTCACCAAGATCCTTCGTTTGGACGCTCCACCCAAGCCCGCCGACGCGGCGGACGCTTTGGCATTGGCGCTGACCCATGCGTGGCGCGCAGGGGGCGCCACGGGATCTCCCTCCGCCACAGGGCAGTCCTCGTTGACTCCCGCCCAGAAGGCCTGGGCGGAAGCCGAAGCCAAGGCGCGGCGCGGTCGGTGAATTCCGGCTGTCCTTGCTAGGGTATTCGTAGATATGTTCGGATAATTACAGGAGCCGGGTCTTGATCAGTTTTCTTCGTGGAACGGTTGCCCACGTTGGCTTGTCCACCGCAGTGATCGACCTCAATGGTGCAGGCATGAGCGTCTACGCTACGCCGCAGACGTTGAGCCACCTCAAGGTGGGCGATGAAGCCAAGCTCTTCACGTCCATGATTGTCAGGGAGGACTCCCTGACCCTGTTCGGGTTCGCCGACGATGACGAACGCGAGGTTTTCGATGTCCTCCTGGGCGTCAGCGGCGTAGGGCCCCGGCTGGCGTTGGCCGTTCTCGCAGTCCACGAGCCGGAGGCCATCAGGGTGGCAGCGCACACAGGTGACACCAAAGCCTTCACCAAGGTCCCGGGCATTGGCCCGAAGGTGGCCGGTCGCCTCGTCCTGGAGCTGGCCGGCAAGCTGGTTCCGCATGGAACCGGGACTTCGAACGCTCCTGCCGCGCAGCTGAGCGCCGAGTGGAAGCCCCAGGTGGTTGCTGCCATGACCAGCCTGGGCTGGTCCGAAAAGGATGCCACGGGCAGCATCGACAGGGCCATGGCCGACTCCCCGGAGTTGGTGGATTCCGGCAACGTCGCACAGATTCTCCGGGCCACGCTGCGTTGGCTGGGGCAGGACGGCGCACGTGCAGGTAACCGCGTAGGCAGCCGTGGCTGAGCAATCCCTCGTCGCGGGGGGAGAGGAGCCGGAAGAGCGGGTTATTGAAGCCGCGCTCCGACCCAAGAACCTGCATGATTTTGTGGGCCAGCACCGCGTCCGCAAACAGTTGTCCCTGGTATTGGAAGCTTCCCGCATGCGGGGTCGGAGCGCAGACCACGTGCTCCTTTCCGGCCCTCCCGGCCTTGGCAAAACCACTCTGGCCATGATCATTGCCGCTGAAATGAACGCACCGTTGCGCATCAGCAGCGGTCCCGCCATCCAGCACGCCGGCGACCTTGCGGCCATCCTCTCTTCCTTGTCCGAGGGAGAGGTCTTGTTCCTGGACGAAATCCACCGCATGTCCCGGCCCGCCGAGGAAATGTTGTACATGGCCATGGAAGACTTCCGGGTGGACATCGTGGTGGGCAAGGGGGCCGGGGCCACGGCCATCCCGCTGGAGCTGCCGCCGTTCACCTTGGTGGGAGCCACTACGCGGGCCGGACTCCTCCCGGGGCCGCTCCGCGACCGCTTTGGCTTCACCGGGCACCTCGAGTTCTATTCGGTGCCGGAACTCGAGCTCGTCCTTCGCCGCTCGGCCGGCCTGCTGGACTTGAAAGTTAATTCAGCCGGGTTTACCGAGATCGCAGGCCGCTCCCGTGGAACACCGCGCATCGCCAACCGGTTGCTCCGGCGCGTGCGGGACTGGGCGCTGGTCCACGGCATCGAGCAGATTGACGCACGCTCGGCCGCAGCGGCCCTGGACATGTACGAAGTCGACCAGCGGGGACTTGACCGCTTGGACCGCTCGGTTCTGGAAGCCTTGATCACAAAGTTCAACGGTGGTCCCGTCGGCCTCTCCACGCTCGCCATCGCCGTCGGGGAGGAACCGGAGACCGTCGAGACGGTCGCGGAACCCTACCTTGTCAGGGAAGGCCTGATGGGGCGGACGCCGCGGGGGCGCATAGCCATGGCAGCCGCTTGGACGCATTTGGGTTACGCGGTGCCTGCGGGGGTGTTCGGCCAAGAGCAGTTCACATTGTTCGAAGACGATGAAAACAACGCTGAGAGCGTAGACACCATCGGTTAACACGCTCCGTTCAGAATTTCCCTCTAGACTGGTATGACGCTCGGCACAGGACGTTGCCGTGAACAAAACGTAAGTACAGAACGGAACTTCCCTGTGGATCCAATGACCATATTGCTGTTCGTCATGCTTGGCCTCTTTGTCTTCATGATGTTCCGCCGCAACAAGAAGACCCAGCAGCAGCAGGCCGAGATGCAGTCGAAGTTTGCACCCGGTGTTGACGTCATGACCAGCTTCGGACTGTTTGGCCGCATCGTGTCCATCGACGAAGCCGAGAACAAGGTTGTCATCGAGCTCTCCCCGGGCAACGAAGCCACGGTCCACCGCCAGGCCGTCACCAAGGTGGTCGACAAGCCTGAAGAGGAAGCTCCGGTTGTGCCGGACGACGCTTCTTCCCTCACTGTTGCCGAGACCGAAAGTCCGGCCGCTACAGAGACGCCCGAGGAAACCATCGCGCGCCTCAACAAAGAGGACAAGAAGGACAACTAGCACCGTCAGTCGCGGTAACGCCGCGCACGTTAACTTCTAAGGCAGCGGAAAGCCGCCGGCAGACGCTTACCAGCGTTGGCCGGCGGCTGTCCGGCGATAACAGGAAGATCGATTAATGGCACGGACCGGCCCCAAAAATTCAGCCCGCAGGGTGCTGACCTGGCTTGGAGCAATTTTCGTTGTATTGACCGCCGTCCTCGGTGGTGGTGTCATATCTGGCCACGCCAGCTGGGCTCCCAAACTCGCCTTGGACCTTGAGGGTGGAACCCAGATGATCCTGGCGCCCAAGGTGGAAGGTGCCAGCGACATCAATGAGGAGCAGCTCAACCAGGCGGTAGCGATCATCCGCCAGCGCGTTGACGGCTCAGGCGTTGCCGAAGCGGAAATCAGCACCCAGTCGGGCCGCAACGTTGTGGTCAGCCTGCCGGGCACTCCGTCCAAGGAGACGCGCGACCTCATCCAGGCCTCGGCGGACATGAACTTCCGGCCCGTCATAACTTATGGCGATCCTGCTGCGGTTCCCGCCGAATCCCGTACTCCGGACGATCAGCTGAACAAGCCGACTGCGGAGCCGGCCAACGCGAGCGACCCCAATTGGGTCACCCCCGAGGTCCAGAAGGAATTCGAGGCGCTGGACTGCGTGAATCCGTCAACGGAGAAGCGCGACCGTTCCGATCCTGCCAAGCCCCTGGTGACGTGCGAGGCTGCAACGGACAAGACTCCGGCCGTAAAGTACATCCTTGGACCCGTGGAGGTCAAAGGCCAGGATATTGCCGATTCCACTTTCTCCCAGGTGCAGGGCGCGCAGGGAACGGTGACCAACTCCTGGGGCGTCAACATCGTCTTCAACGGTGACGCAACGGAGAAATTCAAGCAGGTTACCGAGCGCCTCAACCAGTACTACGTGGCTGCGCAGGCGCAGGGTACCGATGACCCCAAGTCGCAGTTCGCCATCGTCTTGGACGACAAGGTCATTTCGGCTCCCCGGGCCCTGGCAGTCATCACCGATGGCCGTCCGCAGATCACCGGTAACTTCACCCAGGCCACTGCCAAGGCCCTGTCCGACCAGCTCCGCTATGGTGCGTTGCCCATCAGCTTCGAGATCCAGTCACAGGAACAGATCTCGGCGACCCTCGGTGGGGACCAGCTTCGCCTTGGTCTGTTGGCAGGCCTGATTGGCCTTGCGCTGGTTGTTGTCTATTCGCTGTTCCAGTATCGCGCCCTTGGCTTTGTGACGGTTGCCTCGCTCGTTGTGGCCGGCGCCCTCACCTATCTCGCCATCGCCATTCTGGGCTGGACCGAGAATTACAGGCTTTCCCTTGCAGGTGTTGCAGGTTTGATCGTCGCCATCGGCCAGACGGCAGACTCCTTCATTGTCTACTTCGAACGCATCCGCGATGAGCTCCGGGAAGGCCGCGGCCTGGTGTCCGCCGTCGAGAACGGCTGGAAGCGCGCCAAGCGGACCGTCCTGGCGTCCAAGGCCGTCAACCTTCTTGCCGCCTTGGTCCTCTACTTCGTGGCCGTAGGCAACGTCCGTGGCTTCGCGTTCACCTTGGGCCTCACGGCAGTTGCCGACCTCATTGTGGTCTTCATGTTTACGCACCCCACCCTGCAGGTCCTGGCCCGCACCAAGTTCTTCGGGGAAGGACACCGCTTCTCGGGTCTGTCGCCTGACCGCCTGGGAGCCGTCCCGCTGTACCGCGGCGCCGGACGCCTCCGGGATCCCGCTGACAAGCCGGCCAACGTCCGGGCCCGCAATGCAGGTGCTGCCGCCGAAGCGGAACGCCGCATGACCATCGCCGAACGGCGCCTCGCCGAGAAGGGCCAGCTCACTGGCACCTCCAACGGCACCAAGGAGGAGAAGTAATGACAACGAGCTTCGCAACCTTCGGCTATGAGCTCTACACCGGCAAACGTTCGTACAACTTTGTCGATTCCAAGAAGATCTGGTTCACCATCGCGGCCGTCGCCGTGGTCCTGTCGATCCTCATTCCCGTGCTCAAGGGCGGCTTCAATCTGGGTATCGAGTTCCGCGGCGGTTCGGAGTTCACCGTTTCCAATGTGAAGACCACCGATGCCGCCCTCGGTGAGAAGGCAGTCCACGACGTCGTTGCCGGTGCGATCCCGCGCGTGGCGAATGTCGCGGGCAACACCATGCGCATCCAGACGGACCAGCTGACCGATGATGAAACCAACCGCATCAAGGATGGCCTCACCAGCGCCTACGGCGTCACCGAGAACGAGGTCACGTCCAACTTCGTCGGCCCCACGTGGGGCCAGGACGTCACACGGCAGGCGCTGATTGGCCTGATCGTGTTCGTGGGCCTGGCTGCCGTCCTTATGGCGTTGTACTTCAGGACCTGGAAGATGTCGCTGTCCGCCTTGGTGGGCATGCTCGTCACCATGTTTACGACGGCGGGCGTCTACGCCTTGAGCGACTTTGAAGTGACGCCGTCGGCCATCATCGGATTCCTTACTGTCCTCAGTTACTCCCTGTACGACACCGTGGTGGTTTTCGACAAGATCCGGGAAAACACCGCGGACATCGGGACGTCTTCCCGACGGACCTTCGCCGAAGAAGTGAACCTTGCCGTGAACCAAACCCTGGTCCGCTCCATCAACACCATGATGGTGGCCGTTCTTCCAGTTGCAGCGATCCTCTTTATCGGTGCCGGCCTCCTCGGCGCAGGTACCCTGCGGGACCTTTCGCTCGCCTTGTTCGTGGGTATCCTGATCGGTACCGCGGCAACGATTTTCATCGCTGCGCCGCTCTACGCCTGGCTGCGCCAGGGCGAGCCGGAGCTCGTGAAGCAGGCCAAGAAGGTCTCCCACCGCCGGGCCGAGGCTGCTGTCCCCAGCGTCTAGGAAACCGTTGCGTTGCAAGAGCCGGGCACCTGCTTCACTGCAGGTGCCCGGCTCTTTGACTTGCTGCTGCTTCCGTCATGTGCTGCCGGGTTGCGGAAGCATTCGCTTCCGGGAATAGACTGGGAGAATTAAATCGGTCGTGAGGGGTACTTCTGTGGAAGAACGTGCGACGTCGGCACCACCGGCGGGCGGGGAAGACGGTCACAGTTCAGTGGCGGTTCCAGCAACAAGCGTGGCTGGACGGGCTGCCGCTGTCCCGGTTGACGTCCCCGGTGCGCGTCCCACTTTCCCCGGCCGACGCGAACGTACACGCTCCCGACTGGCCCGCCTGACCGGTCGAGGCGTCGCGCCGTACTCTCCGATCCTGGAACCCTTGCTGCGGACCGTGCGGGCCAACAACCCGAAAGAGGACTTCGACCTCATCCAGCGGGCCTTTGCCGTGGCGGAGCGCAGCCACCAGGGGCAGAAGCGCAAGAGTGGCGATCCGTACATCACCCACCCCGTAGCCGTCGCCACCATCCTGGCGGAGCTCGGCATGACCGGTACCACCTTGGCCGCAGCGCTTCTCCATGACACTGTGGAGGACACCCCTTACACGCTGGCCGACCTGACCCGCGACTTCGGCCCGGAGGTGGCCATGCTCGTGGATGGCGTCACCAAGCTGGACAAGGTCAGCTTCGGTGAGGCGGCCCAATCCGAGACCGTCCGCAAGATGGTGGTCGCCATGGCCAAGGACATTCGTGTCCTGATGATCAAGCTGGCGGACCGCCTCCACAACGCCCGCACCTGGCGGTTCGTGTCCGCCGAATCCTCCTCCCGCAAGGCACGGGAGACGCTGGAGATCTTCGCTCCGTTGGCTCACCGCCTGGGCATGAACACCATCAAATGGGAACTCGAGGACTTGTCCTTCGCGGCGCTCTATCCCAAGGTGTACGAGGAAATCGTCCGGATGGTCGGTGACCGCACGCCCGAGCGCGAGAAGAGCCTCAGCGTCATCCGGAACCAGATTGCCGATGACCTCCGCACGGCGCGGATCAAAGCGACCATTACCGGGCGCCCCAAGCATTACTACTCCATCTACCAGAAGATGATCGTCCGGGATAAGGACTTTGACGACATCAACGACCTCATGGGCGTGCGTGTCCTGGTGGATTCCGTCCGGGACTGTTACGCAGCCCTGGGCACCTTGCATTCGCGATGGAACCCCCTGCCGGGCCGGTTCAAGGACTACATCGCGATGCCCAAGTTCAACATGTACCAATCCCTGCATACCACCGTGATCGGTCCGGGCGGCAAACCCGTGGAGATCCAGATCCGGACCCACGAGATGCATCGCCGGGCGGAATACGGTGTGGCCGCGCACTGGAAGTACAAAGACCAGCCCAACCGCACGGCCGTCGGTCCGGGCAGTCCCCGTGACGGGGACATGGGATGGCTGCGGTCGCTGGTGGACTGGCAACAAGAGACCTCCGATCCCGGCGAGTTCCTCGACTCCCTGCGGTATGAGATCAACGCACGTGAAGTGTTTGTCTTTACGCCCAAGGGTGAGGTCATGGCCCTCCCCGCGGGATCCACACCCGTGGACTTCGCGTATGCCGTCCACACCGAAGTCGGCCACAGGACCATCGGTGCCCGGGTCAACGGCAAGCTCGTGCCGCTCAACAGCGAATTGAACCATGGCGACTGGGTGGAGATCTTCACCTCCAAGGCCGAGGGCGCAGGCCCCAGCCAGGATTGGCAACATTTCGTCAAGTCCGCCAGGGCCCGTAACAAGATCCGCCAGTGGTTCAGCAAGGAACGCCGCGAAGAGGCCATCGACCGCGGCAAGGACATGCTGACGCGGGCAATGCGCAAACAGAACCTGCCGCTGCAGCGCCTCATGACCCACGACGCATTGTCGTCAGTGGCCGAGGATTTCCACTACGTTGACATCTCAGGCCTGTACGCCGGCGTCGGGGACGGGCACACGTCTGCGCAGTCGGTCATGGAAAAGCTCATGGAGCAGCTTGGCGGGCATGAGACGCCGGACGAGGACCTCGACGAGGTCAGCATTCCGACCCAGGTGGCCAAGTCCAAGTTCTCCGATTCCGGCGTCATTGTGCGCGGTGTGGGCGATGTGTGGGTCAAGCTGGCCCGTTGTTGCACTCCCGTTCCGCCGGACCCCATCCTTGGGTTCGTGACGCGGGGCTCGGGCGTGTCAGTCCACAGGACGGACTGCACGAACGTTGCCGGTCTCCGGGACCAGCCTGACAGGATCGTGGAAGTGGAGTGGGCTCCCACGCAGTCCAGCGTCTTCCTGGTGGAAATCCAGGTGGAGGCACTGGACCGGAAGTCGCTCCTCTCCGACGTCACCCGGGTCCTTTCGGACAACCACGTCAACATCCTTGCAGCCTCGGTCCACACGTCCAGCGACAGGGTGGCCATTTCCAGGTTCGCGTTCGAAATGGGCGACCCGAAGTACCTGCACCACGTCCTGAGCGCGGTCCGTCGCATCGACGGAGTCTTTGACGTTTACCGGACTACGGGCAACAGGCGCCGCAGCTAGCTGCCCTCCAGCCTGGAAAGGGTGGCAAGGGCGCGTTTCTTGTGCGGGACCCGGGGCGCGGCCTGAACCGCCAAGGTAACCAGGCGGAGCCGGACCCCCAGGTCAGGCTTTTCCATGAGTTGAGTCAGCGCCGGGAGGGCCTGTTCGGCTTCGACGTGCAAGGCGATGTCAGCTGCCGTCCGCAGAGGGCTGCTGACAAGCAGTCCGCCAAGACTGACCACATCAAACTGGCCAAGCTTGACTTCGTGCAGGCTGCATCCTCCCGCGCCACGGATGCTTGAGATGCGGTGCTTCGCGTCCACGAGCAGCGTGAGGTTCCTTGGCGGCCTGGCACAACCGTAGATCCATGCCGCCGTCAGCCTGCCGGCCACCACCTTGGTCCGCATGCGCTCGGGCACAGCCAGCGCAGCAGCGCGGGCCCTGAGCCTGGGAGTGACCGCGGATCCCGGCGCGGCGTAGCTCTTTCCGTACAGGGCGGACAGGATTCCATCCGATGCCATGCTCTGGAGTTCGGGCCAGGTAAAGATGCGACGGGCTGAGTAGAGCTCATGAAGCACGGGCTCTTGCAAATGCGGGGCTGTGACAGCGGGGACCATCCATTGATCATTTCCTGCGCCCCGAAACGAGTACAGGCCCCGTATCGGTTATGTGGATAACCGATACGGGGCCCGCCGTTTGGGCAAATCCTAGGCGAGGTCGCTTGCCGAGCGCTGGATCTGGTCCAGCCATGCCTGCCTGGCCTCGAGGGCTTCGCGGGCAGCGTTGATGCGACGCTGGTCTCCTGCCTTTTCAGCCTTCACCAGATCCTCCTTGAGGCTTGCGATGGCCGACTCAAGCTGCGAGAGTGCGCTGTTGGTGCGGGCCTTGGTTTCCGGGTTGCTCCGGCGCCACTTCTCGTCTTCGGCTTCCCGGACGGCGTCCTCCACCTTGCGCAGGCCGGCTTCGATGCGGCCCATGTCGGCACGGGGCACCTTTCCGGCGTCTTCCCAACGGTCGCGGATGGCCTGCAGGGCCTTCTTGGCGGCGTTCAGGTCGTTGATCGGCAGGAGCGCCTGGGCTTCGGCCACCAGCTCTTCCTTGACAGCCAGGTTGGCTGTGTATTCCTGGTCGATCTGGTCGTTGGCAGCCTGGCGGTTGCTGAAGAAGACGTCCTGCGCAGCACGGAAGCGGGTCCAAAGGGCGTCGTCATCCTTGCGGCTGGCGCGCGGGGTGGCCTTCCACTGGTCCATGAGGCGGCGGTACTCACCTGCGGCGTAGCCCCAGTCCGTCGAGGACGAGAGGGCCTCGGCCTCGGCGATCAGAGCTTCCTTGGCGGCCTTCGCAGCAGAGTTGTTGCTGTCCAGCTGCGAGAAGTAGGCGCGGCGGTGGCGGTCGAAGACAGTGCGTGCAGATCGGAAGCGCTTCCACAGGGCGTCCTCGTTGCTGCGTCCCAACCGGACACCGCTCTTCTGCGCGGCCTTCCAGGTCTCGAAGAGCTCGTTCATGCGGGCGCTTGAGGTCTTCCACTGGATCTGGGCAGGATCCTGTCCGGCGATGGACTCGGCCTCAGCAACGATCGCCTCACGGGCTGCGAGCTCGTTGGCCCGGACGGCGTCGTGCGCTGCCTTCTCCGACTGTTCCAGCTCCACGATCTGGGCGGACAGCGTGTCCAGGCGTGCCTCAGCTGAGCGGATGTCGCCCACCATGTTGCGTTCGGCAAGCTGTTCGCGGAGGTGGGCGACGGTCTTCTGCATGTCCGTGGCCGGGGCCTTGGACTCCACACGGTGCTCCAGCAGCACTATCTGGGCGATCACGTCGTCGAACTTCCGGGCGAAGTACCCCAGGGCCTCATCCGGGCTGACACCGGGGTATTGGCCTACGGCGAGTTCCTCGCCATCGAGTGTGAGGAACACATGGCCGTCGCCCTCTGCGCGGCCCCACTTGGCGGCTTCCGCGAGGGACGCCGCAGACACTGCCGGTGCGGCAGGCACGACGGCGGCGGGCGCCTTGGGGCGTGCTGCGAAGGCAGCGGGGGAGGGGGCCGGGCGGGGCGCAGCAGGCTTGGCTTCCGGCGAGGTGGTTTCGACGTCCTGCGTCTCTTCCTGTCCGCTGCCTTCGGTCGCCTCGACGGCTTCCTGGTCGGTCACTGCTGCTGTTTCGTCGGATTTCTGACTATCTGTCACCGCTAAAAGTCTTTCGCTTGGAGGGACTGCTAAAGGTCATGCACTTCCGGCCGGGGCCGGGAGTCGGTTACTTCAGTGAAAAAGAGTCTATCGTGACAGGTGCCACAGGGGCGCCGTCGTTGTTGGCCGCGCCCGCCTTGAGCCCGGCTGAGGCAATCTTGGTGATGACATCCAGGCCGCTGGTCACCTTGCCCACCACGGTGTAACCACCAGCGGAGTCGGAGGGAATCAAGGTGTCCTTATAGACGATGAAGAACTGGTGGCCGTTGCCGTAGGCGTTGTTGCCGCTCCGGGCGATGGCGATGGTCCCTGCCGGGTATTTGTTGTCGGCAGGCGTGTTTTCCAGCGGACCCCAGCGGTAGTCCGGGTCGTCGGCTCCGTCTTCGGCCTTGGCACCACATTGCAACAGGCCGAAGGTGTCCGAGGTGGTGAGCCGGTGGCAGAAAGCGCCGCCGTAATAGCCGGAGTCGGCAAGCGATTTCAGGACCGCAGCAGCCTGCGGCGCGGTGGTTCCATCGATCTGGACGCCCACCACTCCGCTGTTCAAGGTCAGTTCGCCCGTAAACGTCTTTCCAGCCGCGGTGTCGGCGCTGGGAACGTCTGCGCTGTTCGTAGCCGCCGGTGAAGCCGAGGGGGAGCTGAGTCCTTCTTGGGCTGCCGTATATTCCGCCTCCGTGGGATTGGAAGCGAAGACGGTCAGCTGGAGCACCACGGCGAGGACCAACGCTACGACGGCTGCGCTGATGGCTACGGCGTTGTCCCGCTTGCGCCGCTTCCCCTGCTGCTGCCGAAGGGCACGCTTGGCTTCCATCTGCCGGATGCGTCGTCTGGCCTCGCGGTCATCGCGCGACTTTGTTGCCAAGAGTCCTCCTGTTTGGGTCCATGTTCCAGGGCGGCCGAGGGGATCCGGGCATGCTGTATTAGAAGTGCACGCGAGGAAAGCATAAACTGGCTGCCGCACATAGTTTATGCATGACCGTCTGGACTCCTGCCCAATAAACGCTGAATGGATGTTTATTGCTGCGCTTTGAATTCCGGGGTCAGCTTTCTTCGAGGAGACTTTTCCACCATGGCACGTACCGCCTCCCTGTCCGGATTCCCCGAGTGGCTTCCCCAGGAGCGGTTGGTGGAGCTCCACGTCCTGGACACCTTGCGCAAGACGTTTGAACTGCATGGCTTCTCGTCGATTGAGACCCGGGCCGTGGAAACCGTGGGCCAGTTGCTCCGCAAGGGCGAAATCGACAAAGAGGTCTACGGGCTCAGCCGGCTCCAGGATGACGAGGGCGAACCTGCGAAAGCGGACCGGACCGATCCGAACGCCTTGGCCCTCCACTTCGACCTCACCGTTCCTTTCGCCCGCTACGTCGTGGAGAACGCCGGATACCTGGCCTTCCCGTTCCGCCGGTACCAGATCCAGAAGGTCTGGCGTGGCGAACGTCCGCAGGAGGGACGCGCCCGCGAGTTCACCCAGGCGGATATCGACGTCGTGGGCGACGGCGAGTTGCCCTTCCGCTATGACGTGGAAATCGCTTTGGTGATCGCCGAAGCCCTGAGTGCCCTGCCGATTCCGGACTTCCGGTTGCGGGTCAACAACCGCAAGCTGGCAGAGGGTTTCTATCGCGGCATCGGCCTGACGGATACGGCCGGCGTGCTGCGCAGCATCGACAAGCTCGAGAAGATCGGTGCAGAAAAGGTCGCGGGGCTGCTCAAGAGCGAACTCGGCGCCACGGACGAGCAAGCCGGCCTGGCCCTAAAGCTGGCGACGATCCGGACGGAGGACACTTCCTTCGTCGAGCAGGTCCGGGAGCTCGGCGTCAAGGATGATCTCCTCGACGAAGGATTGAGCGAGCTGGAACAGGTCATCGAAGCCGCGGTCCAGCGTGCCCCAGGCAAGGTGGTGGCCGATCTCAGCATCGCCCGCGGCCTGGACTACTACACCGGGACCGTCGTCGAAACCGTCCTTGTGGGCCACGAACAGCTCGGTTCGATTTGCTCCGGTGGCCGCTACGACGCCCTGGCCAGCAAGGGCAACCGCAAGTTCCCCGGCGTCGGCCTGTCCATCGGCGTGACCCGGCTCGTGTCCCGCATCCTGAGCCAGGAGTTCGCCGCGGCCACCCGCTCGGTGCCGACGGCCGTCCTGGTAGCACTCAACCACGACGACAGCTGGTCGGCGGCGCAGGACGTGGCCGCCCAGTTGCGCAGCCGGGGGATCGCGACGGAAGTAGCTGCCAGGGCAGAAAAGTTCGGCAAGCAGATCAAGTTCGCTGACCGCCGGGGCATTCCGTTTGTCTGGTTCACCGACGAAGACGGCAAGCACCAGGTCAAGGACATCCGTTCGGGCGAGCAAGTGGACGCGGACCCGGCAAGTTGGACGCCGTCGGACGAGGACCTCTACGTTCGCGTCACCACTGCCTGACCCTCCCCATAACGGGGCCGCGACCGGGGCGGGTAAACTCGGACGGGATTGTCTTTGCGGACACCCATCGAAAATTCATGCTGAAAGGAATGCTGTGCTGCGCACACATGACCTCGGATCACTCCGTTCCGAGCACATTGGACAAACCGTTACCCTGGCCGGCTGGGTGGGCCGCCGCCGTGATCACGGTGGTGTGGCATTCGTCGACCTGCGTGACGCGTCGGGTGTTGCACAGGTGGTTGTCCGTGAAGAAGAAGTTTTCCACGGGCTGCGGAACGAGTACGTCCTGCAGGTGACGGGAACCGTCAACAAACGTCCCGAAGGCAACGAGAACCCTGCCCTTGCCACGGGCGACATCGAGGTCATTGCTGACAAGGTGGTGATCCTCAACACTTCCGATCCGTTGCCATTCCAGATCGACGAGCACGTGGAAGTCGGCGAGGAAGCACGCCTCAAGCACCGGTACCTGGACCTCCGCCGCCCGGGCCCTGCCCGCAACATCCGTCTCCGCTCCGAGGCCAACCGTGTGGCCCGTGACCTGCTGCACCAGCGTGGTTACGTCGAGATCGAAACACCCACGCTGACGCGTTCGACGCCGGAAGGCGCCCGCGACTTCGTTGTTCCGGCACGCCTGGCCCCGGGTTCCTGGTACGCCCTTCCGCAGTCGCCGCAGCTCTTCAAGCAGCTCCTGCAGGTGGGCGGCTTCGAGAAGTACTACCAGATTGCCCGGTGCTACCGCGATGAAGACTTCCGCGCGGACCGCCAGCCGGAGTTCACCCAGCTGGACATCGAAGCCAGCTTCGTGGACCAGGACGACATCATCGATCTCGGTGAAGGCATCGTCAAGGCACTCTGGCAGCTGATCGACGTCGAGGTCCCCACGCCGATCCGCCGCATGACCTACCTCGACGCCATGGCACGGTACGGCTCGGACAAGCCGGACCTGCGCTTCGGCCAGGAACTGACTGAACTGACGGAGTTCTTCAAGGACACCAACTTCGGTGTGTTCAAGGCTCCCTACGTGGGTGCCGTCGTCATGCCTGGTGGAGCATCACAGGCCCGTCGCGCCCTGGACGCCTGGCAGGAATGGGCCAAGCAGCGTGGAGCCAAGGGCCTTGCCTACGTCCTGTATAAGGAAGACGGCGAACTGGCCGGTCCGGTGGCGAAGAACCTCACGGAGCAGGAGCGCGCAGGGCTTGCCGACGCCGTTGGCGCGAAGCCGGGCGACTGCATCTTCTTTGCCGCAGGCGAGAAGTCCGCGTCGCGTGCACTGCTGGGCGCGGCACGCGTGGAGATCGGCCACCGTACCGGCCTCATCGACCCCAACGACTGGGCCTTCGTCTGGATCGTTGATGCGCCCATGTTCGAACCCGCTGCTGCGGCAGTAGCCTCCGGGGATGTTGCAGTCGGCGCCGGCCAGTGGACGGCCGTGCACCACGCCTTTACTTCGCCGAAGCCCGAGTTCCTGGACACGTTCGACCAGGACCCGGAATCGGCGTTGTCCTATGCATACGACATCGTCTGCAACGGAAACGAGATCGGCGGCGGATCCATCCGTATCCACCAGGCCGACATCCAAGAGCGGGTCTTCAAGCTGATGGGCCTGGACAAGGAAGATGCCGAGACCAAGTTCGGCTTCCTGCTTGAAGGATTCAAGTACGGCGCGCCTCCGCACGGCGGCATCGCCCTTGGCTGGGACCGCGTGGTGGCGCTGCTGGCTGGTGTCGAGTCCATCCGGGATGTCATCGCCTTCCCCAAGACCGGCAACGGCTTCGACCCCCTGACCGCCGCTCCCGCACCGATCACGGCGCAGCAGCGCAAGGAAGCCGGCGTGGACTTCAAGCCCCAGGCCAAGCCGGCCGCCAAGGTGGAGGCCACCACCGAGTAAAGTTCCGCTTCGAAGGCCCCCCGTGCGCGGGGGGCCTTCGACGTTTCCCGCAAGCGTTGTATCCGTGGTGAAAAGGTGTGTGAAGCATGCTGGACCAGTCCTCGATCGAAACCCTCATGGACAAGGCCTGGCCGTCCCTTGACCGGGAAGAATCAGGTGCTTGGGTGCTGAGGGCGTCTGAGGGCGTGACACAGCGGGCCAATTCGGTGTGGCCGCGCGGATTGTCCGCTGCCGCGGATGGCATGGATCTGGTCGCGGCCGTCCATGATGCCTCCGACTGGTACCGTCGCCGCCGTCTTCCGTTGATCTTCCAGGTCTTCGAAGACGCCCGCAGTGCCGTGCTAAACGATGTCCTGGACAGTTTGCGCTTCACCCGCCAGTCGGCCACGCACATCATGGTGCGCACAACCGCAAGCCTGCCATCGGCTGTGGAAGGCCGGGTTGAATTGTCGCCGGAGCCTTCCGAAGAGTGGATGGATTTGTGGTGGTCGGTGGACGGGCGCGGCGGGGACCGGGAACTTGGGATCGCCCGCAGTATCCTTTCCGGCTGCCCGTCGGTCTACGCCCTGGTGCGGGACAGCGATGGCCGGCCCGCCGCCGTCGGACGTCTTGCGTTGGCCGACGGCTGGGGCGGTCTGTACAGCATGGCGACGTCGGAGGGGCACCGCAGGCGCGGATTCGCCAGCGAGGTCCTGGCGGCCCTGCTCACTGAAGGTGGACGTCTGGGGCTCGACGGCTTCTGGTTGCTGGTGACCGCTGCGAACCACGGCGCGCAAGCACTGTACCGAGGCGCCGGTTTCGTGGACCACGGCAGCTACCTGTACCGCCAGGCACCGTTGCAGCGAGCACAGACCGGCTGCTAGGACTCACTCCGGAGGGTCGGTGACAGTGATGCGGATGGAGCAGGCATCCGTGGCTGCCCTGGGGAGCGCGGCCGTTTTGGGGTCCTGAACGTCCAGGAAAGCAAGCCGGGTCAGTTGGGCCCAGGCCTGCGCTGCCGGGGCGCTGAGGACGTGGTCCACCAGCGCCCGGTCGCCGCCGGGCACGATGTACTCGATGCGGTGCGGACCAAAGATCTTTTCCATGTGTTCGGCAGCGGCATCAACCAGGGCATCCGCTTGGTTGGAACGCCGCCGCGCATACCGCTGCTGGGACTGCCCGCCCGCCGACGTCCGCGATTGGACATAACGGTTGCCGCTTTTCGAGGCAAGGATCTTGCTGCCGTTGGCTGCGGCAATGGCAAAGCCGCCGCGGCGCACCAGGACAATGCCCAGGCCGCGTTCCTGCGTGGCGAGGGAGACCAAGCGCTCCACGTTGGTGTTGCCCCGTCCCGGGCGACCGTCGATGGGCCACGGTGCCCTGAGGAGTGCGGTTGCACGGTCGTCCGCACGCAGGATGATGCCGTCGTCGTCGAAATCCTCTTCCACCGCACCGTGGCTGGCGGCGAAGCGATCCACCCAGCCCTTGAGCCGCGACGCCGGAACCAAGGCCGTCCGGCTGGTGCCGCGTGGCTCCGGTTGTTGAGGGCTGGTTACGGGCCGGTCCACGTCGATGTCTCCTTTGCTGGAACTATGAGTAGCCTATCCATGTGGAAGATCTCTTTGGTGCCGGTGCTGTCAACGACGACGAGTCGGAGGACGTGCCTGCCGCCGGGGGATCCTCCGATGCCAACTGGATGGCATCGCAGCGCAGTCCGTTGGCGGTCCGCATGCGTCCGAGGACCTTGGATGATGTTGTGGGCCAACAGCATTTGTTGGGCCAGGGCTCTCCCTTGCGGCAGCTGGCTGCGGGGGCTGAGGCTTCCGGGCCCGCCGGACCGAGCTCAGTGATTCTCTGGGGTCCGCCAGGTACCGGAAAGACGACGCTCGCGCATGTCATCGCCAAGGGTCCGGGACGGAAGTTCGTGGAACTCTCCGCAATCACCGCAGGTGTCAAGGACGTGCGCCGCGTGATGGACGAGGCCTTGACCGCGAGGGACCTCTACAAAAAGACCACCGTGCTGTTCCTGGATGAGATCCACCGCTTCAACAAGGCCCAGCAGGATGCTTTGCTTCCCGGCGTGGAGAACCGTTGGGTGGTGCTCGTTGCCGCCACCACGGAGAACCCGTCGTTCTCCGTGGTTTCGCCGCTGCTGTCCCGTTCCCTGTTGTTGACGTTGAAGCCGCTGACCGATGACGACATTTCGGGGCTCCTCCAGCGCGCTGTGCTGGATGCGCGTGGACTCGGCGGAAGGGTGGAACTGAGCCAGGAAGCATTGGAGCATTTGGTCCGCCTGTCCGGTGGCGACGCCCGGAGGGCGCTGACGGCATTGGAGGCCGCTGCCGGAGTCGCTTTCGGCGACAGCACCGCCGTCGACGGTGCAGAAACGGACGACGGCGAACCTGGACTTGCGGACGACGGCGCACCGGACGCTCCGGTACTGGTGGAACTGCGGCACACCGAGCGGGCGCTGGACGCCGCTGCGGTCCGGTACGACCGGGCCGGGGACCAGCACTACGACGTTGCCAGTGCTTTCATCAAGTCGATCAGGGGTTCGGACGTGGACGCATCCCTGCACTATCTGGCGCGCATGCTGGAGGCGGGGGAGGACCCCCGGTTCGTGGTGCGGCGCATCGTCATCTCCGCGGCAGAGGACATTGGCATGGCCGATCCCACCGCGCTGCAGACAGCCGTGGCGGCCGCGCAAGCTGTTCAGTTGATTGGCATGCCGGAAGGCCGGATCATCCTCGCTGAAGCCGTGGTGCACCTGGCGACGGCTCCCAAGTCCAATGCCGCCTACATGGGAATCAACAAGGCCATTGCCGATGTCCGGGCAGGATTCGGTGGCGGCATTCCCATGCACTTGCGTGACGCCCACTATCCGGGTGCGAAACAATTGGGCCACGGCCAGAGCTACAAGTACGCCCACGACGAGCCGCACGGCGTGGCCACCCAGCAGTATCCGCCCGACGACCTGGTGGGCAAGGACTATTACGTGCCCACCAACAATGGCGCCGAGCGGGAAATCGCTCCGAGGCTTGAACGGCTCCGCAAGATCATCCGCGGGCAGTAACCCGCTGTTGGTCCGGGTCCGGCGACCCCCGGTGCATGGTAGGATTGATCTTCGTCTGGCATGACCCGACGCACAATCCCATGGAAGATTCTTCGATGGCACTGTGCCGTGGGCCAGTAGCAAGAGGCAGCGGTTGGCCGATGCTCTCCCTGATGGAGGCCAGGAACACTGATACACCGCAGTAATTTGGAAGGACACAAGTGGCTAACAACACTCGTGCTCGCCGTACCGCACGCCTTTCGCGTGCACTCGGCATTGCTCTGACTCCCAAGGCCGCCAAGTACATGGAGCGCCGCCCGTACGGCCCCGGTGAGCATGGCCGTGCCCGCAAGAAGCAGGACTCCGACTACGCCGTTCGTCTGCGCGAAAAGCAGCGTCTGCGCGCCCAGTACGGCATCCGCGAAGCCCAGATGACCCGTGCCTTCGAAGAAGCACGCCGCACCAAGGGCCTGACCGGTGAAAACCTGGTTGAACTGCTCGAAATGCGTCTCGACGCCCTGGTTCTCCGCGCAGGCTTCGCCCGCACCATCGCCCAGGCCCGCCAGCTGGTTGTGCACCGCCACATCCTGGTTGACGGCATCCGCGTGGACCGCCCGTCCTTCCGCGTCGGCGAAGGCCAGCTCATCCACGTCCACAGCCGCTCCGAGGTCATGGCACCGTTCCAGGCAGCAGCTGCCGGTGCACACGTCTTGGCCACCACCCCGGCTTACCTGGACGTCAAGATCGACGCCCTGCAGGCAAAGCTGGTTCGCCGCCCGAAGCGCTCCGAGGTCCCCGTGATCTGCGAAGAGCAGCTCGTCGTCGAATTCTACGCTCGCTAAATTTTCCAGCAGCGCACAAAGAAGCCCGTGGCACACGCCGCGGGCTTCTTTGTCTGTAAGGTACTTGGGGAGGCCCTCCCCGCGTCCGGGACGGCGGGGTGGGGCAGCGCAACGATTCGAGGAGATGGGTTCTATGTCTGGTGGCGACATCGCCGGCCTGATTGCGGCGGGAGTCTTCGCGCTCCTGGTTCTGTTGCTGGCAGTGCCAATTCTGAAGCTTGGGGGAGTCTTTGACGAGGTCCGCACCTCCATCCGTTCAATCAGTGACGGCGCCACGCCGCTCATGGACGAGGTGACGGCAACCGTTTCCACCACCAACCAGCAGTTGAAGAAGGTTGACGGTATTGCGTCGAACGTCTCCGACGCCTCCGCGAACATATCCGCCTTGTCCTCGCTGGTGGCCGCCACAGTGGGTTCACCGCTGATCAAGGTTGCTGCGTTCAGCTACGGCGTCCGCTCTGCCTTCGCCAGGAAGGGCACCCCATCGTCCGGCCGGCGCAGCCGCTGATCCCACGGGAGGGCATCACACATGAAAAGAATTGTATGGATGGGAATCGGCGTCGCCATTGGCGTCATCGCGTTCAAGAAGTTCAACGAGGCCCAGGCCTCCATCGGGCCTGACGGCCTGAACCGCGCAGTTGGCCGCCTCGCCGATGGCCTGTTCGACTTTGCCGACGCTGTCCGTGCAGGCATGCATGAGCGCGAAGAAGACCTTCGGGCGGCCTTGGGTATCGACGACGCCGGCCGCCGGTAGCGGGCGGGTTCGCCCCCGCGCCCGCAACAGGGCAGAATGGAAAGCTGCGGAACGGCACCAGCCGGTACCGCGCACAACGTGTGCAGTGAATTGAGAAGGGTAAGTAATCAGCCAATGAAGTCGCAGGAGATCACCAAGCGCTGGGTGGACTTTTTTGTCAGTAAGGGCCACACAGCCGTTCCCTCCGCGTCGCTCGTTTCCAGCGACCCGTCACTTCTCTTCACTGTGGCCGGCATGGTGCCGTTCATTCCTTACCTGACTGCCCGTGAAGAACCCCCTTACAACCGCGCCACGAGCGTCCAGAAGTGCATCCGCACCGGCGACATCGAGGAAGTCGGAAAGACTGCGCGCCACGGCACGTTCTTCCAGATGTGCGGCAACTTCTCCTTTGGCGATTACTTCAAGGAAGATGCCATCAAGTTCGCTTTCGAGCTTCTCACCAAGAGCGTCGACGACGGCGGCTACGGGCTGCCGGCCGAGCGGCTCTGGGTGACGGTCTACGAAGAGGACGACGAAGCCAAGGACCTGTGGCTCAAGAACACAGCCATTCCTGCCGAGCGGATCCAGCGCATGGGCAAGGCGGACAACTACTGGTCCACCGGACAACCGGGCCCTGCCGGCCCCTGCTCGGAGATCTACTACGACCGCGGCCCCGCCTACGGCATTGAAGGCGGTCCCCTGGCCGACGAGACCAGGTACATCGAAATCTGGAACCTCGTTTTCATGCAGTACCAGATCGAAAACGTCCGCTCCAAGGTGGACTTTGACATTGTTGGTGAACTGCCGAAGAAAAACATCGACACCGGCCTGGGCATGGAACGCCTCGCGATGATCCTCCAGGGTGTCGAGAACATGTACGAAACCGACCAGGTCCGTCCTGTCATCGACAAGGCCGCCGAGTTGTCCGGCAAGGAATACACCTCCGCCGAGACAGACGAGGATCCGCACCACACTGACGACGTCCGCATGCGCGTCGTAGCCGACCACATCCGTTCAGCGCTCATGCTGATTGCCGACGGCGTGGCGCCCTCCAACGAAGGCCGCGGATACGTGCTGCGTCGCTTGATCCGCCGCGCGGTGCGGGCCATGCGCCTCCTTGGGGTTGAGAACGCCTGCCTTCCGGATCTGCTTCCGGTCTCCCGCGATGCCATGAAGGGTGTCTACCCGGTAGTCGAAACGGACTTCGCCCGGATCAGCCGCATCGCGTACGCAGAAGAAAAGGCCTTCCTCCGCACCATTGCTTCCGGTACTGCCCGCCTGGAAGACGCCGTTGCGGAGTCCAAGGCCGCTGGTGTCCCGCTCTCCGGAGCCGACGCCTTCACGCTGCACGATACTTATGGCTTCCCGATCGACCTCACCCTTGAAATGGCCGAGGAGGCCGGACTCAAGGTGGACGAGGCCGGGTTCCGTGCACTCATGCTCGAGCAGCGCCAGCGCGCCCAGGCCGATGCCAAGGGCAAGAAGGGCGGGCACGCCGACCTCACGGCTTACCAGGAACTGCTGGGCGAAGGCGAAACGGTCTTCACCGGCTACGGCGAGCTCGAAGGCGAGTCCAAGGTCCGTGGCATCGTCAGCGGCGGCCAGCGGGTCGCCCACGCATCCACGGGCGACGAAATCGAACTCGTCCTCAACGAGACGCCGTTCTACGCCGAAGCCGGTGGCCAGTCCGCGGACACGGGCCTCATCACCGGCGACGGTTTCGTCGTCGAGGTCCTGGACGTCCAGCGGCCCATCAAGGGCCTGAGCGTCCACAAGGCGATTGTCCGCGAAGGCGAGATTGCCGGTGATGCGCTGGTGCGCGCCGCCGTCGACCGTGAACGCCGCCACGCAGCCGAGCAGGCCCACACCGGAACGCACATTGTGCACGCGGCCCTGCACCAGATCCTGGGCCCTGAAGCCACACAGCGTGGCTCCTTCAACAAGGCCGGATACCTTCGCTTCGACTTTGCCTGGGGCGAAGGCCTCAGCGCTGCCACGCGCTCGGAAATCGAAGAAGTCTCCAATATCGCCATCCGAAACAACTTCCGGGTGGACACCAAGGTGATGGGCCTTGCCGAGGCCAAGGCGCTGGGCGCCATGGCACTCTTCGGTGAAAATTACGGCAGCGAAGTGCGCGTCGTGGAGATCGACGGCGCATGGTCGAGGGAGCTGTGCGGTGGTACCCACGTATCCAACACCTCGCTGATCGGCAGCCTTTCTCTGTTGGGCGAGCAGTCCGTCGGGTCCGGAAACCGCCGCGTGGAGGCCTTCGTGGGCCTGGACGCCTTCCGCCACCTGGCCGCTGAGCGGGCACTGGTCACCGAGCTGACCGAACTGCTGAAGGTGCCCTCGGGCCAGTTGGCTGACCGCATCTCGAGCACCTTGAACAAGCTCAAGGCCACGGAAAAGGAACTCGACCGCCTGCGCAAGGAGCAGCTTGCTGCGGCCGCGGCGAACTTGGCCGGTACCGCACGGGACGCTGCGGGCATTCGGGTGATTGCCCATGACGCAGGCCAGGTTGGCGGCGCCGATGATCTGCGCAACCTCGCCCTTGACCTCCGTAACCGCCTGGGTTCCGAGCCCTCCACGGTGGCCGTTGCCGGTGTGAGCAACGACCGTCCCGTGGTCCTGGTTGCCACCAACGAAGCCGCCCGCGACGCCGGCGTCAAAGCCGGCGCCTTGGTCCGTCTCGCCGCCGGCATCCTTGGCGGCGGCGGTGGTGGCAAGGACGACGTCGCCCAGGGCGGTGGCACTGACGCTGCAAAGGTCTCTGAGGCCCTTGCCGCGGTAGTGGACGCGATAGCCAAGCGCTGACGGTGGTTTCCAGTAACAGCGGCGACGTCTACCCCCGGGGCATCAAGCTGGGGGTGGACGTCGGCACCGTCCGGGTAGGGCTTGCCGTCTGCGACCCCGACGGAATCCTCGCCACCCCGTTCAAGACTGTCGGACGGGACGCGAAGAAGAATTCCGACATCCGCGTGGTGGTGAAGCAGGCGGCTGAGCTGGGCGCCGTCCAGATTGTCGTGGGGTTGCCCCGCACCATGAAAGGCCAGGAACACGCGTCCGCGCGGATGGCCACCGACTACGCCGAGCTGTTGGCTGACGCCTTGCTCCAGGCGGAAATGGACGTTCCCGTCATCCTGGTTGATGAGCGGTTGAGCACCGTGACGGCGCACCGCAACCTGCATGAAGCTGGCATGAGCAGCAAGAACCACCGTAAAGTGGTTGATCAGGTTGCTGCTGCTGGAATACTTCAGCACGCGATCGACATGCAAAGAGCCAGAGGAACGGACGTTGGCCGCCGCGTGCAGGCGCGGGCGCAGTCCGATACACCCAGCAGTGCCCCAACGCTGCGGGCTGCCTCCGGCAGTGATCCAGATTCTTCTACGAGGGGACTGCAACTGTGAGCCCGGTCAACAACGACCCCTCCAACGGTACGGGGGGCGGTGGCATGCCGCTGACCCGCAAGGAGTTGCGCGCAAGGGAGAGATTCCTGGCCACGCAAAACCAAAATGTGGTGCCCGTTCCCGAGGCCACGCCCGGCGAGTCGGGCGCTTCGCCGGAGGTTGAGCAGGAATTGCCACGTCCCGTGCCTGCGGTCCCCAATGCCGCAGCTGCGCAACGTCCGTACGTGGCACCACCTGCTGCACAGCCTGCCCCGGCTCCAGACGAACCGGCACCGCGCACGGCCGAACCGGGTTCGCGCCCAGCCGGGCAGGTTCCTTCCGAGGATGGCTCGAAACCCGTTCCACCAGCTCCCGAGGCGGCGCCGTCCATCTCGGAGGTCCCGGCTCCCGCGGCGACCCCGCCCCAGGATGCGGCCGACGCCGGTCGCGCTGCCACTGAGGCACCCGATGCTACAACCCACTTTCCCGTTGTGGCACCTGTTTACGCAGGCCACGCGGAGGACGATCGAGTCCACGGCGATCAGGCCGCTGACTACGGACACCACGATTATTCAGGCCACGACCTCCATCACACCGGGGAACTGCATCCCGATCACGATGAGCACTACGTGTACGACGAGCAGCATGATGGCCACCCTGACGAGCACCACCTCGACGGCCACGCCCATGACCTCATCCCGGCCATGGAAACACCGGTGTCCAAGGCCGCTGCCCGCAAGGCGCGCCGCCGCCGTCGTGTGGTCGCTTTGCTGATCACCCTGGGTGTGTTCGTTGCTGCGATCGTGATCGGCGCCCAGTTCCTCAAGCCGCTTCTTGGCATGGACAAGGTGACAGACTATCCGGGACCAGGTTCCGGCTCCGTCACCGTCACAGTCCCCGAAGGCGCGGGGCCAAAGCAGGTGGCCACGGACCTTGTGTCGAAGAAGGTGGTGGCAGACGCCGACAGCTTCGTTAAGGCCTTCGTGGCGGAAGGCGGCGTCTTGGCGCCGGGCGACTTCACCTTCAAGACGGAGATGAAGAACTCGGACGCCGTCGCAATCCTCTCCAACAAGGATTCCTCCAAGGTCATCTACTTTGCCCTGAGCGCGGGCCTTCGGATCAATGAGTCGCTCGACGCGATCTCCAAGGGTTCGGGAATCCCGCTCCAGCAACTGAACGCCTTCAACCAGGCACCCGGCCAGTTCGGGCTGCCGGCCAAGGCGAAGAACCTCGAAGGCTTCCTCGCGCCAGGTGAATACCGTTTCCCGCTGGGTACGTCCGGCAAGGACATCATCCAGGCCTTGGTCACTGCCACCTTGGACGAATTGAAGGCGCAGGGCATCACTGACCAGGCCAAGCAGTATGACGTGGTGACCATCGCGAGCATCGTCCAGGCCGAAGGCGGGCAAGCCGATTACGGAAACGTGGCCGGGGCCATCTACAACAGGCTTAAGCCGGACAACAAGGAAACAAACGGCCTCATCCAGTCCGATGCCACGGTGACGTATGGCCTGGGGAAGAAGTCTTTCCACCTGACGGACGAAGAAAAAGCCGACAAGTCGAACACGTACAACACGTACGCGAATGTTGGCCTGCCCGCCGGACCCATTGGCTCGCCCGGCAAGACCGCCATCGATGCCGCAGCCAAGCCGACGTCGAACGACTACCTGTACTGGGTGACGATCAACCTGGACACCAAGGAGACCAAGTTCTCCAAGACGTTGTCGGAGCACAGCGGCTACGTTGAGCAATATAACGCCTGGTGCGCAGCCAACCCGGGGCGGTGCGTGTGAGCCGCCGGGCTGCCGTCCTTGGCCACCCGATCTCACATTCGAAGTCTCCCGCGATGCATTCGGCAGCCTATGCGAAGCTCGGCGTGGACATTGGGTACGCGGCGATCGACCTGACGGCCGAAACCCTTCCGGGGTTCATGGAAACCGTCCGCGGCGACGATTCGTGGTGCGGTTTGTCCGTGACCATGCCGTTGAAGACGGCAATGGTCAAGGAAGTGGACGAGCTTCGCGGCGCCGCGGCCCACTTGGGCGTGCTCAACACCGTGGCCTTCGAGCACGACGGCGGTTCGGCCCGCCGCGTGGGGTACAACACGGACGTTGCCGGGATTGTTGCGGCGGTACGTTACGCCGGCTCGACCACGACGCCGCACGCAGCGATTCTTGGTGGGGGTGGAACCTCTGCGGCCGCTGTTGCCGCCGTGCACGAACTTGGTGCGGCACACGTGGATGTCTTCGTGAGGGACGTTTCCCGTGCCGTCGAAGCGGAAGCCGCAGCGGCCGCCGTCGGAATTGCCCTGGCTGTCCGGCCGCTCACCCAGGCTGCTACCGCCTTGGCCGCGAGCGACCTGGTGATTTCGACCTTCCCGCCCCGTGCCGCGGATGCCCTGGCTGAGGAACTGGCAGGTCTGCCCGGAACCGGGGGAGGGGTGCTCCTGGACGTGGCCTACGACCCCTGGCCGAGCCGACTTGCTGAGGTGTGGCACGGGCACGGCGGTGCAGTGGTTCCAGGGCTCGAAATGCTGATGTACCAAGCGGCAGAACAGATCCGCCTTTTCAGCGGATGCGATGTGGATGCCGCCGTCATAGATGTGATGTGCGACTCAGTCGGGCTTCCCCGGCGAGTGTTCTAGAGGCCTTACATGGCAGGATTGGTTATATGTTGCGTTGGTTGACTGCCGGTGAATCCCACGGTCCGGCTCTGATCGGAATTGTTGAAGGCGTGCCGGCCGGTGTTGAACTCACCAGTGGGCAGATTCGTGATGCGCTGGCGCGTCGCCGCCTTGGTTACGGCCGTGGTGCCCGCATGAAGTTTGAGCAGGACGAGGTGACCATCGTTGGTGGCGTCCGTCACGGTGTAACCCAGGGCGGCCCGGTGGCCATCCAGGTTGGCAACACCGAGTGGCCCAAGTGGGAGCAGATTATGTCCGCTGATCCCGTCGATCCGGAGCTCTTGGCTGACCAGGCCCGTAATGCGCCCCTGACGCGTCCGCGTCCGGGGCACGCGGACTTCACCGGGATGCAGAAGTACGGTTTTGACGAGGCACGTCCCGTCCTGGAGCGGGCCAGCGCCCGGGAAACCGCCACGCGCGTTGCGCTGGGTACGGTTGCGGCCCAGTTCCTGAAGCAACTCGGGGTTGAGCTGGTCAGCCACACTGTCTCCATCGCCAGTGTCTCCGTGCCCGAAGGCCGTCCCTTGCCGCTTCCGGGTGACGTGCTTGCCTTGGACGCCGACCCGTTGCGCTGCTTCGACCGCGAGACCTCGGACGCCATGGTGGCCGAAGTGGATGCGGCACACAAGGAGGGTGAGACCCTCGGGGGCGTCGTTGAGGTCCTCGCCTACGGACTCCCGCCAGGCCTTGGCAGCTACGTCCACTGGGACCGTCGCCTGGATTCACGCCTGGCAGCCGCCCTCATGGGCATCCAGGCCATCAAGGGCGTCGAAGTGGGTGATGGCTTCCTGACTGCTGCGCGTCGTGGATCCGCTGCCCACGATGAAATCGTCAAGGACGCGAACGGCAAGATCATTCGGCAGACCAACCGCGCAGGCGGCATCGAGGGCGGCATGAGCATTGGCGAAGTGCTGCGGGTCCGTGCGGCGATGAAGCCCATCGCCACCGTTCCGCGCGCCCTGCGCACCATCGACGTGAGCACGGGTGAGCCGGCCAAGGCGCACCACCAGCGTTCGGATGTCTGCGCAGTACCGGCGGCAGGCGTCGTCGCAGAAGCAATGGTGGCGCTGGTTCTTGCCGAAGCCATCTCAGAGAAGTTCGGCGGCGACTCCGTAGCCGAGACCTCGCGTAACTTGCAAAGCTACCTGGACAGCATCCCGGCCACCCTGGACTCGGTCGGCCGCTAGTGGTTGGCACAATCCAGGACGGCAGCCCCGGCCGTCCCGTTGTCCTGGTTGGCCCCATGGCGGTTGGCAAATCCGCAATCGGCATGCAGTTGGCGCAGCAGTTGGACATACCGTTCGTGGATACGGACGCCGTCGTGGTGGCCGCCCACGGCAGCATCGCCGACATCTTCGCGGGCCGTGGTGAACATGCCTTCCGTGAACTCGAAGCCCGGGCCGTGGCGAAGGCCATCGATTCCGCCAAGGTGTTGCCCGCCGTGATTTCACTCGGCGGGGGAGCCGTCCTTGACTCCGGAACGCAGCAGTTGCTCGAAGAATGCACTGTTGTGTACTTGGAATGCGATGCCGCAACCGTCGCGGACCGCATCGCCCGGAACACGGGCCGCCCGTTGCTGCAGGGCGATGCCATGTCCCGTTGGGAAGCGCTGTTCGCGGCCCGAAAACCCGTTTACGAGCGCCTTGCCAACATCGTCCTGGACGTACGGTCTGGATCCGTGGCGGAAATCGCCCTCCTGCTGGAGGAGCGGCTGCGCGACTACGCAGCCTTGAAAGAGGAAGTTGAAAAGTGAGTAACGAAGCAACTGTCATCAAGGTCACCGGGCAAAACGCCTCGGACAACTACGACGTCGTGGTGGGACGCGGACTGCTGGACACACTTCCGGGCAGGCTCGGGGAGCGCGTCCGCCGTGTCCTCGTGATCCACCCCCGGGCACTTCGGCTGACCGGTGATACCGTGCGGGACGAGCTTGAGTCGGCTGGTTTCACCGCACTGACCGCCGAGATTCCGGACGCCGAAGAAGGCAAGCATATCCAGGTTGCGGCGTTCTGCTGGCAGGTGCTGGGACAGAACGACTTCACTCGCTCCGACGCCATCGTCGCCGTCGGCGGCGGAGCTGTTACCGATCTGGCAGGCTTCGTCGCGGCTACGTGGCTGCGGGGCGTCAAAGTCATCCACATGCCCACGAGCCTGCTCGGCATGGTGGACGCTTCCGTGGGTGGCAAGACCGGTATCAATACCGCCGAAGGCAAGAACCTCGTGGGTTCGTTCCACCCGCCGGCCGCGGTGCTTGCCGACCTGGACACCCTGCAGACGCTTCCCAAGAACGAGCTCATTTCCGGCATGGCGGAAGTGATCAAATGCGGGTTCATTGCGGACCCCGCCATTTTGGATCTCGTGGAGAAGAACACGGATGCCGTGACCGACCCGGGATCGGGCGTGATACGGGAACTGATCGAGAGGGCCATCTCCGTCAAGGCCAACGTCGTGTCCCAGGACCTCAAGGAATCCGGGCTGCGGGAGATCCTGAACTACGGCCATACGCTGGGACACGCCATCGAGCTCGTGGAGCGCTACTCTTGGCGGCACGGTGCTGCGGTTTCCGTCGGCATGATGTTCGCCGCAGAACTTTCCCGGAGTGTCGGGCGCCTCTCCGATTCCGACGCCGACAGGCACCGGACCATCCTCGAGAGCCTGGGGCTGCCCATTACCTACCGCAAGGACCGCTGGCAGGGCTTGCTGGATGGCATGCGGCGCGACAAGAAGTCCCGCGGCGACCTTCTTCGTTTCGTGGTCCTGGACGGGGTGGCCAAACCCGGCATCCTGGACGTTCCGGACACCTCGTTGCTGTTTGCCGCTTACCAGGAGATCGCATCATGACGGCCACCCTCAGCGAAGGCATCAGCGACTGGCCGACAGCGGGCTTCCCCGGTGTCCGGATGAACCCGGACACGCTCCTGCCTGTAGTGGTCAACGAGGACGCCATGGAATCCGCACTCGCAGTGTCGGAGGACCCGGCCGACCGCATTATGGCGCTCCTGCTGGAGAACCAGCCCAAGGAAGCTGCGGAGTTGCTGGCGGAGGCGCGCTACAAGGACCCCGAGTCCTTCCGCCTGAGGATCTTCGAGGCCGAAGTGCACCGGGCCACCAACAGGCATGACCGTGCCGTTCAGCTGTTCCGCCAACTCCTCCACGAAGTGCAGGGCAGCTCGAAAGAGGCCGTGGTCCACCAATACCTGGGGCGTGCGTACTTTGTCAGCGGCAATGCCGTTGCGGCTTCTGAAGAGTTCGCAAAAGCACTGGACCTCCGGGTAGCCATGGCGGCCGACGCGGCCTTGATCTACTCCTCAGCCGTGGCGCTGCAGCGTGCCCGCGACGTCGTGGAAGTTGCCTCCTAAGGCGTCCCCTCATGCCCGTTGACGGGCCATTGTCCATTTGCCGGTAGAATGGTTCTTGGATTTTTGATAAATACGCGCTGGCCGGCCATTTTGGCATGCCGGCTTGGCATAGGGCTGGAAGCTAGCAATTAGCTTTGACCAGTGAGAGAAACCAGAGGATACGAGTGGCAACCACAAACGACATCAAGAACGGAACCGTACTGAAGCTTGAGGGCCAGCTCTGGAACATCATTGAGTTCCAGCACGTCAAGCCGGGCAAGGGCGGCGCCTTCGTTCGCACCAAGATGCGTAACGTCATGTCCGGCAAGGTTGTGGACAAGACCTTCAACGCCGGGCTCAAGATCGAGACCGCCACGGTGGACCGCCGCGACTACCAGTACCTGTACCAGGACGGCGAAGACTTCGTCTTCATGGACACCACGGACTACGACCAGATCCACGTATCCGGCGCAACTGTGGGCGACGCCACCAACTTCATGCTGGAGAACCAGATGGTGAACATCGCCATCCACGAAGGCACCCCGCTGTACATCGAACTGCCGCCGAGCGTTGTCCTCGAAATCACCTACACCGAGCCTGGTCTCCAGGGCGACCGCTCCTCTGCGGGCACCAAGCCGGCAACCGTCGAAACCGGCTACGAGATCCAGGTTCCGCTCTTCGTCGAGCAGGGTACCAAGGTCAAGGTCGACACCCGCGATGGCAGCTACCTGGGCCGGGTCAACGACTAGTGAGCGCCCGCGGTAAGGCCCGTAACAGGGCCCTGGAAGTACTCTTCGAAGCCGAGCAACGCTCGGTCTCGGCTTTCGACGCGCTCAAGGCACGCCGGGAGAAGACCGACCTCGTAGTTAACCCCTACACGGTGGAAATCGTTGAGGGTGTTGTCTCCATGCAGTCCACCATCGACGAATTCCTGCAGACCTACGCACAGGGATGGACGTTGGAGCGGATGCCGTCCGTAGACCGCATCATCCTGCGTATCGGCGCCTGGGAACTGTTGTACAACGACGACGTTCCGGATGGCGTGGCCGTCAGCGAAGCCGTGGCATTGGCCAAGACCATGTCCACTGACGAATCGCCGGCCTTCATCAACGGACTGCTCGGGCGCCTGCAGAAGCTCAAGCCGTCGCTCCTGGCCTAGCTTTGTCAAACGAAGGACCCGCCTCCATCAGGAAACTGTTGGAGGCGGGTCCTTTGTGGTTGTGCTGCCGGTTAGTGAAGCACGGCAGCCCGCAGTTCCGGGATGGTCCGTAGCTGCTCGAGTTCATCTCTTTGGTGGTCGGGTACGTCGCGCCCGCTCAGTATCCGCTGGCGCGTGAAAGCAAGGGTGGTTGCCCCTTTGATGAAGGCGCGCATTTGCCGTGAGCGTCCCCGTGCGGCCGCCCATAGCTGGGCCTGCCTCCTGCCACGGGCCGTCGCCAGCATCTCCACTTCGGGCGGAGTGAACCAGCCGGCCTGGGCATACTCGCCAAGTCGTTGCCGCGTGAGCTTCCCCTCCGCAATACGCAGGAGGATGATGCCCACGGCGGCGACGAGGAAGATCGGCACCTGGACCACGAAGTATTCAGCCAGGAAGTCCTGGCCCATGCTGTTCCAGCGGTTGTGCAGGAACATGGCGGGGAGCAGGCCAACGAAGAACGCCAGAACCGCATAGCCGGTGTGCCATTTCCGTGCCGCGAAGCCCATGACCAGCCCGGTGGTCCCGGTGAAAATGGCGTGGGCGAAGGGAGACATGACTCCGCGCAGGATGAAGATCCGGACCAGGTCCGCGCCGGGTTCGGAGGATGAAGCTATCTCGCGGCCGAAATAGAGGATGTTCTCGGTGAAGGCGAACCCGGCGGCAATGGTGAACGCAAAGACAACGCCGTCCACGGGCCCGTCGAAATACTTCCTCGCTGCAAGGATCAGTACCAGCAAACCAAGGGATTTACTGAATTCCTCCACGATGGGTGCCTGCACCGTTGCCATGAAGTAGGTGAAAGCGTCTTCGCTGGTGGTGGGAGCGGCCAGCGCGAACAAGGGCTGGATCAAGAGTGTCGCGGCAATGGACACGGCGGCACCCCAGGTGAATGCGAACCCCAGCAACCGCTTGGGCTCAGGCTCCCAGCGATCAATGAACCGCACGGTCAGCAACACCACCGCCAAAGGGACAAGGGACGCGATGAAGCCCACCACGAAGCCAGTGACTCCGGTGTTTCCCAGGAGGAACGGGACAACAAGGACGAGGCTGCCGAAAACCAGTACTCCTCCGGCAACAAGCAGCGGCAGCAGGCCCCACGAACGGCGGGGAGGGGAGAGCGCCGGGGTCGCCCAGGATTGCCCGGGCAGAGTGCCTGGATTGCCAGGGGCGGGCTGGTAGTTCCCCGGCTGCACCGCGCCGATCCATGTCGGATTCGTTGACGGTCCGGCGGAGGCCCTGGGGTGTTGCCCGTCCCCGCCTCCGGGAAAGTTGCTGGTCATGTTCCAGAGCCTATTCCACCGTCTTCGATGTGAGCTTAAACTCACTGTCCATCCAGTCACGCAGTGAGGTCCAAAGTAGCGGCTGTGGTAGCTTGGAAAAGCAAATATTCCTTTTTTAATTCCGTCCTGTGAGGCGGGGAAAGGGGAGACGAGCGATGACTGAAGTTACTTCAGCGCAGGTTCCGTCCAGGGTTGTCCTCAACCAGGCGGATATTGACCGTGCGCTCACTCGTATCGCCCATGAGATCCTCGAGGCCAACAAAGGCTCCCAGGACCTGGTCCTGTTGGGCATTCCCAGCCGCGGCTATCCCTTGGCCGTGCGGCTCGCCAACAAGATTGCCGCCGCCGATCCCGCGGTCAACGCCGAAACGATCGTCGGCCAACTCGATGTCACCATGTTCCGTGACGACCTCTCACACCAGCCCACCCGGCCCCCGCACCACACCCGTCTGCCCCTCTCCGGCATCGACAACAAAGTAGTTGTCCTCATTGACGACGTCCTTTACTCGGGACGTACCATCCGGGCAGCTTTGGATGCCTTGGTTGATCTGGGCCGTCCCCGGATCGTGCGCCTGGCAGTCCTGGTGGACAGGGGCCACCGTGAACTTCCCATCCGGGCAGACCACGTGGGCAAGAACCTCCCCACGTCATCTGCCGAAAAAGTGCGGGTGCGCCTCGAAGAGATCGATTCGGTGGACGGCGAACCCATCAACGAAGTAGTGATCGAGGCCGGTAAGTGAAGCACCTTCTTTCAACGGAAAACCTCAGTGCGGTTGACGCCATCCGCATTCTGGACACCGCCGAGGAAATGTCCGCCGTCGGTGACCGCGAAGTCAAGAAGCTTCCGGCACTTCGCGGCCGAACCGTAGTGAACCTCTTCTTCGAGGACTCCACGCGGACGCGCATTTCCTTCGAGGCGGCCGCCAAACGGTTGTCGGCCGACGTCATCAACTTCGCGGCCAAGGGCTCCTCGGTGTCCAAGGGCGAATCCCTCAAGGACACCGCCCAGACGCTGGCGGCCATGGGCGCCGACGCCGTGGTGATCCGGCACTGGGCTTCCGGAGCCCCGCACCGCCTCGCCGCCACGGACTGGATCGACGCTGCTGTGATCAACGCCGGGGACGGCACCCACGAGCACCCCACGCAGGCTTTGCTGGATGCCTTCACCATGCGCCGCCACTGGTCGCAGATCAACGGAACGGCGTCCTCCGGTGCGGACCTCAAGGGAATGCGGGTGGCCATCGCCGGCGACGTGCTGCACTCCCGTGTGGCCCGCTCCAACGTGTGGCTCCTGCGCACCCTTGGTGCCGATGTCACGCTGGTTGCGCCACCCACGCTGCTGCCCATCGGCGTCGAACACTGGCCTTGCAAAGTCAGCTACAACCTGGACCAGACCCTCGAAGCGGGGCTTGACGCCATGATGATGCTGCGGGTCCAAGGCGAACGCATGAACGCATCGTTCTTCCCGTCCACCCGCGAATACTCACGCCGCTGGGGATTCGACGACGCGCGCCTGAAGACCCTGGACGATCTCGGCATGAAAAACACCATCATCATGCACCCCGGCCCCATGAACCGTGGCCTGGAGATCTCCTCTGCCGCCGCGGATTCGCCCCGTTCCACGGTGTTGGCGCAGGTCCGGAACGGCGTTTCCGTGCGTATGGCCGCCCTCTACTTGCTGCTTTCGGGCGACACCCGTGAGGCAGTCCCCACTGCAACCATCCAGTCCACCAAGGAGAACAACTGATGTCCGGTGATACTTACCTGATCCGCGGAGCTGCCATTCTTGGCGGCGAAGCTGAAGACCTCCTGATCCGTGACGGGCTCATCGCAGCGCGTGGCAAGGACCTGGCTGACCGGGACGCGACCGTCATCGACGCTGCCGGCCTGATCGCCCTCCCGGGCATGGTGGATGTCCACACACACCTTCGCGAGCCCGGCAGGGAAGACGCAGAGACAGTTGAAACCGGCACCCGCGCCGCAGCGTTGGGTGGCTTCACAGCCGTGCACGCCATGGCCAACAGCAACCCCGTGGCCGACACCGCCGGTGTGGTGGAGCAGGTCCACAGCCTGGGACGCGCGTCCGGTTGGGTGGACGTGCGCCCGGTTGGCGCCGTCACAGTGGGGCTCGCCGGTGAGCAGCTCGCCGAGCTGGGTGCAATGGCCGACTCCCGCGCCCAGGTGCGGATGTTCTCCGACGATGGCATCTGCGTCCACGACCCCGTCCTGATGCGCCGTGCCTTGGAATACGTCAAAGCGTTCGACGGCGTGGTGGCCCAGCACGCGCAGGAACCCCGCCTTACCGCTGGGGCACAGATGAACGAAGGCGCCGTTTCGGCGGTCCTGGGACTCGCCGGCTGGCCTGCCGTCGCCGAGGAAAGCATCATCGCCCGCGATGTCCTGTTGGCCCAGCACGTTGGTTCCCGCCTGCACATCTGCCACGTTTCGACGGCAGGCAGCGTGGAAATCGTCCGGTGGGCCAAGGCCCGCGGCATCAACGTCACGGCCGAGGTCACGCCCCACCACCTCATCCTCACCGACGAACTGGTCCGCAGCTACGACCCCGTCTTCAAGGTCAACCCGCCGCTCCGTACCAAC
Organism: Paenarthrobacter sp. NPDC058040; assembly: GCF_042885775.1. Lineage (NCBI taxonomy): Bacteria > Bacillati > Actinomycetota > Actinomycetes > Micrococcales > Micrococcaceae > Paenarthrobacter > Paenarthrobacter sp. NPDC058040. The sequence continues at coordinate 143,065 of NZ_JBHVRN010000008.1, forward strand.
GCCGACGTCCAGGCACTCCGCGAGGGCCTGGCCGACGGGACCATCGACGTGGTTGGCACCGACCATGCACCGCACCCCAGCGAGCACAAGGAATGCGAGTGGGCGCAGGCAGCGATGGGCATGACCGGCTTGGAAACGGCGCTGTCCGTGGTGCAGGAAACCATGATCGAGACCGGACTCATGACGTGGGCGGACTTCGCGAGGGTCACCTCCTTCACCCCGGCACAGATCGGCCGGGTCTCCGACCAGGGCCGTCCCTTGGAGGCAGGCGAACCAGCCAACGTCATTCTCGTGGACCCGGCTGCGCGTTGGACGGTGGACCCGCATAAAATGGCGACCATGGGCCGCAACTCACCGTTCAAGGGCAAGGAACTGCCCGGATCAGTGGTGGCCACGTTCTTCAGAGGCCACCCGACGGTCCTCGACGGCCAGCTCAACACCCCGTACCGCTACCCGGGAAGCCTCGAAACCCCGGCCGGGGCGGTCAGCGGCGCCTGATGGACACCCAAACCCTCTCTGCGGTCATCACTGTGGCTTTGATCCTCGCCATCCTGGCGATGATCGGGCTGGGGTGGCGGAACCGCCTCAGGCGGCAGGCCGACGTCGAACGCCTTCCGGACGTGCCGCCGCAACTGACGCCGGCCACGGTTGTGGCCGAGGGCCAGTACGTCGCCACCACGACCGCAGGCGACTGGCTGGACCGGATCGCAGTGCAGGGACTGGGAATCCGGACCAATGCGGAATTGAGCATCCACGCCGAAGGCGTCCTGTTCGACCGCCCCGGAGCGTCCCCGGTGTTTATCCCCCTCGCAGCCGTCACGGATGTCCGGCGGGACGCCGGGATGGCAGGGAAGTTCGTCGAGAAGGACGGACTCCTGGTCATCAGCTGGAAGCTGGGGGCCCGGGAACTGGACACCGGGTTCAGATCCAGGCAATCCGCAGACCAACAGCTCCTCCTCGAAACCCTTCAAGAATTGATCTCCGCAGCCCCTCAGGCAGATGCCGATAGTGGAAAGTAATAAAGTGACGGACAGTAACGCAGCCACCACACCAACCCCCTCAGCCGCCGTACTGGTGCTCGAAGACGGCCGCATCTTCCGCGGCCGGAGCTACGGCGCCCAAGGAACCGCCCTCGGTGAAGCCGTCTTCGCGACCGGCATGACCGGCTACCAGGAGACCATCACGGACCCCTCGTACGCCCGCCAGCTGGTAGTCCAGACGGCCCCGCATATCGGAAACACCGGCGTCAACAGCGAAGACGCTGAATCCCGCAAGATCTGGGTTGCAGGCTACATCGTGCGCGACGCCGCCCGCCGCCCCTCCAACTGGCGCTCCGAGCGTTCCCTCGACGCCGAACTCGTGGAACAGGGCATCGTGGGCATCCAGGGCGTGGACACCCGCGCCATCACGCGCCACCTCCGTGAGCACAAGACCATGCGCGCCGGCATCTTCTCCGGTGAGGCCGCGCAGGCATCGGACAAGGAACTGCTGGATGTCGTGCTCGCCAGCGCTCCGATGGAAGGCGCTGCCCTGGCCGAAGAGGTCAGCATCGACGAAGCCTACGTCGTGGAACCCAAGGACCACGGCTGGGACGACGAGCCCCGGTTCTCCATCGCGGCTGTTGACCTCGGCATCAAGGCCATGACCCCCGTACGCTTCGCCGAGCGCGGCGTTCGGGTGCACGTGCTGCCCGCCACTGCAACGCTGGAAGACGTCAACGCCGTCAGCCCCGACGGCTTCTTCATGTCCAACGGCCCTGGCGACCCAGCGACCGCGGACCACCAGGTCAAGCTGCTGCGCTCGGTGCTCGACGAGAAGCTGCCGTATTTCGGCATTTGCTTCGGCAACCAGATCCTGGGGCGCGCGCTTGGCTTCGGCACCTACAAGCTGCGCTACGGCCACCGCGGCATCAACCAGCCGGTGATGGACCGCCGCACGGGCAAGGTGGAGATCACCTCCCAGAACCACGGCTTCGCCGTGGACGCGCCCATGAACGGTGCCACCGTGGCACCGGAAGAGCGCTATGGCCGTGTTGAGGTCAGCCACGTCAGCCTGAATGACGACGTCGTTGAGGGCCTCGCCTGCCTCGACATCCCGGCGTTCTCGGTCCAGTACCACCCCGAGGCGGCTGCTGGGCCGCACGACGCGGCCTACCTCTTCGACCGCTTCATTGACCTGATGGCTGAAACCAAAGCAGGCGCCAACTCCACCGAATCCAAGACTGAGGACAAGAAGTAATGCCCAAGCGTACAGATCTCAAGAGCGTCCTTGTCATCGGTTCCGGCCCGATCGTCATCGGCCAGGCCGCTGAGTTCGACTACTCCGGTACCCAGGCACTCCGCGTCCTCAAGGACGAAGGCCTGCGCGTCATCCTGGTGAACTCCAACCCGGCAACCATCATGACGGACCCCGAGTTTGCCGATGCCACCTACGTGGAGCCCATTACGCCGGAGGTGGTCGAAAAGATCATCGCCAAGGAGCGTCCTGACGCAGTGCTGCCCACCCTGGGTGGACAGACGGCACTGAACACGGCGATCGCCCTGGACAAGAACGGTGTCCTGGAGAAGTACAACGTCGAACTGATCGGTGCCAACATCGCAGCGATCGAGCTCGGTGAGGACCGCGAGAAGTTCAAGGGCGTCGTGGAACGCTGTGGTGCCGAATCCGCACGCAGCCACATCATCCACACCATGGACGAGGCCTTCAAGGCCGCAGAGGACCTGGGCTACCCGATGGTTGTCCGCCCGTCCTTCACCATGGGTGGCCTGGGCTCCGGCCTGGCCTACAACGAGGACGACCTGCGCCGCATCGTCGGCCAGGGCCTCCAGTACAGCCCCACCACCGAGGTGCTGCTCGAAGAGAGCATCCTCGGTTGGAAGGAATACGAGCTTGAGATGATGCGCGACAAGAACGACAACGTCGTTGTTGTGTGCTCCATCGAGAACTTCGATCCCGTCGGCGTCCACACGGGCGACTCCATCACCGTTGCGCCGGCCCTCACCCTGACGGACCGTGAGTACCAGAAGCTCCGCGACGTAGCCATCGCCGTGATCCGCGAGGTCGGCGTCGACACCGGCGGCTGCAACATCCAGTTCGCCATCGACCCCGCAACGGGCCGTGTGGTGGTCATCGAGATGAACCCGCGTGTGTCCCGCTCTTCGGCCCTGGCTTCCAAGGCGACCGGCTTCGCGATCGCCAAGATCGCTACCAAGCTGTCCTTGGGCTACACGCTGGACGAGATCCCCAACGACATCACCCAGAAGACTCCGGCGTCGTTTGAGCCGACCCTCGACTACGTGGTGGTCAAGGTTCCGCGCTTTGCGTTCGAGAAGTTCCCGGCGGCTGACAACACGCTGACCACCACCATGAAGTCGGTGGGTGAAGCCATGGCCATGGGCCGTAACTTCACTGAGGCACTTCAGAAGGCCCTGCGCTCCCTGGAACAGAAGGGCTCGCAGCTGGACTTCAGCGCCGTTCCCGAGTACGAGGTTGCCGAGCTGATCGAAAACGCCAAGCGCCCCACCACGGACCGCCTGCACCAGGTGCAGCGCGCGCTCCTCGGCGGCGCCTCGGTGGAGGACCTCTTTGAGGCCACGAAGATCGATCCCTGGTTCCTGGACCAGCTGCAGCTGCTCAATGAAACCGCGCAGGAGATCCGCAAAGCCGGTGTCCTCAGCGAAGACATGCTGCGCAATGCCAAGCGCCACGGTTTCTCCGACGAGCAGATCGGTGCCCTCACGCACAACTCCGAGGCCGTGGTCCGCGGTGTCCGCCAGGCCCTGGGCATCCGCCCGGTCTACAAGACCGTTGACACGTGTGCCGCGGAGTTCGCCGCCTACACCCCGTACCACTACTCGGCCTATGACGAGGAAGACGAGGTGGGCCTGCACTCGAAGCCGTCCGTCATCATCCTGGGTTCCGGGCCCAACCGCATCGGCCAGGGCATCGAATTCGACTACTCCTGCGTCCACGCCTCAATGGCGCTGCGCAAGGCCGGCTACGAGACCGTGATGGTCAACTGCAACCCGGAAACCGTCTCCACGGACTACGACGTTTCGACGCGCCTGTACTTCGAGCCGCTGACCCTCGAGGATGTCCTCGAAGTCATCGCGGCCGAGGAGCGCACCGGTGGCGTCATGGGCGTGTTCGTCCAGCTCGGTGGCCAGACGCCGCTGAAGCTGGCCCAGCAGCTTGCCGACGCCGGTGTGCCGATCCTTGGCACGTCTCCGGAAGCAATCGACCTTGCCGAGCACCGTGGAGCCTTCGCCCGCGTGCTCGACGAAGCCGGACTCACCTCCCCGAAGAACGGCACCGCCGTTTCTTTCGAGGATGCCAAGAAGATCGCCGACGAAATCGGCTACCCGGTGCTGGTCCGCCCGTCCTACGTCCTGGGTGGCCGCGGCATGGAGATCGTCTACGACGAAGCCAACCTGTCCCGCTACATCGCCAACGCGACGGAAATCACGCCGGATCACCCGGTACTGATCGACCGCTTCCTTGAAGACGCCGTGGAAATCGACGTCGACGCACTCTTCGACGGCACGGACATGTACCTCGGCGGCATCATGGAGCACATCGAGGAAGCCGGTATCCACTCCGGTGACTCCGCGTGCGTCCTGCCCCCGATCACCCTTGGCAACAACGTGATCGAGCGCGTCCGCACCGCAACCCGTGCCATTGCCGAGGGCGTTGGTGTCCGGGGCCTGATCAACATCCAGTTCGCGCTGGCCTCGGACGTGCTCTACGTCCTCGAAGCCAACCCGCGTGCCTCCCGTACGGTTCCGTTCGTCTCCAAGGCGACGGGCGTGCAGATGGCCAAGGCCGCAGCCCTCATCGGCACGGGCGTCACCATCAACCAGCTCCGCAGCGCCTACAAGATGCTGCCGGAGACCGGTGATGGGTCGACGTTGCCGCTCGACGCTCCGGTTGCCGTCAAGGAAGCAGTCCTGCCCTTCAGCCGCTTCCGCACTCCGGAAGGCAAGGTCGTAGACTCCCTGCTCGGCCCGGAAATGCGCTCGACGGGTGAGGTCATGGGCATCGACAAGCACTTCGATACCGCTTTCGCCAAGAGCCAGTCCGGTGCGAACAACGCCCTGCCCACTGGTGGCAAGATCTTCGTCTCGGTAGCCAACCGGGACAAGCGCTCGGTGATCATGGGTGTCAAGCGCCTTTCGGACCTTGGCTTCGAGATTGTCTCCACCGGTGGTACCGCCGACGTCCTGCGCCGCAACGGCATCCACGCAACGCCGGTCCGCAAGGTGGCCGAGGGCAGCAGTGCCGAAGGCGAGGGCACCATCGCAGACCTCGTGGTGGCAGGCGAGATCGACATGGTCTTCAACACCCCTTCCGGCGGCGAAGCCCGCAGCGACGGATACGAACTCCGCGCGGCGGCAACGTCGATCGGTATTCCCTGCATCACCACCGTGGCGGAATTCAATGCGGCGGTCCAGGCGATCGAGGCGCTGCGCACCTACGAGTGGTCAGTCACCAGCCTGCAGGAGCACGCGGCCAACCTGGCAGCTTCACTGGAAGCAGCAAATGCCTGAGTCCGGCACCTTGCCTGGGACACAGCAGCCGGCCCGGGAGTCGTTCGGCTCCCGGCTGGCTGCGGCCATGGACTCCCGTGGTCCCTTGTGCGTTGGAATCGACCCGCATCCGCAGTTGCTCGCGGATTGGGGACTGAACGACGACGCCGCGGGCCTGGAACGCTTTTCGCTCACGGTGGTGGAAGCCGTCGCTTCGCTCGCTGCCGCGGTGAAGCCGCAGGTGGCCCTTTATGAGCGCCACGGTTCAGCAGGCATGGCTGTGCTGGAGCGGACACTTGCCGCCGCTTCGGAGGCAGGCGTCCTCAGCATCGCCGATGCCAAGCGTGGAGATATCGGGTCCACGATGGCTGCCTACGCCGATGCGTGGCTTCGTGACGGTTCGTCGCTGGCAGCCGATTCGGTCACGTTGAGCCCTTACCTTGGCTTCGAGTCCCTGCGTCCTGCCTTGGACCTGGCCGCCGAGTACGGAAGGGGAGTGTTCGTCCTCGCCCTGACGTCCAACCCGGAGGGCAAGAGCGTCCAGCACGTGGGCGGCGGTGACTCGGTGGCCCGGCGGATTGTTGCCGCTGCCGCCGCCGAGAACCAGCGCTATGCCGGCTCCCTGGGGTCGGTGGGACTCGTGGTCGGGGCCACCATCGGTGCTGCCCTTGATGAGCTCGGGATTGAGTTGGAGCCGGTTCGCGGAGCCATCCTGGCGCCGGGCCTGGGAGCCCAAGGAGCTACTCCGGCAGACCTTCGCGCTACCTTCGGCTCTGCCTACCCCGCCGTGCTTGCAACCTCCAGCCGCGGGATCCTTGCCGCTGGTCCCGATGTCGCGTCGCTGCGTGCGGCCGCTGAGGAAACCCTGGGCGGCTTGCGCGCCTAAGCCACTGCCGGTAGGTTCAGCATCAGTCGCGTGATCCGTGTCACAGTTCCTTTTCTGATGGGAGTTTGGCAATGGCTTTGAAGGAACTCACCCCGCAGGAGCGCTCCGATGCCTTGGAAAAGGCTGCCAAGGCGCGGGCAACCCGTGCTGCGGCCAAGGAGCGGCTCAAGCGGGGAGAGGTCAGCATTGCCGAGCTCATCTCGTCCGGCACCACGGACGAGGCCATTGCCCGGATGCGGGTCATTGAACTGCTCGAAGCGTTGCCCGGCATCGGACCCGTTCGGGCCGCCGCGATCATGGCGGACATCGGCATTGCCGGATCGCGGCGGATCCGTGGCCTGGGAATCCACCAGGCCCGCGCGCTGGTAGATTTTATGGATACCCACCAAAGCGACTAAAGCATCTCCCCGAAGGAATCCGTGAGCACGAAACCTGGACTGACTGTCCTTGCAGGCCCAACTGCTGTTGGCAAGGGAACCGTATCCACCTACATCAGGGACAACTATCCAGAGGTTTGGCTGTCAGTATCAGCCACCACCCGTGCGGCCCGGCCCGGTGAGAAGGATGGCGTCCACTACTTCTTCAAGTCGGCCGAGGAGTTCGATTCCCTCATCGCCGACGGCGAATTGCTGGAGTGGGCGGTTGTCCATGGCCACAACCGGTACGGCACCCTGCGCAGTACGGTCAACGCGGCCATCGCCGAGGGCAAGTCCGTGCTGCTGGAGATCGATCTCCAAGGAGCCCGTCAGGTCAAGGAGGCCGTCCCGGACGCGAATTTCGTCTTCCTGGCGCCGCCGACGTGGGACGAAATGGTCCGCCGCCTGGTGGGTCGGGGCACTGAAACTCCCGAGGAACAGCAGCGCAGGCTGGAAACCGCTAAACTGGAACTTGCTGCTGAACCGGAGTTTGACCACACCGTCATCAATGACGACGTTCGCCGGGCAGCGGACGAGCTTGTTTCACTCATGGGGCTTACCCCGCACGGGCGCTGAGCATCACAGCGCTTGCACTTGTCGGCCCGCTAGAATTTGGAGATTTCGTGTCCACGAACCTTGAAGGCATCATCAACCCGCCGATCGATTCGCTGCTTGAGGCTGCCGATTCAAAGTACGGCCTGGTCATCTTCGGCGCCAAGCGTGCCCGTCAGATCAACGCCTACTACGCCCAGCTCCACGAGGGCCTGTTCGAGTACGTCGGCCCGCTCGTCGACACCAAGCTCAACGAGAAGTCGCTCTCCATCGCCTTGCGCGAGATCAACGAAGGCCTCCTGGTCTCCACCCCGATCGAGCCCGCAGAATAGAACTGACTGCCTGTTGACGGAGGTCACGTGCGCATAGTCCTCGGAGTCGGGGGAGGGATCGCAGCCTACAAGGTTGCATCGCTCCTCCGGCTTTTTACTGAAGCCGGCCATAAGGTCACAGTCATTCCCACCGAAGCGGCCACCCGCTTTGTTGGCGTGGCCACGTGGGAGGCGCTGTCCGGCAACCCCGTCAGCAACAGCGTTTTTGACGATGTGGAGAAGGTCAACCATGTCCGCCTCGGGCACGAGGCCGATCTCATCGTCGTCGCACCGGCAACCGCCGACCTCCTCGCGAAGGCGGCCACCGGACAAGCAGGGGACCTTCTCACGAACACCCTCCTGATGGCCCATGGGCCGGTTCTCTTCGCACCGGCCATGCACACGGAAATGTGGCAGCACGCCGCCACCCAGGCGAATGTCGAAACACTGCGCAGCCGTGGCGTTACGGTGCTGGAACCGGCTTCAGGGCGGTTGACCGGCGCGGACTCGGGCCCCGGGCGGCTGCCGGAGCCGGAAGCGATCTTCGCTGCCGCCGTCGCCTTGGCGGGTGGGGCAGGCCCCGCGCCGGAACACCCAGGCCAAGCGGGAATCCTCGCTGGAAGGACAGTGACGATCTCCGCCGGTGGAACCAGGGAGGCCCTGGACCCCGTGCGCTTCCTCGGCAACCGTTCCTCCGGGAAGCAAGGTGCGGCCTTGGCCGCTGCCGCCCTCGCTGCCGGGGCTGCTGTGAGATTCCTCGCCGCGCACATGGACGTCGAGCCGCCTGCCGGCGTCGAACTGGTCCGCGTCGAATCGGCCCTGGAATTGCGCGAAGCGGCACTTCAAGCGGCCGCGGATTCCGACGTCGTCATCATGGCTGCTGCCGTAGCGGACTTCCGCCCGGCGGAAGTTTCGGACACCAAAATCAAGAAGGTCGACGGCGAGGAAGCCCCGCTGGTGCATTTGGTGCGCAACCCGGACATCCTCCACGAACTGGTCGAGAGGCGTAACGCCGTGGGCGGCCAGCAACTGATCGTCGGATTTGCCGCCGAAACAGGCGACGCGCAAGGCGACGTCCTGGAGCACGCCACTGCCAAGCTCAAACGCAAAGGCTGCGACCTCTTGGTGGTCAACCACGTGGGCGTCGGACGGGTTTTCGGCCAGGACGACAACTCCGTGGTCATTCTCTCGGGGCACGGCGCCGAGCCCCAATCGGCCTCCGGCTCCAAAGCCGACGTCGCGGCCGCCGTCGTGGACCGCGTCGGCGCGGAACTGGCCCGGGTTTTCCCGGCACCCTAGCCGCCGGCGCAAGCCGAAGCACAGAACTCTTAGCATAGGGACACACGGCAAATGCCTCCGCCCCGTAACCCAGTAAGGTGGTCGAGTGACTTTACCGCTTCACCATGAACACCATGGCACCCCGTCCAAGCTCCGGCTCTTCACTTCCGAGTCGGTCACCGAGGGACACCCGGACAAGATCTGCGACCAGATCAGCGACTCCATCCTTGACGCGCTGCTCGCCGCCGACCCTGAATCCCGGGTGGCCGTCGAAACCATGGCCACCACCGGCCTGGTGCACGTGGCTGGTGAAGTTACCACCGACGCTTACGTAGAGATTCCGCAGATTGTCCGCGAGACCATCCTCGGCATCGGCTACGACTCCTCCGCCAATGGGTTCGACGGCGCGCGTTGCGGTGTTTCCGTGTCCATCGGCCAGCAGTCCAACGACATCGCCGGTGGCGTCTTCAACTCCCTCGAGGCCCGCGAGGGCCGCCAGGAGGACGACTACGACCTTCAGGGCGCAGGCGACCAGGGCATCATGTTCGGGTACGCCAGCGACGAGACCGCGTCCTACATGCCCACGCCCATCTGGCTCGCGCACCGTTTGTCGGAGCGCCTCACCGAAGTACGGAAGAACGGCGAACTTGCGTACCTGCGGCCAGACGGCAAGACCCAGGTCACGGTAGGGTACGACGGCGACCGCCCGGTTTCCGTTGAAACGGTGGTCATCTCGAGCCAGCACGCGGAGGACGCAAGCCTGGAACAGTTGCGTGCCGATCTTGCAAGCCATGTCATCGACCCCGTCCTTGCGGCGTCCAACCTGGATCTCTCCCGTGTGGCCAATATCCTGAACCCTGCCGGCGCTTTTGTCATCGGTGGCCCCGTGGGCGACGCAGGCTTGACCGGGCGCAAAATCATTGTCGACACCTACGGCGGATTCTCCCGCCACGGCGGCGGGGCCTTCTCCGGCAAGGACCCGTCCAAGGTGGACCGCTCCGCGGCGTATGCCATGCGGTGGGTTGCCAAGAACGTGGTGGCCGCAGGCCTTGCCAAGCGCGCCGAAATCCAAATTGCCTACGCGATCGGACAGGCCCGCCCCGTCGGCACCTACGTGGAGACCTTTGGCACGGAGACCGTGGATCCTGCACGCATCAGCGAGGCCATCGACGAGATCTTCGACCTCCGTCCCCGTGCGATCATCGACGCCCTGGACCTCAAGCGACCCATCTACGCCAAGACCGCGGCCCATGGCCACTTCGGGCGCGACGAGCCCGACTTCACCTGGGAACGCCTGGACCGTGTGGCGGACCTCAAGGAGTTCTTCAACGCCTGACCTCCGCCGCTGATTGCCTTAATGTCGGCGGCCCATGATTGGCTTGAGCCAGAGATGCCCGCAGTGGGTCAATCCCGCTGTGGGCATCCTGCGTTTTACGGGCGTTCGGATCCGGGCGCCACTACAGGATGATGGAGGTGGAGGGCATGGCAGCAGACGAGGCCCAGCCATCTTTGCTCCAGCCTTCGTTGCTGCAGGGGTTCCCGGCCAAGCCGGCTCCCAACGGCCCGCCACTTGCTGCGTCGGACCCGGTGGCCCGCGTCGTCCTGGAGTCTCCGCTGCCGCACCTGGACCGGCCCTTCGACTACGCCGTGCCAGCCGAGCTCGCAGGCGCCGCCGTCCCGGGCGTGCGGGTCAAAGTGAAGTTCAACGGGCAGGAGCTCAACGGTTACATCCTGGAACGCCGGCCGGATTCTGAGGCTGGGCATGACCTGACGGCACTCCACAAGGTCGTTTCTCCTCTGGCGGTGCTGACCCCGGCCGTCAACGGCCTGGCCTCTGCTGTCGCTGCCCGCTACGCGGGAACGTTGAGCGACGTCCTGCGCACGGCCATCCCCCCGCGGGTGGCGAAGGTGGAGAAAGAGGCTTTGGAAAACCTCGACGAGGACTCCGCCCCACTGGTGCCGGTAGTGGAAGAGCATCCGTGGACCCGCTACACCAATGGGCCACCCTTCCTGCAGCACCTTGCCGCGGGTGGTGCACCTAAGGCTGTGCTGACCGCCATCCAAGGATTTGGCAAGGATGGCTGGCCGGCCTTGCTTGCCTCGGCCGTGGCAGCCGTTCGAACTTCAGGGCGGGGTGCCGTAGTGGTTGTCCCCGATTACCGGGACTTGGACCGCTTGGAAGCGGCCCTGGTCGAAGTCCTGCCCGTCACTGACATTGCCCGTTTGACCGCGGACGACGGCCCGACGCCCCGGTACAGGAACTTCCTGAGGCTTCTCACGGGCCAGGCAGGGGTGGCCATCGGCACCCGCTCGGCCGCGTACGCGCCGGTGCGCAACCCGGGACTGGTTGTGTGTTGGGACGATGGCGATGACCTGCACCTCGATCAGCGCGCGCCTTACGCGCACACGCGGGAGGTCCTGCTGCTGCGCTCGGAACAGGAAAACACCGCCTGCCTGCTGGCTTCGCACAGCCGCAGCACCGAGCTGCAGCGCCTGGTGGAGCTCCAATGGGCAGTGCCCATCGAGGCACCCCGGGCAGCCATCCGCGCCTCGGCGCCGCGGGTTCTCAATACGGCGGACAGCTTTGAACAGGAGCGTGACCCACTGGCCCGCATTGCGCGCTTGCCTGGTGCGGCGTGGAAAGCCGCCAAGGAAGGCCTTGAGCGGGGTCCTGTGCTCATCCAGGTGGCGAGGGCCGGCTATGCGCCCTCGCTGGTGTGCCAGACCTGCCGTGAACCCGCGCGCTGCAACGTCTGCCAAGGCCCGCTTGCCATGTCGGGCGCCTCGTCCATGCCCGCCTGCCGGTGGTGCTCCACGCCCGCTCCGCAATGGCGTTGTGCCCACTGCAACGGCGTCCACCTTCGGCGCGGCGCCACAGGGGCCATCAGGACCGCTGAGGAGTTGGGGCGCGCGTTTCCCGGGTATCCCGTGGTCACGTCGTCCGGAGAACACGTCAAGGCCACCATTCCGGACTCGCCGGCGCTGGTGGTTGCCACGGTAGGAGCAGAGCCAGTGGCTCCCGGGGGTTACGCCGCAGCCCTGCTCCTGGACGGCAACTCCTTGCTGCGCCGGGAAAACCTGCGCGCGGGTGAGGACACCGTACGGCGTTGGTTCAACGCTGCCGCCTTGGTTCGTCCGGCCAGCAAGGGAGGTTTGGTTGTCATTACCGCGGACGACACCACCGCGACCGGCGCCCTGCTTCGCTGGGACGCGCCAGGCTACGCATCGCGCGAATTGGCCCTGCGGAAAGAACTCCAGTTGCCTCCGGCCGTGCGGGTGGCTTCCGTCACCGGTCCCAGGGCCGACGTCGTGTCCTTCTCCGAGGCTGTGTCTGCCACCCTCGGACAGGGTTCCCTGCGCAGCGTGGGGCCGGCCGCAGTGCAGCTCCACAGCCCGGCTGGGTCCGGGTCCGAGGCGGATGTCCGCACGCTTTTCTTCATCCCGTACGGCGAAGCTGCGACCGCCACCCAGGCCATGCGGGCCGTCAAGGCGGCCAACGCCGCCAAACGCACTTCCGGGCCGGTGCAGTTGCGGCTTGATGGAGTGGACGTCCTCTAGGTACTAAGGGCGCCGCTGGGAAGCGTCATTATTTCAGCACCGTCTTCCGTGATGGCGATGGTGTGTTCACTGTGGGCAGTCAAGCAACCGGTGGCACTTCGCAGGGTCCAGCCGTCGGCGTCGGTAACGAGCTTTGCCGTGTCCTGCATGACCCACGGTTCGAGGGCCAGCAGCAGTCCCGGCCGGAGTTCGTAGCCGCGTCCTGGCCTGCCGGTGTTGGGCACATGGGGGTCCTGGTGCATGGTGGATCCGATGCCGTGCCCGCCGAACTCAACATTGACTGGATAACCCGCATCCTTGAGTACCGAACCGATCGCGTAGGAGAGGTCTCCGATCCTGGCCCCCGGAACGGCGGCGGCGATGCCCGCGGCGAGGGCGCGTTCGGTGGCCTCGATCATGGCCACGCTTTCGGGGCGTGACGAGTCGCCAACCACAAAACTGATCGCTGAGTCTGCTGCGATTCCGTCCTTGGTCACGGCGAGATCGAGGGTGAGGAGGTCGCCGTCGGTAAGAGCATAGTCGTGGGGGAGTCCATGGAGCACGGCGTCGTTCACACCTGTGCAGATGTAGTGCCCAAACGGTCCGCGGCCAAAGGAAGGAGCATAGTCCACGTAGCAGGATTCGGCTCCGGCTTCGAGGATCATTTCCTTGGTCCACCGGTCGATGTCCAGCAGGTTCGTGCCCACCGTGGCGCGGTTCTTCATGGCCTGAAGGATGTCGGCAACCAAGGTACCGGTGACTTTCGCCTTGGCGACTTCGCTGGGGCTCAGGATCTCAATCATGGGTCAACTTTCGCTTGGAGGCTCCGGGCTTGCGCAGGGCAATGGCTTCTTCCGCCGCGGCGAGCAACTGTCGGGCTGATTCGTCCCAATTGAAGGCAGCGGCCCGTTCGATGGAGCGCCGTGAACGCTGCTGCCACAACCCGTCGTCGTCAAGGGCTGCTACGGCGGCGGCAAAATCAGTGGGGGATTCCGGATCAACGTAGCTGACGGCGTCGGCGCCGACTTCACGGAAAATCGGTGTGTCGCTGGCTACCACCGGGGTTCCCAAAGCCATGGCTTCCACCAGCGGCAGGCCGTATCCCTCGGCGCGCGACAAGCTGATCAGTGCGGTGGCCCTGCGGAGGAGCTCTTCGTATTCACTGTCAGTGACCCCGTTGTGGAATTCCACTTTTGCGCCGTCCGGGATGAGGGCCTCCAGTTCAGTCCTCCGCTGTGGAGTGATGCGGCTGAGCAGGTGCAGGGTGTAGTCCGGGAGTCCGGCCATTCCCCGAACCATGGTTTCCACGTTCTTGTACGGCATGAACGACCCCATGTACAGGAGGGACTTGTCCGCGCCGTTTGCCGGGTCCCGCGGTGTCTGGCCGGTCTGCGGGGCGTTGCCGACAATCCGGACGGGCCGCCTGGTGAGCCGGTATTTGGCCATGAGCGCCTCCGTGGTCCGACTGATGGTGGCCACCACTTCGGCCCGGTTCAGGAGTACGCGCTGCGGCCAAAAGGCCTTGTGGTACAGCCTCCACAACAGGCGGACCGGTGCGGGAAGGAAACCCGGAGGAGCGGGGTGTTCGTAGTAGATGAGGTCGTGAAGTGTCAGTATCAGGCTGTACTGCCGGCCCAGTGAGCCCATTGTCTGCATGGGGCACACCACGACGTCGGCGCCCAGGGGATTGACTTTCCGCGCCACGAACAGCTCCATCGGCGACAACGGGCTGTTGACCATGACGTAAGGCACATCGGGCAGGAGGGCGAGCTGCCGCTTGTCGTTGATAAGCATCGTGACGTCGGCGATTTTCGCCGTCGCTGCGATAAGGCTTGAGCCGTACCTGCTGATGCCGTCGTGATGGTCTGTCCTGGTAAAGCGGGCGTCAATGACGATTTTCACGCGGGATGTTCCTCCAGGAAGGTTCGGATGGCCGCAGCTGCCGGCGCCGGTGTTTCGTAGTGGATCAGATGCCCGACGCCGGGAATCACTTCCAGCCTCCCGTCCGGGAGGCGTTCCAACAGTTTGTGCTGGTTGGGCAACGTGGCGATCTCGTCCTTTTCGCCGGCAACGAGCAGCACGGGGAGGGTGAGCTTTTCAGCGACGTCGGCGACGGTGCCTGAGACGGAGGCCTTGAACGATTCCAAAAGGCTGTTCCGGTCGGCGAAAGCGCTGAAGTAGGCATCGTGCTGGCCATGGATGAAGCGCCTCAACTGCTTGTCCTTGGTTTTGGCCATAGTGATGCTCATGATCCGGACGATCGCCCGGTTGCGCAGGATGGCTAGACCCAGCGGTCGGGGAAGCCTTGCGGAGATCTGGTAGTAGAAGACGGCGAGCTTGGTCATGACGCCCTTGGGGCCCTCCAAGGCCGGGGCTGCTATTGGATTGACCAGCACCAGGGGAGTGACAGCTCCCGGATGGCTGGCCACGAAATGGCTGGCCACGATCGACCCGAAGGAATGTCCAAGAAGGACGGTCTTGGGGCCCAGATCCAGTGCGGCCATGAAGCCTTCAATAAAGCGGCCGTAGCGCTCAACGCTGTGTTCGTCGTCCACGAACGGTTCTGAGCTGCCGAAAGCCGGGAGGTCCGGCATGATGATCCGCATCTCCGGGAGCATGTCGGCCACCCGCAACAAGCCGTGGTGGTCGCCCCTGAATCCATGGATGACCAGGATGGTGCGTGTCTTGTTGCTTGCCGTGACGGGCTCGTACGTCCAGTAGGCCACCGTACTGCCGTCGACATCCACATCGGAAGCGGCCGTGCGTGTTGCCAGGGACTTGCTGAAGAACTCCACGGGGGCCTGTGCACCCTCGAAGGGGTGCGCGGTGTCCACTTTTTCCATCCAATAATTCCTAGTTCACGTTGTCCGGATGCGAGCCGGTCCGGTGATGGCGTTCCAGGCCCGCCATGCCGTCCAGATCCTCGCCATCCAGTTCGAAGTCGAAAACGTTGAAGTTCTCCTTGATGCGTCCGGCCGTGCTGGCCTTCGGTATGACCAGGTTCCCCAACTGCAGGTGCCAGCGAAGAATCACCTGCGCTGGAGTCCGCTTGTACTTTTCCGCCAAGGCAACGATTGCCGGATCCGCGAGAACCTGGCCCCGGCCCAAGGGGCTCCAGGCTTCGGTGCGGATTCCGAGCTGATCGTGCAAGGTCCTGAGCCGGGCTTGCTGCAACCACGGGTGCAATTCGATCTGGTTTACCGCGGGGACCACTTCGGCGGACTGCATGAGTTGTTCAAGATGGTCCGGCTGGAAGTTGGACACACCAATTGCCCGCACTTTGCCCTCACGGTAGAGGGTTTCCAGGGCCTTGTACGTCTCGGCGAACAGTCCGCGGGCCGCACAGGGCCAATGGATGAGGTAGAGGTCCACATAGTCGAGGCCGAGGTTGGCCATGGAGGTGTCGAAAGCGCGGAGCGTGGCATCGTAGCCGTGGTCGTCGTTCCAGACTTTGGTGGTAACGAAGATGTCCTCGCGGGTGAGTGCATGAACGGATTCGCCTGATCCTCCGGTTCCCGGATTGCTGTCCCAGGCGTCCCCGATGGCGCCGCCGATCGCGCGGCCAACGCCTACCTCGTTTCCGTACATGGCGGCGGTATCGAAGCGCCGGTACCCTTCGCCCAGGGCGGTGCTGACCAAGGCGTCGGCGTCGGCCGGCGGCACCTTGTACAAGCCGTATCCCAGTTGGTCCATCATGACGCCGTTGTTCAAGCTCAGCCGTGCCGGGAATCTCATAGCAACGACTCTACCCATTCCGGGGCGGATTGCCTCAGGACTGGCCATCGAAACTCACCAACCTGCGCGCCGAGGCCTCATCGAGGATCAGGTCGGTTGCCAGCCCGGCAGCCAACGCGCCCTGGAGCCCATTGATCTTTGACGCCCCGGACACGACGCAGATCCGGCGCCGGACCTGGCGCAGCTGTTCATGGCTGGGGCCCGTGGACCGTTCGTTCAAAGTGATCCCGTCCGATGATCCGTCACTCCGGAAAAAGACCGTGGCAACGTCACCGGCCACGTCGTCCTCCGCCAGGCGTGCCAGGTCCTGCTCGTCGAGGTATCCGCCCGCGTAAACATGGCTGGGGTAGTCGGAGTCCACCGAGCCGACGCCGAAAATCGCGATGCTCATCCGGGCCTGCAAATCGAGGATCCGTTGAACGCTGCGCTCATTCCACATGGCTGTCTTGGTGGCGGCATGGTCGAAGAACGCCGGAACGGGGAACTGCTCCACGCGTGCACCATAGGCGCTTCCAAAACGCCGCATGATGTCGCTCGCGTAGGTGATTCCGGTGGTCTGCATGTTTCCCGCGCCGTTCAACTGCACCACGATGCTGTCGTGCGTGACCTTGCGTGTGAGGTGCCTGCTGACGGCGCTCAAGGTGGCGCCCCACGCCACTCCGATGATGGCGTTCGAGTCCACCAGCGGCCCGATCGTCCGTGCCGCCTGCATGGCCACGCGGTCCAGGGTTTCGGCCTCGTTCAGCGTGTCCAGTACGGGAACCACGTGCACGTCCACTCCGAAGCGGTCACGGATCTGGCTTTCCAGTTCGGGTGCAGTATCAAAGGGGCTCCTGATCTGGACCTGTACCAGCCCGGTTTCCCGGGCGGAGGACAACAGCCTCGAAACCGTCGAGCGGGACGTTCTCAGCTCCCGGGCAATCGCGTCCATGGTGAGGTCCTGCAGGTAATACATTTGCGCGGCGCGGAGTGCATCCGAATGGCGTGATCGTCCCATCTCATTTCCTTGCTGCACGTTTGTGCAAATAGCTTGACTCCATTTTCCACCTTCGCCAGATTAGTGGTGAAAGGTGCA
Organism: Paenarthrobacter sp. NPDC058040; assembly: GCF_042885775.1. Lineage (NCBI taxonomy): Bacteria > Bacillati > Actinomycetota > Actinomycetes > Micrococcales > Micrococcaceae > Paenarthrobacter > Paenarthrobacter sp. NPDC058040. The sequence goes on from NZ_JBHVRN010000008.1 coordinate 160,380, forward strand.
GCGGCGGGGAGCGCCACGCACGAACCAAGCCCAAGGGAGCAGTTTTGGGAAACAGGATTTCCGGTACTTCGTCTGATGCACATCGGCGTGAATCAGCGGCGGCCTTGCAGGAGCGCCCCTCTGCCCAGGTCCTCATCATCGGCGGCGGCATCAACGGCGTGGGGACGTTCCGGGACCTCGCACTGCAGGGCGTGGATGTGGCACTCGTCGAACGCGGAGACTACTGCCAGGGCGCGAGCGGCGCATCGTCCCACATGATCCACGGCGGCATCCGTTACCTGGAGAACGGCGAGTTCCGCCTGGTGAAGGAATCGGTGGTGGAACGCAACCGCCTGCTGCGGATCGCGCCCCACTACGTCAAGCCGCTCCAGACCACCATCCCGATCTTCAGCACCTTCTCCGGCATTCTCGCCGCGCCCGTGCGTTTCCTGACCCACAAGCAGGGAAAGCCGAAGGAACGCGGAGCATTCCTCATCAAGCTCGGTTTGAGCCTTTACGACTTCTTCTCCCGCGATGGCGGCAGCGTTCCCCGGCATCAATTCCTGGGCCGCGACAAGGCTTTGGCCGAGCTGCCGCTGCTGCACCAAGGCATCAAATACACCGCTACCTACTTCGACGCCTCAGTGCACAACCCCGAACGGCTCACCCTGGACGTGCTGCAGGACGGAGAGAAAGCAGGACGCTCGGCCAACGGAGACGCGGGTGGAGGCGCCCGCGCCAGCAACTATGTTTCACTGGTCGGCATGGGGGCCAACGGGGTGCGCCTTCGCGATGAACTGTCCGGCAAGGAATTCGATTTCAAGGCCGACGTCGTCGTCAACACCACTGGTGCCTGGGTGGATCTCACCAACCAGGCCATGGGCGCCGCAAGCACGTTCATGGGTGGCACCAAGGGATCGCACATCGTCCTGGACCACCCGGAACTGCTCGCCGCCTGCAACGGCCGTGAAATCTTCTTTGAGCACACCGACGGCCGTATCGTCCTGATCTATCCCATGGGCGACCGCGTGCTGGTGGGAACCACCGATGTCGACGCCGACATGTCCCAGGACGCCGTGTGCACCGAGGAGGAAGTGGACTACTTCTTCGACCTGGTGGGCCACGTATTCCCCACCATCACAGTGGACCGCAACCACATCGTCTACAGCTTCTCCGGAGTCCGTCCCCTACCAAGGCATGACGCCACCCAGCCCGGGTTCGTCTCCAGGGACTACCGGATCGAGCGCTCGGTCCGCACCGGCGATGGTGCGGCCGCTACGCCAAGCGGGAAGGCCGCCGTCGTCCTGAGCCTGGTGGGCGGCAAGTGGACCACTTTCCGTGCGCTGGCGGAACACATGACCAACGACGTCCTCCGCGAACTCGGCAAGGAACGCAAAGTCTCGACGGCGAAACTCGCCATTGGCGGTGGCGCCGGCTTCCCGGCGACCGCGCAGGGCGAACAGGAATGGATCAAGGAGCACATGGGGCCCGGGCTGGATGCAAGCCGGGTCGAGGGCTTGTTGACCCGCTATGGCACCCGCGCCGGGGAAGTCATCGCCTTCCTCAACAGCGGAGAGGACGCTCCGCTGCGGTCCACCCGTGAGCTCAGCGTCCGGGAGCTCGAATACATGGCACGAAACGAGCAAGTGGGCCATGTGGTTGACGTGCTGGTCCGCCGCACCTCGTTGGCGTTCCGCGGACTGGTGACGGGCGAACTGCTCAACGAGATTGCCGGGGCGCTGGGCGGTCCCCTGGGTTGGGACGCAGCCAGGCGTGAGGCCGAGGTCCGCCATGCGCATGACGTCCTGCAGCGCTTCCACAAGGTCAACGTGCACAGCTTGGTGGACTAAAGCCACCACGGGAACGGCACCGGCGACGGTGCCGTTCCAAACGGCCCCTTCAACCCGCGAGGGGGCTGATAACAGAAGAATGAGGAGTCAAAGATGTCTCTTGGAATTGTTTTCCTTTCCGAAGTATTCGGAACCATGATGCTGACCCTTTTGGGTTGCGGTGTCGTGGCCAACGTTGCGCTCAAGGGCACCAAGGGCAACAACGCTGGATTCTTGATGGTGACGTGGGGCTGGGGAATTGCGGTCTTCGCGGGCGTCTTTGTGGCCGCAAAGTCCGGGGCCCATCTCAACCCCGCCGTCACCCTGGGCCTGCTAGTCAACAGGAAGCCGGAATACGCGCCGGGGGTTCCCGTGGACTTCGCATCCACACTTACCTATTTTGGCGCTGAACTCCTCGGCGCTTTCCTGGGTGCCGTGGTGTGCTGGCTCGCCTACAAGCAGCACTTCGACGCCGAGCCGCTGCCGGCCAACAAGCTTGGCACCTTCTCCACCGGCCCGGCCATCCGTTCCACCCCGTGGAACCTGATCACCGAAATCATCGGAACCTTCGTGCTGGTGTTCGTCATCCTCACCTTCGGAGGCACGCCTTCGGGCCTCGGCCCGCTGGCTGTGGCTTTGCTGGTGGTCGGCATCGGCGTTTCGCTCGGCGGTCCCACCGGCTACGCCATCAACCCGGCCCGTGACCTGGGCCCGCGCATCGCCCACGCAGTCCTCCCGATCCAGGGCAAGGGCTCCAGCGACTGGGCCTACTCCTGGGTTCCCGTCGTTGGCCCGCTCGTGGGCGGCGCCCTGGCCGGTCTCGTGGCCATCTGGGTTCCGGACATCATGCCTGCCATCGCCGGCTGATCCCTTTACCGTTTCCTTTCCGGCAAGACACAACTTTCAACCAACCAAGACAAGGACGTCACCATGAACCAATACGTCATCGCCATTGACCAGGGCACCACGAGCTCCCGTGCCATCGTTTTCGACCACGCCGGAACCATCGTCTCCAGCGGCCAAATGGAGCACGAGCAGATCTTTCCGCAGGCCGGATGGGTGGAGCACAACCCGGCCGAGATCTGGGACAACACCCGGGAGGTCATCGCCTCCGCCCTTTCCAAGGCGAACCTGACGCGGCACGATATTGCCGCCGTCGGCATCACCAACCAGCGCGAAACCGCGGTGGTGTGGGACAAGAACACGGGCGAGGCTGTCTACAACGCGATTGTCTGGCAGGACACCCGAACCCAGCCGATCGTCGATGAACTGGCCAAGGACGGGGGAGTGGAGCGGTTCAAGCAGAAAGTGGGCCTGCCCCTGGCCACGTACTTCTCCGGCACCAAGATCAAATGGATCCTGGACAATGTGGAAGGCGCGCGGGAGAAGGCCGAAGCCGGCGACCTCCTGTTCGGAAACACCGACGCATGGGTCCTGTGGAACCTCACCGGTGGAGTGGACGGCGGCGTGCACGTCACCGATGTCACCAACGCCTCGCGCACGCTGTTCATGGATCTGGAAACGCTCCAGTGGGACCAGGAGATTCTGGACATTTTCGGGGTGCCGGCGTCCATGATGCCGGCCATCAAGTCCTCCTCCGAGGTCTACGGCCAGGTCCACACCTCTCAATTGCTCCGGGAAACGCCAGTAGCAGGCATCCTGGGCGACCAGCAGGCAGCCACCTTCGGACAGGCCGCGTTCCAGCCCGGTGAAGCGAAGAACACCTACGGTACGGGTTGCTTCCTGATCTTCAACACCGGCGAAGAAATCGTCCACTCCAAGAACGGACTGCTGACCACCCTCGGCTACAAGCTGGGTGACCAGAAGCCGCACTACGCCTTGGAAGGCTCCATTGCCGTCACGGGTTCCTTGATCCAGTGGCTCCGCGACAATCTCGGCATGATCAGTTCAGCCCCGCAGGTGGAAGAACTTGCTGCCGCGGTGGAGGACAACGGTGGCGTGTACATCGTTCCCGCGTTCTCCGGCCTCTTCGCTCCCTATTGGCGTGCCGATGCCCGTGGCGCCATCGTGGGACTTACCCGGTACGCCAACAAGGGCCACATCGCCCGTGCGGCCCTTGAGGCCACGGCGTTCCAGACCCGCGAAGTGCTCGACGCCGTCAACGCGGACTCGGGCGTCCCGCTCACCGAACTGAAGGTCGACGGCGGCATGGTCGCCAACGATTCCCTCATGCAGTTCCAGGCGGACATCCTTGGTGTGCCCGTGGTCCGGCCCAAGGTCATTGAAACCACGGCACTCGGCGCGGCTTACGCCGCGGGCTTGGCTGTCGGCTTCTGGAACGACCTCGGCGAGCTCAGCGCCAACTGGGGTGAGGACAAGCGCTGGGAACCGCAACTCGACAAGGAGGAGCAGGAGCGGCAGTTGCGGCTGTGGAAGAAGGCTGTGACCAAGTCCATGGACTGGGTGGACGAGGACGTTAAGTAGTCTGACCTGACGTTGACGGCAGCCGCGCCTGCCCCGCCCGCTTCGCGGTGCCCACCACACCCGGGCGAGGCGCGGCTGCCGTCAACTCACTCGTCGGCTCTGTAAGCCGCTCGTGGCGACTGGAGAGTTATTAAGGTGCGCTATTGTAGATCTATGCGTGCGAACCTTCTGCTTAGTTAGCCGCCCGGCTACATCGCCGTGCGGCCGCCCCTCCATTGTCGAGGGGCTTTTGTGTGTCCGGGGGTTTTGCGTCCTGGAAACCGTGCCACTACAGCAGAAGGTAATTCCGCCATCGAGAACAGAAGAGGGCAGCAGTGAGCGTTCAGCCGGAGACAGAGACCGGAACAGCACAGACAACCGCAGCCGGAGCGCCCGAAGAGGGCGTCTACAGCTTCGCTGCCATGGAAGCCAAGTGGCCGCAGGTCTGGGAAGACCTCAAGGTTTTTACCCCTGCCGACGACGGCTCGCGGGAACGCCGCTACGTGCTGGACATGTTCCCTTACCCCTCGGGCGATCTCCACATGGGCCACGCCGAGGCGTTCGCCATGGGCGACGTCGTTGCGCGCTACCTCCGGCAGAAGGGCTACGACGTCCTGCACCCCATCGGCTGGGACTCCTTCGGCCTGCCCGCCGAGAACGCAGCCATCAAGCGCAACGCGCACCCCAGCGAGTGGACCTACGCCAATATCGATACCCAGGCCGCGTCCTTCAAGCGCTACGCCATCTCCGCCGATTGGTCCCGCCGGCTGCACACCTCCGATCCCGAGTACTACCGCTGGACGCAGTGGCTGTTCAAGCGCTTCTACGAGCGGGGCCTGGCCTACCGCAAGGACTCGCCGGTCAACTGGTGCCCCAAGGACCTGACCGTCCTGGCCAACGAACAGGTGGTCAACGGTGCCTGTGAACGCTGCGGGACCCCCGTCACCAAGAAGTCCCTGAACCAGTGGTATTTCAAGATCACGGACTACGCCGACCGCCTGCTCGAGGACATGGACCAACTGCAGGGCCACTGGCCGGAGCGCGTGCTCGCAATGCAGCGGAACTGGATTGGCCGCTCCGAGGGTGCCCACGTCCGTTTTGTCATCGAAGCCGCGGGCAGCCGTCCGGAGCGCGAGGTCACTGTCTTCACCACCCGGCCCGATACCCTGTACGGCGCAACGTTCTTCGTTGTAGCCGCGGATGCCCATCTGGCCTTGGACCTGGTGACCCCGGAACAGCACGACGAACTGATGGCCTACCGCGAGAAGGTCAAGGCCCTCTCCGAAATCGAGCGCCAGTCCACCGAACGCGAAAAGACCGGCGTGTTTACCGGCCGGTACGCCATCAACCCGCTCAACGGCGAAAAGCTTCCTGTATGGGCGGCAGACTATGTCCTGGCCGACTACGGAACGGGCGCCATCATGGCTGTTCCCGCCCACGACCAGCGCGACCTTGACTTTGCCAAGGCCTTCAACCTGCCTGTCCGGGCCGTGCTGAACACGGGTGAGGAAGACCCTGCGGAATCCGGCGTAGCCACCGCGGGCGAAGGCACCCTGCAGAACTCGGGCGAACTGGACGGCCTGAGCAAGGCGGACGCCATCCCGGCGGCCATCGACATCCTGGAGAAGCAGGGCACCGGCGAGAAGTTCGTCAACTTCCGCTTGCGCGACTGGTTGCTGAGCCGCCAGCGGTTCTGGGGTACGCCCATTCCCATCATCCACTGCGGTGAGTGCGGGGAAGTTCCCGTCCCCGATGACCAACTCCCGGTGACCCTGCCGTCCGACCTCCGTGGTGAGGCGCTGGCTCCCAAGGGAACGTCGCCGCTTGCTGCCGCCGTCGAATGGGTCAATGTCGAGTGCCCCAACTGCGGCCGTGCCGCGCAGCGCGACACGGACACCATGGACACGTTCGTGGACTCGTCGTGGTACTTCCTCCGCTTCGTCTCGCCGAATTTCACCGAAGGTCCCTTCGATCCCGCGAAGATCAACGACTGGATGCCCGTGGGCCAGTACGTGGGCGGCGTGGAGCACGCCATCCTGCACTTGCTGTACGCACGTTTCTTCACCAAGGTGATCAAGGACATTGGCTTGATCGAAGCCAGCGAGCCTTTCAGCGCGCTGCTCAACCAGGGCCAGGTGCTCAACGGCGGCAAGGCCATGAGCAAGTCGCTCGGCAACGGTGTCGACCTGGGTGAGCAGCTGGACAAATTCGGCGTCGACGCCGTGCGCCTCACCATGGTCTTTGCATCACCGCCGGAGGACGACGTCGACTGGGCCGATGTTTCGCCGGCAGGTTCGGGTAAGTTCCTGGCACGCGCGTGGCGGCTCGGCCAGGACGTCACCAGCGAGCCGGGCGTGGACCCCGCTACCGGCGACCGGGCACTCAGGACCGTGACCCACAAGACCATTGCCGACGCGGCGGAGCTGCTGGACAACAACAAGTTCAACGTCGTGGTGGCCCGGCTCATGGAGTTGGTCAATGCGACCCGCAAGACCATCGACTCCGGTGCCGGTGGCGCCGACCCCGCAGTCCGTGAGGCTGTTGAGGCTGTTGCGGTGATCCTTAGCCTCTTCGCTCCGTACACAGCCGAGGATCTCTGGAACGCCTTGGGCCACCCAGCTTCGGTGGCCAACGCGGGTTGGCCCACGCACGACGAGTCCCTGCTGGTCCAGGACACGGTCACCGCCGTTGTCCAGGTGCAGGGCAAGGTCCGTGACCGGCTTGAAGTCTCTCCGGATATCAGCGAGGACGAATTGCGCGAACTGGCGCTGGCTTCGGAGAACGTCCAGCGTGCCATGGACGGCCGCGGCATCCGCACGGTTATTGTGCGCGCGCCTAAACTGGTGAACATCGTCCCGGCCTGACGCTTCCTGAGGGTCCTGGAGCAGCGCGGCCGCCGGCAGGAATGCCGGCGGCCGATCACTCTTTGTTGGAGGTTATGCAGTGCCGGACCGGGAACCACCTGCGTGGATATGGCTGAAGGAACGACTGTCCCGCCTCAGGCTGCCGACGCTCCCTGCCCCGGCCCCCGGTGGGGCGGGTCCCACCGTCGTTAAGACCGCGGTAGTGACTGACTCCGCTGCCGCCCTGCCGGCAGACTGGGTTGCGGCTTTTGCCGCGGACGGCCGCCTGGCGGTTGTCCCCATGCCTGTCATGGTGGGCGACGAAATCTACGGGGAGGGCGAGGACGACATCACCCAAACCCTTGCCGTCGCGTTGGCATCGGGGGCTTCGGTGAAAACGTCGCGCCCTTCGCCGGGTCAGTTCGAGCAGGCGTACCTGGCTGCCCAGCGGCACGGTTTCGAGTCGGTGGTCTCCATCCACATCTCTTCCGCGCTCTCCGGAACTGTCGATGCCGCGCGTTTGGCTGCGGCCCGGGTGGGGATCCAGGTTGAAGTCCTCGACTCCCGGACGGTCGGGATGGCACAGGGGATGGGCGTGCAGAGCGCGGTGGTAGCGGCCGCCGCGGGACAACCCGCAGCCGACGTCGTGGCTTTCGCGCAACAGCGCATGGAGCGCACCAAAGTCTATTTCTACGTTCCGAGCCTTGAGCAACTTCGCCGCGGTGGCCGCATCGGCGCCGCTGCATCGGTCCTGGGGACGGTGCTTTCCATCAAACCGATCCTCGCGGTCGACGGCGGGAAGATCGTACCGCTTGAAAAGGTCAGGTCCGCTGTTCGTGCCATCGCTCGGTTGGAGGAGATCGTGGCCGCCGACGTGGCGTCCCGCGCGCCCGGCCAGGCGCGGCTGGCCGTTCATCATTTCGGGAATCCTGCCGAAGCGGAATCGCTGGCGGTCCGGTTGGTGGAGAAGTGTCCCGGTTCTCCTCCAGCCCAGATCAGTTCGCTTCCTGCCGTTCTTGCCGCGCACGCCGGTTTGGGTGTCCTGGCCGTCATCGTGGGCGAAAGCAGCACGCCAGGCAGTTGAAGGTTTTATCCACATAGGGCGCACTACGCAGCGGTGTCTGGGTGCCCTCGGCAATAGGCTCGATTCATGCCACGCCGGAACAAGGACACCTCGTCCGATGCCGCAAGTGAGGCCTTCAGGCGGCGGCTCTCCCGGCACATTGAACCTGCTGTAGAGGTAGAACCACTGCTGCCTCTGTCTGCGAAGGAACCGACCTGCGAAGACCAAGGCGATGCCGGACTGCTCCCGGCAATCCCTTCGCGAATCCGCTGGCGGAGTCCCAGGACTGTCGTCTTCATGGTGGCCGCTGCCGCGTTGGTGGCCGCCGTCTGCTTCGTGTGGCAAACCAACAATGACCAGCCATCGATCGCACCGCTGGCACCACCTGCCGCCTCGGACTCGGCGGACCAAAGTGGAGACGAACAGCCGGGCCATACACCCTCCGGGACTGTGCTTGTCCATGTGGCCGGTGCGGTGCAAAAGCCGGGAGTGGAATCCTTGCCGGATGGCAGCAGGGTGTACCAGGCCATCGAGGCGGCAGGCGGCGCGGCTCCCGATGCCCGGCTTGACGGCCTGAACCTCGCTGAAGTGGTGGCGGACGGTGCAAAGATCGTGGTTCCGCGCGCCGGCGACGCCGTTGGCACGCCGCAGGGGCTGGAACCAGGTGGCACGGCGGGTGGCAGCTCGCGGGCTCCGGCCGGTTCGGCGAAGGTCGACATTAACACCGCTTCCGTGGAGGAGCTCGGCACCTTGCCGCGCGTGGGACCCGTCATGGCACAGCGCATCGCCGATTGGCGGAAGGATCACGGCCCGTTCAAGTCAGTCGAGGAATTGGACGCCATCGACGGTATCGGCCCCAAACTCATGGAATCGCTCAAGGGACTCGTGACGGTGCAAGGTGGCTAACGCCGCGGGAAGTCCGTCAGCCAAACGACTGGACGTGCGACTTGTCCCAACAGCCGTAGCAGCATGGGCGGCGGCCCTGGCGGGAACTGTGGGTCCCCAGTGGTGGTCCACAATGCTCTGCGCTTTACTGGCCTTGGTTGCCTTGGGGTTGATGGCGTCCGCCCGGCAGCGTCAACGGCGGAGGCTGAGGGCAAGGACCACGTCCGCCACCCTTGCGCTTGCCTGCCTGATGGGCGCTGCCGTGGCCCTGCACTGCGCCGCGGACACTGCCGCACGGGAGCAGGGACCGCTTGCCGCTGCTGCCACCACCGGCGAGGGAGTGGTCATCAACGTCCGGGTCACGGGGCCTCCTTCCGCGGTTGCGGTGCCGGGACATACCGGGGCCAGCCGCTGGACCGTCCCGGCGCAAGTGGAACACTTCACTGCCGGAGGCAGCATCGTCACGGATTCGGCAGCAGTGTTGGTCATTGGCGGGGAGGCTTGGCAGCACGTGCGGCCGGGGCAATCCTTGAGGACCACAGGAACCCTGAAGGAGGCCAAGGAGGGCCAAACCGAAGCGGCCGTTCTTTCAGCGTCAACGGCCCCGGTGCTGGTCAGTACGGCCTATGATCCTCGACAAACCGCGAACGCGGCCCGGGAACAATTCCGCGAGGCGGCGGCGTGGTTGCCGGCCGACGCGGCAGGCCTGCTGCCCGGCATGGTCACCGGGGACACGTCCGCGCTTCCGGAGAGCCTGGAATCGGCCATGAAGACCACGGGCATGAATCATTTGACGGTGGTCAGCGGGGCAAATTGCAGCTTAATTCTGGGTGGATTCATTCTGGTGGCACGTACTTTCCGTCTCCCGCGGCCCCTTGCAGCAATGGTTGCAGGCATGGGGTTGGCGGCCTTCGTGGTCCTGGCAGGCCCCGATCCAAGCGTCCTGCGCGCAGCCGTCATGGGCGTCGTGGGGCTTGCCGCCCTCACAGCAGGGCTCCGTGGCAGGTCACTGACGTTCCTTTGCGTCGCGTGCACCTCCCTCCTCCTCTGGCAGCCCGCCCTGTCCGTTTCCTTTGGCTTTCTGCTGTCCGTCCTTGCCACCCTTGGCATTGTGTTGTTCGCCAGCCGCATGGCGTCGTGGTTTCCTGACTGGGTTCCTTCATGGCTGGCCACCGGCATAGCGGTACCGCTCTCCGCCCAGATCGTGTGCGGACCGGCCATTGTCTGGTTGCAACCCCAGTTCTCGGCTTACTCGCTCATTGCCAATGTGCTGGCCGGACCGCTGGTAGCCCCCATAACCATCCTCGGAACGATCGCAGTGCCGTTGGCTGCCGTTCCCTGGCTGGCTGCGGCTCCCTTGGCCGTGGCAGGAACCAGCGCATCAATGGTGGCAGGAACCGCGCGGTTCTTCGCTGCGTTGCCGGGTGCCGCGATGCCGTGGGCTGAGGGACCAGTCGGGATCGCATCAATGGTGGCCTTGTCCACCGTCGCTGTGGTGGTGACGTGGGGGATGCTGCATCCGGCGGGATTCCTTGACGGGGTGCTCACCGTTCACAGGGGGATCATGAAAGGACTCGAACACGCGGAACTACTTGCCCTGCGCCGAGGTTCCGCTTGCCGCCACAAACGCCATGGCCCAAGACATGGCAGACTTAAACCTTGCACAAACCTGTCCGGAAGGAATCACCAGTGGCTGCTGCCCAAAACACCCGGGCCAAGAACACCCCGGCGAACAACGCCGGTTGGCGCGAGGCCGCGCCGGCTGCCGTAGTGCTGGTCACCGGACCCGAGGAGTATTTGGGAATCCGGGCAATGGACCGCATCCGGGCCCAAGTCCGCTCAGCAACCCCGGACGTGGAACTCACCAAACTCAACGCGGGCTCCTACGAACCCGGATCCCTGGCCATGACGGTGACCCCATCGCTTTTCGGTGAAGGAAAGCTGGTGGAGATCGAGGGCCTTGAGTCCATGAACGATGCCTTCCTCGCTGACGCCATGAAATACCTGCCCCAGCCGGAAGCCGATGTGGTCCTTGTCCTGAGGCATGCGGGCGGCGTACGGGGCAAGAAACTGCTCGACGCCGTCAAGGCCGCCGGATGGCCCGTCATCGACTGCCAACCGCTCAAGAAGGACGCCGACAAGACGGCATTCGTGGTGGCCGAGTTCAAAGCCGGCAACCGGCGTATCGAGGGCCAGGCGGTCCAAGCCCTTGTCAACGCGGTGGGTGCCAATCTCTCGGAGCTTGCTGCGGCGTGCAACCAGCTCATCGCAGACGCCACCACCGCCGTCGATGCCGCAACCGTTGACAAGTATTACGGTGGTCGCGTCGAGGCAACGGCATTCAAGGTGGCAGACGCAGCGATGGCGGGAAACGGTCCGTTGGCTCTTTCAACTTTGCGGCACGCCGTATCCACGGGAGTTGACCCCGTTCCCCTCGTGGCTGCCCTTGCGGCCAAACTGCGCACCCTCGCCAAAGTAGCCGGCGCCAAGGGATCCTCCGCCACGATCGCCAAGAACCTGGGCATGCAACCGTGGCTCGTGGAACAGGCACAGCGTGATGTCCGCCGTTGGACTCCGGAGGGACTTATCCGGTCCATCCAGGTCATTGCCGAGGCCGACGCGCAGGTCAAGGGTTTGTCCAGGGATCCTGTTTACGCCGTTGAACATGCTGTGACCGTGATTTCAACGTCTGCGCAGCGTCGCTGAGCGGGGGCCCGGGGTAACCGGGCTTGCATGCTTAAAAGACAGGAGGCCGGCACCCGTGGGTACCGGCCTCCTGTTCAGCTCAGTCGAACTGGAAAAACCTTAGAGTGCGTTGACCTTCTTGGAGATCGCCGACTTGCGGTTAGCAGCGTTGTTCTTGTGAATAACGCCCTTGCTGACAGCCTTGTCCAGCTTACGGCTGGCAGCGGCAAGTGCAGTTCCAGCAGCATCCTTGTCAGCAGACGCAACGGCGGTGTTGACGGCGCGGATGGCCGTCTTCAGCTCGGACTTGACTGCGTTGTTGCGCAGGCGAGCCTTCTCGTTGGTGAGGATGCGCTTCTTCTGGGACTTGATATTAGCCACGTATGAACTCTCTTTTTTAATGCGGAAATGGTCTAGAGGGTTGTCAGGTTGGCCATCGACTGAGCGGCGTGGGGATGCCTATGGCAGCCAACCATGTGTGGCCGTCGACCTGCACGGACACACAGCTATAAAGGATAGCAGAAAACGCGGGTCAAGCGTGCAAGCCCTTACCCCGGCGTGGATTGGTCCCGCAAGGCGCGGGTTACTTCCTGGAAGCTGGACTTGCCGAGGACGGCGCCCTCGCGGCGGACTGCGCCTGGATCCAGCCGGATGACGCGGTCCACTTTGACCTCGCTTGGCCTGCCTTGACGGTCCCAGGGTCCCGCGCCGATGTCGACGTAGTCGTCAGCGCGCACGCCGTTGTCGTGGTCCTTCGATGTCAGCATCAGCCCGAGAAGCCACTTCCCGTCACGCCCCACCAGCAGCACCGGCCGGTCCTTGCCCTGCGTGTAGTCCTCCTCGTACGGCACCCAACTCCACACGATCTCGCCGGGATCCGGCTTGCCGTCGGGCGTGGGGGAGTAGCTGGCGCGCACGCTTCCGCGGTAATCGCCGGGATAGGTCCCGGGCACGACGCCGGGTGGCCGGCTTGGTTGCCGGAGCCCGCCCCGACGCGGCGCGGGAGGGGTCGACGTCCTGGCTGCGCTGCCACCGAGCGCCCGGAGGGATCGCAGGAGTGCTTTGCCAAGGGGTCGTAAGTCCAGAGCCATAGGACCAAGCTACCGTCACTTCGCGGACACGCGGCTTCATTGCCTGCGGGGCCCAGCGACCGGTTCGGGCACAGGTGCCCGTGCTTCCCCTGATGTACGTGGAACGGCCGGTTCATGGGACACTGGAGGATCAGATATGCGGTATGTCCTGCGCTGGCCCCTGCCCAGTGAACGGTCCAGCCGCGCGAATGCCGACAGTTAGGACCCTGCGTGTCTCCCATGGCCCGCACCGCACCGGTGCCCGCCGCAACAGATCCGGCCATCATCCGGAACTTCTGCATCATTGCCCACATCGACCACGGTAAGTCCACCTTGGCCGACCGCATGTTGCAGTTCACCGGCGTCGTTCAGCAGCGCGACATGAAAGCCCAGTATCTGGACCGCATGGATATCGAGCGTGAGCGCGGCATCACGATCAAGTCCCAGGCGGTCCGCATGCCATGGGAAGTCGAGGGCAAGTCCTATGCCCTGAACATGATCGACACCCCGGGCCACGTCGACTTTACCTACGAGGTTTCGCGGTCACTGGCTGCTTGCGAAGGGGCAGTCCTCCTCGTCGACGCTGCACAGGGCATCGAAGCCCAGACCCTGGCCAACCTTTACTTGGCGATGGAGAACAACCTCACCATCATTCCGGTCTTGAACAAGATCGACCTCCCCGCTGCGCAGCCCGAAAAGTACGCTGCGGAACTCGCCAACCTGATCGGCGGCGACCCCGAGGACGTTCTCAAGGTTTCCGGTAAGACCGGCGTTGGCGTTGAGGCGCTCCTGGACAAGATCGTCCGCGACCTTCCCGCACCTGTCGGCGATCCTGACGCCCCTGCGCGGGCCATGATCTTTGACTCCGTCTACGACACCTACCGGGGCGTCGTGACCTATGTCCGGGTGGTCGATGGCAAGCTTCATCCCCGCGAACGCATCCAGATGATGTCAACCCGCGCAACGCACGAACTCCTCGAGATCGGCGTGAGCTCACCGGAGCCCACACCATCAAAGGGCCTCGGCGTAGGCGAGGTGGGATACCTCATCACCGGCGTGAAGGATGTCCGTCAGTCCAAGGTCGGCGATACTGTCACCAACCAAGCGAAGCCGGCCTCCGAATCGCTCAGCGGGTATGCCGACGCGAAGCCGATGGTCTTCTCCGGCCTTTACCCCTTGGATGGCACGGACTACCCGGTGCTTCGTGACGCCCTCGAAAAGCTGATGCTGAACGACGCCGCACTGATCTACGAACCTGAGACCTCAGCTGCGCTGGGCTTCGGTTTCCGTGTGGGCTTCCTCGGGTTGCTGCACCTGGAAATTACGCGCGAGCGGTTGGAACGGGAGTACAACCTCGACCTCATCTCCACTGCTCCCAACGTGGAGTACGAGGTCACCCTCGAAGACAAGCGCGTGGTCCACGTGACCAACCCGAGCGAGTACCCCACGGGCAAGATCGCCGAGGTCCGCGAGCCGATGGTCTCCGCTACCGTCCTGGCGCCCAACGAGTTCGTCGGTGCCATCATGGAGCTGTGCCAGAGCCGCCGAGGACAGATGAAGGGCATGGATTACCTGTCCGAGGACCGCGTCGAACTCCGTTACTGGATCCCGCTGGCCGAGATTGTGTTCGACTTCTTCGATCTCCTGAAGTCCAAGACGCGCGGCTACGCTTCGCTGGACTGGAAGGCCGACGGCGAGCAAGTGGCCGACCTCGTCAAGGTCGACATCCTGCTCCAAGGTGAACAAGTGGACGCGTTCAGTGCCATCACCCACCGGGACAAGGCCTACGCCTACGGCGTGATGATGACCGGGAAGCTCCGCGAGCTCATTCCGAGGCAGCAGTTCGAGGTGCCCATCCAGGCTGCCATTGGCTCCCGCATTATCGCGCGCGAAAGCATACGTGCCATCCGCAAGGACGTCCTTGCCAAGTGCTACGGCGGTGACATCACCCGTAAGCGCAAGCTGCTCGAGAAGCAGAAGGAAGGCAAGAAGCGCATGAAGATGGTCGGCCGCGTGGAAGTTCCGCAGGAGGCCTTCATCGCTGCCCTTACCACGGACGAATCGAAGGACAAGGCAAAGAAGTAGATGCCCAGCGTCCTGCCCTTGGGCGACCCCGCACCTGCGGACGGCTTGCTGCCTCCGCAGGTGCTGGACGGAATCGAACAGCGAAAGTTCGGCCTGTACGTCCATATCCCGTTCTGTGCGGTCCGCTGCGGATACTGCGATTTCAATACTTATACCGCCACTGAACTGGGTGGAGGCGCCTCGCAGGATGCCTATGCTGCGACGGCGGTTTCCGAGCTCGGATTCGCGGCAGAAGCCCTGGATGCCTCGGGCCTGCCGCGTCGGCCGCTCAGCACTGTCTTCTTCGGGGGCGGTACGCCAACGCTGCTCCCGGCCGAAGACCTGGCACGGATCCTGCGTGCCGCCGTCGAACACTGGGGGCTCGAACCGGGCGCCGAGGTGACCACCGAGGCGAACCCCGACTCAGTCACGCCGGACTCCCTCAAAGTGCTGGCCGATGCCGGGTTTACCCGGGTGTCCTTCGGTATGCAGTCGGCTGTGCCGCACGTCCTCAAGGTCCTGGACCGCACCCATACCCCCAGCCGGGTTCCCCTGGTGGTTGAATGGGCACGCGAGGTCGGCTTGGCGGTGAGCCTTGACCTGATCTACGGCACGCCGGGCGAGTCCATGGAAGATTGGCGTATGTCCCTCGAAACGGCCCTGTCCTACAATCCGGACCACATCAGTGCGTACGCCCTGATTGTGGAGGACGGGACCAAGCTCGCGGCCCAGATCCGGCGTGGCGAGGTTCCCGGAATCGACGACGACGACCACGCCGCAAAGTACGAGCTCGCCGACCAGCTGATCTCGGAGGCAGGCCTGGGTTGGTATGAGGTCAGCAACTGGGCCAGGACTCCTGGGCAGGCGTGCCGGCACAACCTCGCGTACTGGCGTGGCGACGACTGGTGGGGAATCGGCCCGGGAGCCCACTCCCATGTTGGCGGAGTCCGCTGGTGGAACGTCAAGCACCCCACCGCCTATGCGTCCCGCCTGGCGGCCGGAAATTCGCCCGCCGCGGGCAGGGAAACCCTCGACGCCGGAACCCGGGAAGTGGAACGCATCATGCTTGAAGCGCGGCTTGGCTCAGGATTGGACGTGGATGCCCTCGACAAAGTGGGTCGGCACGCCATGGCAGGGCTCATTGCCGATGGGCTGGTGGATCCCGCTGCTGCTTTCAAGGGCCGCTTGGTGTTGACCCTCAAGGGGCGCTTGTTGGCAGACGCAGTGGTACGCCGGATCCTTCCGGACTAGCTGGCCGCCGCGTCTGCGGCTACTTGATCCAGCGGAGGTTGAAACGGTACCGGTGCGGTTGGCCGTGGTTGACCCGGATGCCCGCGGACACCGAGAAACACGTGAGCGCCACCCAAATTGCCGTTGCGATCACCGCGAAGATGTTGCCTACAACCGGCAGCAGGACGAGGATGTTCGCCAGGACGGCCGCAATGGTGGGCGGAAGTGTGAAATTCAGGGCTTCCTTGGACTCCTGGGCCGTGAACGGCCCGCGCTCACGGAAGATCAAGTAGATCAGCAAGGACGGAAGGCAGCCGAGGATTCCCCCAAAGTGGGCCAGCGTGGCCCACTGCCGGTCTTCGCTTGCGGTCAGGGGCAGTGCATTCGCAGGTGCACCATGGTACTGGGGCTGGCCTGCGGCCCGGCCCTGTTCTTCTGGAGCGTTCTCTGCCACGGTGTCTTCCCTTTGCTGTAAAAATGCGGTGTTGCTGTCCCAGAATACTGGGTCCGGACTCGTTGCAGGGACCATCAGCGCTCGAAACGGTCCGGTGTCCCCTCCTCAGGGGGCGGTCAAAAAGTCGATGACTTCCTCCACGCGCCCCAGCAGGGAAGCCTCCAGGTCGGCGTAGGTCCTTACGGCCCCCAGCAATCGTTGCCAGCCCAGGCCGATGTCCTCTGCCGTTTCATGTGGCCAGCCGAACGCCCTGAGGATTCCCGTCTTCCAGTCCGTGCCGCGGGGCACGTCCGGCCACTGTTCGATGCCAAGGACTTTCGGTCGGATTGCCTGCCACACGTCCACGTAGGGGTGTCCGACAATAAGCACGTTTCCGGCGGCCCCCGGTACCTGCATTGCTTCTGCTGCGATACGGGATTCCTTTGAACCGGCCACCAGATGGTCCACCAGGATGCCCAGCTTGCGCTTCGGCCCCGGGCCGAAGGCTGCGATCGCCGCCCGGAGATCGTCCACGCCATGAAGGGGCTCGACGACGATGCCCTCCACCCGAAGGTCGTCACCCCAGACTTTCTCGACGAGTTCGGCGTCGTGTTTGCCTTCCACCCAGATCCGGCTGGCTTTCGCCACTTGCGCTCGTTGGCCTTGGACCCTGACTGAACCGGACGCTGTGCGGCCGGCGGGCACTGCTCCTGCCGGGGCCTTGGCGGCGGGAGGCAGCAGCCGTACGGCCTGCCCTTCGAGCAGGAAGCCGAAGCCGAGCTGGAAGGACCGGGTCTTGCCACGCCGGTCTTCGAGGGACACGATGTGCATTCCGCCCGATTTCTCGACGCGGGTGACTTCGCCCACCCAGCCCGATTGGACGTCTTCGAGGACCATTCCGCGCTGGACAGGCACTTCCGGAAGCTTTTGTTTGGCGGGAGCGGAGAGGTCCTGCGGGCCCCACGTGTCGAAAGCCAAGGAGTCTCTACCTCTTCGCGCTGGGAATGTCGGCCGGCTACCCGTTGCTGCCGGCTCCGCCTTGGATGTTATCCGCGGGCGTTTTCAATGCTAGCAACGTGGTGGCCCATACTAGACTTGTTAGCACTTGGGCATGTTGAGTGCTAAGAGCAATGGTCAATCCGGGTCCGTCCCACGCCTGCCAGCGGGGATCCGAAGCGTCGACAGGAGGTGTCGCACATGAGTGAACCGCGCAAGCTGGAAGTGTTGCGTGCCATCGTCGAGGACTACGTGCACTCGCGGGAACCTGTCGGCTCCAAGGCATTGGTGGAACGGCACCACCTCGGCGTATCAAGCGCCACCATCAGGAACGACATGGCAGTGCTTGAAGAGGAAGGCCTCATTGCCGCCCCGCACACCAGCGCGGGCCGTATTCCCACGGACAAGGGCTACAGGCTGTTCGTGGACCGGATCTCGCAGGTCAAGCCGCTCTCTGCCGCCGAACGCCGCGCCATCCATTCGCTCCTTGAAGGCCCCGACGATCTCGACGACATCCTGGAGCGGACCGTCAGGCTCCTGTCGCAGCTGACCAACCAGGTCGCCGTCGTGCAGTACCCGCACTCCAAGCGCGCTTTGGTCCGCCATGTTGAGTTTGTCCTGCTTGCCCCCAAGCAGGTCCTCGTGGTCCTGATTGCGGACACCGGCAGCGTGGGACAGAAGGTGCTTGACACGGGTTCGGACGTCACGAATGAAGCGTTGATGGCCCTGCGGGCGAGGTTCCTTGGCAGCATCGCCGGGTCTCCGCTGGAGTTGCTGCCGCAGGTGCTGCCGTCCGTTGTGGCCCTGTGCCCCCCGGAAGTCCGTGGCGTGGCGCAGGTCCTCGCCGGGGGACTCCAGTCGCTCAGCGATACCAGCCGCGAAGAGCGCATCCTGATGGCGGGCACGGCAAACCTCGCCCGTTCCAATGTGGACTTCCCCTTGAGCATCGGACCGGTACTTGAAGCCCTCGAGGAACAAGTGGTGATGCTTCGGTTGTTGTCGGACATGGGCGATGATCCCCGGGGGGTCACAGTCAGCATCGGCCGGGAGAATCCTTACGACGGCTTGTCCGAGGCCTCCGTGGTCGCGACGGGCTACGGCTCCGGTGCCAAGGTAGGCATCCTGGGCCCCACCCGGATGGACTATCCCACCACCATGGCCGCTGTCCGGGCCGTGGCCCGCTACCTTTCCCGTATTCTCGGCGGCTGACGCCAGCCACCGACGTAAGAACCGCAGTACAACAAGGAAGAGATACTGACTTTGAGCAGCCACTATGACGTTTTGGGAGTCTCCCCGGAAGCCACCGGCGAAGAGATCAAAAAGGCGTACCGCAAGTTGGCGCGAAAACTGCACCCGGATGTCAACCCGGGCGAGGATGTCGCGGAGCAGTTCAAGGCCGTGACGCACGCTTACGAAGTGTTGTCCGACCCGCAGAAACGCCGTGTGTACGACGCCACTGGCAACGAGAACGGTACCGACAATGGCTTCGGCGGCGGGTACTCCGGCCAGGGTTTCGCCTTCCAGGACATCTTCGACACGTTCTTTGGCGGCGGCGGCGGGGGACACGCGGGTCCGGCGTCCCGTGTGCGGCGCGGCCAGGACGCGCTCATCAGCGTCCGCATCGATCTCAAGGACGCAGTCTTCGGCGTCAACAAGAAGCTTGAGGTGGATACCGCTGTTGTCTGTCCCACGTGTGATGGCAGCTGCTGCCGGCCCGGCACCCACCCTGAGCGCTGCGACATCTGCGGCGGCAGTGGCCAGGTCCAACGGGCTGTGCGCTCCATCCTCGGCCAGGTCATGACCACCGCACCGTGTGGCTCCTGCGAAGGCTTCGGCACCATCATCAAGGACCCGTGCAACGAATGCAGCGGCCAGGGCCGCATCCGCAGCCGGCGTTCCCTGACCATCAAGGTCCCTGCCGGCGTCGCGACGGGAACCCGCATCCAGTTGTCCGGCCAGGGCGAAGCCGGTCCCGCGGGCGGACCTGCAGGCGACCTGTACGTTGAGATCCGCGTCAACAACGATTCCACGTACATCCGCGAAGGCGACGACCTCCACGCCACGCTGAGCGTGCCGATGACAGCGGCGGCCCTGGGAACGGAGCTGACGCTTGAGACGTTCGATGGCGCCCAGGAAATCGACGTCAAGGCTGGAACGCAGTCCGGCGAAATCATCACGCTTCGCGGCTTGGGGGTTACCCATTTGCGGGGCTACGGCCGAGGGGACCTTAAGGTCCACCTGCACGTGGAAACTCCCGTCAAACTGGACGCTGCCCAGGAAGACCTCTTGAGGCAACTTGCCAAATTGCGTGGTGAGCAGTTCACGGAAGGCAAGCTCGTGGCCAGCGGTGGCATGTTCGCCAAGCTGCGGGACAAGCTCGGTAACCTGTAGCGGTGAGCAACCCCGTCTTCTTCACCCCGGCCGGGAGCCTGGATGGCCTGGGGCCCGGATCCGTGTTCGTCCTCGAGGGCCCGGAGGCCCGCCACGCCGTGACAGTGAAGCGATTGGCCGTCGGCGAGTACGTGGACCTCGCGGACGGAGCCGGTACCCGACTCAGCGGCAAGGTATCCGACGCGGGCCCGGGGTCCCTTTCAGTGACCGCGACGGACGTGGTGGTCGAGGAACAGTCTTCCGTTCGCCTGGTCCTGGTACAGGCCCTGGCGAAAGGCGACCGTGACGAGCTGGCCATCGAAACTGCCACGGAACTCGGAATCGACGCCGTAATTCCGTGGCAGGCCGAACGTTCCATCGTGCGGTGGAAGGGCGACCGTGCCGCCAAGGCACATGCAAAGTGGCAGTCGGTTGTCACCGCCGCGGCAAAGCAGGCCCGGCGGGCGTGGATTCCCCAGGTCCGTCCCATCGTCGACTCCGCGGGACTGGCGAAGGCAGCCACGGTGGCTGATCTGGCCGTCGTCCTGCACGAGGACGCAAAGAACGGTCTGCGCTCCGTGCTGGAAAATTCCGCCCAACTGGCGGGTGCTGGCCCGAATGAACCCCGCGAGGTGCTGTTGATCGTCGGCCCGGAGGGCGGCATTTCGCCGCGCGAAGTGACGCGTCTTAGCGACGCCGGCGCGGTGACGGCACTGTTGGGCCATCACGTACTGAGGTCGTCCACGGCCGGACCGGCCGCCGTCGTGCTGGCGAGCGACGTCCTGGGGCGCTGGCAGCAAGCCTGACGCCGTAGTCTGCCGGCCTTCAGTTGACGTTGAAGAGCCGGGTGTCCAGCGTGGACTCGTCGGCCTGCCCGGCGTTGTCCACCTGGGTTACCCGAAGCTCGTACCGTCCGGGCTTCAACGTGGCGCTGAAGGTAAATACGCCGAACTGGCCGGGCTCGCCGGTGGATTTCACTTGGCCGGTCAGCAGGCTGGTGCGGGCACCGTTGCCGTTGTCCTGCAGGATCTGCCAGTTCACAGGCTTGGAACTGTCGGTGCTGCGGCCGTTGAATTTGACCGTTCCCGAGGGCAGCGTGGTGTCTTCCTGGGGATCAATGATCCAGAGGGGAGCCACCATCGAGGCATCCCTGGCCATGGGCTGGCCCAGCTTCACCTGGCCAAAGGCCATGAAGTCGGTGTGGCCGTCCACCAGGATGACCACCTGGATTTGCTGCCCGGAGTTGATCAGGCCTGACGAGGACGCAGCCGCCGTGGCCGTGTAAACGAGTTGCTGTACCGCCCTCTGCGCCATCCCGGCGTCGAGGTTGGAGTTGAAGGCGTCCCGGGAAATGTCCACGGTAATGACGTTCTTGCCCGAAATGGATGTGGCCAGGCTGCCGGGTTCCTGCCACGGGGTGAAGAAGTCGTGGTCCAGCGGTTTCTCGGCCATCATGATGCGCAGGGCTGTGGTGACGGGGTTCTCGTCACCGGATATGTCGCGGAATTCCCGGTAGAGGTAGACGTTGTCCTTGCTGCGGCCGATCCAGTAGACGGGGATCTTGGTGGAGGCCTGGGTGGTCTCCAAGGGCGCATTGCTCGCCGGGGCGTCCTGGATGTTGATGGCGGGACTCGAAGTGGGCGGGGTGGTGCCGCCATTGGCGATGCAGCCGGTCAGGAACAGGACAGCAGCCATGGCAGGCGCGGCAACAGCGGACTTTGTCCGTTTGCGTGCGCCTTGCTGCTGGGTGCCTGAGTGCGTGATGTGGGGTTCCTTGCCTGGCTTCCGCCCGGTTGGACGGCCAATCCTGAACGGGCTGTGTTTTCATCCCGCCCTGCCAGCTTGGCACACGCCCGACGGCGGCTGGCCGGGTTTGGCGGGGCGGGCGCCAACTGAAACAGGATTGATACCGGCTTGATGCCGAGTTGAGACAAAAAGGCCCTGCGGCCGGAGGCCTCGTTTGACTGCTTCCTTTGCAGTTCCGACGGCGGACTGCTGGCGTAGGATTGAAGGCATTCCGGCATAAGGGCCGGACCATGGTCGGCCCCAGGGCCGATTGAGGGACAACACGTGAACCAACCGGAGGAGAACAGGCCGTACGGCCAGCACTATGAGTGAATCCCTGAATGGGCGGCTGCGGACCGGCAACGGGAACCCAGCGGCCACCGAGTTCCCGCACACCTTACCGGGCACGCGCACGGAAATCGTCACGTTCGACAACTCCGAGCAGATGGTTCACTCGCTGGGCAGCCATGACGAGGCCTTGCGCTACATCGAGGACCAATTCCCGGAGGTCAATTTCCATGTGCGGGGCAATGAATTGTCCATGTCTGGCCCCTCCACTGTCATTCCGCGGATCATGCGCCTGCTGGAGGAAGTCCGCGGACTCGTTGCCAAGGGAACCACTGTTACTCCGGACATCCTGCAACAGCTCGTTTCCCTGCTGAGGACACAGTCGGTCCAGAACCCGGTGGATGTCCTGACGCACAACATCCTGTCCAGCAGGGGCAAGACCATCCGGCCCAAGACGCTGAACCAAAAAAACTACGTCGACGCCATCGATGAAAACACTGTCATCTTCGGAATCGGCCCGGCCGGTACGGGCAAGACCTACCTGGCCATGGCCAAAGCCGTCCAGGCCCTGCAGAACAAGGAAGTCAGCCGGATCATCCTGACCCGCCCGGCCGTTGAGGCGGGGGAGCGGCTCGGATTCCTGCCCGGTACCCTGAGCGACAAGATCGACCCCTACCTGCGGCCCCTGTACGACGCCCTCCACGACATGATGGATCCCGAGTCGATTCCCCGGCTGATGGCTGCAGGCACCATCGAAGTTGCACCGTTGGCCTACATGCGGGGCCGTACGCTCAACGATGCGTTCATCATCCTGGACGAGGCACAAAACACCACTCCGGAACAGATGAAGATGTTCCTGACCCGCCTTGGATTTGGTTCCAAGATGGTGGTGACGGGCGACGTGACCCAGATTGACCTGCCTTTCGGGGCCACGTCCGGGCTGCGGATCGTCCGGGAAATCCTGACGGGCATCGACGACGTCAACTTCTCCATCCTTGAGGCTGCCGACGTCGTCAGGCACCGCCTCGTAGCGGACATTGTTTCCGCCTACAGCAAATGGGACGACGCCCACCGCCCGGGGACAGCGGGCACCCAACACAAACGTGGAGAACGTAAATGAGCATTGAAGTCAACAACGAATCCGGTGTGGAGGTGGACGAGGCCCAACTGGTGACGTTGTCGCGTTTCATCTTTGAGCGCTTGTACATCCATCCCCAGGCGGAGCTGTCCATCCTGCTGGTGGACGAGGCGGCCATGGAGAAACTCCACATCGAGCTCATGGATGAACCCGGCGCCACTGATGTGCTTTCCGTGCCGATGGACGAACTGACCCCCGGGACCCCGGACCGCCCTGCTCCCCAAGGCATGCTCGGAGATATCGCCATCTGCCCGCAGGTGGCCGAAGTGCAAGCGCGCAATGCGGGCCATCCCACCCAGGACGAGATGCTGTTGCTGACAACCCACGGCATCCTTCACCTGCTCGGTTTCGACCATGCGGAGCCGGAGGAGAAAGAAGAAATGTTCGGTTTGCAGCGCGAACTGCTGTCGGAGTTCCTGGGCAAGGATGCCCCCATGGAGACCATGCAGTGACCTCGCTCGCCTTGGTCGGCATGGCGCTGGTTTTCCTGAGCTTTGTCGCCCTACTGACGGCAGCGGAGGCTGCCTTCAATTTCCTGCCCCGCCACGAGGCTGAACAATCGGTGCACCGCAGCAAGGGCAAAGCCCTGGGCAGCATCCTCAAGAATCCCGTGGCCCATATCAGGGCGCTTCGGTTCTGGCGCGTGTGGTTCGAGATGGCAGCCGCGGTGGCAGTCGCCGTCGTCCTTCACAGCCTGCTGGACAACGTATGGCTCGCCGGGCTCGCCGCCACGGGCATAATGGCGGTCATTGGTTTTGTCCTGGTCGGCGTTTCGCCACGGCAACTCGGCCGGGCCCACTCCGGTCCCGTGGTGCGGTTTACGGCACCACTGATCAGGTTCCTGTGTTGGATTCTGGGACCGATTCCTGGGTGGCTCGTAGCCTTGGGCAGCGTTGTGGCGCCCGGTGCGCCAAGCGGCGATGATGCCTTCGTCAGCGAGGAGGAGTTCCGGGAGTTCGTAGACCGGGCGGCCGAATCGGACATGATCGAGGACAACGAGGCCGAGCTGATCCACTCGGTGTTCGATTTCGGGGACACCTTGGTCCGTTCGGTCATGGTTCCCCGGACGGACATCGTCAGCATCGGCACGGGTTCCGGGCTGGAGGCGGCGATGGCCCTGTTCCTCCGCTCCGGCTATTCGAGGATCCCGGTCATTGGCGAAAACACCGACCAAATCCGCGGCATCCTCTACCTCAAGGACGTGGCGGCGGCGCTCCACCGCAACGAGCACGGCCTGCAACCACACGACGTCGATTCGCTGGCGCGTGAGGTCCGTTACGTTCCGGAGTCCAAGCCGGTGAGCGACCTCTTGAAGGAGCTCCAGCAGGAATCGACGCACGTCGCAATTGTGATCGACGAGTACGGCGGCACAGCCGGTTTGGTCACGCTTGAGGACCTCATCGAGGAAATAGTCGGGGAAATCGTGGATGAGTACGACGCCGCAGCGGAAGAAGCTGTTGATTTGGGCGACGGTACCTACCGGGTCAGCTCACGCATGAGCATTGACGACCTGGGGGAACTGTTCGATATGGACCTCGACGATGACGAGGTGGACACCGTTGGTGGCCTCCTGGCGAAGGCGCTGGGCCAGGTCCCGATTGTGGGAAGCTCGGTGGAAGTGAACGGAGTATCGCTCAAGGCCGATAGGCTTGAGGGTCGGCGAAACCGGGTCAGCCACATCATTGCGGCAGCGATGCCAAAAGAAGAGACTGACCTTGAAGACCTACTCGACGAGGCCGGCACAACGCAACAGGGAGTTCCACGTGAGCAAGCAAAATAAGAAATTCGACGCCGAGGATGCATTCGGCGGCTTCCACGCCGGATTCTCCGTCCTCGTTGGCCGCCCCAACGCCGGGAAGTCCACCTTGACCAACGCCCTGGTTGGACAGAAAGTGGCCATCACCTCGGCAAAGCCACAGACCACCAGGCACACGATTCGCGGCATCGTGCATCGGGAAGATGCACAACTCATCCTCGTGGACACTCCCGGACTCCACCGACCCCGCACCCTCTTGGGGAAGCGTCTCAACGAGCTCGTGGCAGACACCCTGGCTGAAGTCGACGCCATCGGCTTCTGCCTCCCGGCGAACGAGAAAATCGGCCCTGGCGACAAGTACATCGCGGCTCAGCTCGCCGGAGTGGGCCGCAAGCCAATCGTGGCTATCGTGACCAAGACGGACTTGGTGGACCGCCAGGCCCTGACCGAGCAACTGCTCGCCGTAGCCGAACTGGGACGGGAGGTCCTGGGTGACCAGGGATGGGCGGACATTGTTCCCGTGTCGGCCGCTGACGGATTCCAGGTCACCACGGTAGCGGATGTGCTCATTGGCCACATGCCGCCGTCTCCGCCGCTCTACCCGGACGGTGAGTTGACCGATGAGCCCGAAGCCGTCATGATCGCCGAGCTGATCCGCGAGGCAGCGCTGGAAGGTGTGCGCGATGAACTTCCGCACTCCTTGGCCGTGGTGGTTGAGGAAATTGTCCCCCGGGAGGGCCGGACGGAGGACAACCCCCTTCTGGATGTCCGTGTCAATCTTTACGTGGAGCGTCCTTCGCAAAAGGCCATCATCATCGGCAAGGGCGGAAGCCGCTTGCGCGAGGTGGGTACCAACGCACGCAAGGGTATTGAAACGCTGCTGGGCACCCGCATCTACCTGGATTTGCATGTGAAAGTAGCCAAAGACTGGCAGCGCGACCCCAAGCAATTGGTGAAGCTGGGCTTCTGATTGAAGCTGCGCATCGGCGTGGTCCGTGGACAGATAGGCAAGTTCACAGAAACGGCCATTATGATTGCGGAGATTCACCTGTTTGAGGAAAGGTAACCGAATAGTGCGACGTCGTGAAGCCCACGCCCCGGGCACCGGCACCGCTGCTCCCGGTGAGGCGCGTCATGGTGGAGGGCCCGAAGGCACTCCGCGCCACATGAATGCGCCCAAGGGGCTGCCTTTGTGGCTGAAGATAGTCACCGGAGTGGTCTCCGTGGCTTTGGTGGCCGGCGTCGCCTTCGCGGCTTTTTGGTTCATCCGGCTGCAGAGCAACATCACCAAGGCTCCGCTGAGCGCCGGCGACGAGCGGGTCACCGGCGACGCCACAGTGAACGACAAGTCGGACCGGCTCCAGATCCTCATCCTGGGATCCGACACCCGCGACGGCAAGAACTCGCAGTATGGTACGGCGGAAGACTCCACGGGGTACGGCCACTCGGACGTGATGATGTTGCTGGACATTTCGGCCGACAACAAGCGCGTCAGCGTGATGAGTTTCCCTCGTGACCTGTTGGTGGATGTCCCGCAATGCACCGACCGCACCAACAACCAGACATTCCCCGCGCGCAGTGGCGTCATGATCAATGAAGCCATGGCCGAAGCCGGGATCGGTTGCGCCGTGGACACCATCAACAAGCTCACCGGCCTCACCGTGGACCACTTCATGATGGCGGACTTCAACGCGGTCAAGGAGTTATCCAAAGCTGTTGGCGGCGTGGACGTTTGCGTGAGCGACCCCGTCTTCGACCCCGACTCGGGCCTTCGCCTGGCCAAGGGCAACTCGCAGGTCGAAGGGGAACAGGCCTTGGCGTTCCTCCGTACGCGTCACGCCTTTGGCGACGGCGGTGACCTCGGCCGCATCAAGGGGCAGCAGGCCTTCCTGTCTTCCTTGACCCGCAAGTTGAAGTCGGAGGGCACCCTGGCAAACCCGCAGCGCCTGCTGCAGATCGCCGATGTGGTTACGCAGAACCTCACCGTGGACGAGGGGCTGGCTTCGGTACCCACGCTTCTGACCATCGGCGGCCGGTTGAAGGACATCGATGTGTCCAAGGTTGCCTTCGTCTCCGTTCCCACGCAGCCGGCGGCAATTGACCCCAACAGGCTTGAGCTCGTGGAACCACAGGCCTCGCAACTCTTCGCTGCGCTCCGGGCGGACCTTGACCTGACCAACCCCGGGGCAACGTCCAGCCCCACAGCCACGCCCTCCGCCACGGATACGGCGCCTACCACCGCTGCACCACCGCCCGCGGCCTACAACAAGGCCATCCAGCCCGTTTCCGTTGCCAACGGCAGCGGAGTGGGAACGCGGGCCCAGGAGATCATGTCCGTGCTGACCGGCAATGGTTTCACCCAAGCGGTGTCCTACCTTGCCAACCCAGTGGAACAGACCGTTGTCTACTACGGCCCGGACTTCGCTGACGTGGCCACGGACGTTGCGGCGTTGTTCGGTATTCCGGCAACACAGGTCAAGCAGGCTGCCGGCGTTTCCGGAGTCCAGGTCTATGTGGGTACGGACTTTGCAAGCGGGACCGCGTACGGTGCGGCTTCAGTCCCCACCGACGTGGTCAACCAGACGGCCAAGGATGCCGTTTGCCAGCAAGTGAACCCCCTCTACATCACGCAATAACTGTTTGGTGGTGGAAAACCAATGGCCGGGTCCCCGATGGGGCCCGGCCAATGGTTTGTGGTCACGCTTACCAGATGCTGACCCGCTCTCCGGGCTCCATCCACATGGTGTCCTGCTCCGTGACCTTGAATGCTTCGTGGAAGGCGTCGAGGTTGCGGGCGATGGCGTTCGTGCGGAATTCATTGGGGGAGTGGGGATCCGTGGCCAGGCGCCGGATTGCTTCCTCGGCGCGGATCACTTGGCGCCATCCCGCAGCCCAGGACATGAAGAACCGTTGCTGACCAGTGAAACCATCGATCACCTCCGGCTCTGCACCGTCAAGGCTGAGGAGGTAAGCCTTGTAGGCAATGGTGAGCCCACCGAGGTCGCCAATGTTTTCGCCCAGTGTGAGCTTGCCGTTGACCTTGTGGTCCGGCGCGGCGTGCGGGGACAGGGCATCGTACTGCGCCACCAGCTTTGCGGTGCGCGTCTCGAACGCGGCCCTGTCCTCTTCCGTCCACCAGTTACGGAGGGCGCCACTGCCGTCGAACTGGGACCCCTGGTCATCGAAACCATGGCCGATCTCGTGGCCGATCACGGCACCGATCCCGCCGTAGTTCACGGCGTCATCCGCTTCCGCAGTGAAGAACGGCGGCTGCAGGATGGCTGCGGGGAAAACGATTTCGTTCAGCATCGGGTGGTAGTACGCGTTGACCGTCTGCGGTGTCATGAGCCATTTGTCCAGGTCCACCGGCTTGCCGATTTCGTCAAGGTGCCGGTCGATGTCCGCGTCGTGGGCGCGCTCCACATTGCCCAGGAGGTCGTTGGGGTCGATCTCAACAGCGGAGTAGTCGATCCATTTCTCGGGGAAGCCGATCTTGGGGCGGAACGCCTCGAGCTTCTTCAGGGCCTCTGCCTTGGTTGCCTCACCCATCCACTCCAAGTCGGAAATGCTGGCCCTGTAGGCCTCGATCAGGTTGGAAACCAGGGTCTGCATCCTGGCTTTGTGGCCTTGGGGGAAATGCCGTTCAACGTAGATCTGGCCTACTGCTTCGCCCAGGCCTGCCTCAACCACGGCCACGCCCCGCTTCCAGCGTTCCTTGTTCTGCGGGGTGCCGCTGAGCGTGGTGCCATAGAAGTCGAAGTTCGCGTCCACGAACTCAGCGGACAGATAAGGTGCCGCCGATCCCAGTACACGAAGGGTCAGCCACTCCTTCCACGTTTCCAGGTCCGTGGACTCCAGGAGGTCTGCGGCACCTGTGAAGAAGTCCGGCGTGCTCACCACGATTTCCGAGCGCTTGCCGGCTTCGATGCGGGCGGCCTCGAACCATGTGTTGAGGAGGGGGAACAAGGTGGCGGCTTCGTCGGCCGTTTTCAGGTTGTAGGTCTTTTGCGGGTCACGCAGCGTGACGTTGTCCCAGTGGTGGGAAGCGAGCGAAGTCTCCAGGGCCACGATCCTCCCCGCGGCAGCCTGGGCATCGGGGATGCCCGCGAGACCGAACAGCTTGCCGATGTACTCCGCGTAGGCATTGACGATGGGAGCGAACTTTTCGTCTCGATAGTAGGACTCATCGGGAAGGCCAAGGCCCCCTTGGCCAATGTAGAGAAGGATGCGCTCGGGGTTGCCTGCGTCCGGCGCGGGGTAGATGCCAAAGAGCCCGGAGACGTCGGAGCGGAACAACCGTCCGATGAGGGCAACAAGGTCGCTGACGCTCGACACCGCGCGGACATCTTCGAGCCGCTCGCGGAGAGGGTCAAGCCCTTTGGATTCAGCAGCAGCCTCGTCCATGAAGCTCGCATACAGTCCGCCGACTTTGCTTTCGACGCCGGTCGCGGCCTCGCCCTTGCCTGCAGCTTCCTCGATGATCGCCTTCACAGCCAGTTCGGCTTCGTCGCGCAGGGCGGTAAACGTGCCTTCCAACGGCCTGTCGTCCGGGATGGTTGTGCTGTTAAGCCAAGCTCCGTTGACGTGCTGGTAAAGGTCGTCCTGCGGCCGGACGTTGTGATCGATGTTGGAAAGAGTGATCCCCGACTGTGGCACTGTGGCTCCTTGGATGGACGCTGCAGCCGGCGTTGGCACCGTCGCTGCGTCTGCATAGTGGACGTTGCATTGGGTGTTGCAATGTCATCATACGCACCGTGTTACTGTGAACTTGTGCGTGCGGAGATGCTTCTTCTTAGCTGCCGCGGCGAGGCCTGAAAGCTGATTGAAAGCTGGGCCATCCTCGCCGCGGAGTTTCGGTGTGCCCGGCTAAGCTTTCACTTAGTTCTTAGAGAAAAGGCCACACGTCATGCGCAATGCACAAAAGCCCTCCGGTATGCCGATTCACCGCTACAAGCCATTCCAGGACCAAATCTCTGTTGATGTTCCGGACCGTACGTGGCCGGACAAGGTCATCACCAAAGCCCCGCGCTGGTGCGCCGTCGACCTCCGGGACGGAAACCAGGCGCTGATCGACCCCATGAGCCCGGCCCGCAAGCTGAAGATGTTCCAGCTGCTGGTGAAGATGGGCTTCAAGGAGATCGAAGTTGGTTTCCCCTCCGCCTCGCAGACCGACTTCGACTTTGTCCGGCAGCTGATTGAAGGCGGCCACATTCCGGACGACGTCACCATCCAGGTGCTCACCCAGGCACGTGAACACCTGATTGAACGGACGTATGAGTCCTTGGTTGGCGCCAAGCAGGCGATCGTGCACCTCTACAACTCCACGTCCGTACTGCAGCGCCGGGTGGTTTTCAACCAGGATGAGGACGGAATCCTGGACATCGCACTGCAGGGCGCGCGGCTGTGCAAGAAGTACGAAGAGACGCTGGCGGACACGCACATCACGTACGAGTACTCGCCTGAGTCCTTCACGGGAACCGAGCTCGAGTACGCAGCCCGGGTGTGCAATGCCATCGCGGATGTCTTCGAGGCCTCGGCGGACAAGCAAGTGATCATCAACCTGCCGGCCACGGTGGAAATGGCAACGCCGAACGTCTACGCCGATTCCATCGAGTGGATGCACCGGAACCTGCACCCGCGGGAAGGCATCATCATTTCCCTGCACCCGCACAACGACCGTGGCACCGGTGTTGCTGCGGCAGAGCTGGGCTACCTGGCCGGCGCAGACCGGATCGAGGGTTGCTTGTTCGGCAACGGCGAGCGGACGGGCAACGTGGACCTGGTGACACTGGGCCTGAACATGTTTGTCCAAGGCATCGACCCCATGATCGATTTCTCGGACATCGACGAAGTACGCCGCACTGTTGAATATTGCAACCAGCTGCCGGTTCCGGAGCGCGCTCCGTATGGCGGCGACCTCGTGTTCACCGCTTTCTCGGGTTCGCACCAGGACGCCATCAAGAAGGGCTTCGAAGCCTTGGAGAAGGACGCCGCGGCCGCCGGCGTTCCGGTCAAGGACTTCACTTGGCAGGTTCCCTACCTGCCGATCGATCCCAAGGACCTGGGTCGCAGCTACGAGGCCGTTATCCGCGTCAACTCGCAATCCGGCAAGGGCGGCGTGGCCTACCTGCTGAAGAACGAGCACAACCTGGACCTGCCGCGCCGGGCACAAATCGAGTTCTCGGGCGTGATCCAGCGCCGCACCGACGCCGTTGGCGGCGAAGTCAGTGGCGCCCAGCTGTGGCAGATCTTCCAGGACGAATACCTGCCTTCGGACGAGGAACAGTCGCAGTGGGGCCGTTACTCGCTGGGCAGTGTCAGCACGGAGACGGACGAGTCCGGGGCCATGACCATGAACGCCAACCTGCGCATTGAAGGCGTCGAGGTTCGGCGGACGGGACACGGCAACGGCCCCATCGCCGCCTTCCTGGACATCCTGCACCACGACGGCGTTGACGTCCGCGTGCTCGACTACAGCGAGCATGCGCTGTCCGAGGGTGGGAGTGCCAGCGCTGCTGCCTACGTTGAGTGTGCCGTCGGCGAGCGGGTCCTGTGGGGCGTGGGGATCGATCCCAGCACCACAACCTCGTCCCTGAAGGCCCTGATTTCCGCCGTCAACCGGGCTGTCCGCGACGCCCAGGCCTAGGCCGTCCGTGGGGTGACGGGAAATACCGTCACCCCACGGCTTGGCGGTCTGCCCGGGGGCCGCCGCAATGCGAAGATTAGATGTGGCCAATCCGTCGTCTTTCGCAGCCCGATCGTACCGGGACGATGCCGTGGTGCTCCGTACGCACAAACTTGGTGAGGCAGACCGGATCATCACGCTCCTCACCAAGCACCATGGCCAGGTCCGGGCGGTGGCCAAGGGCGTGCGCAGGACCAGCAGTCGTTTCGGGGCCCGGTTGGAGCCCTTCATGGTGGCAGACCTTCAGTTGGTGGCCGGGCGCAGCCTGGACATCGTGACGCAAGCGGTGGCGAAGGGTGCGTACGGCAGCAGCATCGCCTCGGACTACGGCCGTTTCACCGTGGCCGCGGCCATGACCGAGACGGCAGAGAAGCTGACTGACGTGGACGCCGAATCAGGCACAGCCCAGTACAACCTGCTGGTGGGTGCTTTGGCAGCGCTCAGCCGTTCGGAACATCCTCCTGAGCTCATCTTGGACTCCTACCTCCTACGGGCGTTGGCCACGGGCGGCTGGGCACCCAGCTTCACCGATTGTGCCCGGTGCGGAACTCCTGGTCCGCATACCGCTTTTGCCGCGCCGCTGGGTGGGATGGTCTGCGGTGACTGCCGTCCGCCCGGTTCGCCTGCGCCTGCCCCGGAAACGGTGGTGCTTCTCGGCGCACTGTTGACGGGGAACTGGAATGTTGCCGATGGATCCGATCCCCGGCACCGCAGGGAGGCGGCCGGTCTGGTGGGGGGTTATCTTCAATGGCATTTGGAACGCGCCGTGAAATCACTCAAACATGTGGAGCGAAGCTGACAGTGGTACTTGGTAAGAAGAGCAAAACACCCGTCCGGACAGCGCCGGTCGTTGCACCGTACGCGCACCCCTCGGGAGCCGTTCCTCCACAGATTCCCAAAGAACTCATTCCGCAGCACGTGGCCATTGTCATGGACGGCAACGGTCGCTGGGCGAATCAGCGGGGACTGCCCCGCATCGAGGGCCACAAGGCCGGAGAACCCGCCCTTCTCGACGTCATGGCCGGAGCGATCGAGCTCGGCATCAAGTACGTCAGCGTCTATGCGTTTTCCACCGAGAACTGGCGGCGGTCCCCGGAAGAAGTCAGCTTCCTCATGGGATTTAACAAGGACGTGCTACGCAGGCAGCGGAACCAGCTCGACGAATGGGGGGTGCGGATCCGCTGGGCAGGCCGCAAGCCCAAGCTCTGGGGTTCGGTGATCCGCGAGCTGGAAGAGGCGGAGGACTACACGCGGGGCAACGGCACGTGCACATTGACCATGTGTGTTAATTACGGTGGCCGTGCGGAAATTGCGGACGCGGTGTCCGCCATCGCCCAGGACGTAGCGGCAGGGGTGCTGAAGCCCGGTTCCGTTACGGAGAAGACCATCCAGAAGTATCTCGACGAGCCCGACCTCCCGGATGTCGACCTCTTCCTCCGCAGCTCCGGCGAACAGAGACTGTCCAACTTCCTGCTGTGGCAGTCGGCGTACGCAGAGTTTGTCTTCATGGACACGCTGTGGCCGGATGTGGACCGCCGGACGTTGTGGGACGCAGTGGAGATCTACGCCAAGCGGGATCGCCGCTATGGCGGTGCCGTGGATGCCGCGCCGGCGGTCAAGTAGCACGGTCGCGCGTTTTAAGCGTAGGAACTTTCCATGGCACGGCTGTGCTTCGAGTAAAGGTACACGGTCTCAGTACGGGTAGGACGCCAGCCACACAGCCACGTCCCGGTAGGCCTGCTGGCGGATCGTCTTGCGCGACAAGAAGACATCGTGGAGCGCCCCGGGGTAGCGGAACACCGCAGTGCGGCGGCCCAGTCCCAAAGCCCTCCTGGACGTTTCCTCCACATCGATCACGGCATCGGCGCGCATGAGTTCAGCTGTCCATTCGGCCTGGATCCTGGTCCGCCCCGACAACAGGACAAGCACGGGGGCGTCGATGTTGAGTTTGCGTTCCACCGCAGTGTGCCCGGCCAGGACGGCCTTGGTCCAGCCGGCCCTGATGGGAAATGACGCGCGGGGCCGCCACACAGGGTCCAAGGGCCACTCTCCGTGGGCATCACTGCTGACACTTTCCCAGTACGCAGGCATGTCGGGGAACCGAAAAGGGCGCTTGGGGTCGGTTCGGGCGAATGGCTCAATGAGGTGCATGGCTATGCTGCGTACCAGGCTGCTGCCTTGGAGTTCCAACCACGGGGAGTTCAACACGAGTGTCCCGATGCGGCCGGGATTGCGGTCTGCCCACAAAGCGGCGATGAGGCCACCCAGGGAGTGGGCGATCACATGGATGGTCGGAGGCAGGGGATTGCTGGTCCTGGACGCCACATCGCGGTCGATTTCCAGCAATGCGGCAGCGATGTCTTCGTCGTAAACGGCCAAGTCCGGCGTATAGCCCGGCGTTTGACCCGGAAGCAGGCTCCGGCCGAATTTTCGCAGGTCCAAGGCATAGAAATGAAAACCCGAGGCAGTGAGGTACTCGGCCAACTCGGTCTGCAGGAAATAGTCGGCCCATCCGTGCAGGTAAAGCACCGCGCGCGGGGCCGCCGAAGGATCGGGCAGGACATGGCGGCGCTTGCGCCGCGCGAAGGCCTGGAAAAAGTCGAGGATGCCGTGGGGCAGGGGAGAGGCGGGCTCGGGAAGATGCCGGACCAGGGTCGCCTTGACTTCGCCTTCCTCATCCGGCGCCAAGGGTAGATCCAGGCGTTGGAATCCACCGCCAAGGATGTCCGGCCGCCAGGTGCCTACTGTTTCTTCCGTGGTGGTCACGTGTCCCCTTCCCGCCGACCGACGGACGTATCCTGCTCCATGAAGCCGTGGATCCACCGGGCCAGCCTGGAGTAGGCATCGGCCCGTACCTTCGGTGCGGAGAGGAAGACGTCATGGAGCCCGCCATCCACGCGTTCCAGGGTCACGCTCTGTCCAAGGGCCATGGCCCGAACCGCGATGATGTCCACATCGAGCACCGCGTCTGAACGCCGCATCGACTCCTGCCAGACCATCCCGTTGGCGCTGGCCGCAGAGGTGAGGACCAGTACGGGAATGGACAACCGCAGTCCGCGCGCCACCCTCGTGTGGCCATCAAGGACGGCCTTGAGCCAACCCGCCCGTACCGGAAAGGCAAGCGGCGGCCGGTACCGCTCGTCGAGCGGCCATTCCCCCTCAGCGGTACTGCTGATGCTCCGGAAATAGAAACCCCGCTCGGGAAGCTTCAGTACCATCTCTGGACGAAGCCGGGCCAGTGGATGCACCATGGCCTGCGCTGCACGGCGGACCACCGAATTGCCGTGCATCTCCAGCCACGGGCTGTTCAGGATCAAGTACTGGACGGCACCAGGATGCCCGCTGGCCCACAATGCGGCGATGAGGCCACCGGTCGAGTGCCCCATCAGGGCCACCTTGGAGCCATCGCTGCCCGCGGGGTCGGCATGGATGATCCCGAGTGCCTGGTGGATCTCCGCGTCGTAGTCGCGGAGGTCGGCAACGTAGCCGCCGGTAGTGTCCGTGCCCAGGCTGCGGCCGTGGTTGTGCATGTCCAGGGCATAGAAGTCATATCCCAGGCCGGCCCAGAACCGTGCCAGCTCAACATTGAAGAAGTAGTCACTCCAGCCATGCAGGAACAGCACGGCGCCACGGGAGTCGATGGCCGCTGCGTGTCCAGCGCCCCCGTCGGGCGCCGTAGCGGGCCGGTGGCGCACCAGGGTTGCCCGGCGGCTTGCGCCGTCGGCTCCCTGGGTCTCGATGCTGCAGGACTGGAAGTCCGGGCCGAGGATGTCCGATGACCATTCCATGGGTTCAGCTTAGACACTGCTTGCCGCGTCGCGGCCGGCGGCCCTGCCGGTGAACAGGCACCCGCCCAGGAACGTTCCCTCAAGTGCCCTGTAGCCGTGGATGCCACCGCCGCCGAATCCGGCAGCTTCGCCTACTGCGTACAGTCCGGAGATGGCCGAACCGTCACTGCCCAGGACCCGTGAACGCAGATCCGTTTGCAGGCCGCCAAGACTCTTTCGAGTAACGACGGACAGGCGGATGGCAATGAGTGGTCCATGGGCGGGGTCCGTGAGGCGGTGCGGGGGAGCCACCCTCATGAGGCGGTCCGTGGCGAAACGCCGGGCTGCGCGAATTTCCGCCAGTTGGGGATCCTTGCCCAGCCGGCTTTCAACCTGAAGGTCCCGCGCACGGATCAGGGACGCCAGCGCATTGGCATCGATCAGGCCCGTGCCTGTCAGTGAATTCATGCGCCCGGCCAAATGTTGGGGTGAGGTTCCTTGGACGAGATCGGCACCCCGCTCCAGGAATCGCTCAATGGGTGTGTCACCGCGTGGCTTCAGGCGGCCCAGCAACAGGGGAATGTCCTTGCCCGTGAGGTCCGGGTTTTGTTCGGAACCGGAGAGGGCCAGTTCCTTGAGCGCTATGGTGCGGTTGAGGACGAACCACGAGTACCCATGGCCGGTTGCCAGGATGTGGCGGAGGGCGCCCTGCGAGTCGAAGCCTGGAAACAGCGGTGCGGGCAATTGCCTGCCCTCGGCATCCAGCCACAACGACGACGGTCCGGGCAGGATCCGGATGCCGTGTTTGGGCCATACGGGTTGGTCATTGTGGATGCCCCCCGGGGTAATGCCACATGCGGTCCCCGTTGACCAAAGACGCACCAGCGGTCTCCACCACGGGCAGGAAGGCACCGTCAACCGAGGCCGGCACGCCGCTGAGCAGGTCCGCCGGTGCCAGGCCACCGGGCCATTGGCGGCGCACCATGTCGTGATTGCCGCCGATACCGCCGGTAGCCACCACTACGGCGCCGCCCGCCGCTTCGAAATGCCCGACGGCGGTGCGCGGGGAAGCCTCGCCGCGCACCGCCGTCGTTGGTTCCAAAACGTCCCCGGCAACACCGGTGACGGTGCCCGCGGCGATGGTCAGCGATGTTGCCCGGTGCCGCAGGTGCAGCGCAATACGCCCCACTGCGACGCCTTCGCGCACCTTGGCGAGGAATGGTTCGACGACGGCGGGGCCGGTTCCCCACGCGACGTGGAAGCGCGGGACCGTGTTGCCGTGGCCCTGGGGGCCGTAGCCTCCCCGTTCCGCCCACTGCACCAGAGGGAAGATGCCCACGCCGAGGCTCTTCAGCCACGCGCGCTTCTCACCGGCGGCAAAGTGTACGTAGGCCTCGGCCCACATCCGTGCGTGGGCATCGTCGGCACGGTCGAAGGCCGCTGAGGAGAACCAGTCCTGGAGTGCGAGTTCCGCGCTGTCCTTGACGCCGAGACGCCGCTGTTCCGGAGTGTCCACCATGTACAAACCACCGAAGGACCAGTGGGCCTGGCCACCCAAGGATGCGGCGGGCTCCTGGTCAAGGATGGCAACACGCTTGCCTGCAGCAGAGGCTGTGGCGGCGGCAACCAGGCCGGACAGTCCGGCCCCGATGACCACCACATCGGCGATGATGCGGTTTCCATGATGTCCGTCACGATCCTCAAGCGGCATGGCTACATGCTAGCTGCAGGCAGGTCACGGGTTTGGTGAGTCGGAAGGAAACCGGAAAACTAGGACCATGCGTGTTTACCCCACCTTCTTCAAGCTTGCCTTTTCCTGGATGGACGCCGAGAAAGCACACAAGATCGGCTTCCAGGCCATACGGGCTGCCCACCGCACCGGCGCCGGCCGGATCCTGGCAAAGATCACAGCTCCCGACGTATCGCTCCGAACGGAGGCACTGGGATTGACGTTCCCGTCCCCGTTTGGCCTGGCTGCAGGATTCGATAAGGAAGGCCACGGCATTGAGGCATTGTCCGAACTTGGATTCGGGCACGTCGAGGTCGGCACCATTACGGGGCAGGCCCAGCCGGGCAACGAGAAGCCTCGGCTGTTCCGTTTGGTCGAGGACCGCGCCGTCATCAACCGTATGGGCTTCAACAATGACGGCGCCGCCGCAGTGGCCCCCAGGCTGAAGTCCGCCCGGGCGGCCTTGCAGCGATCGCACGCTGGAGTCCGACCGGTGATCGGAGTCAACATTGGCAAGACCAAAGTGGTGGAGCTCGATGCCGCCACGGAGGATTACCTCGTCAGTGCACGCAGCCTTGCGCCGGCAGCCGACTACCTTGTGGTCAACGTCAGTTCGCCCAATACGCCGGGGCTGCGGTTGCTCCAGAACGTCGAAACACTTCGCCCGTTGCTGCGGGCAGTGGGCGATGTGGCCGATGAATCCGCAGGACGCCACGTTCCGTTGCTGGTCAAGATTGCTCCCGACCTCAGCAATGAAGACATCGACGACGTCGCGAGCTTGGCCTTGGACCTCAAACTTGACGGGATCATTGCCACGAACACCACTATCGGCCGGGAGGGCCTCGCCAGCGATTCGGCGAAAGTCGAGGCGCTCGGCGCCGGCGGACTTTCGGGCGCACCCCTGAAGCAGCGTTCCCTCGAGGTGCTGCGCCGGCTCAAGGATGCCGTCGGGGACCAGCTCGTGCTTATCGCCGTTGGCGGCGTGGAAACCGCCCAGGACGTCCAGGAACGACTGGACGCCGGCGCCACCCTGGTCCAGGGCTACACGGCGTTCCTCTATGAGGGTCCGTTCTGGGCGTCACGCATCAACAAGGGCCTTGCCCGGATCCGCAGGCGCGCCGCGTAGCTTTGTGACAGCGAAATACGAAAGGCCCCGGACCGTAGTCCGGGGCCTTTCGAGTAACGGTTGGTGTTCTCTTAGGACGGGTACTGACCGCGCTTGACCAGCGGCTTGGGGAGGCGGAGCTTGCGGAACTGCAGCGCGCGCATGCAGCCATACCACACGGTGCCGCGTTCCACCTCGCCGAACTTGGCTGCCAGCCTCTTGCGGAGCTGGCGGGAAAGGATAAAGACGTCCACGAAGACGGCGAGGAACATGATCCAGAAACCGATCAGCACGTAACTGATCTGGGCGCTGTTGGACGGAATGATGAACGAGACCACCACAAAAAGGAGCGCACCGAACATCAGGAATTCGCCGAGCGTGAATCGGGCATCGACGTAGTCGCGGGCGAACCTCTTCTGCGGACCCTTGTCCCGCAGCGGAAGATATTTCTCATCGCCGGTGTCCAAGGCCTGGCGCATCTTCTGCCGCTGGTCCTGGATGGCCACCCGTTCTGCCTCTTTGGAAGCCTTGCGGTCCGTGGGGACCAAGGGGCGCTTCCGTGCCGCTTCCTGCGCCTTCCGTTTGGGGGTGGGTGCGCCCTTCCCGATGACGGGTTCCTGCGAGGCGGCATGGGCCTGGTCAACTACTGATTGAGCGCTTGGCTCTTCCTTTTTGCGTCCGAACACCCCTACAGAATACAGCGCGGGCGGGTGGCGCAGGTTACGCGTGGCGTCGGGGAGAACGCCAGGGTGCCGCGCCTCGCTACACCGGCACCTACCCGGCGGTAAGGTTTTGGCATGACTTCAGCACATGCGGAGACCCCGCAGAATCCGGCACGGAACTCCGACAGTACCCCGGTCGCGGGCGAATCCATGGACGGTATCGATGCGGCGGCCCTGGGCGCAGCCGTCAACGAGCAGTTCGATGCGACTCTCGCCGCCCTCAAAGACCTGGTGGCCATCCCGGGAATCGCGTGGGCCAGCTTCGACCCCGCTGAGCTGGACCGCAGTGCCGAGGCCGTGGCTGCGCTGGTCCGGGAGTCGGGGATGGAGGACGTCCGCATCCTGCGGGCCGCGAAAGCGGACGGTACCCCCGGCGGGCCGGCCGTCGTCGCCCATCGGCCGGCACGCGATGGAAAGCCAACCATCCTCCTGTACGCCCACCATGACGTGCAGCCTCCCGGTGAGCGATCGCTCTGGAAGTCCGAGCCCTTTGTCGCGGAGGAGCGCGAGGGCCGCCTCTACGGTCGCGGCGCAGCGGATGACAAGGCCGGCATCATGGCGCACCTTGCGGCCTACAGTGCTGCGTCGAAGGTCCTCGGCGACGATTTTGGCCTCGGCGTGACCTTCTTCTTCGAGGGCGAAGAGGAAGCCGGATCGCCAACCTTCCGGACCTTCCTTGAGGAGCACAAGGAACTCCTGCGTTCGGATGTGATTGTGGTTGCGGATTCGAGCAACTGGAAGGTGGGCGTTCCGGCCCTCACCACCAGCCTCCGCGGACTCGTCGACGGCACATTCGAGGTGCGGGTGCTGGACCACGCTGTGCATTCAGGAATGTTCGGGGGACCTGTGCTGGATGCTCCCACCCTGCTGTCCCGCCTCATCGCAACCCTCCACGATGACCAGGGGAACGTTGCAGTCGAGGGCCTGGTCGCCCGGGACGAGGTTGCGGTTGACCTCGCCGAAGCCGACTACCGCGCCGATGCTTCCGTGCTCGACGGCGTGCGGCTCGCCGGCAGCGGCACCATCGCCTCCCGCTTGTGGACGAAGCCGGCGCTGTCCATCATCGGTATCGACGCTCCGGCCGTGGCTGTCGCGTCCAACACCCTCATCCCGAGTGCGCGCGCCAAGTGCAGCATGCGACTGGCGCCCGGGCAGGACCCGGACGCGGCCATGCAGGCCCTGGAGCGCCACATCCTCGCGCATGCGCCGTTCGGCGCGAAGGTCGCGTTCACTCCGGGGGAGCGAGGCAACGCGTTCTCCACCGACACCACGTCCGTAGCGGCCCAGGTGGCGCTGTGGGCCCTCGGCGAGGCTTGGGGCGTGGAGCCCGTTGAGATGGGTATCGGCGGCTCCATACCTTTCATTGCAGACCTGATGGAGGTTTACCCGGAGGTCCAGATCCTGGTGACCGGCGTGGAGGATCCTGATTCCCGCGCCCACAGCGCGAACGAATCCCTTCATCTCGGCGACTTCAGGCATGCTGTGTTGGCGGAAGCCCTCATGCTTGCCCGCTTGAACGGGAACAAGTAATCCCTGGCCGTGGTTACGTCAGGAGTTATAGCTCAGCGTCTGCGCGACGTAGCATGGAGCTATAACCCGTACGTAATTGGGTAAGGGCAGGCAGCGTCCCCGGCGCCGCCGCCAAGCGCGTTATAAGAAGGTAGGCCAATGAGCACTGCAACCAACGAAAACAGCACTGGAGCACAGCTCGCCGAGAGCGAAGAGCTTCCCACGCACGAGGTCAACCTGACCGACGTCGCAGCAGGCAAGGTCCGCAGCCTCCTGGAACAGGAAGGGCGTACCGACCTGCGCCTTCGCGTTGCAGTCCAGCCGGGCGGCTGCTCGGGCTTGATCTACCAGCTTTACTTCGACGAGCGCCTGCTCGACGGCGATGCGGTCCGTGACTACGACGGCGTCGAGGTCGTTGTGGACAAGATGAGCGTCCCTTACCTCAGCGGCGCAAGCATCGACTTCGAGGACACCATCTCGAAGCAGGGCTTTACCATTGACAACCCGAACGCAGGCGGCTCGTGCGCTTGCGGCGATTCGTTCCACTGACGTGAGCCATCGCCGCATGTCGGCGCCGTCCCGGACGTGTTTGACCACGTTCGGAGCCACGGCGCCGACATGTGCGCGAAAACCGCTTCATAGCGGTAAGCTCTACATCGGGTAGTAAAACTTTTAGTGTGCCCGGTGGGCCTTTGGCCTGCCGGGCGACAGCAACAAGAGGAAGGGCCGTCTGTGAGTTCGCAGAACCGAACCGGCAGCCGACGCGTAAAGATCACCTCGATCACTGGCTTGGCACTAGCCGGCGCGTTGGTTTTGACCGGATGTTCACCAGAGGTAGAGAAGGGTTGGCTGCCTACAGAGCGCGGCACTACCAACCACACTGACCGGATCATGGACCTCTGGGTCAACTCATGGATCGCCGCCTTGGCAGTCGGTATCATCACGTGGGGCCTCCTGGTCTGGTGCATCATTGCCTACCGCCGCCGCAAGGGCACCACAGGTTTCCCCAAGCAGCTCAGCTACAACCTGCCGCTCGAGGTCTTCTACTTGACCATCCCGCTGTTCATGGTGCTGGTGTTCTTCTACTTCACCGACCAGGACCAGCGTGCGATCGATGACCGCTCGCAGCCTGCAGACGTCGTCGTTGACGTCCGTGGCAAGCAGTGGGCATGGGACTTCAACTACAAGCAGGGCCAGGTTATTTCCGAGGACCTCCACGAGGCCGGTGTCCAGGCCCACCTGACCGGCAACGAGGTCAACAAGGACCTGCTTCCCACCCTGTACTTGCCCGTCAACAAGTCGGTTGACCTGGAGCTCAACTCCCGCGATGTCATCCACTCCTTCTGGGTTCCCGCCTTCCTGCAGAAGCGCGACATGATCCCCGGCAAGACCAACTACATCCGTTTCACCCCCACGAAGGAAGGCACCTTCGACGGTAAGTGTGCCGAACTCTGCGGTGAATACCACTCCGAAATGCTCTTCCGCGTCAAGGTTGTCTCCGAGTCCGAATTCCAGGCTCACATGGACCAGCTTCGCCAAGAGGGCAACACGGGCCTGCTCGGTGCGGAATACGACCGCAACCCGAACCTGAACGAAAAGTAAGGGGAGCGACGTGGCTACTTACACTCAATCCGCCGGGACCCTCGAGGCTCCCGTAGTTCCTAAATCCAAGGGACGCATCGTCGTCAACTGGATCACCTCCACGGACCACAAGACCATCGGGTACATGTACCTCATTGCGTCGTTCGTGTTCTTCTGCCTCGGTGGCGTCATGGCGCTCCTCATCCGTGCCGAACTGTTCGAACCCGGTATGCAGATCCTGCAGACCAAGGAACAGTACAACCAGATGTTCACCATGCACGGCACGGTGATGCTCCTGATGTTCGCTACGCCGCTGTTTGCCGGCTTCGCCAACGTCATCATGCCGCTCCAGATCGGTGCTCCCGACGTCGCCTTCCCGCGTCTGAACGCGCTGGCCTTCTGGTTCTTCCTCTTCGGTTCCACCATCGCCGTCTCCGGCTTCATCACCCCCCAGGGTGCTGCATCCTTCGGTTGGTTCGCCTACGCTCCGCT
The DNA here is from genome assembly GCF_042885775.1 of Paenarthrobacter sp. NPDC058040. Lineage (NCBI taxonomy): Bacteria > Bacillati > Actinomycetota > Actinomycetes > Micrococcales > Micrococcaceae > Paenarthrobacter > Paenarthrobacter sp. NPDC058040. Next base: position 202,808 of record NZ_JBHVRN010000008.1, read on the forward strand.
GTCCAACACGACGTTCAGTCCCGGTGTTGGCGGTGACTTGTGGGTCTTCGGCCTCGCATTGTCCGGTTTCGGAACCATCCTCGGTGCCGTCAACTTCATCACCACCATCATCTGCATGCGCGCCCCCGGCATGACCATGTGGCGTATGCCGATCTTCACCTGGAACACGCTGGTTACGGCCATCCTGGTCCTCATGGCCTTCCCGCCGCTTGCTGCCGCACTGTTCGCACTCGGCGCCGACCGCCGCTTTGGTGCCCACATCTTCGATCCCGAAAACGGTGGGGCGGTCCTCTGGCAGCACCTGTTCTGGTTCTTCGGCCACCCCGAGGTGTACATCATCGCGCTGCCGTTCTTCGGCATCGTCTCGGAGATCTTCCCGGTCTTCAGCCGCAAGCCGATCTTCGGCTACAAGGGCCTCGTTTACGCAACCATTGCCATTGCAGCGCTGTCTGTCACGGTGTGGGCCCACCACATGTACGTCACGGGCTCCGTCCTGCTGCCGTTCTTCGCCTTCATGACCATGCTTATCGCAGTACCGACGGGCGTGAAGTTCTTCAACTGGATTGGAACACTCTGGCAGGGTTCCATCACCTTTGAAACGCCCATGCTGTGGAGCATCGGCTTCCTGGTGACCTTCCTGTTCGGTGGCCTCACCGGCATCATCCTGGCATCGCCGCCGCTCGACTTCCACGTCTCGGACTCCTACTTCGTGGTGGCACACTTCCACTACGTCGTGTTCGGTACGGTCGTCTTCGCCATGTTCGCCGGCTTCTACTTCTGGTGGCCCAAGTGGACCGGCAAGATGCTCAACGAGCGCCTCGGCAAGATCCACTTCTGGCTGCTGTTCCTCGGCTTCCACGGAACGTTCCTGATCCAGCACTGGCTGGGTGTTGAAGGAATGCCGCGTCGTTACGCCGACTACATGCCGCAGGACAACTTCACCTGGATGAACCAGTTCTCCACGATTTCCTCCTTCGTCCTGGGCGCGTCACTGCTCCCGTTCTTCTGGAACGTGTACATCACTTGGCGCAGCAACAAGAAGGTTGAAGTTGACGATCCTTGGGGCTTCGGTGCCTCGCTGGAGTGGGCAACTTCCTGCCCGCCGCCGCGCCACAACTTCACTTCCCTGCCCCGGATCCGTTCGGAGCGTCCGGCCCTGGACCTGCACCACCCGGAGTTGGCACAGGTGCACACCGCAGAAGCCCCCTCGCCCGCAGCTGCCGTTCTCGGCAACGCAGACCAGAAGGACGTCCGCAAGTGAAAATCGAATCATGGCTTTTCGGAGCCGGAGTCTTCTTCTTCGTCCCCGTCACCATCGTTTACGGCATCCTGACCGGATGGACTGAATGGGTAGGCGTCCTGGGAATCCTGCTCGTAGGTGGCCTGGCCGGCATGATCGGAGCCTACCTTGGCTTCACCGGCCGCCGGGTGGGCCTGCGTCCTGAGGACCGCCCCGACGCGGAAATCCACGAAGGTGCTGGCGAACAGGGTCACTTCAGCCCCTGGAGCTGGTGGCCCCTGGTTCTCGGCCTCGCCTGCGCGGGTGGATTCCTGGGCCTGGCAATCGGCTTCTGGGTGACTTTCGTCGCCGCCGGCCTCGCGGTCGTTGCGCTCGTCGGTTGGGTCTTCGAATACAGCCGCGGCGATCACGCCCACTAGGCACCAAGAGTCATACGACGGCGGTCCCCACCAGATGGTGGGGACCGCCGTCGTTTTGCTTTAGCTTGGGGACAGGCAGCGTCCGGGGGAGCGTCTCACCGCCCATCTGAGGAGGTGGTCCTCAGTGGGCCTGGGTGGCCTCGAGGATCGCTGAAAGAGCCGCCAAGGCATCGGAGGCTTCGGCTGCTGCGTGTGGCTCCGTGACGGCGTCCTGCGCGACTTCCAGGACTACTTCGCAGCCATAGGAGAAGTCCTCGGTCATGACTTCCAAGAGCGATCGCGCATCCACCGGGTCACCATCAGTCTTCCGGATGGTGACCGGGAGGCCTGTTTCAGTGACGGCGCGAACAAAGACGGCTGCTGCCCGGGCGTGAAGCCCGATTTCAGCGGCGACGAAGGATTTCAGCTGCGGCAAGCCAACTCCTTGTGGTGGGCGGGGAGCCCTTTGGGGGAATTTATCCATCCAAGCCTAGCGGCCGATATTGCCTTGCCAACATTGCTACGCTTACTGGTCTAGACCTCCGTCGACGCTGATTTACCCTTGTTGTATGAACGAAACATCGGTTGGGAACGGTTGTGCCTGAAGCATCGAGCATCGCCGGCGACATAGACCGCAGCAGCAGCACCCCGATCTACATCCAGCTTCGCGAGATCCTCCGCGCCTTCATTGGAGATTCCTGCCCGCCGGGTTCTTCCCTGCCGTCGGAGCGGGACCTGTCCCTGCGGTTCGGCCTTGCCCGAATGACGGTACGCCAGGCCATTGATGCCCTGGTGGGCGAGGAAGTATTGGAGAGGGTCGTGGGGCTGGGGACCTTCGTCAAGAAGCCCAAACTGGACCTCCAGGTGAAGCTGACGTCCTACAGCGAAGAGATGCAGCGCCGTGGAATGGTGCCGGCGGCCAAGGTGCTCAGCTTTGAGCAGATTGCGGCCAGCGCGTTCCTCGCCAGGGAACTGCAACTGGAAGAAGGAACGCCTCTGGTGCGATTCCGGCGGCTGCTCTTGGCCGACAACGAGCCCATGAGCGTGGATGAGAACTTTATTCCTGCGCACCGCGTTCCCGGCCTGCTGGACGATGCACCACCGACGTCCCTCTACAACGTCCTGAGTGAACGCTTCGGCCTGGTTATGGAGTGGGGCGAGGACATGATCGAGGCGACAGCGGCATCCCCCTCCACTGCGCGACTCTTGAACGTGGACGTTGGATCACCATTGCTGAAGATCCAGAGGCATGCGTTTGTAGCACGAGCAATGGTGGACTACTCGGTTTCCTACTACCGGGCCGACCGGTACAAGCTGTGGATACCGCTGCAGAGGCCCGGAGTAAGGCCCACGCGAAACTATTCCTCGGGGTACAGGACGCAGTAGGGAAGACCGGCTGGGGACCGCACGGCCAGCATCGCCGGGCAATTGCATTTTGCCAGGGAACAGAAAGGGCGGGCCCGATCCATGGGATCGGGCCCGCCCTTTCTGCGGTATCAGCTAGTGGCTGAGGCTCTTCTGGTCGGAACCGGCTTCGATGGCCTCGTGGTGGCCATGCGCATGCGCGGCTTCGAGCTCTGCAGGGGTTGCCGGGACAACCCTGTCCTCGAAGAACCACTTGGAGAGAGCGGCGCGGCGCTTTTCCTTGCGGGTGACCACACCGTGTTCGTTCGGCTCCGCGGGCAGCGGGGCCGGGGACTCGAAACCAACAAGCTTGTAGCGCTTGTACTCGTCGAGCGGCGCGTGAACCTCGATGAACTCACCGTGGGGGAGTCGCACAATGCGGCCGGTTTCGCGGCCGTGGAGTGCGATTTCGCGGTCCTTGCGCTGCAGGGCAAGGGCGATGCGCTTGGTGACGATGAACGCGATAACCGGGCCCACGAAGAACAGTGCACGCAGCCAGTACGTGACATCGTTCAACGAAACGTGGAAGTGCGTGGCGATGAGGTCGGAGCCTGCTGCTGCCCACATGACGCAGTACCAGGTGAAGCCTGCGACGCCGATGGCCGTACGCGTAGGAGCGTTGCGGGGACGATCGAGAACGTGGTGTTCGCGGTTGTCCTTGGTGATCCAGCGTTCGATCCACGGGTACATGAAGAGCACCGTGAAGATGATGCCTGCCGGGACAAGGGCCGGAAGCAGGACGTTCAGGGTCAGGGTGTGGCCGAAGATGATGTATTCGAAGTGGAACCCATTCACGACACCGGGCATCAGGCGCAGGGCGCCGTCAACGAACCCGATGTACCAGTCAGGCTGCGTACCAGCCGAGACGGGCGAGGGGTCGTACGGACCGTAGTTCCAAATCGGGTTGATGGTGAAGGCGGCTGCCATAAGTGCCAGGACGCCGAACACGATGAAGAAGAAGCCACCGGCCTTTGCTGCATACACGGGGCCGAGCGGGTAGCCAACAACGTTGCCGTCATTGCGTCCCGGGCCCGGGTACTGGGTGTGCTTGTGCACAACCACCATGAAGAGGTGGACGACGATCATCAGGAGGATGAGGGCCGGCACCAGCAGGATGTGCAGGACATAGAGGCGGCCGATGATGGCCGTGCCGGGGAATTCTCCGCCGAAGAGGAAGAACGAGATGTACGTACCAATGACCGGGATGGACTTGATCACGCCGTCGATGATGCGGAGGCCGTTACCGGACAGCAGGTCATCGGGGAGGGAGTAGCCCGTGAAGCCTGCAGCCATCGCGAGGATGAGCAGGACGCCACCAACAACCCAGTTCATTTCACGCGGTTTGCGGAATGCACCCGTGAAGAAGACGCGGAGCATGTGGACACCGAGGGAGGCTACGAACAGCAGGGCTGCCCAGTGGTGTACCTGGCGCATGAAGAGGCCGCCGCGGACATCGAAGGAAATGTTCAGCGACGAGTTGTAAGCCACGGACATTTCGACGTTGTACAGCGGCGTGTACGAACCCTGGTAGTGCGTTTCCGCCATGGAGGGATCGAAGAAGAACGTCAGGAACGTTCCGGACATCAGCAGGATGACGAAGGAATACAGCGCCACCTCACCGAACATGAATGACCAGTGGTCGGGAAAGACCTTGCGACCAAATTCGCGCAGGATACCGGAGCCACCTACACGCTCGTCCACGAAGTCGGTAAAACGGCCAACCTTGGTCTTCGCTACGAAGGGGGCTTCAGCTGTTGATGAGGCGCTCATGCTCGTCACGCTCCCAGTAACTCGGTCCTACAGGTTCTTTGAAGTCGCTTGTGGCGACGAGGTAGCCCTCTGCGTCAACTGCGATAGGCAGCTGGGGAAGCGGACGGCTGGCCGGTCCAAAGATGACCTTGCATTCCTGCGTGAGGTCGAACGTGGACTGGTGGCAGGGGCACAGGAGGTGGTGGGTCTGCTGCTCATAGAGAGCAACGGGGCAACCAACGTGCGTGCAGATCTTGGAGTAGGCAACAATGCCGTTGTAGCTCCAGTTTTCGCGGCCCTCTGACGGGTGCAGGGAGTTGGGATCAAGGCGCATCAGCAGAACAACGGCCTTGGCCTTCTCGTTCAACTTGCCCTCGTGCAGTTCGTTGAGGCCTTCGGGAATGACGTGGAAGGCAGAACCGATGGTGACATCCGAGGCCTTGATCGGCGTACCGTCAGGGTCACGGGTGAGGCGCTTAAGCTTGCCGCCCTCAGGAGCCCACATGGTATGCGCGAGCTTGTCGTCGGGGCGGGGCCCGAGGTCACCGAAGATGGCCAACGCCGGAAGCGGTGCCAAGGCCACAGCACCAAGAAGGGTGTTGCGGATCAGCGGGCGGCGCTTGATGCCGGTTTCTTCGACGATGTCATCCACAATGCGGACGGCAGCCTGGCGGTCGTCCTCCGTACGGATGGCGTGGCGCTCTTCCGATACTTCGTGGTCCGGCATGAGCGCCTTGGCCCAGTGCACAATGCCCGTACCGATGCCCAGCATGGCGAAGGCGGTGCCCAGGCCAAGCAGCAGGTTCTGCGTACGGATCGTCGCAATGGTGGAGTCCTCGCCCAGGTCGATGGCGAAGTACGCCACCAGGAAGACCAAGGTACCGATGACGGAAATGCCAAACAGAATGGCTACCTGACGCTCGGCGCGCTTTGCGGCTACCGGGTCCGTGTCAGCCAGGCGCAAACGATGCGGAGGAAGACCAGGATCCTGGAACTTCTCCACCTCATTCTGACCAGCCGTAGCTACGGTGCCCGAGTGGTTCGGACTGCCGTCACTATGGTTGCCCATAATTCGCCTCATCCTTCTCTCGTTGTCCCGGCCTGCGCCGGGTTTGTTTTCAGTTCAAAACTGCTGTCAGTGCAGCAGGAGGTTTTTTCCGTCTGGATCAGGACGTACGGGACGTCAGCCAGATGGTGAATGCGATGATTACGCCAAGGCCGGCGACCCACACAAAGAGGCCTTCGGACACCGGACCGAGCGAGCCAAGGTCGGCGCCGCCGGGAGAACCGTTGGCTTCGATGGTCTTGAGGAAGGTGATGATGTCGCGCTTGTCTTCCGGGGTGACGTTCGAGTCGTTGAACACGGGCATGTTCTGCGGGCCCGTGGCCATTGCTTCGTAGATGTGCTTGCCGGTGACATCGGCAAGGGCGGGTGCGAACTTACCGCGGGTAAGGGCACCGCCTGCGGCTGCGGCGTTGTGGCACATTGCGCAGTTCACGCGGAAGAGCTCGCCACCCTTGGCAGCGTCTCCCTTTTCATCCAGGAGGTGCTCTTCCGGGATGGCCGGGCCGGCGCCGAGGGATGCGACGTAGGCTGAGAGCTGCGTGGTCTGCTCGTCGTTGAACTGAACGGGCTTCTTCTGGGCCTGCGGGCCATTCATCTGCATGGGCATACGGCCGGTGCCAACCTGGAAGTCAACTGCTGCTGCACCCACGCCGACCAGCGAGGGGCCGTCCTGGGTTCCGCTTGCACCCATGCCGTGGCAGGTGGCGCAGTTGGCGGCAAAGAGCTTGCCGCCTTCTTCTACGTCACTGGCGCTGTAGCTCGTGGTGTCGGCCTTGGCCTGGTTGACGGAAGTGGCAATGGCGTAAAGCCCACCAGTGAGGAGGAGGCCCATCAGCAGCAGCGCAATGGCTGCCAGTGGGTGACGTCGCTTCTGCGAGAGTGCCTTCACGTGGTGGTTCCTTTATTCGATCCTGCGTCGGCTCCGTGAGCCGCTTCTTGAAATTCTGCCTCTTGTAGAAAAAGAGTCAAAGCCGGCTACTTGAGAACGTAGATGACCAGGAAGAGGCCGATCCACACGACGTCGACGAAGTGCCAGTAGTAAGAGGTGACAATCGCCGAGGTAGCTTCAAAGTGTCCGAACTTCTTGGCTGCGAAGGCGCGGCCGATGATGAAGAGGAACGCGATCAAACCGCCAATGACGTGGAGGCCGTGGAAGCCGGTGGTCATGTAGAAGGCGGAACCGTAGGCGTTGGAGGACAAGGAAACGTGCTCGGAGACGAGCATGGCGTATTCGGTGGTCTGTCCTGCTACGAAGAAGGCACCCATGATGAAGGTGAGGATGAACCATTCATTCATGCCCCAGCGGGTGAACTGGAAAGGTCCGCCCAAACGGCGCGGTTCGAGCCGTTCGGCTGCAAAGACGCCCATCTGGCAAGTGAAGGAACTGGCCACGAGGACGATGGTGTTTACGAGCGCAAACGGGAAGTTGAGCTTGGCCGTCTCTTCGGCCCACAACGCTCCGGAGGTGGAGCGCAGGGTGAAGTACATGGCAAAGAGGCCGGCAAAGAACATCAACTCACTGGACAGCCAAACAACGGTTCCAACAGAAACCAGGTTTGGGCGGTTCAGCGTCGGGTGCGCCGGGGTACTGGGGGCATGGGTCGCAGATGTCACAAGGACATTATGTCTGTAAAAGTCCAGAGTTCCCAATGCAAACCACCGTTTGGGGAGACTTTTTCTACAAAGACGCGAAATCGCGCGGAAAAGTTCCCGGGCAGGTTCACATTGGTCATCGGCGCGGCTCGGTCGATAGCATCAGTGAGTGACTTCTCCGGCATCGGCACCTGCAGCCAGCAACACCTGGCCAGGGCTCATCTCTGCATTGATCAACGGCGACGACCTTGCGGTGGGAAACACGGAGTGGGCCATGAACACGATCATGGCCGGTGATGCCACTCCCGCCCAGATCGCGGGCTTCCTCGTGGCCTTGCGGGCCAAGGGTGAGACTGTCGAGGAACTGGCAGGCCTGGTGGAAGCCATGGTCCAGAACGCAAACCCGATAGAAATCTCGGGGGAGAAGCTGGACATTGTTGGCACCGGTGGCGACCGGCTCAATACAGTGAACATTTCCACCATGGCGGCCCTTGTTGCTGCGGGCGCAGGAGCCAAGGTTGTCAAGCACGGGAACCGTGCCGCTTCCTCCGCCTCCGGCTCGGCTGATGTCCTGGAAGCCCTCGGGGTCCGCTTGGACCTTTCCATCGAGCAGGTGGCCCGCAACGCGGAAGAGGCGGGAATCACGTTTTGCTTCGCGCAGGTCTTCCACCCGTCCTTCCGTCACACGGCCGTGCCGCGCAGGGAACTCGCCGTCCCGACGGCCTTTAATTTCCTGGGCCCGATGACCAATCCGGCACACGTCCAGGCTTCCGCCGTGGGCGTGGCCAATGCCCGTATGGCCCCCCTGGTGGCAGGCGTACTTGCACGTCGTGGCAGCCGTGGGCTCGTCTTCCGGGGTGATGACGGGTTGGATGAGTTGACCCCCACCGGCCCGTCGACCGTCTGGGAGATCCGGGATGGCAGGGTGACGGAGCAGGTTTTCTCGCCGGCCGACCTTGGAATCGGTCCTTCCACCGTCGCGGACCTGCGCGGCGGCGATGCTGCCGCGAACGCTGCTGTGGTCCGCGAGATCCTCGACGGGAGGACCGGTCCTGTGCGTGACGCGGTGCTGCTGAATGCTGCAGCCGGACTGGTGGCCGTGGACGGGTCCGCTGAGGGGACGCTCGTGGACCGGATGAGGGCCGCGTTCAGCCGGGCTGCGGAGTCTATTGACTCGGGTGCTGCCGCAGGCGTCCTGGCCAAGTGGGTTGCACTGAGCCGGAGCTAAGGCCCCGGCGCGTCGGAGCAGGGTGTCAGCTTGCCGGCTACTCGAATCCGAGTGCGAAAGCCGCGTCGAGATCGTGCTGCGAATATGCCCGGAAGGCGATGTGCGTGGTGGTGTGGACCACCGACGGCACCTTGGACAGGCGGTCGGCGATGACATCCGCCAGGTCTTCGTGCTTGGAGACGCGGGCCACCGCAATCAAGTCCCACTCGCCGGTCACTGAATAGACCTCGCTGATGCCTTGAATGGCCGAGATTTGTTCGGCAGTTTCCGGGATGCGCGAAGCGTCGGTCTTGATCAGGACAAATGCGGTGATCACGTGGGGCCTTTCCGAAAAATGCGTCATTGCGGACGCTCTCCAGCGTAGTGCATCGGGCCTGTTCGGCACCCTGTCAGGAGCGGCGCTGGCGTTTCCGTGCGAGTCTGCCGGTCATCGCTGCAATCCCTCGGAAACCCAGGAGCAGGAAGCCGAGGGCAAGCAGCGCCACGATGACGAAGGGCAACACTACGGTCTGGCCTGTGAGGGCCCTGAGCGCCATTCCCACAACAACTGCTCCCAGCCAGACAGCCACTCCCGAGGGCCAGATCGCAAACGGCCTGGCCCAAACACGCAGCGCCAACCAGCCCAACGCGGCGCCCACAAGGAACGGCCACGCGGTAAGGAACGATCCGCCGATGATGTCGCCACGGGCGTGCGCGTCGCGGCCAATGGCGGCGAAAACGAGGATGAGGACAAGGTCTCCGGCGGCAGCGGAAATCCACCACTTCTTGGGGGTAGGCATGCACCCGACACTATCTTTGCCTGGCGGATATCGCGAAGCCGGGTGATCCCCTTGATTGGCGCGCTCCTTACCGGGGACGATGGCTGCGGAGGAAGCGGACAGGCCAAGGTGGAGGTTGATCATGCGATTCATTCAAGTAGCCCAACGCGCCGAGGACCTGGACCGGGCAGCGGCGTTCTATTCGGCTCTCCTGGGGAAAGGCCCACAGGCGGTTTTTGATCCTCCAGGCTTGTTGTTCTTCGATGTCGGTGGCGTCCGCCTGCTCCTGGAAAAGGGCGCTCCATCGGCGCTGGTGTACCTGGAGGTGGCGGACATCCACTCGGCCATTGAGGGCATTCGGGCCAGGGGAGTGCAGATCATCGCCGAACCGCACGTCATCTTCGTCCATGAAGACGATCGGCTTGGTCCTGCGGGATCGGAGGAGTGGATGGCGTTCATCGAGGACAGCGAGGGAAATACGGTAGGCCTCGTGAGCCGGATCCGGACGTCCGGCGACTGAGCGGCGTCGCCATCAGGGTTCGGTGACCCGTGCCGCCGTCGGGCATTGTTCCGAAGGTGCGGGAGCGCTAGCCTCGAGCGGGGGACGACCTGTCCCGTTGACCTGGAGGACTGAGATTATGCAGAAGATTTCCACCTGTTTGTGGTTCGACGGCCAAGCGGCCGAAGCGGCGGAGTTCTACACATCGACCTTTGACAATGCGGCCATGGGCCAGTCCATGCCCGGCCCCGACGGCAAGCCCCTCACGGTGGAGTTCGAGCTTGAGGGGCGGCAATTCATGGCCCTGAACGGCGGCCCCGCCTTCACGTTCAACGAGGCCGTCTCCCTGGTGGTCAACTGTGATTCCCAGGAAGAAGTCGACCGCTATTGGGACGCACTCCTGGTGGGTGGCGAGGAGAGCATGTGCGGGTGGCTGAAGGACAAGTTCGGGCTGTCCTGGCAAGTTATTCCCAAGGGATTCACCGAAGTCCTCAGCGGGCCCGACCCCGAGGGCTCCAGGCGCGCCATGGAGGCCATGATGAAGATGCGCAAGCTGGATATCATCGCCTTGCGGAAGGCTTACGACGGCGACTGAAAAGTCCGGGGGACAGGCGCCTGAAAGCGCTGCTAGCATGGCCGCACGGCGACAAGCGCGCCGACCACAACCATGAGGAGAACACTGCAATGACATCGCGCCTCAACCCTTACATTTCGTTCCGCGACAACGCCCGGGACGCCATCACCTTTTACGAATCCGTCTTTGGCGGAGAGCTGAACATCAGCACTTTCGGTGACTACCAAGCCAGCCAGGACCCCGCCGAAGCCGACAAGGTCATGCACGGCATGCTGGTCTCGCCCAATGGCCTGACGCTGATGGCGGCAGATACCCCGAACGGCATGGAATACAACCCGGGAAACAACATTTCCGTTTCCCTCAGCGGGGAGGCTTCGGACGATGCCGAGCTCCGTGGCTACTGGGACAAGTTGGTGGAGGGCGGGACAGTCACCATGCCGCTCGAGAGCGCCCCGTGGGGCGATGTCTTTGGTATGTGCGTGGACAAGTTCGGCATTGCCTGGCTCGTCAACATCGCAGGTGAACAGCAGGCCCAGCAGTAGTACAAGCTGCCTCGTGTGCCCTTCCCGGAAATCCGGGGAGGGCACACTCGCAGGAGGAGCAACCTGGGCCGAGGAGGAATGAGTGTTGCTGGACAGTATTGGGCGGCAGGTAAGGCGGGTCCGCCGTGGTTGATACGGGCCGCTTCCGTGCCCTGCTGGAGCGGGAGCGGGCCGCGAAGCTGGCGTTGCTGGGAGCCCTTCGTGGCGACATCGCCTCGGTCAGCGCAGCGAGGCTCGACTCGAATGTGGATGATGAACACGATCCCGAGGGCAGCACGATTGCCTTCGAACTTTCGCAAGCCTCCGCCCTGATGGAACAAAGCCGGGTGGGCCTGGGACACATCGAGGAGGCGTTGGCACGTATCGCTGACGGTACTTACGGCGTGTGCGCAGTCTGTGGCGTGGAGATACCGGAGGGGCGCCTGGAGGCCCGGCCCTGGACGCCTTACTGCGTCAACCACGCCTCATCGGGGCGTTGAGCGCGTCGGAATACTCCACGGGTCATTTTAGTTGCAGCTTCAAGTAATAACCGCGTACGGTTAAGTTAAAGCTTCAACTAATCACGAGGAGAGCCCATGACCGCCACGCTTGAAGGCACTTTTGGCCCTGCGGCACAGGCCCAAGCCACCCTGCGGCAACGGGTGACTGTGCCGCTTCGGTTTCCGGATGGGTACGCCACCACGGCGGAAATCATGACCTTCCATGGGCTCGTGGACGGCGAGGAGCATCTGCTGCTGGCATTGGGCGCCTGGGAGCAGGCGCTGTTGGGGATGGATGGAGGCGTCGACGCTCCATTGGTGCGGCTCCACAGTGAGTGCATGACGGGTGACATCTTCGGGAGCGAGCGGTGCGACTGCGGACCGCAGCTCCGCGAAGCCGTGGAAAAGATTGCCGCCGCCGGTGGATTCCTGCTTTACCTGCGGCAGGAAGGCCGGGGCATTGGGCTTTACTCCAAGCTCGACGCATACGCACTTCAGGATGCCGGCCTCGATACCTACGATGCCAACGTGGCCCTCGGCCGCGGCGAGGACGAACGCGACTATGCAGCGGCCGCCCAGATGCTGAAAGTGTTGGGTGCCTCGTCCGTGAGGTTGCTCAGCAACAACCCGGACAAAGGGGCGCAGCTCCGGGCCCGTGGAATCACCGTGGTGGAGAACGTACCCACTGGCGTCCACCTGTCGGGGTCCAACGAGGCATACCTGACGGCGAAGCGGGACAAAACCGGACATACGCTGGAACTGTCCGGGGCCGCCGTCGAACGTCAACCTGGCGAGGACGCAGCGGGCCTGCTGGACCGTCTCGATTTCATGCTCCCGGCGCTGCGCGAACGGGCCGGAGAAGCTGAGCAACTGCGGAAACTTCCAGAGGCCACCATTGCGGAACTGGCAGATGCCGGAGTCTTCCGGATGCTGGCTCCGGCGGCTGTGGGTGGATACGGTCTGGGAGTTGCCACCTATGGGGAGGCCATCCGGCGGCTGGCCCGGGGCTGCGCCTCAACGGCCTGGACCGCAGGCCACCTGGCCGAACATGTGTGGATGTTGGCCCGCTGGCCCAGGCAGGTCCAGGACGAAGTATTCGCGGGCGGGCACATGCCCTTGGCTGCGGCCACTGGTGCTCCTCCCGGAACGGCCATCAAGGCGCAGGGAGGTTTCAGCATCTCCGGGCACTGGAGCTTTGCATCGGGAATCATGCACTCCGAATGGGCGTTGTTGGCGGCGGTCAGCGAAGGCCGGCGCGTCCAGGTGCTCGTCCCCGTGCGGGACCTCGAAGTGCTGGATGTGTGGCACACCTCGGGATTACGGGGTACCGGCAGCAATGACGTGGTGGCGGAGAACGTCTTCGTGCCGGCGCATCGGGTGATGGACTGGGAGCAATTGAGCGCCACGAACAATCCCGGAAGCGAGCTCCATCCGGACCCGCTGGTGCACGCTCCCATGGCTACGCTCCTGAACCTCGTTGCTCCATCTGCCGCGTTGGGAGCTGCCGAGCAGGCCCTGGACCTCTTCCGCGAAACGATGATGGTCCGCAAAGTGAAGAACACCACCGGGAACCGGCAGGCGGATTCCGGCCTTGCGCAGTCACGGTACGCCCAGGCCTACGGCCTCGTAGCCACGGCCCGGCTCCACTGGGATGAAGCCTTGGGGACACTCACGGCAGCCCTCGCCCGGACTGATGCGCCGTTGACCGATAAGGAGCGGGCCGGCTACAGGTTGTCCTTGGCGCTCAGCGGGGAAGCCTCCGGTGGCGCCGTCCGCCTCATGGCTTCACGGTCGGGTGGCAGCGCACACCGGTTGTCCCATCCGCTCCAGCGGATCCAACGGGACGTGGATGTGCTCCTGAACCATCCGACCCTGAGCCTGGACCCTGTACTTGAGCAGGCCGGGCGTGGGCTCCTGGGGCTGGGGCCGACCGTTCCGTCCTTCTAGGCTGCAGGACCCGGTTGCCACTCATCCCGCGCGGTTCCGTCATCGGTTGCGGCCGGAGCGGTTGTTGACCGATCCGCGGCGGCCGACTGCCGTCGGCTGGCGATGAGGAACGGGACGGCAATGATTTCGATGACTCCGGCCATGGCCAATGACGCCGGGTAGCCATAGAGGTCGGCGCTGCGGCCAAGCAAGGGTTGCACCACGACGCCACCGCTGGATCCCATGAGGGAATCGAAACTCAGGACGGTAGCGCGTTGCTTGGACGGGATGAGGTCGTTGACGTAGGCCTGGCGCACGGGGGTTGCGGCAGAACCCACCACGGCCCACAGGGCCAGGAGCACCAAGGCAACCCAGAAGACCCGGGTGAATCCCAGGACAAGCAGGATGACGGCGCCCACCACGCTGCCCAGGATCAACACGGACGTTCGCTTGTGGAAGAGCCTGCGGGCGAACGGCGCGAGCCAACCTCCCAGCACCTGCGAACCGGCCACGATCGCCGCTGCGAGTCCGGCAATCGAATAGGCGCGCGGGTCGCCGAACAAGTCCAGCAGATAGGGCTGCAGTGCGTAGAAGACATAGATTCCGACGCCGGAGCTGAAGGGCGCGGCGAGCATCACGTAGCGGACGGGCGGGTTCTTCAGGCCGTTGTCGATGGACGCGGCCAGGACTGCCCGCGTCGCCTCCAAAGGGTGCGTTGACCGCTCTGGTGAGAAGCCGACGTCGTGCATCAACCACAAGGCGACGGCGAACATTGCCACCAAAACCAGCACGCGCAACAGGAACGGCACCCCAAGGTTCGTGGCCTGCGCAATGACGCCACCTGCCACGGAACCGATGAGCATGGCCACGCCTTGAACCATCTGGCCCCGGCCGAGCACGGTCTCGAGACCGCCTTCATAGCCCGAGAAACGGAGCGCGTCCACCAGCCAGGCCTCCACCGCGCCGGAGAAGAACGTGAACCCAAGGCCCAGGAGGACGGAGACGACGGCCCACATCCAGAACGGTGCCGATATTTGCCACATCACGTAGTACAAATATGTTGACGCCGCCAGGGTGATGGTGCCGAGCAGGAACGAGACCCTGCGTCCCCAGCCATCTGCAACCACCCCGGTGGGGACCTCGAACAGCACCATCCCGGCCGTAAAGAACGCGTTCGCGGCGAAGGCCTCGAGGTTGCTGAGCCCGGCATCGAGGAGGAACAAGGTGTTGATGCCCCAAATGAAGGAGGCCGCGATGGTGTTTCCCAGTGTCAAGGTCAGATAGACACGCTGGATCCCGCGGGCGGCATCGTTCATGGTGTCGCCGCTGCCTTCGGTGCGAGGGTGGGCCACGTGCTTATTCTCGTACCGTTGTACTCCCTGCGCCAGAGTTTGATTCCGATGCTTGCCAGGGTTGCGGCACGCAATCCGGATGGCACCGACCCTTTAGCTCACTGGCACAAATGATCCAGTGTTTCCTGGGCGGCGGAGACCATTTGCGAGGCATAGAGTCCTATGCGCCTGTCCACCACAGCGTCGTCCGCATGGGCAGGCAGCGGCGGAAGGGCCAGTCCCATGGTGACCTGGCTGCTGCCGTCGTCGCTGCTGATGGACGCTGAAAGGTAGCCGAAGACGGTGCCGGTGTTGCCGTACCTGTGCCCGGCAGCGCAGCCCACACTGAAGCGCTGCAGGCCAAGGCCGTAGTTGCCTGTGCCTGTCTCCTTCATCTCCCTGACCAGCCCGGGCGGGACGATGCGGCCGGACAAGAGGCTCCGGTAGAAGTCATTGATGTCCGCGGTGTTCGATACCACGCCGCTGGCCGGGGACCCCACCAAATAGGCGGCCTGGGTGACGTCCACTTGATCGCTGCCGTCCATGACATAGCCATGGAGGCTGTCCCTGGCTCCGCGGTCAGTCCCGGCGAGGGCGGTCTTCCCGAGGCCGACGGGGCGGAACAGGTCATCCTGGAGAACCTCGGCAAGGGGACGCGAACGGACATCCTCGATCAACAAGCCCAAGGCGAGGTAATTGGATTCCGAGTAGTTGAAGAACCCGGTGTTAAACGACTCCCACGGCAGCTTGGCAGCCAACCGCAGGCCATCCCGCATGGTCAGCCTGGACTGCAGTGCATCCCGGATGTTTCGCCCATTGAACAGTTCTCCGGAGAAATCGGGCAGCCCGGAGGTGTGGTTCAGCAACTCCCGGACCGTCACGATGCCCGGCGGTTTCAGCTCGGGCACCAGGCGGCCGAGGGCATCATTGACCGGCCCATCCAGGTTCAGGCGTTGCTCGGCGACAAGTTTGAGGACCTCTGTGGCAACCATCGACTTGGTCAGGCTGCCGACGGCGAACCTGTCAAGGGGCCTGGCAGGTTCGTTGGTGGCGAGGTTCCGGACACCGTAGGCTTTGGACCATTCACCGCCGGGCCAACGGACCTGGACAACAACCGAGGTCACGCCGTCCTCCAGGAAATGGAGGACTGTCCGTTCGAGCGAATCCGTTGTCCCCGGCGCCGGGGCAGGCAGTGGCGACGGCTCGGGCGGGCCGGCCGTGCATCCGCCAAGGAACCACAAACTGAGCCAAAGGGCCAGCAGGAACCTCCCGCGCCTGGAGGCCATATGCATGTTCTACGCCCGGTTCCGCCCGAAAACCAGCGCCCCTTACATGTGGCGAACGGGGCTTGGAGACATTTCCGCAGCCTGCCTCAAGGCTTCGATCATGCTGCCCACCTCCACGATTCCCTTGCCCGCGATGTCGAAGGCGGTGCCGTGGTCCACTGAGGTGCGGATGACGGGGAGGCCGACGGTGATGTTGACCCCCGCTTCGATTCCCAGCACCTTGACCGGGCCGTGGCCTTGATCGTGGTACATGGCCACGATGAGGTCGTAGTCCCCGCGTCCGGCCAGGAAGAAAGCTGTATCCGCGGGAAGGGGCCCGCGGGCATCGATGCCGTCCGCCTGGACCTTTTCGATGGCGGGAGTGATCTTTTCTGCCTCTTCACCGTATCCAAAGAGCCCGTTCTCGCCTGCGTGGGGGTTGATGGCGTCGATCAGGCCGGTGTGCGGACCGGAGAGAGCGTGCTGCTCGACGGCGGATCCACCGTGGGTGCCTTGGCGCACGCCTTGCGCGGCCTCGAATCCTTGACGATCACCACCCCCGGGGTGAACACCTTGCAGGAGCTGCAGGATTCGCCGGGGGTGGTGGTGAACTGTCTCGGTGGCCGCTTGCGCGAGGTCAGCCAGACGTTTGTAGGTCCCCTGGCAGAGGCTGCGCTGGAACGGATGACGTTCGACTAGGTGTTCCTGGGGGCCGACGCCGTCACCGCAGACGACGGCTTGTGCGAAGCGGACCATGAACAGACACGGCTCAAGGAGTTGATGGCCCTAGTGCCAGAGCCCCAGCGCGAACTCGGCGATCACGGCCGAGAGCAGGAAGGACGCCGTTATGGCCACGAGGCCCACCGGGATGATCTTCCAGCCGATGTTCCGGAGCAGCGGAATGTCCTTGCCCAGCGAGAGTCCGGCCAGGGTCAGCATCACGGTGGCGATGGACAGAAAGTCAACGGTCTTGACGGCCTCATTCAGGACGCCGGATCCGAAGAACCAGGGGCTCGAGATATAGGCGCCGATGGTGGTGATGAACACGATCGCGGAAATCTTGCGGGTGACTTTCGCCAGGAAGATGCTCACCAGGACTAAGGCCAGCATGATGCCGTAGCCGGCCAGAATGGAAAGGCTGAGTCCCTTCGCGGCCACCGCGGCAGTTCCCACGCCGAGGACGGTCAGCACGGAGAGCGAGAGCCACAGCGGCAACTGCATGTGGGCCGAGGACCTGGCTACTTCTTCACGGAAGCGGCGGTTCTCTTCCGCCTGCGCTTCGTTGCCATTGACGACGGCGGTGCCCTGGGTCGGTGCCTCGGCGGCCCCCACGGCGACCTTCTGCTGTTCCTTGTTCCGGGTCAGGAACTTGTAGAACTTGTCGGCCAAGGGAAGCGCGATGAAGATGCCCACGTAGACACCCAGCACGGTGGTGATGAGGTTGGAGACGGCAGCCATGCCCAGGATCGCTTCCTGGTCGCCGGGGTAGGCGGCCACGATGGACGCCGCGGACGCTGCCATCATGGAACCCGAGCCGACGCCTGCACCCATGGCCAGGGCCAGCGGGTCGAAGATCTTCCAGTTGGAGACCAGCGAGGTGAGGAGGGTGATGAAGACCGCTCCGAACAGCGTGCCGAAGACGTACATGGCCAGGACACCGCGGTACTGGTCCGAGTCGGGGCCGTACTTTTCCGAAACCATGGCAAACGACGGTTCACGGTCCAGGGAGAAGGTGGCGCCGACAGTGGCCTTGCCCATGCGCAGCAGGACGGCCAACGGGAGGGCCAGGACGATGGTGCCCAGGAGGTGTCCAATCTCCTGCAGCAGCAGGGCAGGACCCGCCTTGATGAGGCTCGGGAGGCTGGGACCAATGTTGAATGCAAGCCGGGCGACCAGGAGCAGCACGGCAACACCCACCAGGGCAGAAGCCACGCGCTGAAGGTCAAGGCCGAGGGGCTTGAACTTCTGAATGGAGACGAGGAGGCCGAGGATCAGGCCCCACACCATGGGGAAGATGATGATGGCGCCGATGCCGAGATCGATTTTGGCTTGGCCGATGAACTGAACAGCAAGGGCGATAACAAACGCCAGCGCGGCAACGGGAAGTGTCAGCCGGGGACCGGCCTTGTCCGTCCGCGCAGTTTGGGTGCGGGTGCTCATGATGTTGCTTCCTGGGTCAGGGCTTCGCCGCGGTAGACCGCATTGACGAAGCGTTCTCTTTGTTGGGGATGTGTGGCTGCACCGGCGACGGTCCAGGCCAAGGCCACGGCGGCTTCGAACATGACGCCGTAGGCCTCGGGAGTGTTGGCGAGGGCCGCAAAACCGTGTGAGTGGATGGGAACGTCGGCGCCGGGAATGCTCAGCCACGGATGCAGTGACGGGATGACCTGGGAAATGTTGCCCATGTCGGTTGAACCACCGCCCATGCCGGCGGATGGAGACGTGTCTTTTCCGAAAGCGTCCATGGCCTCGGTCCAGTGGGCTGCGAGGTCGTTGTCCTGCAAAAGAGGTTCGTACAAGGGTTCGGCGGCACTGATCTCAAGGGTGGTTCCCGTGGCGAGGGCGGCTCCCTCGAAGCAATGCTTCACCCGCTCCAGCAATGCCTCGTACTCGGGGAGAGTGAATGCACGGCATTCGAAGGGCACCACGGCGTGGTCCGGGATGATGTTGGTGACGTGCCCGGCTTCAGCCACATAGCAGGCAATCCGGTGGTCACTGGGGATCTGCTGGCGGAGCAGGCCGATGGCCACCTGGCTGAGGACGGCCGCATCTCCCGCGTTGACACCAAGGTGTGGGGCGGCGGCCGCGTGGGCAGCCTTGCCCGTGAAGACGGCCTCGTACCTGCCTACCGCCTGCGCCGTCGTCCCGGCCGGGTTATACGTGACACCGTCCTGGACCGGGTGGACCATCAAGGCCAGGCCCACGCCGTCGAAGGCACCGCGTTCCAACATCAGGGCCTTGCCGCCGCCGTGTTCCTCTGCCGGGGTGCCGATGGCCTTCAACGTGATACCCAGCTCATCCACATGCGGAAGGAGCGCCAACGCCGCGGCGACTGACGCGCCGGCGATCAGGTTGTGGCCGCAAGCGTGCCCCACGGAGGGAAGAGCGTCGTATTCCACGCACAGGGCGACCGTCAGGTCACCGTTGCCCGCAGTGGCAGTGAAGGCGGTAGGGAGCCCTGACGTGCCCTCAATGACGTCGAATCCGGCCTCAGCCAACAGCGCGGCAATGTTCGCCGCTGCCCGGACTTCCTCGAAGGAGATCTCCGGATTCGCGTGGAGGTCCTGAGAGAGGGCGTGGACGCGGGGACGCCAGGTATCCACGCCCTCTTGGAGTGCTGCGCGCAGGGTGTCCCTGGCCGGGCTCGTTGTGGTTGCTTCCATGGTTCCTCCTCTTCGCGTGCCGTCGGCCTCAGTAGGACAAGGACGGGAACGGGGTTCCCGCCGCCCGGGTGGGAACCCAGATGGCCTTGGTCTGCGTGTACTCGTCCAACACCCCCGGGCCCGACGAACGGCCGTGGCCCGAGTCGCCAAAACCGCCGAAGGGCACGGCCACATGGATGGTTTTGTACGCGTTGATCCAGAAGGTACCGGCCTTGACCTCACGGGCCACGTGATGGGCCCGCGACACGTCGGAGGTCCAGACAGCTCCGGCGAGGCCAAAGTTGGTGTTGTTCGCCCGGGCGATCGCTTCTTCCTCGGTATCGAAGGCATCCGCGCCCACTACCGGGCCGAAGACTTCGGTGGTCTCGAGCCGGTTCGACGGCGTTACGCCGTCCAGCAGCGTTGGCATGACCCAGTGGCCGCCCGCCAGGGCCGAGCCTGCCAGCGACTCAGGGAGGTTTCCGCCCGTAACCCGGCGGCCGCCGTCGTTCATTCCCGCTTCGATCAGCGAGGTGACGGTAGCGAATTGCTGGGGAGTGATGATCGGACCCACCTCGGTGTCAGCATCCAGCGGATCGCCGACGCGCAGGCGGGCAGCGCGGTCCGCCACCAACTCCACGAAGCGGGCGTGAACGCTGCGTTCCACCAGAAGGCGGGAACCAGCAACGCAGGACTGGCCGGCGCCGGAGAAGATCGCCGAAATGGCACCGTCGGCCGCCCGTTCCAGGTCGGCGTCAGCGAAGACGATGTTGGCGCTCTTGCCACCCAGTTCCAGCAGGGCCGGGATACCGGCCTCGGCAGCGGCAACGGCGACGCGTCGGCCGGTGGGAACCGATCCGATGAAGCTTACTTTGCCTACCCGGCGGTCCGTCGTCAGGGCGGAGCCGACCGTCTGGCCCAGGCCCGCGGCGACGTTGAACACGCCCTCGGGAAGGCCTGCGTGGTGTGCCAATTGGGCGAGCCGCACGGTGGAGGCGGGCGTGAACTCGCTTGGCTTGATGATCACGGAGTTGCCTGCCGCCAGGGGAGCAGCGGAATTCCAGCCAGCCGTGAAGAGCGGTGCGTTCCACGGAGTAATCGCCACCACAACACCCCATGGCACGCGTTCGGTGTACGTGTTCCAGTTGCCGGGAACCGGAATGGTCTGGCCGGTGAGCTTATCCGCCCAACCTGCGTAGTAGCCGAACATTTCGGCGACCTTGGCCGCTTCGACCCGGGCATCGCGGATGGGCTTGCCTGTGGTGGCGGACTCGAGGATTGCCAGTTCCTCGGCGTGCTCCTCCACCACCCGTCCCACGTTGCGCAAGATGGCGGCGCGTTCAAAACCGTTCAGTTTGCCCCAGGCCGCTGCGCCGCGCACAGAGCTGTCCAGCAGGACGTCAGCGCCTTCCTTTCCGGGGTCTGCGTAGCTCGCGAAGGGCTCGCCTGTTGCTGCTGCGGTGAGCGTGATGGTCTCGCCGGAGCCGGTCACTACTGCGCCGTCAATGAAGGCGCCCAGGCCGGCGGGGAAGGCGGCGTCGAGGACTGCACGGGCTGTGGCCGTGGAAGATACGGTGGGGACTGTGGTGATGCTCAAAGTAGTTCCTTTGTTGCTGTTCCGGATGAGGGGCGCAGGCACTGGCTAGGCAGCGTCGCTGGAGGTGGGGGAGCCTGCAGGAGTCACCGAGGGTGCGACCGTCCGTGCGATCTCGGTGAAGTCGGCCGTCGGACCCAGGACAGCCAGGGCT
Source organism: Paenarthrobacter sp. NPDC058040 (assembly GCF_042885775.1). NCBI lineage: Bacteria > Bacillati > Actinomycetota > Actinomycetes > Micrococcales > Micrococcaceae > Paenarthrobacter > Paenarthrobacter sp. NPDC058040. The sequence goes on from NZ_JBHVRN010000008.1 coordinate 223,970, forward strand.
TCCTGCCACTGGCCGGCGGCAGCCGCGAGGAGTTCCGGCTGTTCCCCGATTTCGCGGGCAACGTCAATAGCCAGTGCTGCATCGCGGGCCATCAAACCCAGGGAGAAGCCGGAATCGTGCGTGCCGCTCAGGACCCAGTTGGGGTACATGTTCGCCGAGACCTTGCTCCCGCCCGAGGCGTTGCTGATGCTTTCGGCGGCGACTGCCGGATCGATTCCGTAGGCCTTGGCCACTCCGAGGGCCTCACCCACGGAGACGAGGTTCGCTGCAGCGAGGACGTTGTTAAGGAGCTTGACCACGTTGCCGCTGCCAGGGGCGCCGATGTGGGCAAACTTGCCTCCGGTCAGGGCTTGGAGGACAGGTTGGGCGGCGTCGAGGGCGGCATCCGTGCCACCTACGAACGCACTCAGGGTTCCGGTGGCAGCGCCGTCACGGCCGCCAGACACAGGCGCGTCAATAAATGCGGCTCCACTTGATTCGGCCAGGGCTGCCATGGCCTTGCTGGTGGCCGGTTCCGAGGTTGTTGTGTCGATGATCGCGACTACCCCCTGCGCCGCAAGGAGGGCGGGGACGGTGGCTTCGACGATTGTGGCCGAGGGAAGGGACAGGACAGCGTAGGAGGTGCCTGCCACGTCTTCGAGGTTCGCCGTCGTGGCGATGCCACCTTCGGCAGCTGCGTTTCGGGCCGTTTCGGACGGGTCGAAACCGAGGACGTCCCACCCGGCGGCGTGCAGGGTGGAGGCCATGGCCCCTCCCATGGATCCGAGGCCGATCACGGCGACGCGGCGGTTGCTGTTCATGAGGTACTCCTAGGTATGGATCGGTGAAGCAGGCGAAAGTGCTGTTGCTAGTCGAGGTAGACGTCCAGGTCTTTCCACAACTGCTGGGTGCGGCGGATGGCTGCGCGGCTCCGCTCGGGGTGGGCAGCTTCCATGCCGGCCAGCAGCCCGTAGACCATGGAGTTGGCAGCGGTGACCGACTGGAAGAACGAGATGCCTTCGGATGCGACGATCAGGAGGTGGTCGGCCGCGGCGGCGAGGCGGCCCCGGCGCATGTCGCTGATGGCGACGACGGTGGCCCCGGCCTGTTTGGTGGCTTCGGCGGTGAGGATGATCTGCTTGACCGACCGCCACATGTTGATGACCACCAGCACGTCGCCTGGTCCCAGGTTGTTGGCGGCCGAAGCGAAATGCACGCCGGCCCGGCTTTCCAGCGAAATGGGGTAGCCCATGGTGGATCCGAGGTGGGCCATCACACTGGCCGGACCGGCGAACGAACCGATGCCAATGACGGTGATGGACTTTCCGCCGGCAAGGGCGGCGATGGCTGACTCGACGTCGTCCGCCGTGTTGGACTCGAGCGTCAGGCGAAGGTTCTCGATGTCATGGTTGAGGGCGTCGTGCAGGGGGCTGCGGTGTTCGCCGTGCTCATTCAGTGTGTCTTCCGTGGAGATCATCACCAGATACCGGGAGCGCAGTTCGCGCTGCAAATCCGGCCACCCGCGGTATCCCAGGCGCTGTGCCGTGCGGACCACCGTGGAGTTGTTCACGTCGGACCGTTGTGCGATTTCCGCGATGTCCGCATAGGACGAGAGCTGCGGGTTGCGGGCGATGACCTCCAGGACGCGGGCCTGCGACTTTGAGAGGGCGACGTTGGGCAGGGCATCGCCCAGCCAGCCGTAATCCGCGGAATCCCACGGATTGTCAGCCGTGCCTGTGGCGCTTGTGGCGTCAGTTCCGAGCTGCTGACTCTTCACGGCCATCCTTCCTGTAACGTACATCACTCTGCAAACCGCATTGCAACAAAGATACTCTGCAATTTGGATTGCCGCCAGCGATTATCGTTTCGGGGAAGTAAAACTTGGCGTCATCGGCGCCGCGGGCCTTTTAAAAACGAACAGCCGGGGAGTCCTCTCGGAGTCCCCGGCTGCCTCTGTTCCGGTGATGAAGGCCCTGCTCAGGCGTGGCTGACCAGCTTGGCGCCAACAACCCCGCCCTCGGGTTCCCGCGCTGGGTGGAGAGTCGAGAAGAAGTCGGCGAGTTCCGCCGTCGCACTCAATGGGAGGACGTTGGCGACGTACTGGTCGGGTCGGACGACGACGACGACTCCATCGCGGCTGAGGCCGCGCTGATCGTAGATGTCGGCGGCGGGGTCGGTTCCGAAGACCTTCTCGAGGTAAGTGAGTTTGAACGGGCCAACCGTGGGTTTGAACACTGCAGGGACGGCGTTGATGTCCACGCCGGTGTGGTCCTGCTGATAGATCACCTTGACGTCGAACCACGCGTCGCGATCAAGATTCGACGGCGTCGCGGCCAGCGGCGAGTCCGGCGCGGCAGCGAGCCACTCGGCAAAGTCCGCGACCGGTCCCGGGGCACCTGCCGGTGCGGCGTCCGCAAAGACGTAGATGCGCCACCGGCCGTCGGCTTTGGCATGGTGGCCGAGGTGCATCGGGTTGGTGTCGCAGACCCGCTGCACCGGGGCGGACTTGAAGCGTTTGCCCAGCGGGAATCCGGTGGCGAGGTCCTGGTGGGCTGGTTCGGCAACCAGCATCGAGGGAGCGTACTGGGTCATGAAGCCGGCCGGGAATTCGGCGGTGCTGGTGTAGAAGGTTTCCAGTTCTGTTGGGTCCTTGAATTCCTCGGGCTTCTTGGCCATGAGGGTGGACCACTCCTTGTCGAAGTCGATGAGGTTCTTGGCCACCACCTGGCGTTCGGCCGAGTAGGTATCGAGCAGCGCTTCGGGGCTGCGGCCTTCCAGGACGTGGCCGAGTTTCCACCCGATGTTGAAGCCGTCCTGCATGGAGACGTTCATGCCCTGCCCGGCCTTCGCGGAGTGCGTGTGGCAGGCGTCGCCGGTGATGAACACCCGCGGGGTGCGCGTGCCGCGCTCCTCCGGCAGGACGTCGTCGAACCTGTCCGTGAGGCGGTGGCCCACCTCGTACACGCTGTGCCAGGCGACGTTGCGCACGTCCAGGGTGTAGGGGTGGAGGATGTCGTTGGCTTTGGCGATGATCTGCTCGATGGTGGTCTTGCGGACCGCGCCGTGATCGTCGGCAGCCACCTCGCCAAGGTCCACGTACATCCGGAACAGGTGCCCGCCTTCGCGGGGGATCAGCAGGATGCTGCCGCCAGAGCCGGACTGGATGGCGCACTTGGTCCGGATATCCGGGAAATCGGTCACTGCGAGGACGTCCATGACGCCCCAGGCATGGTTGGCCTGGTCGCCGGCAAGGTGGCAACCGATGGATTCACGGACTTTGCTGCGGGCACCATCAGCGCCTACGACGTACTTTGCGCGGATCACGCGCTCCTGGCCCTCCTTCGGCCCGGCGGTGTGGAGCAGCGTCACTGCGACCGGGTACTCGCCCTCGCCTGTGACGGTCAGCCCTGCAAACTCGTACCCGTAGTCCGGCTTGAGCCTGGCAGGAGAGTTGGCCATGAATTCAGCGAAGTAGTCCAGCACGCGGGCCTGGTTCACGATCAGGTGCGGGAACTCGCTGATCCCGGCAGGGTCATCCACGGCGCGGGCGCTGCGAACGATTTTGGAATGGTCCGCCGGGTCCGGCTTCCAGAACGCCATCTCCGTGATGCGGTACGCCTCGGCAATGATCCGCTCTGCGAAACCGAACGCCTGGAACGTCTCCACGCTGCGCGCCTGGATCCCATCAGCCTGGCCGATGGCCAACCGCCCGGGGCGGCGTTCAATGATCCGGGTGGTGATGTCCGGGAACTGCGCCAGTTGGGCGGCAGTCAACATCCCTGCAGGACCGGTGCCCACAATCAACACATCTACCTCATCCGGAACATCTTCCGGACGGTCGATCCCGACGCCGGCGGCCGGCTCGACTCGCGGGTCACCGGATACATAACCGTGATGGTGGAACTGCACGGGCTTTCCTCACTTCTTTGTGGGCAGTACTGCCTTTGAGCTTTCGAGTGTTCGATAATAGAACTACTTGTTCGATTATTGCTCACATAATCGTAATGCGGCTCACACGCGTGTTCAAGTCCCCGACGCACGCCCGCTTGTCACCAAACAAGCCGCTGGCATGTCAGGATCAGGTATGCCTCGCCTCATGCTCCTCGACACTGCCTCCCTGTACTTCCGGGCCTTCTACGGCGTACCGGACACCATCCGCCGGGCAGACGGGACGTCCGTCAATGCCGTCCGGGGGTTGATGGACATGATTGCCCGGCTCACCACGGACTACGAAGCAACACATCTGGTGGCCTGCTGGGACAACAACTGGCGCCCGAAATGGAGGGTGGAGCTCATCCCGAGCTACAAGGCACACAGGGTGGCTGAGCTGGTGGCAACCGGGCCGGACGTCGAAGTGGTGCCGGATCCCCTGGAGGCCCAGATTCCTCTGATCAGGCACGTCCTTGCCCTGGCAGGCATCCCCGTCGTGGGAGTCGATGACCACGAAGCCGACGATGTCATCGGGAGCTACGCCAGCCAATCAATTCTTCCGGTGGACGTGGTGACAGGCGACCGTGACCTGTTCCAACTGGTCGACGACGAGCGCGACATCCGCGTCATCTACACAGCCCGTGGCATGCGGAACCTTGAAGTGCTGACCGACGTGGACGTCGTCGGCAAATACCGCGTCCTGCCGCAGCAGTATGCGGACTTCGCGACGCTACGTGGCGATTCCTCCGATGGCTTGCCCGGGGTAGCCGGAATCGGTGAGAAGACCGCGGCCTCGCTGCTTGCCACGCACGGCTCACTTGTTGGCCTCCTCGAAGCCGCGGAAGACCCCGACGGCGGACTGTCGGCAGGCGTGAAGGCAAAGCTTTCCGCAGCAGCCGACTACCTGAAAGTGGCACCCACAGTGGTCAACGTAGTGCGGGACCTCCAGTTACCCGGCCTTGAAGAGGCCGGAGCTGCCCTGGAACCGGTGACAGGCCCAGCCCGGGAAGAACTTGAAGGACTCAGCACGGAGTGGAATCTTGGCGGGTCCGTGAAGCGCCTGCTGGAGTCCCTGGACGCCGCCCGCTAGCTCCCGCGCCTGCCGCGTGGTTGATGTCGCTGGCCGGCTTCACAGCTTCGCTGCTGCCTTCACAGGCAATCAACAGCTTCGAAACAGGCAGGACTGGGTTCGCTGGCCCACTGTTGAAGAAGGACGGCGCAACCTGCTGTCCGCACGTCACCAGCCGTACTACGGTGCTGCAGCTGTTTGGCTGCTGAGTCAGGAGAGGCATATGTCAAAAACCAAGAAGATCACGCTGGGTGTCACGGCAGGCGCGTTGGCTTTGGGGGCTGGACTGGGAGTCACGAGCGTCGCCTCAGCCACCAGCACGCCAACACCGAGTGCAACGTCGTCCACCGAAGGGTCCACCCCCGACGGCGGCCAGGGACGGCACGGCGGCCACGGGCGGGATGGGGCACAGATCGCTTCCGCCTTGGCCACCAAACTCGGCGTTGACGAATCCAAGGTCACCGAGGCGTTGAAGTCATTCCGTGACGCCAACAAACCCACCACTCCGCCCGCCCAGGGTACCGAAGGCACCAAGCCGGACCGGGCAGCACGTGATGCCGCTTTGGCCAAGTCGCTGGCAGAAGCCCTTGGGGTCGACGAATCCAAAGTGACGGCGGCCCTCGAAGAGATCCGTACCGAAGCCAAGGCTGATCGCTCCGCCGAGCTTAAGACACGGCTCGACAAAGCTGTCTCCGACGGCAAGCTTACGCAGGCCGAGGCAGACGCAGTGACCAAGGCAGTCGAAGCCGGTGTTATCGGGGGAGGCGGTCGATAGCCCCTCGGGCCCGCGGACGGCGACGGTTCCCAGGCCCCACAGCAACCCATAACCATCAAGACCTGAAAGAAAAAGAAGAGATCCCCCGGACAGGGTTTCCGGGGGATCTTTCCTTTGGCTGGGGCAAACTTGCGCTCTGTCAGAAGTTTTTTGAAGTCGCCGTCGATTAATGCTCGATCCGTTCGACCTTGTAATGAGAAGGTCGGAGGGCGACCTTCCAAAACCAAGGAGATTGATTGAGATGGCCAAGTACATGCTGATCATGCGTGCAACCGACGAGTCGCTGGCGAACTTCGAGACCGCCGACTTCAATGAAATGCTCGAAGTCATGGGTAAGTTCAACGACGAACTGATCCGCGCCGGGGTGCTCCTTGCCGCAGAGGGGCTCGATGACCCGAAGGAAGGCGTCGTGGTGGACTTCACCGGCGAGACGCCCATGGTGACGGATGGCCCGTACGGGGAGACCAAGGAACTGTTCGCGGGCTACTACATTCTCGACGTGGCATCCAAGCAGGAAGCGGTCGAGTGGGCCAAGCGGGCACCGATGACGGCCGGAACGAAGACCGAGATCCGGAGGGTACCTGGCATCGACGAATTCCCGCAGGACAACGAATGGATCCAAAAGGAACGAGCCTGGCGTGAGCAGACCGGACAACTCTAAGGGCTCGTCGCAGGGCGTACCGGACTGTAACTAACGTGGGCAGCAACGCGGCGAGGGCCGCGGTCGAAGCCGTGTGGCGGAGCGAATCCGCCCGCATCGTCGGCGCCCTTGCCCGTTACACGGGCGACTTCCCGTTGGCCGAAGACCTCGCCCAAGAGGCAGTCGCCGAGGCGCTGGTCTCCTGGTCTGTCAACGGTGTCCCCAGCGAACCGGTGGGCTGGCTGCTCACTGCGGGCCGTCGTCGTGCGATCGATACCTTCCGGAGGCATGCAGCCCGGGACGAAAAGTACGCACTGCTGGCCAACGGGTTGTCGGAAGAGGATCCCACCGTGGACGCGCTTTTCAGCCCGGACGCAGTCCAGGACGACGTTTTGGCCTTGATGTTCGTCTCCTGCCATCCCATTCTGTCCAAGGAATCCCGGATAGCACTGACCCTCCGCGTCGTGGGTGGCATGGGTACCGAGCAGATCGCCAAAGCTTTCCTCCTACCCGTGCCCACCATCCAGGCCCGCATCACGCGCGCCAAGAAGACACTGGCCGCGGCGCACATTCCCTTTGCCGTCCCCGAGGCCCACGAGTTGCCCGAGCGCCTGGGTTCCGTCTTGCACGTCGTCTACCTCATCTTCTCCGAAGGGTCCTTCGCCAGCGGAGGCGACGATTGGATGCGCACCGACCTCGCGAGCGAAGCCAGGCGCCTGGCCCGCATCCTTGTTCAGTTGTCGCCCGAACCTGAAGCCTTCAGCCTTCTCGCCTTGATGGAGTTGACGGCCGCCCGGTTTCCAGCCCGGCTGGACTCGCAAGGAAGGCCTGTGCTGCTTGAAGACCAGGATCGACGCCGGTGGGACCAGTCTGCAATCCGGCGCGGTCGCGCAGCTCTTGCGACCGCCGTGGCCGGTGGCCGAGGCCTCGGTGCCTACGGGCTTCAGGCGTCAATCGGGGAATGCCATGCCATTGCTCCTTCTGTTGCCGAAACGGATTGGGCCAGGATCGTCATCCTGTACGAGGCCCTGGGCAGGCTGACGCCTTCGCCAATCATTGAACTTAACCGGGCAGCTGCCGTAGCCATGGCATCCGGTCCGGCTGCGGGATTGGAGCTGCTGGACGCATTGGCCGAGCGGGATGTTCTGCGCGGGTCCCATTCCTTGCCGGCGGTTCGCGGTGAGCTGCTGGCACGGCTTGGCCGACCCGTTGAGGCCAAAGCCGCGCTGGTTCTGGCATTTGAGCGATGTTCGAATGCCGCCGAGCGGTCTGCCCTGCAACGGAAGATTGACGGACTCGGCATCTCCTGACGGGCAGCGGCAAATGCATGGCTTACGTCCTTTGTGGTTTGCGGTAGTGGTTTTGTCGGGGTGTCTGGGTGGGGTCGATGTGTGGGGGCGGGGTGAACCAGGGGACGCCGTTTTTGGCGGTTATTTTCCATTGTTCTTTGTGGATGAGGTGGTGGTGGTGTGAGCAGAGGAGGACGCCGTTGTCGGTGCTGGTAGGTCCGCCTTGTGACCAGTAGGTGATGTGGTGGGCTTCGCACCAGGGTGCGGGGAGGGTGCAGTCGGGGAAGGCGCAGCCTTGGTCGCGGGCGTTGAGGGCTTTGCGGATGTGGGGTGGGAAGACGCGGCTGGTGCGGCCGATGTCGAGGATTTGCCCGTCGGTGCCGAGCAGGACGGGCAGGATGTCGGCGTCGCAGGCGATTTTGCGGATGGTTTCGGGGTGGATGGGGCCGGTGAAGGTGCCGGTTCCGGTGCTGACTCGTGGGGGAATGCTTGATTGGCTGGTTGTCGGGTCTGCGATGCCTGAAGGTGAAAGTTGCGTACAAAGGTCCTCGGCACCGATGTAGACATTGACTTGGGGTTTGAGGCCGCCGTTGGCGGGGAGCTTGCCTGTTCTTAAGGCAAGTGCGCAGCCGCCGACGAGGCCGTCGAGGAGTTTCTGGGCGCGCGAGCGACGGTCCAGTTCCGGAGCCCACTCTGTTTCCTCGTTCTCGGTGCCTGCGACGGCAGTGTCCATTGCGACGGCGCTGGCGGCGGTAGTGAGCCGGGGGTTGGTGGCAGCGTTCATGACCGTCGTGAGAGTTTCGTATTGTTCGGCAGTGGCGAAGATTTCGATGTGGTGCAGGCCGCGTCGGGGTTTGCGGAGGAACGCGCCTTGGAGGGTGCGGAGTTCTTCTTCGCTGGGTTCGTGTCCGTCTTGGTCGATTCTGTCCGTCCAGCGGCGGGCTGTCTTGGCCAGGAAGTCGGGGTCGGTTTCGGTGGCCGTGCGGGTAAGGGCGTGTTCCATGGCGGCCAGGATGCCGGGTTCGGCGATGAACGCGACGCGGTCCAGTGCTCCGGTGATGATGGTTGCCGCGCGGGTGGGCACCAAGGCGGTGGCCAGTGCGGCGGCGAGATGTTCGTGGCGGGGTGGGGTGGTTTGACCGGTCAAGGTGGTTGAGGGCAGCAGGGTGGCGGCCAGGGCAAGGCGGCGGCGGGCTTCCCGGACTTCGATCCGGAGCCTGGCGCGGAGGAACTCGGCAGCATTCCGGTATCCGTCATCCAAGATCGAACCGGCCGCGGCAGCCGGAGTCTCCGCCGGATCTGCCGTGCTGGACTCCGGTTCCGCCCACCCCGTTCGCCATGTCGGGCGGCTGTTTACAGCCAAACGGGAGCGGGAGGTGATTTTGGCTTCCTCGCGGGTTCGTTCGACCGCCTGCGCCGCAACGATCTGCAGGTACTCGATGGTGCGGGAAAGGTCCTCGACGTGCCCGGCGAAGTCGGCTGCTTCGTAAAAGTCGAACATCCGTGCCGCGTCCAAGGCCGCGTCCCGTAACGTTCCGAGTGCTGTCGCTCCGTCTTCGAGCGCCGTTCCTACATCCTCGGCGGCGGGATCCACCGGTGTCGAAGGAACTGCGTGGTGACCGGGGATGGCTTCGCTGATGCTGTTTCCGTTGATCAGCAGCCCGGAGGGTCGGGCGGTGTCCACGGAACCGGCCACCGCCGTCGTGACCTCGGAACCAGCGGCAGGAACAGCACCGGACGCCTCCGCCCGTAACCCCGAATCCTGCCCGCTGATGCCCATAAACCAACCCTGACACCCTCCCGTTTCCCTGTGATCATCCCAACATCCCTATGTGGATAAACCCCGAAAATTCGCACAGTCATCGGCTTGTGTGGGTAGGACTCCCAATCCCAGTCTCAGCAGACACTCCCTCGGGCCGATAAAAGCAGGTTTGATGGAAGCATCCACAAATGATGACCAGCAGGAGAAACATGCCTACCGCTACCGCATACGCTGCCCCTTCGGCCACGGGCGATCTGGCCTTGACCACCATTGAGCGTCGCGAAGTTGGCCACCACGACGTCCACATCGACATCAAGTTCGCCGGCATCTGCCACTCGGACATCCACACCGTCCGCGGCGAATGGGGACCCCAGCAGTATCCCCTGGCCCCGGGCCACGAGATCGCCGGTGTCGTCACTGAGGTCGGCCCGGGAGTGACCAAGCACAAAGTGGGGGACCGCGTCGGCGTTGGCTGCATGGTCAATTCCTGCAAGGAATGTGCCAACTGTGAGGCCGGCCAAGAGCAGTACTGCCTGAACGGCAACGTAGGTACCTACGGTTCGGTGGACCGCGATGGCACCATCACCCAGGGTGGCTACTCCAGCGCCGTGGTGGTGAACGAGGACTTCGTTGTCACCATCCCCGAGGGCCTGGACCTCGATGTCGCGGCGCCGTTGCTGTGCGCCGGGATCACCACGTACTCACCCCTGCGTCACTGGGGTGCTGGACCCGGCAAGAAGGTCGCAGTCGTCGGACTGGGCGGCCTGGGTCACATGGCCGTCAAGCTGGCACATGCCATGGGCGCCGAGGTCACTGTGCTTTCCCAGTCGTTGAAGAAGATGGAGGACGGCCTCAAGCTCGGGGCCGACACGTACTACGCTACGAGCGACCCTTCGACGTTTGAACAACTCGGCGGCACGTTCGACCTCATCATTAATACCGTGAGCGCGTCCATCGACATCAGCGCCTACCTCAAGTTGCTGGCCCTCGATGGCACGCTGGTCAATGTCGGCGCGCCTGCCGAGCCGCTTCCGGTCAACGCGTTCGCACTGATCGGTGGGCGCCGGTCGTTCGCCGGGTCCGCCATTGGTGGAATCCGCGAAACGCAGGAGATGCTGAACTTCTGCGCCGAGCACGACCTTGGTGCAGAAATCGAGGTCATTCCGGCGGAGAAGATCAATGAAGCCTACGAACGCGTCTTGGCCTCGGACGTCCGGTACCGCTTCGTGATCGACGCCGAAACCATCGCCTGACCTGGCCGGCAACGGGGCCGCCCTGGTTGCGTGTTTACTGCCGGACGCCCGGACGCTGTTGCGTCTAGGCGTCCGTGCAGTTCCTGTTCCTTACGAAACGGTCCAGCAACGCTCCCGCGACGGCACCGGCGATGGGCGCGACGATGAAGACCCATAGTTGACTGACGGCCCAGCCATCGGCGTAAAGCGCCGTGGCAATGGAACGTGCAGGGTTCACCGAGGTGTTGGTCACGGGGATGCTGATGAGGTGGATGAGCGTGAGGCTGAACCCAATGGCAAGTGCCGCGAAGCCGGGCGTGGCACGCCGGTCCGTGACTCCAAGAATGACCAAGAGGAAGACCGCTGTCAGAACGAACTCGATCACCAGCGCCGGCATGAGCCCAAACCCGCCAGGGGAGTGTTCACCGTAACCGTTGGAGGCGAACCCGCCGGCGCGCGCGGCGGAGAAGAAGCCATCGGGACCGCCCGCGGCGATCGCGGCCAGCACGCTGGAGGCCGCCGCTCCGCCCACAACCTGGGCCACGACGTAGGCTGCGATGTCCTTGGCCGGAAAGCGCCCGGCGACCGCCAGGCCTATGGTCACAGCCGGGTTGAAATGCCCGCCGGAAACGTGGCCGAAAGCGTAGGCGCCGGCGACGACCGTCAGCCCGAAGGCCAGCGATACCCCGAGGAACCCAACGCCCAAGGTGTTTGAGGCATCCGGGAAGTTCGCTGCGAACAATGCAGTGCCAACACCACCAAAGACCAAAATGAACGTACCGATTGCCTCGGCCCCGAGTCTGGACGCCAGCGCTGGTCCGGCATCTCCATCCGTGGGTCGTACGGGGGTTTGGGTATTGCGGCTGACCATGCTGGGCCTTTCAAACGAGGGATCGTAGGGGTAGGAACGACAGAAGAAGAGCTACTGCTGAGGAGACTCCGTGTTGGAAGCTTGCCCACCTTCTTCTTCGAGGTTCGTCACGTAGTCCGAAGCGGCACCCTGCACAAGGTCAACCTGGCTGGAAAACTTGCCTCCGGTCTGTGCGTCGACGAAATCGCCGACTTTTTCTATGCCGTCGCGGATGGCTTCCTCGTTGCCCGCAATCAGGTCCTGTGCCTTGCCCTGGAGATCGTCAAACAGTCCCATGCCGTACCTCTTTCTCTGCTGTGTGGTCGTGGAGCCGATTCGCTCCACAGGTTTTGTCCTCCGAGAGGGACATTCGTGACGCGACTCGGCGATCTTCTTGTGCATGGTCGGTGAATTCCGACTCGGAACCGTTGGCCAAGCGGGTCCTGAACCCTGAACCACACCCGCCCCAAGGGAGAATGGTTCAGTGACTTTCAACCTGGACACCATCGGCAAGGGCCTTGTATTCGCCGAATCCATCGAGAAGCTGACCTCGGCATTGAACAGCCAGCCCGACGGCGGCACGGCGGTTGTCCAGGCACCGCCGGGAACCGGCAAGACGACTCTTGTTCCGCCGCTGCTGGTCAACTTGCTTCACGAACGGGGCATATCCCAGCCCCGCGTCATCGTCACCCAGCCGCGTCGCGTCGCCGCGCGGTCCGCCGCTCGTCGCCTGGCGGCCCTCGACGCCGGCAGCCGGCTGGACCAAACGCGGGACAGGACGCAAGGCAAGCCTGCAGGGGCCAGGCCAGGTGCGCGAGTCGGCTTCACCGTCCGGGGTGAGTCAACAAGCGGCCCGGATACCGTTGTGGAGTTCGTCACTCCCGGGATCCTGCTTCGACGGCTCCTCACGGACCCGGGCCTCGAAAACGTCCACGCGGTAATCCTGGACGAAGTCCATGAGCGGGGACTGGAGACCGATCTGTTGCTGGGCATGCTGGCGGAGGTCCGCGAGCTTCGCGGCGACCTGGTGCTGGTGGCGATGTCGGCGACCCTGGACGCGCCACGCTTCGCGGCCCTCCTGGGGCGGACGGCCCTTCCAGCGGCGGCAACCCAGGAACAACCAGCCCCCGACGGCGGCAGGCCGGCTCCCGTCGTCGACTGCCCTTCGGCCCTGCACCCACTCACTGTCGAATGGGTTCCGGCGTCCGCGCCCCGGCTCGATGGCCGCGGCGTGACACGCAGCTTCCTGGACCACATCGCGGACACCGCAGAAGGGTCCCACGCTGAGGCACTTGCGTACGATCCGGACGTGGACGCGCTCGTCTTTGTTCCCGGCGTCCGGGAAGTGTCCGACGTCGCTGCCCGCCTCCGCAGCCGCGTGGGCGGCGGGACTGAGGTACTTGAGCTCCACGGCCAAGCGACTCCGGAACAGCAGGACCGCGCGGTTTCGGGGCGCCGGCCGGGCGGCCGGCCGCGGATCATCGTTTCCACCGCCCTCGCGGAATCGTCCTTGACTGTTCCCGGTGTCCGGCTGGTGGTGGACTCGGGCCTGTCCCGGGAGTCGCGGCGGGACGCGGGACGCGGCATGTCCGGGCTGGTTACTGTTTCCTGTTCCAAGGCGTCCGCCGAGCAGCGCGCCGGACGTGCGGCCCGTCAAGGTCCGGGGACGGTTGTCCGTTGCTATGACGAGCAGGCCTTCGCCGCAGCGCCCGCCCATCAGGTGCCAGAGATGGCCGTCGCGGACTTGACCGGCGCAGCGCTGGTCCTGGCCTGTTGGGGCGCTCCGCGTGGCGACGGCCTGGCACTTCCCGACGCGCCGCCCAAGGCAGCCATGGACGATGCTGTGGAGGTCCTGCGGGAACTTGGCGCCGTGACGTCCAAGGGCGCTGCCACCGACCTTGGCAAGACGTTGGTCCGCATCCCCGCAGATCCGAGGCTCGCGAGGGCGCTGCTGGACGGTTCGGCAGTTGTTGGTCCCCGGCCCGCGGCGGAGGCGGTTGCCCTCGTTTCGGGGGAGCAGCGGGCCCAAGGCGCTGATCTGACCCGGTTGCTTTCTGCCCTGAAGTCCGGTTCCGATCCGGGTTCCAGACGATTCGCCGAGGAGGCGAAGCGGTTCGAATCGATCGCCCGTCAAGGTGGGACCGGCGTCGTGCATTCCCAACCACCGCGCAAGACCGCGGCGTCTGAGGCACCCGGGTTCGTCGTCGCGCTGGCTTTTCCGGACCGGATCGCCCGGCGGGTGCCCGGAGATGGCGCAACCACGTACCTCCTGACGTCGGGAACCCGCGCCGGGCTTCCGGCCGGCAGTTCGTTGGCCGGGCATGACTGGCTGGCCGTGGCCGAGGTTTCCCGCGCCCAGGGTCGTGACGCTGCTGGAACGGGCGCCGTGATCCGGTCGGCGGCCCCGATCCCCGAGGAGTTGGCCATCGCGGCGGCGCCGGACCTGCTGGAAGAGTCGCTCAAGGCACGCTTCGAACGGGGCAAAGTCACTGCCCGGTTGGAGCGGCGACTTGGTGCCATCGTCCTGGCTTCCACACCCGAGCGGCCTGGACCGGAGGAGAGCCGCATCGCCGTGGCCGAAGCTCTCGCGAAGACCGGCCTCTCGATGATTGGCTGGTCGGCAGCTGCTGATGGCCTGCGACGACGCCTCGCCCTTCTGCACCACCACCTCGGCGACCCCTGGCCCGACGTCAGCGAGCCCGCACTACTGGCCCGCCTGGACGAATGGCTCGCGCCCGAACTGGAAGCGTTGGCGGACGGAAAGCCTGCCAACGCGCTCGACCTCGCCGAACCACTGCGGCGGCTCCTTCCCTGGCCCGAGGCCGTCCACCTGGACAGCCTCGCCCCCGAAAGGCTCGAGGTCCCAAGCGGCTCGCGGGTGCGGATCGAGTATCCGGAGGCCGGCACCGGAGGCGGAAACCACGACGGCGGCAGGCCCGTTGTGGCGGTCAAGCTCCAGGAATGCTTTGGCTGGGCCAGCACGCCCCGCCTCGTGGATGGCAGGGTCCCTGTGCTGTTCCACTTGCTGTCGCCTGCAGGGCGACCCTTGGCCGTGACCGACGACCTCGCCTCCTTCTGGTCCGGCCCGTACAGCCAGGTGCGGGCCGAGATGAGGGGACGTTACCCCAAGCATCCTTGGCCGGAAGACCCATGGACGGCGCCTGCGACGGCCAAGACCAAGAACCGGATGTAGCCCGCGGGTTCCTAGAGCCTGTCCAGCATGAACTGAACCTCCCCGTCCACGAAGGTTCCCAGGACACTGCTTGCTGCGAACTCATCCGGCGCAGTCGCGAGTGGATCGAGTTCGAAGGCCGTGAAGTCGGCTCGTTTGCCCACCTCAATCGAACCGGAGACATCCCACAGTCCGGCTGCCCGGGCGGCGTGGGAGGTGTATCCCTCCAAGGCCTGAAGGGCGGTCAGCGCCTGGGCGGGAGCAACCGGATCCTGTTCGGGATGCCCTGAGCGCCTGCGCAACTGGGCGTCGGCAATGATCGGCAGGGGCTGGTACGGTGCGATCGGCCAGTCCGAGCCGATGCCCAGGACGATGCCCGCATCACGGAGGTCCCGGCACCGCCAGGCCCGGTCGGCCCGTTCCTTGCCGAGCCGGGTGGACCAGTTGTCGCTGTGGTCAGCCAATGAGTAGTGGGTGCAATGGCTCGGTTGCATGCTGGCAATGACACCAGCGGCCCTGAATCGCTCCACCAGTTCATCCGGAACGGTTTCGATGTGCTCGATCCTGTGGACGGCCTGCCGGCCAGCGGATCCCGCGGCCTGCGGCAGCGAGCCAAAAGCGTCCAGCACGTGCTCAACGCCTGCGTCCCCGATGGCATGGGTCGCCGTGGGGATTCCACGGGCGGCGAAGAAGTGCACCGCGGCCGCGTATTCTTCCGGACGCGGCCAGAAGGGTGCCGTTGACTGGCCGTAGATATCCGGTTCGTACAGCCATGCTGTGCCGTTGTCGATGGTGCCGTCCACAAAGAGCTTGATGGCTTCAATGGACCACCGCCGCCCGCCAGTGCCGATGGACCGTGCCAGTTGGTCCCAGTCGGCCTCGCCCGTTCCCGGCATGCACCAGGGGGCAGTCCGGAGCCGCAAGGGCAAATCGCCCTCGGCCTCCAAAGCCTGGAGGAGTGCAGTTGTTTCGTCGCTGTGGTCCATCACGTGCCCGCCCGTCAGGCCGGAGCGCGCAAAATCCTGGAGGAGTTGCCCCAGGCGGGCCTTCCGTTCCTGGAACGGCTCCTGGGGAAGGTGGCGTTGCACGAGTTCCATTGCTGCCGCTTCGAGGAGCAGGCCGGTCGGTGCGCCGTCTGCGTCACACACTATCTCGGCCGCTTGCTCGAAATCGCGGCGTCCGTTGACTCCGGCGATCTCCAGGGCCCGGCTGTTGGCCAACGCCGAGTGCCCGTCGAACAGCCGGATCAAGGCCGGCCGACCCTCTGCCAGCTCATCGATGACTGAGCGGTGAAGCGGCTCGGAACCAAAGGCGTTCGGGTTCAGGCCCCATCCACGCAACCAGCCGTCGTCGTTGCTTCGCCTGCTTTCGGCCTGCAGCATGGCGCGGACTTCGTCCAGGGTTCCAGCGGTGGAGAGATCGCACCCGACGGTGAGGTCCAGTCCAAACACCGGGTGGATGTGGCAGTCCACCAGACCCGGGGTGAGCGTCGCGTTGCCCAGGTCGATCACCCGGATGCCCGGCCGTCGCCAGTCTTGTGCCTCCAGGCGGCTCCCGACGGCGGCAACCAGCCCGCCGCTGACCGCGACGGCTTGGATGGGCTCTTCTTCGGTGCGATGGCGGGCAAGCGTGTGGATGGTGTCGGCGAGGATTATCAGGTCAGGAGTCATGGGTTTCAAAGCTTCCAATGCGGTCGAAAACGTGGGGACGGCGGGCGCGCAGGCTGCGGGCCGCCAGCAGTCCGCCGAGGAAAACGGCGGGTGCTACGAGCAGGAGGATGGTGTTGGTCAGTGCATCGGCGAAGGTCAGCAGCTCGATGTTGATGGCGATGAGGGCCACCACACCGAACAGGAGGACGGCGGAGGCGATGCTTATCGGCACCAGCAGTCGGTGGGTGACGGCTTCGGGGTTGCGCCGCAAGTAGAGGAAGGCTGCTACCGAGACCAGTCCCTGGAGCGCGACGATTCCGAAAATGCCGGGGGTATTCACCCAGATCAGCAGTTGCTTGTAGGGATCGGCGCCGGCAACGGCGCAAATGATGATGACGACGGCGGCGAGGATCGTCTGGAGCTGCCCGGCGCGGTGCGGGGACTTGTACTTGGGGTGAGTCCTGCCCAGGAAAGCCGGGAGGACGCCGTCCTTGGCCAGCATGTACACGTAGCGGTTGATGGCGTTATGGAAGGCCAGCTGGGACGCATAGACGCTGGTGACGATGAGGATGTACATGACCACTTCCGCCCACGGCCCCACATAGTGGTTGATGGTGGCGAAGAACATTCCGTCGGCCAGTTCGCCCGCGGCGGCAATGACGTCCCCATCCCCATAGGCCTGAACCACGGTCCAGACGATGAAGGCGTAGAACACGGACATGAAGCCGACGGCGATGTAGGTCGCCCGCGGCACAGACTTGTCCGGGTTCCGCGCTTCGCGACGATACAGCACCGTGGATTCGAAACCCATGAAGGCTGCGAAGCAAATGGCCAGGATTGCGAGCACGCCGGGCGTGAACGCATGTTCGGGCGAGAAGGAGGCCACGCTGATGCCGCTGGCGCCTCCCGCGCTGAGAATACCGACGCCCATGACGGCCAGGATTGCTGTTTCGGCGATGAGCAGTATGCCAAGCACCTTTGCCCCGACGTCGATTCCCCGGTAGCCAAGGAACCAGACAGCGCCTATGGCCACGAGGGCAACCACGGGCCAGGGGACATCCAGGCCGAAGAGCGTGCGGAGCATGGCCTGGGTCTGCACGGCGAAGAGTCCGTAGACGCCGATCTGCAGGCAGTTGTAGGACACGATCGCGAGGATGGCGGAGGCCAGCCCGACGGTCTTGCCCATGGCCAGCGTGATGTACGTGTAGAAGCCGCCTGCGGCCTTGACATGTTTGGTCATGGCCATGAACGCGACGGCGAAGACCAGCAGGACCGCGCCGGCGATGAGGTAGCCCATGGGGGCGCCTATGCCCCCGATGCCGATGGCTACCGGGGCCACGCCGGCCATGACGGTCAGGGGTGCTGCTGCGGAGATCACCAGGAAGGCAATCCCTCCGGTGCCGATGGCATTTCGTTTCAGCCCGTTGGCAGCATCGGCTGCCGGAGGGCGGGTTTCGGTATCAGACATGGGGGCCTCGAAAGTCTCAAGCTGGAAATGTGGGGGAGGAAGGCCTTAGCGAAAGCCTTTCGTTTTATCGTAGGGTGTTGTGACCCGACGCACAATACTTTCGTCCGAAGTTCTGGCTAGAGTCGTACCAACAACCCGATTGGAGTTCCTATGCCACGCCCGCCGGTCCCGCTCATATCCATCGACGCCCTGGTCACGGCTGCCTTGGAACTCGTGGACGAAGCCGGCGATTTCAGCCTGCCCAAACTGGCCAAGAGGATCGGCGTCAGCCAATCGTCCATCTATAACCACGTCAGCGGCAGGGACGAAATCCTTGAGCTCATGCGAGGCCGGATCATTGCCGAAGCCCCCTACCAGCTCGACGAGGGACGCGATTGGGAGCACTCGCTCAGGGCCATCGTCCGCAGTTACCGGGACGCGTTCGCCCGCCACCCCCGCCTGGCGCCCCTGTTGGTCCTGCAGACGGTCCAGGATCCCCAAGTTCTGGCACTCTACGAAAATCTCGCCATCGCCTTGGAAGACGCAGGATTCCGGGGCCGGGACGTAGTGTCGGCGATTTCCACGATTGACAGCTTTGCCTTGGGGTTCGCCCTGGATCTGGCGGCTCCGGATGTGGTGTGGGCGCCGCCCGCCGAGGGCTACCCGAACCTCTCCGAGGCTTTGACGCACTCTGGACCGCCGGCGCAGCGTGGTGAGGCTGCGTTCCACTTCGGCTTGGAAATCCTGGTGGCCGGTTTGCGGTCGCGGCTCCAGCAAACGGTGGCCTGACTCCCAGACTTCTTGGGTACCATTTCGACGGTGACCCACACCGCCATTGATCCCGCCTCCCTGCCCGAGACGTGGTGGGCGGCAGTAGTCCGCGGCTTCACCGACGTCCACACCAGCTCCGTGCCGCTGCCTGTGCTGCTCGCAATCCTTGTGGGCGCCACGCTCCTGAGCATTCCCCGCATCACCTGGCGTTGGTTCGGTCTTTACGTGACGTTCGTGCACGAACTCGGCCATGCCTATGCAGCGCTCATGACTGGACGCTTTGTACACAGCCTCCACATCGGGCTGGACCACTCCGGCCGGCTGGTCAGCAGTGGCCGGAGTGCCTTTGGTGCGGCGTGGTCCGGGTTCTGGGGCTATCCGGCGCCGGCCGTCGTCGGACTGGCCCTGATTGCTGCCTTCTCAGCCGGACGTTCGGGCGCGGCAATGTCCATCGGAGCGATCATCCTCTTGGTTTCGCTGATTTTCCTGCGCAACCTCACGGGCATCCTGGTGGCCGTGGTCAGCGCAGCCACCGCCCAACTGTTGATCATCTTCGCGTCGCCCGAAGCCGTGAACTACGTGGTGTTGGCGCTCGGAATCGCCCTGACCGTGGGCGGTGTGCGGGATCTGCTCAAACTGGCCGGTGTCCATACCCGGCGGCGGAACCGGCTCCAGTCATCGGATGCATGGATCCTGGGACGAACCACTGGAGTACCAGGGTTCGTGTGGATAACAGCGTTCACGGCAGTCATTGCAGCATGCGCCGCAGCCTTGGTGTGGCTGCTCTGGGATGTAGTGGGAGTCGTGCTCAGCTGATCCGCGCGGCTCCGCCGTTGCCTCTTGCCCTGCGGTTGCTTGAGGGTGTCCAATCCTTGTACATGTTCGAACCATCCCAGGCGTTCGGACCACAGGCTTGGATACGACACCAGGAGGTGCCCATGTCCGCGAAGGGCGCACGGGAAACAGCCAAGGCGGCGGGAGCAAGCGCTCCCGAGTCCCGACGAAGCGACAACGGGACAGGCCTTTCCGCCACCGACCCCACCCTGATCCGCAACGTGGCACTGGTGGGACATTCCGGCGCGGGCAAGACCATGCTCGTCGAGGCGCTCTTGGCCGCGACGGGTGCCATCACCCGGATGGGTTCCATCATTGAAGGCACCACGGTGGGCGATGCGGATCCGTCCGCGGTCCATCAACAGCGCTCCGTCACGCTCTCGGTGGCGCCCATCCGGGTGGGTGACGTCAAAGTCAACCTCATTGACACTCCGGGGTACACGGATTTCACCGGCGAATTGCGTGCCGGACTCAGGGCCGCTGATGCGGCCCTTTTTGTTGTCTCGGCCGTCGATGGAATCGACGGCGCCACCATTGCCCTCTGGAATGAGTGCGGGAGGATCCGCCTGCCACGGGCCGTAGTGGTCAGCCGCCTGGACCATCCGCGCGCCGACTTCAGTGCCGCCGTCGTTCGCTGCCAGGACGCGTTCGGCGAGGCGGTGCTGCCGTTGTACCTCCCGGCAGGGGACGCCCTCGCCGGTGTGCTTCACGGAACTGACACCCCGTTCGACGCCGCCACGGCCGCAGCCTTGGAGGACGCCCGTGGACCCCTTATTGAGGGCATCATCGCCGAAAGCGAAGATGAGACACTCATGGACCGCTACCTGGGCGGTGAGGAATTGCCCTTGGCGGACCTCATCGACGACCTCGAAACAGCGGTCTCCCGCGGCAGCTTCTTTCCCGTCATACCCACCTCGGCTGAAACAGGGTTGGGCCTGGCCGAACTTATGTCCCTGCTCACTGACGCCCTGCCCTCACCGGCCGAGCGTTCAGCACCACCGGCCATGAAGCTGGACGGTGCGTCCCTCAAGCCTCTCGGATGCAACCCGGATGGGCCGCTGGCGGCAGAGGTGGTCCGGACCACCGTGGATCCGTTCCTTGGCCGGGTATGCCTGGTACGGGTGTTTTCCGGGACCCTGCGGGAGGACTCGGCCATCCACATCGGCGGACGCGGGCTGGCCGACAGGGGACACGAAGACCACGACAGCGATGAACGGGTAACGCACTTGTACTCACCCGTTGGTTCCAGCCTGAAGGCAGTGCCGCAGTGCATCGCCGGAGACATTTGTGCCATCAGCAAGCTCGCGGGCGCCGAGACGGGGGACACGGTTTCGGACCGCGAGAACCCCCTGCTGATCGAAACCTGGAACATTCCTGAGCCGCTCATGCCCATTGCCGTTGAGGGCGCCTCCCGCAGTGACGAAGATGCGTTGGCCAAGAGCATCGGCAAGATTGCTGCTGCCGATCCCACCCTCCGGGTGGAACGCAACCAGGACACCCATCAACTGGTGCTGTGGTGCATGGGGGAGGCGCACGCCGAAGTGGTCCTGGACAGGCTTCGCAACCAAGGCGTCAAGCTGCAAACCGTGGATGTGGTCACGCCGCTGCGCGAGACGTTTGCCTCCAAGGCATCCGGTCACGGGCGGCATGTGAAGCAGTCCGGCGGCCACGGCCAGTTCGCCATCTGCGACATCGAGGTGGAGCCGCTGGCCCGGGGTGAAGGATTCCAGTTCGTGGACAAGATCGTTGGGGGCGTCATCCCCGGCACGTTCGTTACGTCGGTTGAGAAAGGCGTCCGTGCGCAAATGCTGAAGGGTGTCGCCGAGGGCTTTCCCGTAGTGGACATCAAAGTGACCCTGGTGGGCGGCAAGACACACAGCGTGGACTCGTCCGACGCCGCCTTCCAGTCGGCCGGTGCCTTGGCCCTTCGCGAAGCCGCGGGGGCAGCAAAAATCCAACTGCTGGAACCGGTGTCCAGCGTCGTGGTCAGCGTCCCGGACGCATATGTGGGCACGGTCATGAGCGACCTGTCCGGCCGGCGGGGCCGGGTGACCGGTACGGACAGTGGAGGCGGCGAGGGTGCCGAGGTCAGTGCCGAAGTGCCCGACCAGGAGCTCCTGCGCTACGCGATCGAGCTGCGGGCGTTGACCGCCGGGACGGGAAGGTTCAGGCGTTCGTATCTTCGCCACGAACCGCTGGCCAAATAGGCTAGGCCTGATCCCGCAGGAAAGCCGCCGTGGCCGGCGCCAGCGAAGCCCCTGTCTCGGCGGCAGTCCGCTTCACGCCTTTGACTGCGAACGAATGGTCTCCGCCCTCGCACCACTGGAGGGTCGCCGTCGGGCCGATCCGCTCAACAACGGACTCAAGCAACTCAGGCGTGGCGAACGTATCCCGGGTACCTTGCAGGAACAGCATGGGCGCGGTGATGCCGTAAAGGTGTTCATCGCGGAGCTTGTCCGGCTTGCCGGGTGCGTGCAGGGGGTAGCCGAAGTACACCAGGCCCGTGGCGGCCATGCCTTCGGCCACTGCCATGGAGGCCATTCGTCCACCGAAGGACTTTCCCGAAGCCCACAGGGGTTCACCGTCCGAGAGTTCCGCGGCTTTGTCCATCACGGACCGCCAGGTCGCGATGGCCAGGGGAGGGCGGTCGGGGAACTTCCGGCCCGCCTCGCGGTAGGGGAAGTTGAAGCGAAGAGTGGCGACGCCTTCGTTGGCCATGGCCTCCGAAAAGCCCTGCAGGAACGGATGCTCCATCCCTGCACCTGCACCGTGGGCAACAACCAAGGTCGCAAAGGGATTCTCCGGACGGATGTGGAGCCCGGAGACGCGGAGGTCGTCGACGGCAATGGTCAGTGCGGTTTCGGTGTGCGGCATACAACCATCATGGTCCAGCCGGGCCGTCCCGATGGCATGCAACCGCCACCTCGGCAAAACGCGGGCAGAAAAATGCTCCGAAATGCCAGCGGCGTGCTGACGCGCACGGTCTCCACGCGATAGCTTGTGGCCATGGCGAGCGAATCCACCACCCTGACCGTGCCCGGCCCCGAAGGTCCCCGCGAGGTCCGCATTTCCAGTCCAAGCCGCGTCGTGTGGCCGGAGGCCGGGGTGACCAAACTGGATCTTGCCACCTATCTGGCGGAAGTGGGCGATGCCTTTGTCGCAGCGAACGGGAACCGTCCGGTCAGCCTGCAGCGTTACTCGGGCACCATCGAGGGGGACATGTTCTTCTCGAAGAACCCTCCCAAGGGCGCTCCGGACTATATCCGATCGGTCATGGTGACGTACCCGAGCGCGCGGTCCCACCCGCAATTGGTGATTGACGAACCGGCGGCTGCTGTGTGGGCGGCCCAAATGAACACCGTAGTCTTCCACCCGTGGGCGTCGCGGGCCAACGATCCCGACAACCCGGACCAATTGCGGATCGACCTCGACCCCCAGCCCGGCACCGATTTCGCGGATGCGATCCCGGCCGCCCAGGAACTCCGGTCAGTATTGGACGAAGCGGGGCTGACTGCCTTCATCAAGACATCGGGCAACCGTGGCCTGCACGTTTACGCTCCAATCCACCCCAAGCACGAGTTCCTTGATGTCAGGCATGCTGTCATTGCTGCCGGCCGCGAATTGGAACGCCGGATGCCGGACACAGTCACCACGGCCTGGTGGAAAGAGGAGAGGGGAGCGCGGATTTTCGTGGACTTCAACCAAGCCAACCGGGACAGGACCATTGCCGGTGCCTACAGCCCGCGTGCCGTTCCCCGGGCACAGGTCTCATGCCCTCTTGCCTGGGACGAACTGGAGAACGCCGATCCCGCAAAGTACACCATCACGACCGTCCCGGAGCGCCTGAAGAAGCTGGGGGACCCCTGGGCGGCCATGCATGAGAAGCCCGGCGATATCGATGTGCTGCTGCAGTGGTGGGAACGTGACGTGCAAAACGGCCAAGGGGAAATGCCCTTCCCGCCCGAATTCCCCAAGATGCCGGGCGAGCCCATGCGGGTGCAGCCCAGCCGCGCACGCAAGCCGGAGGAACCAGCGGGGAGCTAGGGTGAAGCCGGTTCCGCTTCGGTTAGTCCCGCCGTCGGGCTATTCGAAGCGGGATGTGTCGCCGGTGCCCCGCCGTACTACCTCGGCCACGCCGCTGGAGAAATCGATCACCGTGGTGGGTTCCGAGCCGGTGTCTCCCGAGTCGATGACGCCATCCACTTCGTTGTCCAGCCGTTCTTTGATTTCCCAGCCCTGGGTCAACGGCTCTTCTTCGTCCGGAAGCAGGAGCGTGCTGGAAAGCAACGGTTCGCCCAATTCGGCAAGGATCGCCTGGACCACCTTGTGGTCCGGGATGCGCACGCCCACGGTCTTCTTCTTGGGGTGGAGGAGGCGCTTCGGGACTTCGCGCGTGGCGGGGAGGATGAACGTGTAACTGCCCGGAGTCACTGCCTTGATGCTCCGGAAGACGTCATTGTCCAGCATCACGAACTGCCCCATCTGGGCGAAGTCTTTACAGACCAGCGTGAAATGGTGCTTGTCGTCGAGGTGTCGGATGGCCCGGATCCGGTCCAGCGCTTCCCGGTTTCCGATCTGCGCGCCCAATGCATAGCAGGAGTCGGTGGGGTACGCGATGAGTCCGCCGTCCTGCAGCATGTTGACCACCTGGCCAATGGCCCGGGGTTGGGGATCTACAGGATGGACGTCGAAGAATCTGGCCATGGGACGAGCCTACGGCAAAGCTAGGACAGGACGTCCTTATTGGAGAACTTTGCGTACGCGAGGGCGCCGCACACCGCGATGTAACCGGCCTGGAGCAGTGCGTTGTCACCAAAGGAACCCCACGCGATGGGCTGCCGCAACAGGTCGGCGAAACCGAGCCAATGGTGGCTGAACAACCATGGGTGCAGCCATTCGAGCTGGGGCAGGTTGTCCAGGACCTGCGAGACGACGGCCAGCACGATCGTGGCGGCCATCGCTCCCACGGGAACGTCGGTGAACGTGGAGATGAGCAGGCCGATCGCGGAAAGGCCCAGCAGGGAGACGGTGATGTAGGCGGCGATCAGCAGGGACCGCACCACGGATTCGCCAACGCTGATGGTGTCGCCGGAGAGCAGCGTCACCGGACCGATCGGAAAAAGCACGACGCCGGCCAAGGCACCTGCCGTCGCCACGGTAGCGGTGGCTGCGCAACAGAAGGCGACGGCACCGGCATACTTCACCAGCAGGAGCCGGATCCGGCCGGCGGGTGCCAGCAAGAGGTACCTGAGCGTGCCGAGGTTCGCTTCGCCCGCGATGGTGTCTCCGGCCACCACACCGACAGTCAAGGGAAGGAACAACGGGACGCAGACCACCAGCGCGGTCACGGCAACGAACAGTCCGTTCTGGCTCACGCGGTCAAGGAACAGCGGACCACGCCCGGGCGGGACTTCCCGGGAAGAAAGCTTCACCGCAACGGCAATCAGCACTGGCACGGCAGCGAGGGCCAGCAGCATCGCCAAGGTACGGAGCCGACGGAACAGCACCGACAGTTCGGAGCCTGCGAGCCGCCAGCCCGATCCAGGGCGAGGCCGTGCAGCACCCGTTTCAACTGCTTCAGCCGACAACGTCGAACCCCTCTCCGGTGAGCGAAACGTACCGTTCTTCCAGGCTGGCGTTTTCCACGGAGAACCCGCGCACCCTGACGCCGTCCCCTACCAAGGCGGCAACGATCGCCTCGGGTGCCACACCATCCAGCCCGGTGCCCAGCAGCGCGCCCGGAGCCGGGGCCGGACCGGGTACCAGGCCCAGGCGCGTCAGGACACGGGCGGCATGGTCGACGTCGGGCGTTTGCACCAATACGTGTGCCTGCCCGGCGGACCGGAGTTGATCCAGGGGACCCTGGGCCACCAGCCTCCCGGCACTCATGACGCCGACGTGGGTGCACATGTGTTCCACCTCGGCCAAAAGGTGGCTGGAAACGAAGACCGTGGTGCCTCCGGCCGCCAAGGACCTGACCAGGTTGCGCACCTCCCGCGTGCCCTGCGGATCCAGGCCGTTGGTCGGCTCGTCCAGGACCAGGAGTTCCCTCGGCCTGAGCAGCGCATTGGCCAGGCCAAGCCGTTGCTTCATTCCCAGGGAATATGCCCGGACCTTCTTCCGTGCTGCGTGGCTGAGGCCCACACGACCCAGCGCGTCTTCCACGCGTTGGCGCCGCGTGGCCGGGGAAGCATGCCTGTCAGCGGCGTCCAGTCGCATGAGGTTTCCTGCACCCGTGAGGAACGGATAGAAGCCGGGGCCCTCCACCAAGGCGCCTACATCCGGGAGGACGGCGGACAGGCTTTGCGGCATGTCCCGGCCCAGCACCCGGATCAGGCCCTTGTCCGCAGAGGCCAGGCCCAGGAGCATGCGGATGGTGGTGGTCTTCCCTGACCCGTTGGGTCCCAGGAAGCCGAAGACTGCGCCACGGGGCACGGCCAAGTCGATGCCGTCCACGGCTGCGCGGCGGCCGAAACTCTTCAGCAGGCCACGCGTCTCTATGGCGAGGTCACCGCTGTCCCCGACGCGCGCCTCCTTGGCAGGAGGTCCCTCAACCGGCGGCAGCGGCTGACTCAAGTCGGTCCAAAGGAACCATGCCCGCCAAGACGCGGCCGTCGTCGAGAATCAAGACGCTTACCAGGGAGGTGGTCAAAGCCCGCCCGCCGGCCACCGGCTGCAGTACTTGTGACAGCTGGGGGTTGGAAAGGAGCCCGGCCGGCGCGGAACCAGCCGGCAAAGCCATGACAGAACCCCATCCTTCACCAGTAATGCTGGGGCCCGGGTGGGGGAGCGGCATGGCCCGTGGGGCATCAGGGGCGGGCGTTGTGGTTTCGGGGACCGGCAGCGGCGGAGCAGGCTTGGCGGCTACGATCTCTTCCTTTACCGTCGCACCCGCGGGTGGCGTGAAAGTGAAGAGGGCTGCATCCGGGGCCGAGAGGACCAGCTCCGTGAACGCGAGGGAGTAGGCCGGTTCAGCTTGGCCCTTGGCCTTCACGGTCACGCCCAGAGGAAACCCCGTTTCGGAGTCGGCGTTGATGGTCACCGAGTCCACCAGCGTGTCCGCGGAGCGCGGAGTCAGCGTCAGGCTGTAGGCGCTGCGTCCCGCCACGGTGGAAGCCCCGCCCACGGTAACCTCAGTGCTGGAATCCACGGCCGCCAGGAAGCGCGTGGCAAGTGCCTCGGGGGTCAGTTCCCCGTAACGGGGCTGCCTCGCGGGCGGGACCTCCGTGCCGCTGGTGCCCGTTCGCGAGGGCAGGGCTGCATGGACCACGCTGTTGTCCGAGGAGTTGTAGAACCAGGCGTCGGTTCCGTTGACGATCACGTCCCGCTCCGCCATGCGGTCCAGGACCTGCACCCGCGCCTGGCCGGGGGCGTCCACGTACACACGGGCAGTATGCGAACCGCTCAGGAATTCCAAGGCCGAGCCCGCCCCGGCCGCTGCTCCCACGCCGGTGCCCACGTCCGGCAGGCCGAGGTTCGCCTCCTGGGAGACCGTTCCCGAGAATGCCCGGACGGACGTCTTGGCGATCATGGCCAGGATTTCCGCGGCGGACTTCGGCGGGAGCGACGGGGCGGCACCTGCTTGGATGGATCCAACGAGGATCGCCGCTATGAGCGCAAGGGGGATGAGGAGAGCAGGCAGCCAACGCTGCTTTGCCCGTGACATGGTTACCGACCACCGTGCGTGAGAGGCATGGTTCCAGCCTACTCCGGTTACTGCCGCGCATCACGGGTGGTGGCTGGTGAACGCCGGGCGGCAGCACCAGCCACGCGACCCGCGTCTACCAGGTCTCGGTCACCTTCAGCAGGCCCCGCGGCGAGTCGGGATCGTTGCCGCGGTCCACGGACAACGTCAGCGCCAATCGCTGCAGCGGCAGGATCTGCACAACGGGGGCGAGTTCCTCCGGGATGCCCGCCGGCACCGGGAGCACCAGGTCCTTGGGTCCGGCCACAGTGGGGTCACCAACAACGCAAACGTGGGCACCGCGATCCGCGAGCCTTTCGAGCACGGGACGCATGGCGGCTCCGCCGATGCCTTCCGGAACCACAGCGATCACCGGATGTTGGGAATCGACCATGGCGAACGGTCCATGAAGGAGGTCCGCGCCGGAGAACGCCTGCGCCGGAAGGTAGGAGGTCTCCATGAGCTTGAGCGCACCCTCACGGGCCGTCGGATAGGAGTAGCCGCGTCCCGTGGTGATGATCCGGTCAGCGAACCGGTACCGGCCTGCCACCTCCAGCACCGAATCATCCGCCAGGACAGTCTCCGCCCAACCGGGCAGGCCTTCGGCAGCCGCGCCGGTACCACCACGCCACGCGTCGATCAGCAGCCACAAGGCCAGCAATTGCGCCGTGTAGCTCTTGGTGGCTGCCACCGCAGCTTCGTTCCCGGCGTGGATGTCCAGGTGGTGTTCGGCTGCGGCCGCCAAAGGCGACGCCGGCGAGTTGGTCACCGCAACGGTGAGGGCACCGAGACGACGGGCCGCCCCCGTCGACTCCACCAGGTCCGGCGAACCGCCGGACTGGCTCACGGCCAACCACAAAACCCCCTCCAGTTGCGGCGTGGCGCCGTAAGCGGTGAGGGTCGACGGCGACGCGAGGCCAACGGGCAAGCCGAGGTTGATCTCAATGAGGTACTTCGCGTACAAAGCTGCGTGGTCGCTGGTACCTCGGGCGGCCAGGAGGACAAAGCGTGGCGAGGCCTTCCGGATGATCGCCGCAATGGCCGCGAACTGCCGGCCCCCTGGCTCAAGGAGCCCGGCCAGCACCGCTGGTTGTTGGTTGATCTCGCTGGCCATCCGGAAGCCGGGAGTACTCGAAGCGCTGGGGGCAGGGGAAGTGATGGTCATGATTCCTGTCGGTTGTCGTAAGGGCAAAACGGAGTATTCAGGCCTGAAGTAGTTCCGCGGCCAATGTCACCGCGCCACGCACCGGCGACTGGGTCAGGATGCGGACCGCCTCGGGGTCCTCGGCGCCGATCTTCCTGGACACGGCGCTTGCCAGTTGCTGCTGGTTGACCAGCAGGCCACCTGCCATCACCAAAGGCAGGTGGAGCCCGAGTTCCCCCAGCACCTGCCTCGCCATGGAGGCGAGGGAGTGGGCAGCCTCAGCCTGGATGCGCAACGCCGCCGGGTCGCCGTCGACGGCCAGTTCCAGGACCAAGGGCGCCAGGCTGGCCCAGTGGTCCGGTTCCGGTTTGGCGTAGAACAAGTCCATCAACTGCAAGGCATCGGCGCTCGCGGTCGCGGCAAGGAGCGCTCGGACCAGCGTTCCCGGCTCAAGGCCCGCGTAGTGCTCACGGAGAGCTTCCCGCACTGCGTCCCTCACCACGGAGTAGCCGCCGCCTTCGTCTCCCAGGAGATAACCGAAGCCGCCGCTGCGTGCCTCGCGGCCGTCCTCGTTCCGGCCCCACGCCACCGAACCGGTGCCGGCCACCAGGACGGCTCCCGCCTCGAGGTCCGCGGCGGCGAGGATGATCCGGGTGTCATGGACCACGCTGATGCGGGCGCCGGGAAAGTGCTCCGCGAGCAGGGCGGAAAGCACGGCACGGCTGGCGGGCGTGTCCGCCCCGGCCGCACCGGCGCAGACGGCTTTCACGCCGTCGCCCGCGGCCGCGGCGATGCGGCGCAGGACGGCGTCCACGCCTTGGTGGCCCACGGAGGAAAGGTTGGCGCTCGATTCGGTGATTTCCGGAAGGTCCCCGCCGTTGCTGCGCCCACGGGCCGGGTCCACCTCCGAGCGGAGTGCATGCGTTCGTGAACCGCCGATGTGGAGGCCGAGGACTGCCGGGCTCATCGGGCCTCCTCCTGTGTCCATCGGGCGTTCCCGCAATCGGGGTGGTGCGTGGCGAACTTCATGGGGCGATCCTTCCGCTTCAGACCAACTCGGACTAGATTGGCATAGACCAAAATTTGTGTCTACAAGTAGGATGTCCAATATGTCCACTGATGTCGCGCCGGCCGCCCCGAAGTACTACGTCTTGAAGACCGAGGTCCTCACTTTGATCTCGGGACTGCAGCCAGGCACACTCATTCCTACCGAACGCGCCCTCGCCGAGAAATACAAGACCTCACGCACCACCGTCAGGCAGGCCATCAGCGAACTCGTGGCAGAAGGGAAGCTGGGTCGCATCCAGGGCCACGGCACCTTCGTGGCCCCACCGAAGATGACGCACGTCCGCCAATTGACCTCGTTTTCAGACGATGCCCGGAGCCAAGGACTCCGCCCGGACTCGAAGTTGCTGGCGCTCACGGGCACAAAAGCGGACGCCGACGTCGCGGCGCACCTGGGACTGGACCACGGAGATCCCGTGACGCGCCTTGTACGCATCCGCCTCATCGATGGTGAACCCCTGGCGCACGAGGTGGCCTGGCTTCCGGGGAAGCTTCCGCGCTTCAAGGCCAACCTTGCCAAAGCCGGGTCCCTGTACCTCGCACTGGCCACCGTGTACGGCATCCACATTTCCGACGTCGAGGACACCGTCGAAACAGCCTTGGCCGGTCCCGAGGATGTCCGGCTGCTCGGCATCGAAATGGGCGCACCCCTGCTGGTGGTGCACCGCCTGGCGCGCGACGCCGCGGGGGCGCCGGTAGAGTGGACGCGCAGCGCCTTCCGCGGAGACCGGTTCCGCTTCGTCTCCAGGGTCAAGGCGGATTCCTAGCCACGTCATGACACGGGAGAGCCGGCAGGAGGCGTAGTGGCGAATTCCCCATCCGGTGAATCGATCATCAGCAGGGTGGTGCGGTTGGTTGAAGCCTTCGACGACGGCCACAGGACCATGAGCGTCGCCGCACTTTGCCGCCGCTCGGGACTGCCGGTGACCACCACGTACCGCTTGGTGGACGAACTGTTGGCCGAAGGGCTCCTGGAGCGGGAAGCCAATGGGGACGTACGGATCGGCACCAAACTGTGGGAGCTGGCCTCACGCAGCTCCCGGATGATGGGCCTGCGTGAGGCCGCGCTTCCCTTCATGGAAGACGTCCAATCAGTCGTCCAGCACTCCACAACGCTGGGCATCCTCGATTCGGACGAAGTCCTCTACATCGAGCGGATCGGATCGCGGGAGTCCATGGTGGACATTACCAAAGTGGCCGGCCGGCTCCCGGTCCACGGCACATCTTCCGGCCTGGTGCTGCTGGCGCACTCCACAGCGGAGTACCAGGAGCTCTTCTTGTCCCGCCGGCTGCAGAAGTTCACGGACTCCACTTTGACCGATCCTGCCGAACTTCGCCGCCATCTGGCTCAGATCCGACAACAGGGTTTCGCCGTCATGCCGGGCATCATCGTGCCTGAATCCAGCGGTATTGCCGTTCCTGTCTACGGCCCATCCAACACGGTGCTTGCGGCGCTCAGCGTCGTGGTGCCCAGGAACGAAGAAGACGCCCCGGCCCGGGTACCGGTCCTGATGGCTGCAGCCAGGGCAATCTCGCGGAGCCTGGGATGGCATGGCGAGCTCAAAGGCGCGCTCCGACAAAGCAACGGCCGCATGTGATTCCCGATCATCGGTAATGCTGTGGTTCCACTCACACCATGGTTGGCACAGTGGAGCCAAGCGCAGGGCACATCGCCCGTCACCCGTCTTCCTCTGGCTGCATTGGCCCGGATTCGTGCTGCCCTGCGTCGGTTCGCTGAATTGACACGCCGCAGCGCCGCGGCGGGAAGGACAGAGCAATGAAGACAGCGTCGGATCCCCGCACGGGGGACAGCCCAACCACCGGACGCCGCGTGGAGGGAAAGGTGGCAATCGTCACCGGCGGCAGGGGAGACCTGGGCGGTGCGACCGTCCGTTTGCTTGCCGCCCACGGGGCAAAGGTTGCCAGCCTCGACCGGGCGGGAACGCCGGCTTCCACCGGCCACCCCGCTGTGCGGGAATACGACGTGGACGTCACCGCGGCAGAAAGCGTTGCCGGGATCGTGGAACGCATCACGGCTGAGCTCGGCGCACCGGACATCCTGGTGAATGCGGCGGGCATCATCGGACCATCGGGAGCCAGCCACACAGCCTCCGAGGACGACTTCACCCTTCTCTTCGACATCAATGTCAAAGGTGTGTGGCTGATGACCAAGCACGTCGTCCCGGCGATGATGGGCAGGAACAACGGCAGCATCATCAATTTCTCGTCGATCCATGGCCTGACCGGCGGCCGCAACGTGCCGCTTTACCATGCCACGAAAGGCGCCGTCCGCCTCCTCAGCAAAGCTGACGCGGCTACCTACGGACCCCACGGCATCCGCGTCAATTCCATCCATCCGGGCTCGATGAATACCCGGATGAGCCGGCGGTCAGCCGAACAGTCGGACATCGGCCCTGAGGCCTACTACAAGCAACTCGTCGGCGGGAATCCAGTGCCCCGCCAGGGCGAGCCTGACGAAATCGCCTATGGCGTCCTGTACCTCGCGTCCGACGAATCCCGCTTCACCACCGGCGCGGAGCTGGTGATCGACGGCGGGTACACGGCCGTCTAGCCGCAACCGGCACAACCCCCCAACCTGAAAGGCAAGCCATGAAGTACCTGAACGGTACCCCCAAAAGCACCTACGACGTCGTTATTGCCGGCTCGGGCGCCGGCGCCCTGACCGCTGCCGTCACGGCGGCCCGCGCCGGGAAGTCCGTCGTTGTCCTCGAAAAGACAGAATTGCTGGGCGGCACCTCCGCCGTCTCCGGCGGCATGCTGTGGGTGGCGGACAACCACCATGCCCGCGACGCGGGCCTCAGCGACTCCTTGGAGGCAGCCGGGCAGTACGTCCGGGCCGTCGCCCGGGGCCGGGGCCGGGACGAGCTCCTGGACGCCGCACTGGCCTACGGCGATTCGATGCTGCGTTTCACGGAGGATGAATGCGGCGTGCGTTTACTCTTCCTGGACAACTTTCCCGACTACCGCCAGGATCTGCCCGGCGCCGTGGCAGGAGGGCGAACCGTGGAGCCTGGCCTGTTCAATATCCGCGAAGCACTCGGCGACCTGGCCGCCCATGTCCGGTCTGACGGCCGGGCACCTTTCACGATGCAGGAATACGAGGAGTGGGGCGCATTCACCAAGTTTCCTTGGGAGGAGCTCAAGGACCGCCAGGACGAAGGATTGGCAGCCAAGGGCCATGCCCTTGTAGCGATGCTGTTGGCCAGCCTGGTCCGCGACGGCGCGGCGCTGGTCACTGGCGCCCGCGCCCACCGGTTGGTGCTCGACGGCGGTCGCGTAGTGGGGCTGGAACTCGCCACGGGAGAAACGATCCGGGCCAGGGACGGAGTGGTCCTTGCCACCGGTGGATTCGAGTGGGACAAAGCCCTGGCGGACTCGCTCCTGGCCTCACGCCTCTACACCATGTGCTCACCGCCCTCGAACACAGGTGACGGACTCAAAATGGCCCAACGTATCGGTGCGCAGACCCGCGGAACCCGCGAGGCCTGGTGGGCGCCGATGGCCATCACCGGCGACACCCGCGACGGCAAGCCGATTGGGACGCTCCTCCGTTTTGAGCGTCAAGGACCGGGGTCCCTCATGGTCAACCGCCATGGCCGGAGGTTCGCCAACGAATCCCAGAACTACAACGACCTCGCACGTTGCCTGCAATCGTGGGACTCGCCCAACAACCAGACGCTCAACACCCCGGCGCACGTAGTGTTCGACCACAGTTACCTGGAGCGGTACGGCATCCTGGCCCACCGGGCGGGCCTGGCGACGCCGGAGTACCTCATCGAGGCCCCCACGCTGGAGCAGCTCGCTGCAAAAATTGGTGTTCCGGCTATCAACCTCGTCGCCACGGTGGAGCGCTTCAACAGTTTCGCCGTCAAGGGAGAAGACCCTGATTTTGGGCGGGGGCAGAGCGCCTACGACCGCTATTGGGGAGATGACCACAGCCCCTGGCCCAACCCGTCCCTCGGGCCCCTGCAGTACGGCCCCTACTATGCGCTTGAGGTGGTCAACGGAGCCTTCGGCAGCAACGGCGGTGTCGCAACAGACGGCTTGGCCCGCGTCCTGGATGTCGACGGGCGGCCCATCCCTGGCCTGTTCGCGGCCGGCAACACGGCGGAGAATGCCTACGCTGCCGGGTATCCCGGTGCAGGAGCCACGTTGGGACCGATCATGACCATGGGCTACCTGGCCGGACGCACCCTTGCCGGGCAGCCCGCCGAGTACGCCGGCGCCAGGGCCGGAGCCGTGGCATGATCCGGCATGCCGTCCTGTTCAAATTCAAGCCCGGCTTTCCCGAAGCCGACAAAGCGGCATGGATCGAGGGTCTGGACCGGATGCAGGGCGCCATCCCGGGCCTCCTGCGCCTCACCCATGGCCCCGACGTGCTGCAACAGGAGCGATCCTTCCACTACGCCATTGTGGCCGACTTCGCCACGGTTGAAGACCTCGCGGTGTACG
The DNA here is from genome assembly GCF_042885775.1 of Paenarthrobacter sp. NPDC058040. Taxonomy (NCBI): domain Bacteria; kingdom Bacillati; phylum Actinomycetota; class Actinomycetes; order Micrococcales; family Micrococcaceae; genus Paenarthrobacter; species Paenarthrobacter sp. NPDC058040. The sequence goes on from NZ_JBHVRN010000008.1 coordinate 257,735, forward strand.
ACACGCACCCTTGCCACGAGCCCTTGAAGAAGTTCTCGTTCCCCAACAGCGAGCAGATCATCGCGGTTGATTTCCACCTCTAAGCACGGCCGGACAACTCAGTACGGCCGGACAACGTTGTCCCAAGGAGAATCCCATGCAAAGCACCAACACGCAGCCAGCCATGCTGCGCAAGACACCCAGGAAGGCAGCCCTCGCCTCCTTCCTGGGCAGCACGCTTGAGTACTACGACTTCTTCATCTACGGTTCAGCGGCCGCCTTGGTCTTCGGGCCGCTGTTCTTCCCATCCGACGATCCTGCCGCCGGCTTGGCAGGAGCGTTCGCAACCTTCGGGGTCGCCTACATCGCCCGCCCGGTCGGCGGACTGGTCATGGGCCATTTCGGCGACAAACTGGGCAGGAAGAAGATCCTGCTGATCACCCTAGGCGTCATGGGGCTGGCATCACTGGGAATCGGCTTCCTGCCGGGCTACGAACAAATAGGTGTCTGGGCTCCGATCCTGCTGGTGGTCGGCCGGCTGGCGCAGGGTTTCTCTGCCGGAGCGGAATCAGCCGGCGCCTCGACCCTGACCCTGGAGCATTCTCCTGAAGGGCGCCGTGGCTTCTTCACGAGCTTCGTCATGACCGGTTATGCCTCCGGCATGGTCCTGGCCACCCTGGTCTTCATTCCGGTGGCGGCCCTGCCGGTCGAGGCCTTGATGAGCTGGGGCTGGCGAATTCCGTTCTGGCTGTCCGTGGTTGTTCTTGCCATTGCATATTGGGTGAGGACCCATCTGGACGAGACTCCTGTGTTCGAGGAAGCCAAAGAGCAGCGGACGGTCGCCCGGATGCCACTTCGGGAGGTCCTGCGGTTCCAATCCCCGGACGTGCTCCGCGTCATCGGGATGTCCATCATGTCCGTCATGCAGACCATCTTTACGGTCTTCGGCCTGGCCTATGCCACCGGTTCGGCTGGCTTCGACAAGGCGTCCATCCTCACGGTCAACGCGGTGGCCATTGGCCTGTCCATGTTCGTGATGCCGTTCGTCGCCAAGTTGTCGGACGCTGTGGGACGGCGGCCCTTGCTTTTGACGGCCGCCGTCGGCTGCTCAGTCACGATCTTCGCGTATTTCGCGGCGCTGGCCAGCGGAAGCATCGTGCTGGTTTTCCTTGCGGCGTTCGTCAACATGACCCTGTTGTACTCCTGCTTCAACGGAATCTGGCCCGCCTATTTTGCCGAGTTGTTCGCAGCACCGGTCCGCTATTCCGGGATGGCGCTGGGTAATCAACTGGGCCTGGTGGTGGCGGGATTCGGCCCCTTGATCGCCGGCCTCCTACTGGGCAAAGGACAGGACGGCTGGCTGCCAGTGGCGTGTTTCGCGGCCCTGTGCATGGCAATCGCGGCCGTCTCGGCCTTGTTCTCCCGTGAGACGGCCAAGACGCCCATTGCAGACTTGGGCGAGCCCTACCTCCGTGGCATTGCAGCCCGTGAGCGGGCGGCTACCGGACGCCCCGAGGTGCCGTTAGTCCCACGGCCGTGAGTCCCAGGGACTGGCGGACGAACTGCGCGCTGGGACCAGCGAGGGCTTCCACAATACGGGCGAAGAGTGCTGATGCTTCGGCTCCTGGCCAGTCGACGGGTAGAAAGGCAGCGGGAAGACCGGGATCGAGATACGGGATGATCCGCCAGCGGTCGATGCTGCGGACGTAGCCGGCGAACGCTTCGGCCGTGGGTTCCACGGCCGAAGCTTCCGTGGCCGGAGCAACTGCACCGTGCTCGCGAAGGAAATCCCGGTGCAGTCCCGCCACGGCGTCGAGGTCCCACCATGCGGCGGCAGCGTCCTTGAGGCTGCCGCCCACCAACGGAGCCTGGCTGACGAAGAGGGTGGCCATGTCCCGCAATTCAAGATCCGCAAGGATTTCCTCCACTTCGCCACGCAGCGTATCCGGGCAGATCCACAAGCCTGCGGCCACGGTCCCGCAACCGATCCAGTGCAGCCTGCGGCGCAACTGGTGCCGTTTTTCGCGTTCGGTCTCCGGAATGGAAAAGGAAACCAAGCACCATGGATCGGCCGGGTCCATGGTGCGGGGCGTGAAGATCCGGCGGTCACCGCGTGCCAACATCGCGGCGGCCCCCGGTGTGAGGGTGACGCCGGGAGAGCCGTCACGGACTTCCTGCTGGAGGACGTCCTTCTTGCGCAACCTCCCCAGGGCTGTCCTGGTGACCGTCCCGGACGTTCCCAGGGCTTCCATGAGCAGCACGATGTCCTTGGTGGACATCCAGCCGCCGGCTTCCCGGAGGTAGAGGCCGATCACGGTGCGCAGCAGTGACGGAGTACTCCCGGGGCGGGAGTCCATGTCGTCGAGGACGGCGCTCACTGGAGTTCTGTGAGGACGTCACGGATGGCCAGGACGCCCAGTTCCACCTCGGCGAAGCTGGTGCTGAGCGGGGACAGACCGATCCGGAGTCCGTGCGGTGGGCGGAAGTCCGGGATGACGCCCCGCTCCCACAGCCTGGCTGTGACGTCGGCGAAGAGTGGGTGGTCCACGGTGATGTGCGAGCCACGGTCTGCCGCGTCCCTGGGGCTGACGATGTCCGCGCCGAGCGGTACCAGCAACTCGTCGGCGAGTTCGATCGCGTACTCCGTAAGCTTGATGGATTTCTCCCTGACCGCGTCCATGCCGACCGTCGCGATCAATTCCACCATGTCCTTAAGCGGCTGCATTGCAAGCACTGGAGGGGTGCCCGTGATGAACCTGCGGATGCCTTGGGCCGGTTGGTAGGCCTCAGTCATGCCGAAGGGATTGTCCGCGCCCATCCAGCCCCAAATCGGTTGCTGGAGGAGGTCCTGGCAAGCAGCGTTGACATAGGCGAAGGCGGGGGAGCCTGGACCGCCGTTGAGGTACTTGTAGGTGCAGCCGACGGCAAGGTCAACGTCCCAGGCATCCAGCTCCAGTGGTACGGAACCCACTGAGTGGCAGAGGTCCCACAGCATCAAGGCTCCCGCTTGGTGCACTTGGGCGGTGATCGCCTTGGCGTCCGCCAGGAACCCGGAGCGGTAGGCAACATGGCTGAGGACGACGACGGCGGTCCGCTCGCCGAGGAGGCCCTCGAGGTCGGCGGCGCGGACGCCGCTGGCCGGGTTGGGGGCGATCCACTTGATGGTGGCGCCGCGTTCCTTGGCGATGCCTTCGATGATGAAGCGGTCGGTGGGGAAGTTGTCCCGGTCGATGATGATTTCGTCCCGGCCGGGACGGGCATCCACCGCGGCGCGGATCAGTTTGTAGAGCATGACCGACGTCGAATCGCCCACCGTCACTTGCCCGGCGGCGGCCCCGAGGGTCACCTCGCCAATCCGGTCGCCGACGCGGGTGGGTTCGTCCATCCACTGCTCGTCCCAACCCCGGATCAAACGGCTGCCCCACGCGTCCTCAACGAACGACTGCAGGGAGGCCGAGGTCGCCTTGAGGGGCCTGCCCAGTGAGTTCCCATCCAAGTACGAGGTGAGTTGCCCGGCGTCGGGCGTGTAGAAGGCCTCGCGCTGGGTGGCGAGGGGATCGGCTGCGTCCAGTTCGGCGGATGTTGGCCGCTGCGTCTGCTGTGTAGTGGTCATGGTGTTGCTCCTGCGAAAGTGGGCGGAAGGTTTGTCAGTTGCCGATCTCGGTGCGGACGGCGTAGAGCTCGGGGAAGAACGTCAGGTCCAGTGCGCGCTTGAGGAAGTCGACGCCCGAAGAACCGCCGGTGCCTACTTTGAAGCCGATGGTGCGCTGGACGGTTCTGAGGTGGCGGAAGCGCCAGGCCTGGAAGTTGTCCTCGACGTCCACCAGGTCTTCGCAGGCTTCGTAGAGGCCCCAGGGTGTGTCGTCGGATTCGTAGATCATCTGGAAAACCGGGACCAGGTCCTTCCGGTAGGTCCACGGTTCGCTCGTGTCCCGTTCCAGGATGTCGGCGGGGATGTCGTATCCGGCGCGGGCGAGGACCCGGAGGAAGGAATCGTAGAGGGTCGGCTCGGCCAGGAGCGTGCTGAGCAGCGCGTGGGCCTCGGGATCGCTTTCGAAAACCCGGAGCATGCCCCGGTTCTTGTTGCCCAGCAGGAATTCCACTCCGCGGTATTGGTAGGACTGGAAACCGGAAGAACTGCCCAGGAAGCCACGGAACTGTGCGTATTCGCGCGGTGTGAGGGTGCCAAGCACCGACCATTGTTCGGTCATGGTGCGCTGGATGGCCTTCACCCGGGCGATGCACTTCAGGGCCTTGCCCAGGTTGTCCTGGTCGAACAGCCTGCGGGCTTCGAGCAGCTCGTGCAGGACCAGCTTGAGCCAGAGTTCACTGGTTTGGTGCTGGATGATGAACAACAGTTCATCGTGGTGTTCGGGCTGGCTCAAGGGGTGCTGGGAGCTGAGGAGCCGGTCCAGGTCCAGGTATCCGCCATAAGACATGGCATGCCGGAAATCTGTTCGAACGGAATCTTCGATGGGGCGGACGCTCTGGTGCGAGTGGCCGTTCGGCGACTCTGCCTGGGACTTTTCCATGGCTTAACAATATCATTCACATGACGCACGTCAAGGAAGTGATACCAAGCCCCATGTGGCGGGCTTTCTGCCACCCCCGCGCCGTACCGTACGCTGAACCTGAACCTTTGGGGAAGGGAGAACTGTTGATGTCGTCCATCGTGCCGGTGTCCATCTATCTGGATGTCGACGGCGTCGTGAACCCGTTCAGTCCCATGGGCGTCACCGATTGGGGTAGTGAGTGGCAGATTGCCGACGCCGGGATCCTGGACGTCGCGTACGCGCCCGAGCTCGTGGCCGAACTTAACGAGATCGCGGACCACCCCTTGGCCCGCTTCGTCTGGCTGACCACGTGGGAGCGCCTCGCCCCGGAATATTTATGCCCGGCCATAGGACTCAACGGTGGGCAGTGGCCCGTCCTTTCGAGCGAAGGCTGGGATGCGGGTCCGGAATGGTGGAAATTGACGGCCCTGCAGAAGGATCTCGCCACGGCCGGTGCGGGGCGTTTCATCTGGCTGGACGATCAGCTCGGCCAGGAATCGGAGGCGCAATCCTGGGCTGAGTACCAGGAGGATCGTGTGCTGTGCATCTCACCGGATCCCCGGCGAGGGCTTTCCCGCCGCGATCTGGTGGCGGTCCGGGCATTTCTGGGCTGAAGTAGCACCCGGATACGTTTGTCCCCTCGGTGGCTGGCACGTAGGATTCTTAAGGTTTCAAGCCCGCCACGAAGAATCCGGCAAGTCCAGTCAGTGAACAGTTGCTGAACTATGCTGTGCTTGGCAGGTATGGGGAAGTGAAACTGCTGAACGTCGACTCTGCAGATTGGGCAACAGGTGGAAATCACCTTCATGGTCGCGCTGGTAATAGCGTTGGCCCTCTTCTTTGACTTCACCAACGGGTTTCACGACACAGCCAATGCGATGGCCACGCCCATCGCCACGGGGGCGATCAAGCCCAAGACGGCGGTTGCCTTGGCGGCCGTCCTCAACCTGGTGGGTGCCTTCCTTTCCACGGAAGTGGCAAAAACCATTTCCGGCGGACTGATCCGCGAAGGCACCGACGGTATCCACATCACCCCGGACATCATCTTTGCCGGCCTTATGGGCGCCGTTCTGTGGAACATGATCACGTGGTTGAAGGGGCTGCCGTCCAGTTCTTCCCACGCGCTTTTTGGTGGGCTGATCGGCGCCGCGGTGGTGGGCATCGGGCTGCACTCCATCAACTTCGAAACAGTACTCCTGAAGGTCATCCTCCCGGCCATCTTCGCTCCGCTGATCGCCGGTGGCGTGGCCTATGTCTGCACCCGCCTCGCCTACGCCCTGACGTCCCGCCACGACCCGGAGACCGGTGACAAGCTCACCCAGAAGCGCGGTGGATTCAGGACCGGCCAGATCTTTACGTCCAGCCTCGTGGCTCTGGCCCACGGCACCAACGACGCCCAGAAGACCATGGGCATCATCACCTTGGTCCTCATTGCCGCCGGCAGCCAGGCTCCCGGATCCGGCCCCCAGTTCTGGGTGATCGCAGCTTGCGCCTTCGCGATTGCCATCGGCACGTATGCCGGCGGCTGGCGCATCATCCGCACCATGGGTTCGGGCCTTACCGAAGTGAAACCGGCGCAGGGCTTCTCCGCCGAAACGAGCACTGCCACGGCCATCCTGGCGTCCTCGCACCTGGGGTTCGCCCTGTCCACCACCCAGGTCGCCTCGGGTTCTGTGATCGGCTCCGGCCTGGGCCGTAAGGGCACCTCGGTCCGCTGGGGCACGGCTGGCAAGATCGCCCTCGGCTGGTTGTTCACGCTGCCCGCCTCGGCCATCGTTGGCGCCCTGACGGCATTGCTGGTCAACATCGGAGTGGTGGGCGTCGTCATCGCCGCGGTGGTGGGCACGGCGGCAGTGCTGTTCATGTTCGTCGTGTCCCGCCGGTCCCATGTTGGGCACCACAACGCCGTGGAAGTCGAAGAGGCCGGACACGCAGTGAGGTTCCGCAAGAAGAAGAAGGCCAAAGCCGCAACGAACAAGGATGTGCAGCGATGAAATGGTTGGAATTGCTGCAGGTTGCCGGAGTAACGCTCGTGGCAGCCGTAACTTTGGTGGTCATGTATTCCCTGGGTGTCCGCCTCACGGCCATCGCGGGTGACGCCCAGCAAAAATCACCGGCACTGTTCAAGTCCCTGGCCTACGCCTGCTTCGGATTTTGTGGCCTTGCCGTCCTCTTTGGGATCTACCTGATCGTCCCGTACTTCGGGAAGTAGCCTCCTCCGGCCGGGAAGCGGCCCTCTGGCAGTAAAGTCCATTCGGGAGAATAATCAGCAGTGAACTTACATCACTGCATGATGGTGATCCGGCAGATGTGGGGCTGTCATGAAGAGCCATTCCCTAAGCCACCTCGTCGGACTGGCCCTGGTGCCGGTCCTGACGCTGGGACTCTCTGCCTGTCTTCCGCCCACCAGCAATCCGGACAGCCCGTCGCCGAACCCGGCTCCCACGGCAACGGCGGCGCCGTCCGCGTCCCAGCCAACCGCCGTCGGACCGACTGCCCAGCAGCCCGCGGGGCCAGCAGGTCCGGCAGCGCCCCAAGCTGAAGCGCCCGTCGTCAGGTGGGTGCCGATAGGGCCTGTCGGTCCGAACGATCCGACCTCCGGCCAGCGCTACCTCCTGCTGCAGCAGTTCCAGTGCGATGCCCTCGCGCAGAACGTCGCCGGAGACCCCGATGCGGCCGTATGGCTGGCCGCGGCTGCCGTCTGCAAGGCCCTGCAAACCGGCAGCCAGCAGGACTGGCTGACCGCGTCCAACGCCGTGGCATCGACCCCGCGCGTACCGCAGACCCAGTGCTTGGAGTCAACGGTGGCTGCGACATCCGCAGCAGTCGTGGCACAGCACCGCGCCACGCCCGCCGTTCCCCTGAGGACGACGACGGCACCCGGGCAAGCATGTCCGCGGCACTTGAGCGGACTGACCGTCGTGGACGGGAACAAGGTCCCGGTTCCGGGCATGCTGCGTGCCTCCGGGCCCAGGAGCGGCGGGACCATCGTGCGGCTGGATGGCTACTACGTACGGGTGGGGGACATCCTGTTCGACGGGCAAGTGGTGTTTCCGGAAATCCTCCCCGATGGTGGCGACTATCTTCCGGTGTACCTCAAAATGCCTCCAGCGGCCGCCGGGCAGGATGCCGTCCATATCTCGATCACCGACACCGTGGACATCAGCGGAACGGTGACGTTCTACTACGACGATTCCGCCGCCACGCCATCCACGGGCAGCCCGACGCGGCCTACGGTGGAGCCCAGCACGCCGCCGGCCAGTCCGTCGGTGTCGCCATCGCCCACGGCCACGCCATGAGCGAGGGCCCGGTTCCTGACGCAGTACAGGCAGCCACCCCACAAGCGAATACGGCCACCACATCCGACACCGAGGAACGCAGCCTGATCAATACGCGCTGGCAGCGAACCTTGGATGTGCTGTCCGTCATCGGCCCGCCGCTCACCGTGGCGACGGCGCTGTTGGTCTACTTCGGCTGGGCGCGGACCGATGCGCAGGCCAAGGCCATGGGCCTGGATGTCAGCTTGTTCGGCTACACAGTGCAGGACTTCATCCTGCGCAGCATCCAGTCACTGTTCCAGCCCCTCGCGTGGCTGGTGGTGCTGGGGTTGCTGTGGCTAATGGTGGACCGTGCCGTCTCGCGTCTTTTGGATGCGGCCCGCTACAGGGTGCTTCTGCACCGCACCGCCTTGGTGGTTTTGGTTCTTGGTTTCGCGTATGCGGCGGTGATGTGGGTGGTGATAGTGGCCCAGCCGGACCGGACCCTGCTCTATGTCCCGTTCCTCATCGCGGCGGGCCTCATTGTGGGCGCGTGGGGGTTGAGTGTCCGGCGCCGCTCGGTGGCTCCGGGAATCCGTACCCTCCGCATCACGCCCAGGGCGCTGGAACGGTCGCTGGTCTTCGTACTGGTGACCTTGCTGCTGTTCTGGGGAACCTCGGACTACGCGCAGGCCTTGGGGCGGGGTGCCGCCGTCGACTACCAAGAGCGTTCCGCCTTGCTGCCCACGGCGGTTGTCTACAGCAAGGAACGCCTGGCCGTCACCGCACCCAATGTGCGCGAGGAATCGGCCGGGACGGAAACCGCACCGTTGTACCGGTACTCCGGCCTCCGCCTGTTGGTGGTCAGCGGTGGAAGGATCTTCCTGCTCAATGAGGGCTGGACGCTGGCGCAGGGGCGTGTGGTGGTGCTGCGCGACGACGGAAGCGTGCGGGTGGAGTACGGAAATGCCGGTTCCAGCTGATGCGCCGGGTCCACACTGACTAGTCGGTGCCTATTGGCTAGTCTGGGGCCATGCCCCTCTTCCAGTACTACGTTGCGTCCACCATTGACGGCTTCATCGCTTCCCCCGAGGACGATCTCGGGTGGCTGCTTCAATTCGATCGCGTGGAGGGCGTCAGCGGTAGCTACGAGTCCTTCTTCGCGGGCGTCGGAGCGATCGTGATGGGCGGCGCCACCTACCGCTGGCTCATGGAGCATGAGTCCGGGAAGTGGCCCTATCCGGACCATCCCTGCTGGGTGTTTACCCGCCACGAGTACCTTGCGCCAACTGGTGCCAACGTGACGTTTGTCCGGGGCGACGTGCGCGAATTCGCGCCGGACCTCGTGGCCGACGCCGCTGGCAAGAACGTTTGGCTGGTAGGCGGTGGTGACCTGGTGGCCCAATTCGCCGACGCCGGACTGCTGGACGAGATGATCGTCACCGTCATTCCGGTGGTGCTCGGTGCGGGGAAGCGGTTGTTGCCGCTTAAGGGCCCGACGGCGCCCCTTGAGTTGGTCTCGTCGCGCATCCTTGGAGGCGCGGCGGCCGAGCTCCATTACCGGATGCCCCGAAAGGGCGCTTAGTCCGCTGGTGCTCCGACGCGCTGGGGGCGGTTGTCCCGGATCATGTTGGTGATCCGGGCGGTCGAAAGCCGGCGCCCCTTCTCGTCGGTGATGACGATTTCGTGCGTGGCAAGGGTTCCACCGAGGTGGACGGCGGTGCACGTGCCCGTCACGGTGCCGGAAGCAATGGAACGGTGATGGGTGGCGCCCACTTCGATTCCCACCGCGTGACGGCCCCGTCCGGCGTGCAGGGATGCGGCAAAGGAGCCAAGGGTTTCGGCCAGGACCACGTGTGCTCCACCGTGCAGGATGCCTGCTACCTGGGTGTTTCCCTCCACAGGCATCGTAGCTACCGTGCGCTCGGCGCTGAGTTCGGTGAACCGGATGCCCATTTTGACCACGAGGGAACCCACGCCGTGGGCCGAAAGCCAACCATGGAATTCCTCAGGGATGCCTGCCTGGTTCAGTTCGTCCACAAACTGGTTCGGCGTGAAATTGTCCATCATGCCAACTAGGCTGGCACCTGTGAGTGAAACAACCAAACCGGACCAGGTTCCAACGGCCCAGGCTGCTGCCGTCGCAACGGCACCAGCACCCTCTTCCGCAGCAACAACTTCCATCACGGGGGAGGAGCGGCCGCGGCTGCTGGTCCTGGACGGCCACTCCATGGCGTTCCGTGCCTTCTACGCACTTCCCGCAGAGAACTTCTCTACGGCCCGCGGCCAGTTCACCAACGCCGTCCACGGTTTTACGTCCATGCTGATCAACCTGATCAAGGACCAGAAGCCCACCCACGTTGCCGTGGCTTTCGACGTCTCGGACGACACCACTTTCCGCAAGGCCGAGTACAGCGAGTACAAAGGCGGCCGGAACGCGACGCCCGCCGAGTTCCAGGGACAGATCGGACTTATCGCCCGGGTGATGGAAGCCTGGGGCATCAAGACAATCGCGCTGCCGGGCTACGAAGCGGACGACATCCTCGCCACCTTGGCTGCCCAGGCCGACGCCGAAGGGTTCGAGGTCCTCCTGGTCTCCGGCGACCGGGACTCCTTCCAGCTCATCAATGACAACGTGTTCGTCCTCTACCCCAAGCAGGGCGTGAGCAACATTCCCAAACTTGATGCTGCCGCGATCGAGGAGAAGTACTTCGTCAAGCCTGCGTTCTATTCGGACCTCGCAGCGCTCGTGGGCGAAACCGCGGATAACCTGCCCGGTGTCCCGGGCGTGGGTCCCAAGACGGCAGCCAAGTGGATCAACCTTTATGGCGGCCTCGAAGGCATCCTGGAGAACCTGGACTCCATCGGCGGCAAGGTCGGCGGAGCACTCAAGGAAAACGTCGAGAACGTCAAGCGCAACCGGCGGCTCAACCAGCTGCTGACGGACCTGGAACTTCCGGTCTCCCTCGCCGACCTCCACGAACCCCGGCCGGACCGCCAGGCGGTCGAGGACCTGTTTGAAGAGCTCGAATTCCGCACGCTCCGCACGCGCCTGTTCGACCTCTATGGGGACGACACTGCCGGGGCTGCACCGGACACCATTGACGCCCCGGAATTTGCCACGTTGTCCGACGCTGCCGGTCTGGAGGCATTCTTCGCGGCCGGTTCGGGCACGCGTTCCGCTGTCACCGTCCAGTTTGTTCCAGGACGCATCGGCGAAGACGCTGCCGCCGTTGCCGTGGTCCGGAACAACGGAGCCGCCTTCATCGAACTCACCGGCCTGGATGCCGCAGCGGAATCAGTGCTGGCCACCTGGCTCAAGGACCCCGAGGAAGCCAAGATCCTCCACGAGTTCAAGTCCGCCCTCAAGGCCCTGCACAACCGCGGCCTGGGCCTCGAAGGCGTCGTGGACGACACCTCGATCTCGGGATACCTGATCCAACCGGACCGGCGCAGCTATGACCTCGCTGAACTGGCCCAAGTGCACCTCAAGATCACCTTGGGCGTGGCCGCAGCCCCCTCGGGACAACTTGAACTGGACCTCGCCGGTGGCAGTGACCAAGCTGCCGCTGCGGCACTTGTCCAGCAGGCCGCCGTCGTGCACGCCCTCAGCAAGCACTTCGAAAAGGAACTTGCCGAGCGCAAGGCCGATGCCCTCCTGACCACGCTGGAACTTCCCGTGGCCCGCGTCCTTGCCCAGATGGAACTGACCGGCATCTACGTGTCCATGGACCGGATGAACGAGCAGCTCGCGGACCTGACCAAGGTGATCGAGAATGCGCAGGAACAGGCGTTTGCCGCGATCGGCCATGAGGTCAACCTTGGTTCACCCAAGCAGTTGCAGACCGTCCTGTTCGAAGAACTCGGCTTGCCGAAGACCAAGAAGATCAAGTCCGGTTACACCACCGATGCCGCCTCGCTGAAGGCGCTGCTGGAGAAGACCGGGCATGAATTCCTGGTGCAGCTCATGGCGCACCGCGAGTCGTCCAAGCTCGCCCAGATGGTGGAAACGCTCAAGAAGTCCGTGGCGGAGGATGGCCGGATCCACACCACCTACGCCCAGAACATCGCGGCCACCGGACGTATCTCCTCGAACAACCCGAACCTGCAGAACATCCCGGTCCGCAGCGAGGAAGGCCGCCGCGTGCGCGGCATCTTCGTGGTCAGCGAAGGGTACGAATGCCTGTTGTCTGCCGACTACTCGCAGATCGAAATGCGCATCATGGCGCACCTTTCCGGTGACGAGGCCTTGATCCAGGCCTACCGCGACGGCGAAGACCTGCACCGCTTTGTCGGTTCGCGGATCTTCAACGTCGAACCCGGGGAAGTCACCAGCGCGATGCGGTCCAAGGTCAAGGCCATGTCCTACGGCCTCGCCTACGGCCTGACTTCCTTCGGTCTCTCCAAGCAGCTGGAGATCTCCGTCGACGAGGCCCGCACGCTCATGAAGGACTACTTCGATCGCTTCGGCGGCGTGCGGGACTACCTGCGCGGGGTAGTGGACCAAGCCCGCGTTGACGGCTACACCGCCACCATCGAAGGCCGTCGCCGCTACCTTCCGGACCTGACCAGTACCAACCGGCAGGCCCGCGAGGCAGCCGAACGCATCGCGCTGAACTCGCCGATCCAGGGTTCGGCCGCGGACATCATCAAGCGGGCCATGCTCGGTGTGGCGGCCGAATTGGCCGGCCAAGGCCTGAAGTCGCGCCTGTTGCTGCAGGTCCATGACGAACTTGTCCTGGAAGTGGCCCCCGGCGAACGCGAGGCGGTGGAGAAATTGGTCGCTGAACAAATGGGTGCGGCAGCGGACCTGTCCGTTCCCCTTGATGTCCAGATCGGCGTCGGCTCAAGCTGGCACGAGGCAGGGCACTAATCCCTTCGGATGACACCGGGAGGGCGCGCCGCCGCGATGGTGGCGCGCCCTCCTGCCGCTGGCTAGGCTCGGGACCGTGGCTGATCCCAATGAAACGAACCAGGCAAAGTACACCGTCCAGCGATTCCCCGCCGCGGGCCAAGACAACCCTGACTACGCCCGCAGTGCGGCTTGGATCCACGCAGTCTCCCACGGCTTCCACCAGCACCGGCGCAATGATGACTTCGTTGCCAAGACACTGGCCTCCTATGCCATCGACCAGCGCGAGCTGACGGGTGTGTACGTTGCCGGCGACGTACCACGGCACTCGATGGGTGCCGACGTTCCTGTGGCCACGTACGGCACCATGCGCAAGCCACTCAACATCGGCTTCGGCCGCGAGCTTGAGGCCAACCTCGTCACAGCGGTCACCGTCCGGGGCACCCACCGGCGCCGGGGCATCCTGCGGGGCATGATCACTGCGGACCTTGAAGGGGCCAAGGATGACGGACTGGCCATCGCGGCTCTCACCGCCTCGGAAGGCACCATCTACGGACGCTTCGGCTTTGGCGTAGCCACCTTCGAACGGAGCATCAAGGTGGACACCGGGCCCCGGTTCAGCGTTCGCGGCATGATGACCGGAACCGTGGAAGTGGCTGATCCGGCCGTCCTCCTGGACATCGCCCCCCGGATCTTCGAACGCGTCCAGCGTGCCACCCCCGGTTCCATTGGGCGCCAGGAGTACTACCGCCTCTTGGCATCGGGATCGATCGGCCATGACGGGCAGCCGGACCTCGCCGTGCGCAGCGCACTGCACTATGACGCCAAGGGAACCCCGGACGGGTACGTCTCGTACCGTTTCAAGGGGTGGGACGCCAAGCCCTTCACCATGGAAATCGTGGATCTGGTGGCCGGCAACGATGCCGCCTACCTTGATCTGTGGCGCTTCCTGGGCAGCATCGACCTCATCGACCTGGTCACCTGGAACGAAGCCCCGGTGGACGACCCCTTGGCCTGGGCGTTGACGGATCCCCGCTGCATTGATTCCTCCGACGTCCGGGACATGCTGTGGCTCAGGATCCTCGATGTCCCTGCCGCTTTGGTGGCCCGGCAATACCCCGTAACAAGCACACTGGTTCTCCAGGTTTCGGATACCCTCGGCTTGGCGGGCGGGACATGGGAAATCGCGTCCGACGCCGGCACAGCCACGGTGCGGGAAGTCACCGGCGCGGACCCGGACCTCAGCCTGGACATCTCAGACCTGGCCTCGATCTACCTCGGCGCGGACCCGGACCTCAGCCTGGACATCTCAGACCTGGCCTCGATCTACCTCGGCGCTGTGTCGCCCGTGACCCTCGCTGCGGCGGGCCGGATCCACGAGCACAAACCAGGGGCAGCCTTTGCGGCCCGGCAGTTGTTTGCCGTCGAGCGTCCTGCGCATTGCCTGACGCACTTCTAGCTTCACCCAACGCTTCACAACTACATAGCCAGTAACAAAAGAAGGACATCCATGGGGGATTCCACAAGGCGGTCTTTGGCCGGCCGTCGATCAGTGCTGCTCGGAATGGTGGGCCTCGCGTCCACCGCCCTGGCCGCATGCACCACCAATGGCAACGGGACTGCGACATCCACGGCTTCAGTGCTCGTGGAGGCGGGGCCGGCTACGCCACCGCCGGCCATCGCCGAACTGTCCAGGGAAGAGGAAGCGGCGGCCCTGGCGCTCCGGAAGGCTGCTCCGGGTGGGACCGCGGGCCTCGACGCCAACAGCGGGGAAGCGGCAGGCGGCGTGGACGCTGGCAGGGGAACACCGCCGTCGAACGCTTCTTTGCCGCCAAGCCGGCAGCAGATCCTGGCCGAATTCGGTACGTTACGCCCCAAGGAATGGGGACTGCACGTGACGGGCGTGGTGGACAGTTCACCGGGGCGGCACGTAGCCCTCACCTTCGATGCCTGCGGTGGTCCGGGCGGAGCAGGCTGTGACCAGAAGCTCCTGAATACGCTGCGGAGCCTCAAGGTACCGGCCACGCTTTTCGTCAACAGCCGCTGGATTTCGGCGAACCCATCGCTGGCAGCAGACCTGGCCGCCGAACCGTTGTTCGAGCTCGCCAACCATGGAACCAGGCACCTGCCGCTGTCCGTCAGCGGACGCGCGGCCTATGGCATTCCCGGCACAGCCAGCGCCGGTGACGCCTATGACGAGTTGACGGGCAACCAGGCCGTCCTGCACTCACTGACGGGGAAGTGGCCCCGGTTCTTCCGGCCGGGAACGGCGTATTACGACGACGTCGCTGCGGCCATGACGCGGAGGCTCGGCATGCTGCCGGTCAACTTCACCATCAATGGCGACGGCGGGGCCACCTACGCGCCTCCGACAGTCGCCGCTGAGGTAGGCAAGGCCAAGGCCGGAGACATCGTGATCTCGCATTTCAACCGGCCGGCTTCCGGGACCGCCGAAGGCTACGCCAAGGTGCTGCCCCGCCTGCTGGACGGCGGAGTGACGTTTGCCCAGCTGGGGCAGGTTCTTCCGGCCTAGCGCCGTGCCGGTGGCGGCGAGGGTGCTCTTTTGACCCTGCTTTGCAGAATCGACTACAATAAACGGGCGTGTACTACGTGCGCGCGTCCATTTTGTAATAATCCACAAATCAGGATGACCCGGCATTTCGCCGTGTTCTGCCGTCCGGACCCGGGCGGCAGCGGTTTGCCTGACCGACATACTATCCACAACGGAGCCCCTACTACATGACCATCACCTCCACCGAGAAGCCCGGTACCCCCGTAGTCGCGATCAACGACATTGGTACCGCTGAGGACTTCCTCGCAGCTGTCGACGCCACCATCAAGTACTTCAACGACGGAGACCTCGTCGAAGGTACCGTCGTCAAGGTCGACCGCGACGAAGTTCTGCTCGACATCGGTTACAAGACCGAAGGTGTCATCCCTTCCCGCGAGCTTTCCATCAAGCACGACGTTGACCCCGGCGAAGTTGTCGCCGTTGGCGATCAGGTCGAAGCCCTGGTTCTCACCAAGGAAGACAAAGAAGGCCGTCTGATCCTCTCCAAGAAGCGTGCTCAGTACGAGCGTGCCTGGGGCGACATCGAGAAGGTCAAGGAAGAAGACGGCGTCGTTACCGGTACCGTCATCGAGGTTGTCAAGGGTGGCCTCATCCTGGACATCGGACTGCGCGGCTTCCTGCCCGCCTCCCTCGTCGAGATGCGTCGCGTCCGCGACCTCGCTCCGTACATCGGTCAGCAGATCGAAGCCAAGATCATCGAGCTGGACAAGAACCGCAACAACGTTGTGCTGTCCCGCCGTGCATGGCTCGAGCAGACCCAGTCCGAGGTTCGCTCCACGTTCCTCAACAAGCTGGAAAAGGGCCAGGTCCGTCCCGGCGTCGTTTCCTCCATCGTCAACTTCGGTGCCTTCGTGGACCTTGGCGGCGTAGACGGCCTCGTCCACGTTTCCGAGCTGTCCTGGAAGCACATCGACCACCCGTCCGAGGTTGTCGAGGTTGGCCAGGAAGTCACCGTCGAGGTCCTCGAAGTGGATCTGGACCGCGAGCGTGTCTCCCTGTCGCTCAAGGCTACGCAGGAAGACCCGTGGCAGACCTTCGCCCGCACCCACGCCCTCGGCCAGGTTGTTCCGGGTAAGGTCACCAAGCTCGTTCCGTTCGGTGCGTTCGTTCGCGTCGAAGACGGCATCGAAGGCCTCGTGCACATCTCCGAGCTGGCTGTCCGCCACGTGGAGCTCGCCGAGCAGGTTGTCTCCGTTGGCGACGAACTGTTCGTCAAGGTCATCGACATCGACCTCGAGCGTCGCCGCATCTCCCTCTCCCTCAAGCAGGCCAACGAGGGCGTTGACGCAGACAGCACCGAGTTCGATCCCGCTCTGTACGGCATGGCCGCTGAGTACGACGATGAGGGCAACTACAAGTACCCTGAGGGCTTCGACCCCGAGTCGAACGAATGGCTCGAGGGCTACGAAGCACAGCGTGCCGCTTGGGAGCAGCAGTACGCTGACGCCCAGGCACGTTGGGAATCCCACAAGAAGCAGGTTGCACAGCACGCTGCTGACGACGCCGCTGCGGCAACGTCCGGCGAAGGTGACTCCGGCGCTACCAGCTACTCCTCGGAGCCGGCTGCTGCTGAGTCCAACGCGGGCACCCTGGCTTCCGACGAAGCCCTCGCCGCACTGCGCGAGAAGCTCACCGGCAACTAATTCCGCCGCCCTGACGGGTTGGGCTGAATAGCCAACAAAGGACCCCCACCGTTTTCGGTGGGGGTCCTTTTGCGCTGTACTGCCGGTTTCGTCGGACTAGAGGGGAACGTCAATCCATTCAGTGCCCTGCGGTTTCAACTCGGACATCCCTGCAGTCAGCGACGCTACCCGGGCCTGGGCGTCTTCGATCGCCGGCGCTTCGTCAGGGAGCGCCACCCGAAGGACCGCTTCCTTTGCCCCATAAAGCGTGTCCGCCATGACGAACCCGCTGTTCCGGAGTTCGTTCTCCAGCCGTCCCGCATCGGCGTGCGGAACCGCCAGGTCGCACAGCCGCAAGCGCTTCCGCCGCACCAGCGATGCCAACTCCAGGGCTGAAGACACCGACTCGGAATAGGCGCGCACCAGGCCGCCGGCACCAAGCAGGACGCCGCCGAAATAGCGCACGACGACGGCGCTCACGTCGCTGAGGTCGGTCACCCCGGGTGCCGTCTCGCGTTTGGTCAAGGCCTCGAGCATCGGAATTCCCGCAGTGCCGGAGGGTTCGCCGTCGTCGGAGGAACGCTGGATCATCCGGTCCGGCCCGATGACGAAGGCTGAGCAGTGGTGGCGCGCATCGTGGAACTCACGCCGCAGCCCTGCGACAAGTTCCCGGGCGGACTCCTCGTCAGGGGACCGATGGAGGACGGTAATGAAGCGTGAGCGGCGGATCTCCAGTTCGTTGCGGAAATCGGACCCGGCTGCGAGTGTCGTGTAGCTGGTCGCGCGGCTTTCGTCCTCATTTTGCACCGCTTCAGTCTAGTGTGGAGGGGTGCTGAAGATTGGGCTGACGGGCGGCATTGCCTCGGGAAAATCGTTGGTGGCTGCCCGACTCCGTGAACTGGGGGCCACCCTCATTGATGCCGATGTCCTGGCGCGGCAGTTGGTGGAGCCGGGCACTCCTGGACTTGCCCAGGTAGTGGCTGCCTTCGGAGAGGGGATTCTTGCCGCGGACGGCAGCCTGGATCGACCCGCCCTGGGCGCCATCGTCTTCCAGGACCCGTCCGCACGGGAAGTGCTCAATGGCATCGTCCACCCGCTGGTCCGCGCCTCGGCTGCGGCGACACTCGCTACGGCCGGGCCCGGGGAAGTCGTCGTCCAGGATATTCCGCTGCTCGTGGAGACCGGCCAGGCGAGCAGCTTCCACCTGGTCATCGTCGTGGACGCCCCGGATGACGTGCGGATACAGCGCATGGTGGAATTGCGGGGGATGACGTCGCAGGATGCACGTTCCCGGATGGCAGCGCAGGCCACGCGGGCTGACAGGATCGCGGCGGCGGACGTCGTCCTGGATAACTCAGGGAGCCAGGCTGAACTGGTGTCCCGGGTCGACGTCCTCTGGAATGGGAGGCTGGTGCCCTTCGCCGGGAACCTCAAGCTGAACCGACGCGCCCTGCGGGGAACCGGCCCGGTACTGTCGGAATCCCGGACGGAGTGGCCTTCGGATGCCGCACGCCTTATGTCCCGCATCGTGGCAGCAATCCCTGCCGGGGCTCTCTCGTTGGATCACGTCGGCTCCACTTCGGTCCCGGGCCTGGCCGCGAAGGATGTCCTTGATCTTCAACTCGGCGTGAAGGACCTGGATGTCGCTGACCGCGTTGCCCCCTTGCTGGCCTCCGCCGGATTCCCGGCGGTTCCGCACGTCACGAGCGATTCCCCCAAGCCCTCCGATCCAGATCCCTCGGGTTGGCAGAAGCGGTTCCACGCCAACGCCGACCCCGGCCGCGCCGTGAACCTCCATGTCCGCGTCGCTGGATCGCCCGGGTGGCGCTATGCCCTGATGTTCCGGGACTGGTTGCGCGCCGATGCCGAGGCCCGGGAAGCCTACGAGTCGCACAAGCGGGACTTGGCTGCGAGGTTCGCCGAAGACCAGGGCACCTCCGGGTACGCCGACGCCAAGGAGCCGTGGTTCACCGACGTTGCCTGGCCCCGCATGGAGGCGTGGGCGGAGCGCACGGGGTGGGTGCCGCCGTCGTACCCTTCCGTTTCTGCGGTTCCTGGTTCACCTGTGGCGGAAGGACCGGATTCCGGCCCTTCGTAAGCCCGGTCAAAGCACAGGGACAACTAATTGCTGGCCCCCCGCAAGTTCCGGCCGTACTGACCGGTCCTAAGGACGCCGGCCAGGAATGGACTGCAGGTTTTCAAAGTTTTTTGGACAGGGCTTGTTTCGAGCACCCGGATGGAATCCAGAGAACCGAGAGCATCTGAAAGGTAGTCGTGGAGTTCCGAAGGATTTTTACAGAACACCAGGGCTACCAAGTTTGTTTGGCCGGTAGTGGAGGCCAGGAAAGCGACTTCTTTATGTTGGCTCAGGATCGTTGCTGCTCGGTTCAGATGGGCAGGGGCGATCGACATCCACAACAGGGCTTGCGTTGTGATGCCGTACATTTCTGCGCCGATCTCAACGTCAAAGGTGAGTATGCCATCAGCCTGCAGGGCCGTGAGCCGTCGTCTAACCGTGGAGGCGGAAAGCCCGGTTTCGGTGGCGAGGTCTGCGTAGCTCGTGCGGCCGTTACGTTGCAGTTGGGTCAGCAGGAGCCAATCCGTAAGGCCCAAAGGTGCTGCAGGATCCGCTACGTCAACGTCGTTTGGTAAACCAGATCCTTCGTGAAGCTGAGTCTGCTGCCAGTCGGAGAGTGCGGCTGTGTGACCCTGCCACGCAGTTGGTCCACCCAGATATGTATGGAGCAGGCGATGGGCCGACACAGATGTGATGCTGGCCGTGCGAGGGATTTCGCGCAGTAGCAATGAGTGGTTTGCCGCCGAATTTGCGGCCGTGACGAGGCAGAGCTCGTTTCCGCCGGCCATGCGCCGTACCCATGTGGTGTCGTCTCGCCGAGCCAATGATTCCGCAATGCGTTGAGCGGTGTCCGGGCGGGTTGAGAGCCGCAAAATCCATTTTTCACCCGAGGAGCGCCGAGGGTCTACTACGCCGACGACACGAAGTGCTGCTTCGGTGCTCAGCCTCCGGTATCGACGGGCAATAGTTTGTGTGGACACGTTCAGTACTTCGGCAATACGGCTGAACGGCAATCGACCGTCTATGCGTAGGGCATGAATAATCGAATGGTCCAGTTCGTCGAGGTCTGGCTGCTTTTGACCAGGGACACTCAGCATATTTCCCAACACCCGTTTCTTAGGTTCCAAACTAGGGTTGCAGTACTGGGTGTGCGTCCCCGAAAGATAAACGTTTGAGTCTGAGGCGCTGACGGGTGGTTCCATTCAGTACGTGTAACTTGTTGCGCCGCGTCCTGACGGGAACCACCTGCTGAGTCCCCAGTAATATAGCAGGGCTTCCATCGCACCATCGCAGAGGTTTGGCGGACCATGTCTGCGTGAATATCCACCACGGGGGCCTTCTCGATGGAATCATTAGGTCAATCTTGGGTAGTCAATGCGCCCTGGCCGACGGATCGACTTGACTGAATACGTGTTCGTCATCGAGAACGGCCATTCCAAGAGGGCTGACGGCGACGAGCATGTATTCAGGGCCAACATTCCTGCAGTTGCGGACGCTTGGTACGCAAGCAGGTTGGCATCCAACACGAGAAACGGAATTGTTTGTGACCACGAATCGGACACTCATCATCATCACCCACCCGAATCTCGAAGAATCGCGTGCCAACGCTGCCCGGATCGCCGAGATAGAGAACCTGGGTAACGTCACCGTCCACGACCTCTACCAGAACTACCCAAATTTCGAGATCGATACGGCGCGAGAGCAGCAGCTGCTGCGTGAACACGACACATTGATTCTGCAGTTTCCGTTGTGCTGGTACAACGTAACTCCACTCATGAAAGCGTGGTTCGATGCTGTGCTGAACTATGGCTTCGCGTTTACCCTTGATGGTTCAGCCTCAGCACTCCGCGGCAAGAAGGCTTGGCTGGCAGTTTCTGTGGGCAGTGACTTCGACACATACTCACCAGAGGGAGTTGCCCGGCGGAGCCTGGAGGAGTACCTCGCTCCTGTGCGTCAAACACTTGAGTTCTGCCAACTCGAGTATCAAGGTATTCACGCGGTTTACGGCATGATGCTCAATCCTTCAGACGAAGACCTCATTCTCGATGCAAAGGAATACGGCAGGCTTGTTGCGACGAGTGGGGTGCCTGTGGGATGACGATCGTGTCCTCGGGCCGGCGGGTGGCCATGCAACCCCGGGGGAGGGTTGGCTAGCCGGTTTGATCAAGCGTTGCGCCTAGGGGCCCTGGTTCACCTGTGGCGGAAGGACCCTATTCCGGACAGTAGCTGTCCGTGGGCAGGGGTAGATTGATTGCATGAGCCTTGCCCAGGAAATCAACCGCGTCGTCGCTCCCTTTGAAGTCGTCAGCGAATACAAACCTGCCGGTGACCAGCCCACCGCCATTGCCGAGCTGACCGAGAGGATCAACAACGGCGAGAAGGACGTTGTCCTCCTGGGCGCCACCGGTACCGGCAAGAGTGCCACCACGGCCTGGCTCATCGAGCAGGTTCAACGGCCCACCCTGGTGATGGTGCAGAACAAGACCCTTGCCGCGCAGTTGGCCAATGAATTCAGGGAGCTCCTGCCGAACAACGCCGTCGAATACTTCGTGTCCTACTACGACTACTACCAGCCTGAGGCCTACGTCGCGCAGACGGACACCTTCATCGAGAAGGATTCCTCCATCAACGAGGAAGTCGAACGGCTGCGCCACTCCGCAACCAATGCCTTGCTCACCAGGCGCGATGTCATCGTGGTTGCCACAGTGTCCTGCATCTATGGCCTGGGTACCCCGGAAGAGTACATCGCCGGAATGGTCACCCTGCGGAAGGGCGCGGAAATGAACCGTGACCACCTCCTGCGGAAGTTCGTGTCCATGCAGTACGCCCGCAATGACATGGACTTCCACCGCGGAACATTCCGGGTTCGTGGCGACACCGTGGAAATCATTCCCATGTACGAGGAACTTGCCATCCGGATCGAGTTCTTCGGCGACGAGATCGAGAACATCCAGACCCTCCACCCGCTTACCGGCGAGGTGGTCCGCGACGAGGAAGAGATGTACGTTTTCCCGGCATCCCACTACGTCGCCGGCCCGGAGCGGATGTCCCGCGCCATCAAGCGGATCGAAGACGAGCTGGCGGACCGCCTGAAGGTCCTGGAAAGCCAGAACAAGCTGGTGGAGGCCCAGCGGCTCCGGATGCGCACCACTTACGACCTCGAAATGATGCAGCAGATGGGCTTCTGCAACGGCATCGAAAACTACTCCGCCCACATCGATGGCCGTGCCGCCGGGACCGCCCCGCACTGCTTGTTGGATTACTTCCCGGACGATTTCCTCCTGGTGGTTGACGAGTCCCATGTCACCATTCCGCAGATCGGGGCCATGTATGAAGGCGACATGTCCCGGAAGCGCAACCTCGTTGACTTTGGCTTCCGCCTGCCCTCGGCGATGGACAACCGGCCCCTCAAGTGGGACGAGTTCCTGGAACGCATCGGCCAAACGGTGTACCTCTCGGCGACGCCCGGCAAGTACGAGCTCGGCAAGGCCGATGGCTACGTCCAGCAGATCATCCGGCCTACCGGTCTGATCGATCCGGAAGTGGTGGTCAAGCCCACCAAGGGCCAGATCGACGATCTCCTGGAAGAGATCCGGACGCGGACTGCCAAGGACGAACGCGTCCTCGTGACCACGCTGACCAAGCGCATGGCGGAGGACCTCACCGACTACCTGGTAGGCCACGGCGTCAAGGTGGAGTACCTGCACTCGGATGTGGACACCCTTCGCCGCGTGGAGCTTCTCCGGGAGCTCCGGATGGGCGTGTTCGATGTGCTGGTAGGCATCAACCTGCTCCGTGAAGGCCTCGACTTGCCCGAGGTGTCCCTTGTCAGCATCCTGGACGCGGACAAGGAGGGCTTCCTGCGTTCGTCCACGTCCCTCATCCAGACCATCGGCCGTGCCGCGCGTAACGTTTCCGGCCAGGTCCACATGTACGCGGACAAGATCACCGATTCCATGGCCCATGCCATCGATGAAACCAACCGCCGCCGAGCTATCCAGGTGAAATACAACCAGGACAACGGCATTGATCCTCAGCCACTGCGCAAGAGGATCGCGGACATCACGGACCAGCTGGCCAAGGAAGATGCTGACACCCAGGAACTGCTCAACAACAACAGGCTGGCCAAGGGCGCCAAGCGCAGCAAGACCAGTGCAAAAGGTGCGGCAACCGTTCGGCAGGACGGCCTTGCCGCCGCGCCCGCCGAGGACCTGGTGGGTCTGATCGAGCAGCTGACGGAGCAAATGCACGGAGCGGCGGCCGAATTGCAGTTCGAGGTCGCGGCCCGGATCCGTGACGAAGTCAAGGAGTTGAAGCGCGAGTTACGCCAGATGCAATCAGCAGGGCACGCCTAAGGTAAAGTTGGATCCACGTAGGGGAGTATCCCAAGCGCTACGTCCGTCAACACGCAAGGCACAGATGCCTCGCCGGGCCTAGCGGGTCGCCACAAGTTGCCTTCCAGTGCATCACGGCGGCCGGAGAGACTTACACCGCTTTCCCGTACCCTGCGAAAGGCCTTCTTTAATGGAGCTCCCTATCTGGTTTGAGGTCGGCTCGTTTGTCGCCCTCGGAATCATTCTGCTGATCGATCTTCTTCTGGTCGTCAAGCGTCCCCACGAACCGTCAATGAAGGAAGCCGGCCTGTGGGTCGCCTTCTACGTAGCGTTGGCCATGGTCTTCGCCGGCGCGATGTTCTATTTCACCGGCCCGGAATATGGCAGCCAGTTCGTCGCAGGTTGGGTCACTGAGTACAGCCTCAGCATCGATAACCTCTTTGTGTTCATCATCATCATGGCCCGCTTCTCGGTGCCCCGGAAGTACCAGCAGGAAGTGCTGATGGTGGGCATCATCATCGCGCTGATTCTCCGCGGCATCTTCATTGCCCTGGGTGCCGTGGTCATCGAACAGTTCAGCTGGATCTTCTACATCTTCGGTGCGTTCCTCCTCTGGACAGCCTGGAAGCAAGCCACCGACTCCGGTGAACATGAAGAAGACGTGGAGAACCCGCTGATTGCCCGTATCCGCAAGGTGCTGCCTATGTCGGAGAAGTTCGACGGCGGCAAGATCCGCACCACGGTCAACGGCAAGAAGGTCTTCACGCCGATGCTGATTGTGTTCATCACCATCGGCATGACCGACCTCCTTTTCGCCGTCGACTCCATCCCGGCGATCTTCGGCCTGACCCAGAGCGCGTTCATCGTGTTCACCGCCAACATCTTCGCGCTGATGGGCCTGCGCCAGCTGTACTTCCTGCTGGGTGGCCTCATGACCCGGCTCGTGTACCTTAAGCACGCCTTGTCCGTCATCCTCGCGTTCATCGGCGTCAAGCTCGTCCTGCACGCCATGCATGTCAACGAACTGCCGTTCATCAACGGCGGCCACCACATCGAGTGGGCACCTGAGATTCCCACGTTCGTATCCCTTGGCGTCATTGTCGGCACCATCATCATCGCCGTCGTTGCCAGCCTGCTGAGCCCGGCCGCACGCCAGGCGCAGATCGATGCCCGCCTGGAAGAAGACGCCAAGAAGAGCATGAGCGAGGCGGAGTAACCGCACCGCGGACGTTGTAGTCTCGTGAGGTGACTACCACTTCACCTACGGCGCTGGACCCCCAACGGGTCCAGCGCCGTACTGTTTTCCTGCTCGGTTCCTCGCAGTTGCTGAGCGGCATCGGCAATGGTGCCACCCTCTCCATCGGATCGTTGCTTGCTGTAGACCTCTCGGGTTCGGAGGCCTGGGCTGGTTCCATCACCACGGTGCTTACGCTCGCTGCAGCTGTCACGGCGTTGCCGCTGGCCAGGCTCGCCGAAGCCCGGGGACGCCGGGTGGGCCTCGTGACCGGGCTGGTTGCCGCTTTGGCGGGGGCGCTGCTCATGATGGCCTCGGTCGTCGCCGGATCCTTCGTGCTGCTTCTGCTGGGCGGGGCCTTCCTTGGACTGGGCACCGCCGCGAATCTCCAGGCGAGGTTTGCCGCCGTCGACCTCGCCGAAGCCGAGCACCGCGGCAGGTCGCTGTCCACCGTTGTCTGGGCCATAACGATTGGTGCCGTGGCCGGACCGAACCTCATCCAGCCCGGTGCCGCCGTCGGCTCCGCATTGGGAATGCCGCCAATCGCGGGCCCCTTTGTTTTCTCGGCCATGGGCTTGTTCCTGGCCGCCGGGCTGCTCTTCCTCGGGCTACGGCCGGACCCGCTGTTGCTGGCCCGGCGCCTTGCTTCGGAGGCCGCCGGAAACGCGAAGCCTGCCGTGCGCGGCAGCATCCGGTCCGGGCTGGGCGCAATCCGCTCCTCACCTCGGGCCATCCTGGCCCTGGCGGCCGTGCTGGTGGCCCACGGCGTCATGGTGGCAGTCATGTCCATGACCCCGCTTCACCTGCAGCAGTTGGTGGGTGGTGCCCACGCCGAACACCACACGACCGACAGCACCGACGCGTTGGTGGTGATCGGGCTGACGATTTCCCTGCACATTGCCGGCATGTTTGCCCTGTCACCGCTGTGGGGTTGGCTGACGGACAGGGCGGGCCGGCTTCCCACGATTGCCATGGGTCATGGATTGATCCTGCTGGCCGTCCTCGTGGCGGCCTTGGGCCAGGCCGAACCCTTCTTCGTGACGGTGGGGCTGATCCTGCTCGGTCTCGGATGGTCCGCGGCGACCATCGCCGGATCAACGCTCCTTGCGGAAAGTGTCGCGGAGAAGCAAAGGGTCACGGTACAGGGTGTCTCCGATACGCTCATGGGCGCTGCCGGGGCAGTCGGCGGAGCAACGTCAGGACTGGTCCTCGCGTTACTTGGCTACCAGGGCCTCAACGTGGCGGGCGGTGTGCTGGCCGCAGTGGCGTTGGGTTGGACCATCGCCACCGTGGCCAGGCACAAGGTGCGTACGGCAGCCTAGCGGCTGCCCCTGACCAAACCGAACAGCCGACGGAAGATGCCTTCGCCGTCCTCGCCAATACCGTCGTGGTGGAATTCGTCAGTGACCCACGGCTGGAGCCCGCGTACGGCTGCCGCGGTTTCCATGGAGAGATCGTGGTCCACGTAGATGTCGTCCTTGTAGACCGCTGCTGCCACAGGAATGGTGTTGGTAGCGAGCCGGTGGGGATCGTACAACGGAGCCCAATCTTCCTTCGCGGCCAACAACTCCGCTACCTCGCGGAAGGGGACAAGTGACGGATCCTGGTCGAAGTACCACGGATACACCATTTCACCCGTCAACAAAGGTTGCCCTGCGGTTGGCTCGAATTCCGGGTACTCCTCCAGGACCCGCCACGCAGCCCATTTGGTTGCTTCCCCCTGGGCGTAGATGGATTCGTGGAGCACGGCGTACAGGGGATTGGCGGCACGGCTGACCAGCGAACGGACCTGCTCCAGGAACGCCTCCGACAGGCGCGGCCCTGTTGCTGTTTCGACGAACGCATCCTCCAGGAGGTAGTGCAGGGAGTCCACGCGGGTATTGCCGCCCAGGTAAGAGCCCACCATTTGGAAGCGCTCCAGGGTGAGTCGTTCGCCGCTCGCGAGGAACTCCGGCTGTTGCTCCAGGTGGCGTGCGATCCTGGTGACCACGTCCCGGTCTTCCGGATACCAGCCGAAGTATTCGGTGTTGCGGGCTGCCACCCGACGGAAGGTGGCCCGATACACGCGGTCGGCGGGACCTTGGATGGGGGCCAGGCCGCCGGTGATCATGACTTCGCGAAGTCCTTCGGGAGCAAAGGACAGGTAGCTCAGCGCGCAGAAGCCGCCGAAGCTCTGCCCGAGCACACTCCACGGACCTGAGCCCAGGGTCCGCCGGATGAATTCGGCGTCGGCCACGATCGAGTCCGCCCGGAAGTGGGTCAGGTATTCCGCTTGGTCTTCGGCGTTTCCGCGCAAGGCCAGGGTGGGCTGCTCCACGGGCGTGGACAGGCCCGTTCCGCGCTGGTCCAGCATGAGGATCCGGAAGTCCTTGGCGGCGGCCTTCATCCAGCCTGCCAGGGATGTCACACGGTTGCCGCGCCCACCGGGACCGCCTTGCAGGTACAGAAGCCATGGGAGCCGTTCGGCTTCTTCTTCGCTGTGCTCGGTGGACGAGTACTCACGGGCAAAGACCGTGATGGTCTCGTCCGTGGTCGCCTTGGGTCCGTGTCCACCCTTGTTGCCCCAGGCCTCGATGAGGCCATGGTTGAGCGGAACAGTGAAAAAGTGCTCAGCGGTCCGAAGTCCGCGGAACTCGTGGCGTGCACGGATCCAGTGCTGTTCAGCCACGGGCCAGGGCCTTGCCGTCATCTGTGCTCAACGTTCCGAATGCCGCCAGGGCATCACCCGTCAAACGGAAGGTGGACCACTCATCCATGGGCAATGCACCCAGGCCCTTGTAGAACCTGATGGACGGCTCGTTCCAGTCCAGGACGCTCCAATCCACCCGCGCGTAGCCACGTTCGACGGCGGTCGCCGCCAAGTGCTGCAGGAGCGCCTTGCCATGGCCCTCGCCCCGGGCTTCAGGGATGACGTAGAGGTCTTCGAGGTAGATGCCGTGGACGCCTTCCCAGGTGGAGTAGTTCAGGAACCAGAGCGCGAAACCCTGCACCGTTCCCGCGGCGTTCTCCGCCATGGTTGCGTAGACCCGCGGGTTCTCCCCGAACAGGACCTCCGTCAGCATCTCCGGGGTGTTCTTGACCGCGTCCGGTTCCTTTTCGTAGATCGCCAGATCATGGATCATGCGCAGGATTGCAGGGACGTCATCAACAGTTGCGGGGCGGATTACACTCATGGATTCGAGCTTACTAGGGCATGCTCACGCGGGAAGGCTCCAAGCGGGTTGCGAGGAGCCGTAGGCCACCGGCGGGACCGAATATTCCAGCGGTGTGCCGTCCACCAGGAGGGGCGGTCCCACAAACCGCAGGCGACCATGCGGGCTGCCCTTTTCCACATACTTCGGCGCATGGAGGGGGCCGACCGGCTCCCTTTCGGATACTTCCCCCAACCCAAAGAGTCCCTCGGCGGTCCGGGCCAAGGACAAGCGGGCCAAGCCGCCCCGCCCGGTCAGGCTCCGTTGGGCCAACAGTCCAAGCACGGACGCAGCAAGCCCATAGCCCGTGGCGTGGTCCAGCGCTTGTACGGGCAGCGCACCTGGCCGCCACCCGTCGTCGTCCGCCATCCCGTACGTCGCAGCGATGCCGCTTGCCGCCTGCACCAGGCTGTCGAAGCCGCGGCGATGTTGCCACGGGCCATCGCCCCACGCAGTCAAGGTGGCCACCACCAGGTCGCTGCGCCCGTGGACGAGGGCTTCAGCGCCCAACCCGTAGCGGTCCAGTCCGCCGTCGCGGTAGCCGAGGACGACGACGTCCGCCGTGGCTGCCAGGTCGCGGACCCTCTGCTGGCCTCCGGCGTTGCGGAAGTCCACCACGGCGCTTCGCTTGTCGAAGCCGGAGTCGATGAAGGCGTCCTGCAACTCCGGGAATTGCGGAGGGTCGATGCGCAGGACGTCCGCGCCCAGGGCGCCAAGCAGGCGGGTGGCCGCAGGGCCGGCGATGACCCGGGTGAGGTCCAGGACCCGGAGGCCCCGCAAAGGACGGCGTACGTCTGCGGAAGATTGCCACGTCCGTGCCGGCGCCCGTGGACCGGACGCGGGAACAACCTGGATCCATGGGATGCCGGCGAGCTGCTCCCTCATCGGTGTGCCGTACCAGTCGTCGCGGCGGCGCACGGCGGCAGCCACTCCGCCCCTGTCATTGATGCGAGCTTCGGCTTCCAACGCCGTCAGGCCGAGGAGCGCGTCCGCTGCGTGCTCCGGTGAGCGTATGTGGAGCGCTTCAAGCAACCGTGCAGCGTGGTGCGGATAATTGGCATGGAGGCGGATCCAGCCATCCGAGGTCCGGCGGAACCCTGAAAGGCCTGCGAAACCCACGGCCGGCTTTCCCGCGATGAGCAGATGTCCCAGCGAATCGAAAGAGGATGCCGTCCGGTGCGTCGACACCGTGTACCGGGAGCTGGTTGTCAACGCATTCAACGCGGTGGCAGCGGCCTGAACGGATCCGATCGCCAACCCCTCGACGTCGAGTGGCCCGCGCCACCACCTTCGGGGACCGTCCCAGGAAGCGGGCGCCACTGCGGCCAAGGCGGGCAGGGTCCGCAGGCTGTCCAGCAGATCGGGGACGGTCTCCACGAAAGGCTCCTTACAAACGGTCGACGGCGGTAACCCTCACCACCGCGGTACCGGACTTGTCCGACTCCCCGAGGTCCACTTCCGCGGAAATGCCCCAGTCGTGGTTCCTTGCCGGGTCATCGAAGATTTGCCGGACGCGCCAGATTCCGGGCTCCTCGGTGATGATCAAAAGCCCCGGTCCGCGGGCGTCCGGTCCCGTGCCGATGTCGTCGTGCTCATCGAAATAGTCGTCAAGGACGTCTTCCCAACGCTCCGCATCCCAGCCGGCGTCGGCATCGAGTTCCCCCAGGGCGGCCGAATCCTCGTCGGCAAAGAGCTCCACGCGCCGGAACATTTCGTTCCGCACCATGACACGGAACGCCCTGGGGTTCGATGTCAGGGAAGGGGGCGGCGGCGGGGGAGCGTCATGCGGAGTCGGAGCAAGTCCGGACGTGAGTTCCTCCCATTCATCGAGCAGGCTGGAATCGACTTGGCGGACCAGTTCGCCGAGCCAGGCGATGAGGTCTTCCAGGTCATCCCGCAACACGTCCTGGGGAACCGTCTGGCGCAGGGCCCTGAACCCGTCAGCGAGGTAGCGCAGCACGATGCCCTCGGACCGGGCCAGACCGTAAAACTGCACGAACTCGCCGAAATTCATGGCCCGCTCGTACATGTCCCGGATAATCGATTTCGGTGCCAATTCGAAGTCGCCTACCCACGGGGCGGCCTTTCGGTACACCTCGAACGCTTCGCCCAGAATGTCCGCCAGGGGCATGGGGTAGGTGACCTCGTCCAACATGGCCATGCGTTGGTCGTAGTCGATGCCATCGGCCTTCATGGCGGCTACAGCTTCGCCTCGGGCCTTTTTCTGCTGGGCGGAGAGGATCTGCCGGGGTTTCTCCAACGTAGCTTCGATCACGGACACCACATCGAGGGCATACGCCGGTGACTCGGGATCCAGCAACTCCAAGGCCGCGAGGGCGAAGGGGGAGAGGGGCTGGTTGAGCGCGAAATTTGCCTGCAGGTGGACCGTCAACCGGACTGAACGTCCTTCGGCGGCCTGCTCTTCCTCCGGAACCCGTTCCACCACTCCCGCGGCCAGCAGTTCACGGTAGATACCAAGCGCCTTCTTCATGAGCTTCAGTTGCGAGGCACGTGTCTCGTGGTTTTCGCTGAGCAGCCGACGGGTGGCCAGGAACGGATCGCCCGGTCGCTCAAGCAGGTTGAGCAGCATGGCGTGGGTGACCGTGAAGCTCGAGGTCAGCGGTTCCGGCACGGACTCCACCAGCCGGTTGAAGGTCGGTTCGCCCCACGACACGAAGCCTTCAGGTGGCTTCTTTTTCACCACCTGGCGGAGCTTCTTCTGGTCGTTGCCGAACTTGGCGGTGGCCTTTGCCATCGCCTTGGCGTTTTCCACCACGTGTTCCGGAGCCTGGACCACCACTGTTCCGGCGGTGTCGTATCCGGCACGCCCCGCCCGTCCGGCAATCTGGTGGAACTCACGGGAGTTGAGCACCCGGGTGCGGACGCCGTCGTATTTGCTCAAGGCGGTGAGCAGTACCGTGCGGATCGGCACGTTGATTCCCACGCCGAGTGTGTCCGTTCCGCAGATGACCTTAAGTAGCCCGGCCTGTGCCAATTGCTCCACCAAACGGCGGTACTTCGGCAACATGCCTGCGTGATGGACGCCGATGCCATGGCGGACCAGCCGGTTCAGGGTCTTTCCGAACCCGGCGGCGAAACGGAAGTTGGCAATGAGTTCGGCTATACGGTCCTTTTCCTCACGGCTGCACATGTTGATGCTCATGAGGTTCTGGGCGCGCTCGATCGCCTCGGCCTGGCTGAAGTGGACCACATAGACCGGCACCTGTTTGGTGGAGAGCAAGTCCTCGAGGGTCTCGTGCACAGGCGTCTGGTGGTAGTAGTAGTGCAGCGGAATGGGGCGCTCCGCGGAACTGACCGTGGTGGTGGTCCGTCCGGTCAGCCGGGTCAGGCCTTCCTCGAAGCGGGTCACATCGCCCAGGGTGGCCGACATCAGCAGGAACTGCGCCTGGGGCAATTCAAGGAGCGGGACCTGCCAGGCCCAACCACGCTGCGGGTCCGAGTAGAAGTGGAATTCGTCCATGATCACGGTGCCGGCTTCTGCCGCAGCGCCTTCGCGGAGGGCCGTGTTGGCGAGGATCTCGGCCGTGCAGCAGATGATGGGGGCGTCCTGGTTGACCCCGGAGTCGCCGGTGATCATGCCGACGTTTTCAGCACCAAAGACCTCGCACAGGGCAAAGAACTTCTCGGATACCAGCGCCTTGATGGGTGCCGTGTAGTAGCTGCGCCGGCCTCGAGCCATCGCTTCGAAGTGCGCGGCGATGGCCACCATGGACTTTCCGGAACCGGTGGGCGTGGCCAGGATGACGTTGGCCCCGGATGCGAGTTCCATCACGGCTTCGTCCTGTGCCGGGTACAGCTGCAGGCCGCGGCTTTCCGTCCATTCAACAAAACGGGTATAGATGTCGTCCGGACCCAGGGGATTGTTGGCGGTTGAACCGGAAAGCTGCTCGAGAAGTTTCATTGGTTTCCAGCTTAGTGCCCGCAACCACTAGGCTCGCTCCTGCAGGGGTGCCCGCGGCAAGGAGGCTTTATGAAATGGGATCCGTCCAAGTATGTCGAGTTCGGCAACCACCGCGACCGGCCGTTTCATGACCTCGTGGCGCGGGTCCAGGCAGAGGATCCACGCGAAGTCTTCGACCTCGGATGCGGCCCCGGCAACCTGACCGCCACGCTCGCCGGGCGTTGGCCACAGGCCCGCATTGTTGGTATTGACTCGTCCTCCGAGATGCTGGCAAAGGCGGACGTCCTCGCAGCCGATGAACCGAATCTGGACTTTGAGCAAGGAGACATCGCCCATTGGCGCCCCTCTCCGGACGCAGATGTCATCGTGACCAATGCTGCCTTGCAGTGGGTTCCCGGCCACCGGGACATGCTGGGCGGTTGGTTGCGTGCCTTGAAGCCGGGCGCATGGTTCGCCCTGCAGGTCCCCGGCAATTTCACCTCGCCATCCCACACACTGATGCGGGAGCTCGCCGAATCGCCCGCGTGGGCAGCACGCCTGGGTGGCGTGTTGCGCCATGACGGCGCGGTTGGCAGTCCCGCGGACTACTTGGACATCATGCTCGACGCCGGTTGCACGGCTGACGCTTGGGAGACCACCTACCTGCAGCTTCTGCCGGGCAGCGACCCCGTCCTTGAGTGGGTCCGGGGAACCGGACTCCGGCCGGTCCTCGCGGCGTTGTCCCCGCAGGAGGCTGCCGAGTTCGAACAGGAATACTCGGCCCTGCTCCGGGAGGCCTATCCGGAAACCGGACACGGAACGGTTTTCCCCTTCCGCCGGATCTTCGCTGTCGCACGCAGGAATCCGTGAGGCCGGGCAACCCCGCAGGGAATTTCACAGCCATCAGTGCCTTGTCCCGGCACTGCGTCGCTGGTCTAATTCTCGGCATGGACCAAGGAAGCTTCGATCAGCCGGGCGTGGCGTTGCCATCCGGCGGGTGTCCGGCATGATTTCCCCCAATGACTTCCCTGGGACATGGCGTCCCAACACCAACAGCGGTGTTGCCCTTTTTGAACAATTGAGGCTCCGGATTATTGAACTCGCGGACTCGGGCGTGCTTGCCGTTGGTGCCAAGCTCCCGCCGGTCCGCAACCTTGCCGGTGTGCTGGACGTTGCCCCGCACACCGTTGCCCGGGCCTACAAGGAGTTGGAAGCTGCCGGAGTGGTGGCCACGCGGGGGCGCAACGGGACGGTCGTTTGTGCGCGCGACGACCGGTGGGGCGCGCTTGCTGATGTTGCGGCGCAGTACGCCGCAGCTGCCAAGGCGCAGGGCGCATCTTTTGCCGAGGCGGTACAGCTGCTTGCCGCCGCTTACGACGCCGATTGATACCGATCAGTAGGGTGTGAGCTACCACATGGAAATTCGAAGACGTTTTCGACTAGCATTGTGGGGTGCCCAAAGCCTTAGCTGAAGATACAGCCGTCCATGCCCTGAACCCTGTTTCGGTCGCGCCCGACGCCAAACCCGTCCGCCCGGATCTCTCCCGGCTGGTGGTCAAGGGGGCGCGCGAACACAACCTGCGCAACGTAGACCTGGACCTCCCCAGGGACGCCATGATCGTCTTCACCGGATTGTCCGGTTCCGGCAAGTCATCACTGGCATTCGACACCATCTTCGCCGAAGGGCAGCGCCGCTACGTTGAGTCCTTGTCCGCGTATGCGCGCCAGTTCCTGGGGCAAGTGGACAAACCTGACGTCGATTTCATCGAAGGCCTTTCGCCTGCCGTCTCCATCGACCAAAAGTCCACCAGCAAGAACCCGCGCTCCACGGTGGGCACCATCACGGAGATCTACGACTACATGCGTTTGCTGTGGGCGCGTGTAGGCAGGCCGCACTGTCCTGTGTGCGGGGAGCCGATCACGCGGCAGACACCGCAGCAAATCGTGGACCAGCTCCTCGAATTGGACAAGGGCACCCGTTTCCAGGTGCTGGCGCCGGTTGTCCGCGGCCGCAAGGGCGAGTTTGTAGACCTTTTCAAGGAGCTCACGGCCAAGGGTTATTCGCGCGCACGCGTCGATGGTGAGCTGGTCCAGCTCAGCGACGCCCCGAAGCTCGGCAAGCAGTTCAAGCACACCATCGAAGTGGTGGTGGACCGTCTGGTGGTCAAGGAAGACATCGGCCAGCGACTCACGGATTCCGTGGAGACTGCCCTGGGACTCGCCGAGGGCCGCGTCCTGGTGGAATTCGTGGACCTCGATGCCGACGATCCCGCACGCATCCGGGCTTTCTCGGAGAACCTGGCCTGCCCCAATGAGCACCCCCTGGCCATCGATGAGATCGAGCCCCGGTCCTTCTCCTTCAACAACCCCTTTGGCGCATGCTCTGCCTGCAGCGGCATCGGCACCAGGCTTGAGGTGGACGAGGAACTGATCGTTCCCAACCCGGAGCTTTCCCTGGGCGAGGGCGCCATCGCACCCTGGTCGCTGGGCACGGCAACCACCGAGTACTGGAACCGTCTCCTTGAAGGGCTGGCCCTGGAGCTCGGGTTCTCCATGGACACCTCGTGGGAGAAGCTCCCCAAGGATGTCCGGAACACCGTGCTTCACGGCAAGGACCATAAAGTCGTGGTGCAGTACCGCAACCGCTTCGGCCGGGAACGCAAGTACAGCACCGGCTTCGAAGGCGCCATCCAGTATGTCCACCGCAAGCATGGCGAAACCGACTCCGACTGGGCACGTGACCGGTACGAGGAATACATGCGGCAGGTGCCTTGCCCCGAATGCAATGGAGCCCGCCTCAACCCGGCGTCGCTCTCCGTCCTCATCAACGGAAAGTCCATCGCCCAGGTTGCGGCCCTCCCCATGCGGGAGTGCGCGGCTTTCCTTGGCAGCCTGACATTGACGGACCGCGAGGCCCAGATCGCCCACCAGGTGTTGAAGGAGATCCAGGCCCGCCTGACGTTCCTCCTGGACGTCGGCTTGGAGTACCTGAACCTGGAACGTCCTTCCGGCACCCTGTCCGGCGGCGAAGCGCAGCGTATCCGTTTGGCAACCCAGATCGGTTCCGGACTGGTGGGCGTGCTGTATGTCCTGGACGAACCCTCCATTGGCCTGCACCAGCGGGACAACCGCCGCCTCATCGAAACGTTGACCCGTCTCCGCGACCTCGGCAACACCCTCATCGTGGTTGAACACGATGAGGACACCATCCATGAGGCCGACTGGGTGGTGGACATCGGACCTGGAGCCGGCGAGCACGGTGGCCAAGTGGTCCACTCCGGCACGTACAAGGAACTCCTTGCCAACACGGACTCCTTGACCGGTGACTACTTGTCCGGGCGCCGGAAGATCGATGTTCCCGCCAAGCGCCGCAAGTACGACAAGAAGCGTGAGCTGAAGGTCGTGGGCGCAAGGGAAAACAACCTCAACAATGTTGACGCCACGTTCCCGTTGGGCCTGTTCACGGCGGTGACCGGCGTCAGCGGTTCGGGCAAGTCAACGCTGGTCAATGAGATCCTGTACAAGGTCCTGGCCAACAAGCTCAACGGTGCCAAGCAAGTGGCAGGCCGCCACCGTACGGTCAACGGACTCGAACACCTGGACAAGGTGGTACACGTCGATCAAAGCCCCATTGGCCGTACGCCACGCTCAAACCCGGCAACGTACACGGGTGTGTTCGACAACATCCGGAAGCTGTTCGCCGAGACCACCGAAGCCAAGGTCCGGGGCTACCTGCCGGGGCGGTTCTCCTTCAACGTGAAGGGCGGCCGCTGCGAAGCCTGCTCGGGTGACGGAACGCTGAAGATTGAAATGAACTTCCTGCCGGACGTCTACGTTCCCTGCGAGGTGTGCCACGGCGCGCGCTACAACCGGGAAACCCTCGAGGTCCACTACAAGGGCAAGACCATCGCCGATGTGCTCAACATGCCCATCGAGGAAGCCGCGGAGTTCTTCGCGGCCTTCACTCCGATCGCGCGCCACCTGAATACACTCGTGGACGTCGGGCTTGGCTATGTCCGCCTTGGCCAACCGGCAACAACCCTCTCCGGTGGCGAGGCCCAGCGCGTGAAGCTGGCGGCAGAGCTCCAGAAGCGTTCGAACGGCCGCAGCATCTACGTTCTGGATGAACCCACCACGGGCCTGCACTTCGAGGACATCCGCAAGCTCCTGATGGTGCTCCAGGGCCTGGTGGACAAGGGCAATACGGTGATCACCATCGAGCACAACCTCGATGTCATCAAGTCTGCCGACTGGATCGTTGACTTGGGTCCAAACGGAGGCTCGGGCGGTGGTCGGATCGTGGCTTCCGGAACTCCGGAACAGGTGGCAAAGTCCACCGAGAGCCACACGGCGAAGTTCCTGGCCGAGATTCTGGGTTAACCGCTCTTCACTACAGCAGAAGTATTCCAGTAGCGGCATGCGAGTTTCGGGCATGCCGCTACTTGTGGGAAACTAACCCGGTGACTCAAACAAAGGTGCCCGTAATATTCGATCTGGACGGCACCCTTGTCGATCCAGCCGGCGGTATCACTGGGGGCATTTCCGCGGCACTGCGCGAAATGGGCCTCCCGGTCCCGGAACAGGCTGTACTGAATTCAATGGTGGGGCCCAAGCTGAGCGATTCGATGCTGCACTTGGCGAATGTTCCGGCCGAACTGGTGGATGAATCCATAGAGCGCTACCGCAGGCATTACCGCGAGTCCGGAATTGCGCAGAGCACGTTGTATCCCGGAATCTTCGATCTCCTGGAATTCTTTACCGAATCGGGCCGTTCGGTTGCTGTGGCCACCCAAAAGCCCCAAGGGATTGCGCGCATCGTCCTGGAGCATCACGGAATTGCCGACTTCTTCGTAGCCATTTGCGGCGCTTCGGATGACGAATCCCTGGGCGCGAACACGGCTCCGGGGAAGGTCGAAATCGTGGGGGCGGCGTTGGAGCAGCTCCACTCGCAGCCTGCCGTCATGGTGGGAGACCGGCATCAGGACGTGGCCGGTGCAATGGCCAATGGTCTCGACTGCATTGGTGTGCGGTGGGGTTTCGCGTCAGAGGGTGAGTTGGAAGAAGCCGGCGCAGTGGCAGTGGTGGACGACGCGGCCGGGCTGCGCAGCAAAATCGAAGAACTTGACGCTGTCCGTGCGGCGGCCCTGAGCGAGGTACATAACGATGGCAGTCTTTGATGCGATCCGGTGGACTACACGTGGCCTGATTTCCACCACGTGCCGCCCCACGGTGATCGGCCTCGAGAATGTGCCCAAGGAAGGGCCGTTCATTGTTGCGCCCAACCATCTTTCCTTCCTGGACAGTGTGATCGTCCAGGCACTCATGCCGCGCCCCGTGGCGTTCTTCGCGAAAGCCGAGTACTTCACCACCAAGGGCGTCAAGGGTGCCGTGATGAAGTCGTTCTTCGAAGCAGTCGGGTCCATCCCTGTGGAGCGTGGCGAACAGGCCGCGAGCGTGCAGGCGCTCAAGACCCTGTTGGACATCCTTGAGGCGGGCAAGGGCATCGGCATCTACCCGGAGGGCACGCGGTCCCGGGATGGCATCCTCTACCGCGGCAGGACGGGTGTTGGCTGGCTGGCTCTGACAACCGGGGCACCGGTCATCCCGGTCGGACTGATCGGAACGGAGAAGCTGCAGCCCGCGGACAAGAACGCCGTC
Organism: Paenarthrobacter sp. NPDC058040; assembly: GCF_042885775.1. Classification (NCBI taxonomy): domain Bacteria; kingdom Bacillati; phylum Actinomycetota; class Actinomycetes; order Micrococcales; family Micrococcaceae; genus Paenarthrobacter; species Paenarthrobacter sp. NPDC058040. Next base: position 294,965 of record NZ_JBHVRN010000008.1, read on the forward strand.
CGGCCGCAGCACTTCACCATGAAGGTGGGTGAGCCGCTGTACTTCGACAAGACCGGCCCTGACCATTCCCTGCCTGCCAGGCGTGAAGTCACTGACCGGATCATGGACGCCATTGCTGCCCTCAGTGGACAGGAGCGTTCCACCAGCTACAACCAGAGCAAGGTTGTGGAGTAGCCGCGCTTGGCGTTTGCTGTCGGTGCCGTTCACTAGACTTGAACCGTGGCACATCCAGCAAGTTACCGTCCGCAAACGGGCGAAATTCCCACCACCCCGGGCGTCTACAGGTTCCGCGACCCGCATGGCCGCGTGATCTATGTCGGCAAGGCAAAGAACCTTCGCTCCAGGCTCAACTCCTACTTCGCCAACCCCGCAGGCCTGCTCCCCAAGACCCACGCCATGGTCCATGCCGCGAGCAGCGTGGAGTGGACGGTGGTGGGCAGCGAGCTCGAGTCGTTGCAGTTGGAATACACCTGGATCAAGGAATTCAAGCCACGCTTCAACGTGGTTTTCCGGGACGACAAGACGTACCCGTACCTGGCCGTCACCATGGGGGAGAAGTACCCTCGGGTCCAGGTGATGCGTGGTGAGCGGCGGAAGGGCACGCGTTATTTCGGCCCGTATACTGCCGGAGCCATCCGCGAAACCATGGACACGCTGCTCAGGGTCTTTCCAGTCCGCAGTTGCAGTGCGGGCGTCTTCAAGCGTGCTGAGGCCAGCGGACGGCCGTGCCTCCTGGGGTACATCGACAAATGCTCGGCTCCCTGCGTTGGCCGGGTGACTCCGGACCAACATCGTGCCCTGGCGGAGGATTTCTGCTCGTTCATGGGCGGTGAGGCCAAGCGCTTCATCAGCAGGCTGGAAAAGGATATGGCAGCCGCCGTCGCTGAACTTGATTACGAACGCGCAGCAGGCCTCAGGGACGACATCATCGCCCTGCGCAAGGTTTTCGAACGCAATGCCGTGGTCCTCGCCGAGGATACGGATGCCGATGTCTTCGCCCTGCATGACGACGAACTGGAGGCCTCCGTCCAGGTCTTCCACGTGCGCGGGGGACGGGTCCGGGGACAGCGTGGCTGGGTGGTTGAGAAGGTGGAAGATGCCACCACGCCCGAGCTCATAGAGCACTTGCTGCAGCAGGTGTATGGCGAGGACAGCGAGGTCCAGGGACGCATCCCACGCGAGGTCCTGGTGCCGGAGAACCCCAGCAACCACGCCGAGTTGGCCGAATGGCTCGGTGGACTGCGCGGCGCCAGGGTGGACATCCGGGTTCCCCAACGCGGGGACAAAGCCGCGCTCATGTCCACGGTCCGGGAGAACGCGGAGCAGGCACTCAAACTCCACAAGACCAGGCGGGCAGGAGACATCACTGTGCGCTCCCTGGCACTCCAGGAGTTGCAGGAGGCCCTGGAGCTTCCGGTGCCGCTGCTTCGCATCGAGTGCTTTGATATCTCGCACGTACAGGGCACCAACGTGGTGGCCTCCATGGTGGTGGTGGAGGACGGGCTGCCCAAGAAGTCGGACTACCGGAAGTTCTCCATCACCGGACCCGCTGCTGCCGATGACACCGCTGCCATGCACGACGTCCTGACGCGCCGGTTCAGGCATTACCTGAACGACAAAGCTGCCCAGGTCCCGGTCTCCGGTGAAATCGTCAACCCGACGCAGGCTGCCACGAAGACCCCAACGGACGCATCGCCGTCGGACCCCACGTTGCCGGCGCCCAAGGCGAAGTTCGCGTACCCACCCAACCTGGTGGTGGTGGACGGTGGACAACCGCAGGTCAATGCGGCAGCCCGTGCACTCGCGGAACTGGGAATCGAGGACGTTTACGTCGTGGGCCTGGCCAAACGGCTCGAAGAAGTATGGCTGCCGGACAGCGACTTCCCGGTGATCCTTCCCAGGACGTCCCAGGGGTTGTACCTCCTCCAGCGCATCCGCGACGAAGCCCACCGTTTCGCCATCACGTTCCACCGGCAGAAGCGAGGCAAGGCCATGACGGTCTCCGCCTTGGACGGCGTTCCCGGCTTGGGCGAAGCGAAGCGCAAGGCACTCGTGGCCCACTTCGGTTCGCTCAAGAAGATCAAAGCCGCCAGCGTGGAAGAACTGACCTCGGCCAAGGGCATCGGGCCTGCTCTCGCGGCGGCGGTGGCCCAGCACCTCGGTTCGGGAGAAAACGCAGGTGAGGCCGCCCCGGCCATCAACATGACCACCGGCGAAATCCTTGAATCTTAGCTAGGGTAAGAACTTGACCGGTGGCCGCTGACGCGATGCCGCCGGTGGGCGTGCTTGCCTCCGGGCAGCGCCATGGACGGACTGACGACTTCCGAGGAACGGGGACCACTGATGGACGAGGCAACGCCAGGATCCGGCGCGGAGCAGGACGGCATGACGCCCGTCAAGCCACCGGAGGCGGAACTGCTGGTGGTGACCGGCATGTCCGGCGCGGGCCGCAGTACCGCATCGGATGCCTTGGAGGATCACGGCTGGTACGTCGTGGACAACCTGCCGCCGCAGATGCTCGGTACCTTGGCAGAGATCGTCTCGCATGCCCCGAAGTCGATTCCCAAGCTGGCCGTCGTCGTGGACGTTCGCAGCAAGGACCTGTTCACGGACATCCAGTCCGCTCTAGGCGCCCTGAGTGCCACCGGGATTACCTTCCGGGTGCTGTTCCTGGACGCGAGCGACGACGTCCTGGTCCGCCGCTTCGAGCAGGGCCGCCGTCCCCACCCCTTGCAAGGCGGAGGCCGCATCCTCGACGGCATCGGCATCGAGCGGGAGGTTCTCCGGGAACTTCGCGAGCACGCCGACGTCGTCCTGGATACCACTGACTACAACGTCCATGGCCTGGCAACTGCCATCACGGAGCTGTTCAGCGACACCGGCCCCGTGACGTTGCGGCTTAACGTCATGAGCTTCGGCTTCAAGTACGGCCTGCCGGTTGACGCGAACTTCGTGGCTGACGCCCGTTTCATCCCCAACCCGCACTGGGTACCGCAACTGCGCCCGCACACCGGCCTTGACCAGGACGTCAGCGACTACGTGCTGGCAGCCAGCGGGGTCCACGAGTTCGTTGACCGGTACGTCAGTGCCCTGGAGCCGGTGCTCGACGGATACCGCCAGGAAAACAAGCACTACGCCACCTTGGCGGTTGGCTGCACCGGGGGGAAGCACCGTTCGGTGGCTGTCGCCGTCGAACTTTCCAAACGGCTCGCGCAATATCCCCGGGTCACCGTCACCACCACGCACCGCGACCTGGGGCGCGAGTAGATGGGCGTCCTGACCGGCCCACTGCCGCTGATTCCGCCCAAGGGCGTTCCCGGCAGCCAACAGCACAAGAGTCCGTCGGTAGTGGCCCTCGGGGGAGGCCACGGCCTCGCAGCCTCCCTGTCGGCACTTCGCCTGTTGACCTCCGAGCTGACCGCGATCGTGACGGTAGCGGACGACGGCGGTTCCTCCGGGCGCCTCCGCGACGAGTACGGCGTCCTGCCGCCCGGTGATTTGCGCATGGCACTGAGCGCCCTCTGCGACGACACAGACTGGGGCAGAACGTGGCGCGACGTGATGCAGCACCGCTTCAACGCGGGCACTGCCAAGGGTGGTTCGCTGGACCACCACGCCATGGGCAACCTGTTGATCGTGACGCTCTGGGAATTGCTGGGAGATACGGTTGCCGGGCTGAAATGGGCGGGGGCCCTGCTGGGCGCCCGCGGGCAGGTCCTGCCCATGTCCAGCGTGCCATTGACCATTGAAGGCCAGGCCCGGGTAGAGCTGCCCGACGGTGGACACGAACTCCAAACCGTCCGCGGACAAGCCAAGTGCGCCGTTGCCGGGAAACTCGAGGACGTTCAACTCCTGCCGGGCGATGCCCCGGCTTGCACTGAGGCGCTGACGGCGATCGAACTGGCCGACTGGGTGATCCTGGGGCCGGGATCCTGGTACACCTCCGTGCTTCCCCATCTCCTGCTCCCGGAACTGCGCCAGGCCCTCGGCGAAACGACGGCAAAGCGCTGCCTGACCATGAACCTGGACGTGGAAACGAAAGAAACTTCGGGCATGACAGCGGCGGACCACCTCGACGTGCTGCGCCGCTATGCCCCGGAGTTCAGTGTGGACGTCGTCCTGGCCGACCCCACGGCCATCCAGGACCTCAAGGCTTTCGAGAAGGCCGCGGGGATGATCGGGGCGGAAGTGGTGTTGGGTAGAGTAGGGGCGTCGAGGCGCCGCCCCGTCCACGATCCACTGCTCCTGGCAGCGGCCTACCACGATATTTTTGGGAACAGTTAGGAACACATACGCGATGGCACTTACCGCGTCGGTCAAGGACGAGCTGTCCCGGCTGGACATCAAGAAGTCCTCAGTCCGCAAAGCCGAAGTTTCGGCCATGCTCCGGTTCGCCGGCGGCCTGCACATCATCTCGGGACGGATCGTCATCGAGGCCGAGGTGGACCTGGCATCCACCGCCAGGCGGCTCCGGGCGGCCATTGCCGAGGTTTACGGCCACCAGAGCGAGATCATCGTCGTTTCCGGGGGCGGGCTTCGGCGCGGGAGCCGCTACGTGGTCCGTGTGGTCCGCGACGGCGAAGCCCTGGCCCGTCAGACCGGTTTGCTGGACGGGCGCGGCCGGCCCGTGAGGGGACTGCCCTCCGTCGTGGTGAACGGTTCCGCGGCCGACGCCGAAGCCGTCTGGCGTGGAGCCTTCCTTGCCCACGGTTCCCTCACCGAGCCGGGCCGCTCATCCTCCCTCGAAGTCACCTGCCCCGGACCGGAATCGGCGCTGGCCCTGGTTGGCGCGGCGAGACGCCTCGGCATCCAGGCCAAGGCACGCGAAGTGCGCGGCGTTGACCGCGTGGTCATCCGGGATGGTGACACTATTGCAGCCCTCCTGACCCGTATGGGCGCCCACGATGCCTTGATGGTCTGGGAAGAGCGCCGCATGCGCAAGGAGGTGCGGGCGACGGCGAACAGGCTCGCGAACTTCGACGACGCGAACCTGCGACGCTCTGCGCAAGCCGCTGTCGCTGCCGGTGCCAGGGTGGACCGTGCCCTGGAGATTCTGGGCGACGACGTTCCGGACCACCTTAAGTACGCGGGGGAGTTACGCGTTGCGCATAAGCAGGCCAGCCTGGACGAGCTCGGCCGCCTGGCCGATCCACCCATGACCAAGGACGCCATTGCCGGACGTATCCGCCGTTTGCTGGCCATGGCGGACAAGCGCGCTTTGGATTTGGGAATTCCGGGTACGGAAGCAAATGTGACTCCCGAAATGATGGACGAGTAGGTCACGCCCCTAGAATCGACAGGGTGCGGAGGAAATACTGCGGAGCCCCCGCGGGTTGACGCCCGGTGGAGGCTCCTACAGGCTTCTTCGCCAGAGATTTCCGGCCGCCCAGCCGGTCGGATGAACACAACGAGAGTTACCAAACCGGACTTCGGTCCATGACATTGGAGGATTTCGTGACAGAGTACGTTCTGCCCGAGCTCGGCTACGACTACGCAGCACTCGAACCGCACATTTCGGCAAAGATCATGGAGCTGCACCACAGCAAGCACCACGCTGCCTACGTGGCCGGCGCGAACAACGCCCTTGCCCAGCTGGCCGAAGCCCGCGAAAAGGGCGACTACGCCAACATCAACCGCCTCTCCAAGGACCTCGCGTTCCACACCGGTGGCCACATCAACCACTCCGTCTTCTGGAACAACATCTCCCCGGACGGCGGCGACAAGCCTGAAGGCGAACTGGCAGCTGCAATCGACGACGCCTTCGGCTCCTTCGATGCTTTCCGCGCGCAGTTCAGCGCTGCGGCTCTGGGCCTCCAGGGCTCAGGCTGGGCATTCCTCGCCTACGAGCCCATTGGCGGCAACCTCCTCATCGAACAGCTCTACGACCAGCAGGGCAACGTTGCCGTTGGCACCACCCCGCTGCTCATGCTCGACATGTGGGAGCACGCCTTCTACCTGGACTACGTCAACGTCAAGGCCGACTACGTCAAGGCATTCTGGAACATCGCCAACTGGGCAGATGTAGCCAAGCGTTTCGAAGCAGCACGCGCGAACGCCACGGGCCTCATCGTCCTTTAGCTGGTGAGCCTCGGTTGACGAAAATGTAACAAAAGTCACCTTTTTAGTGAATTAGGGCCAAATGCTGAAATGCCTGCCCCCGCAGTTGCGGGGGCAGGCTTAGTTAAACGTAAGATGGGTCACGGAAGGCGGTTAGCCTTCAGCAACGTGGCTGGTCGCCCTCCGATCTGATAATCACCTCTGCCCAATGACGTGCGGGGTCTGTTGGTTGGACCTCAAATCCAACTCACGAGGCGTGCTTGCAAGAGCACCAAGGAGATTGACAAACAGTGACCACCCGAATTGGTATCAACGGCTTCGGCCGCATCGGCCGCAACTACTTCCGCGCAGCGCTGGCCCAGGGCGCAGACCTTGAGATCGTCGCCGTCAACGACCTCACCAGCCCTGAGACCCTTGCCCACCTTCTGAAGTACGACTCCGTCGGTGGCCGCCTGACCCAGTCGGTGGAAGTTGTGGACGGCAACATCGTCGTCGACGGCAAGTCCATCAAGGTACTCGCAGAGCGCGATCCCGCCAACCTTCCCTGGGCCGACCTCGGCGTAGACATCGTCATCGAGTCCACGGGCTTCTTCACCAAGGCCGCGGCAGCGCAGAAGCACATCGACGCCGGCGCCAAGAAGGTCCTGATCTCCGCACCCGCGAGCGACGAGGACATCACGATCGTCATGGGCGTCAACGACTCCCTGTACGACCCCGCAGCGCACAACATCATTTCCAACGCTTCCTGCACCACCAACTGCCTCGGCCCGCTGGCCAAGGTGGTCAACGACGCCTTCGGCATCGAGCGTGGCCTCATGACCACGGTCCACGCCTACACCGCGGACCAGAACCTTCAGGACGGCCCCCACGGCGACCTCCGCCGCGCCCGTGCTGCTGCGATCAACATGGTGCCCACCTCCACCGGTGCTGCAAAGGCCATCGGCCTGGTCCTGCCGGAGCTCAAGGGCAAGCTCGACGGTTACGCCATCCGCGTTCCGGTCCCCACCGGTTCCGCTACGGACCTCACCGTCACCGTTTCCCGCGAAGTCACCGTCGAGGAAGTCAACGCTGCCGTGAAGGCTGCCGCCGAGTCCGAGCAGTGGGCTGGCATCCTGAGCTACACGGACGCCCCGATCGTCTCCTCCGACATCGTCGGCGACCCCGCGTCGTCGATCTTCGACTCCGGACTGACCAAGGTCATCGGCAACCAGGTCAAGGTTGTTTCCTGGTATGACAACGAGTGGGGCTACTCCAACCGCCTCGTCGACCTCACGGAGCTCGTCGCATCCAAGCTGGGCTAGGGTAGACACATGACATCTCACACCCTCAACGAACTCATCGCTGAAGGTGTCCGCGGGCGGTACATTCTGGTCAGAAGTGACCTCAATGTGCCGCTCGACGGCTCTACAGTGACCGACGACGGCCGCATCAAGGCCTCCCTTCCGGTCCTCAAGAAGCTCTCGGACGCCGGTGCCCGTGTGCTCGTAACCGCCCACCTCGGCCGCCCCAAGGGTGCCCCCGAGGAAAAGTACTCCCTGAAGCCTGCAGCAGCCCGTCTCGCGGAACTGGCAGACTTCAAGGTGACGTTGGCCGACGATACCGTTGGCGGGTCCGCCAAGGCCCTCGCAGCCGACCTTCAGGACGGCGAAGCCCTGATCCTGGAGAACGTCCGCTTCGACGCCCGCGAAACCAGCAAGGACGACGCCGAACGCGGCGCCTTCGCTGATGAGCTGGTGGCCCTGACCGCAGACAACGGCGCCTTCGTGGACGATGCTTTCGGGGCAGTGCACCGCAAGCATGCCAGCGTCTACGACGTCGCCACGCGCCTGCCGTCCTACCTGGGTGACCTCGTCCACACCGAAGTCGAAGTACTCCGCAAGCTCACCACGGACACTCAGCGGCCGTATGTGGTTGTCCTTGGCGGTTCAAAGGTCTCCGACAAGCTGGCGGTCATCGACAACCTCCTGGGCAAGGCCGACACCATCCTGGTGGGAGGCGGCATGCTGTTCACCTTCCTCGCGGCGGCCGGACACAAGGTAGCGGGCAGCCTCCTCGAAGAGGACCAGATTCCCGTGGTCCAGGATTACCTCAAGCGCGCCGCTGACGCCGGCACCTCCTTCGTCATTCCCACCGACGTGGTGGTTGCCAGCCGCTTTGCGGCAGATGCCGAGCACGAGGTGGTCAAGGCCGACGCCATCGAAGAAAGCTCCTATGGAACGTCTGGCATCGGACTGGACATTGGACCTGAGACCGCTTCGGCCTTTGCCGCCCAAATCGAAGGGGCAAAGACCGTTTTCTGGAACGGCCCCATGGGCGTGTTCGAATTCGAGGCCTTCTCCGCCGGAACGCGCGCCATTGCACAGGCCCTGACGGATTCCGTCGCCTTCAGTGTGGTTGGCGGTGGCGATTCAGCCGCCGCGGTCCGCACCCTCGGCTTCGACGATTCGCAGTTCGGCCACATTTCCACCGGTGGCGGTGCCAGCCTTGAGTACCTGGAGGGCAAGGACCTTCCCGGACTCAGCGTCCTGGACCGCTAAACACAGCAACCGGCCGGCGGGACGCCTTCGCGTTCCGCCGGCCGTCCACATTTCAACGCATCCCTTTGGAGTTCACGTGACTACCTCTGCCAACGGCAATTTTGTCCGCAAACCCTTTATCGCAGGCAACTGGAAGATGAACTTGGACCACGTCCAGGGCATCACGTTGCTGCAGAAGCTCGCGTGGACCCTTGACGACGCGAAGCATGACTACAACCGCGTGGAAGTAGCCGTCTTCCCGCCGTTCACCGACCTTCGCGGCGTGCAGACGCTCGTCCAGGGTGACGACCTCGATGTCGCCTACGGTGGCCAGGACCTGTCCCAGTTTGACTCGGGTGCCTACACCGGTGATATTTCGGGCCAGTTCCTCAACAAGCTGGGTTGCTCCTATGTCCTTGTGGGGCACAGTGAGCGCCGGACCGTCCACAACGAAACAGACGAGGTCCTCAACGCCAAGGTAAAGGCCGCTTTCCGTCACGAGGTCACCCCCGTCCTCTGTGTCGGCGAAGGACTTGACGTCCGCCAGGCTGGAACGCACGTGGAGCACACGCTTGCACAGCTTCGCTCGGACGTTGAAGGCCTCACGGCTGAGCAGGCCGCCGAACTCGTGGTCGCCTACGAACCTGTCTGGGCCATCGGAACCGGCGAAGTGGCGGGTCCGGAAGACGCCCAGGAAATGTGTGCCGCCATCCGCGCCGAACTCACCGAACTTTTCGATGCTGACGTTGCTGCCAAGACCCGCCTGCTGTACGGCGGTTCCGTCAAGGCCAACAATGCCGCTGCCATTCTGGCCGAGGCAGATGTGGACGGGCTCCTTGTGGGTGGCGCCAGCCTCGACCCGGCGGAGTTTGCTAACATTGTCAGGTTCGAGAGCCACCTCGTCACGGACTAGTCCGGCTCCCGTTTTCCGCTTCTTCGAAAGGCCGTCGTGGACGTTCTTCAAGTTATCCTGCAGATTCTGCTGGGCATCACCAGCCTTCTGCTGACGCTGCTGATTCTCCTGCACAAGGGCCGTGGTGGCGGCTTGTCCGACATGTTCGGTGGTGGCATGAGCTCCGGTTTGAGCTCGTCAGGGGTTGCAGAGCGGAACCTGAACAGGTTCACCATCATCCTAGGTATCACTTGGGGCGTGGTCATCATCGGACTCGGCCTCATCATGCGCTTTACCTCCGGCGGGGATTCCTGAGTCCCTCCGGAAAATTCGTCACGCTATCCTGAACGGCGGCACCAAACACTGGTGCCGCCGTCGTGCACCTGGCATTAGACTGTCGGTGTTGGCCGTCAGGCCCAAGGGCCGTACGGCCGACCACCGAGTCGCTAGGGGTTCGAAATGGTTCATGGCACGCCTGGTTACCGGGGCACCCGTGTGGGAGTGACCCAAGGGTCCGCACCGAGAAATCAAAGCGATCACAGTGACGGAGAGCAGTTGCCGCGTATTCGTGTTCCCTATTGGTGCGCCAAGGGACACGAAACGCGGCTTGTTTTTCTTAAGCTGCCTGACGAGCAGATCCCCAAGACATGGGACTGCCCCAAGTGCGGGCTTCCGGCTTCAAGGGACCCCCTGCACCCGGCCGCTGCCCGCCCTGACGACGAAATCTTCAAGTCGCACCTGGATTACGTTAAAGAAAGACGCTCCAGCCAGGACGCGGAAGTCGTCCTGGCCGGAGCGCTTGAAAGGCTACGCGCCCGCGGGGTCCTTCCGGACCAGTTGCTGCGGGACACGTGAAGCTGCGTTTTCGTCGATAAGCCACAGGGTCCTCGAGCGGCCCACGGGGCCGGCCGCCGGTACCTGTACGGGGTTTGCGCCCGCCAAAGCAAGACCGACGGCGCCGGCCTTGTCTTCTCCGGCCACGACCATCCAGATTTCCTGGGCAGTATTGATGGCCGGCAAGGTCAGGGAAACGCGCGACGGCGGCGGCTTGGGTGAGTTTTCAACGCCCACCACCGTACGGTCCTTGACCCGGATCGCTGCCTGCTCAGGGAACAATGAAGCAACATGCGCATCTGGGCCAACACCCAGCAGCAGGACGTCGAAGCGGGGCAGGTCGCCCGGCTCTTCGGGGCGGTCGTCGGACATATCGGCGGCGTGCTCCGCTTCGGCGGCTGCCCGCAGCTTGGCGGCGTAATCTTCGGCGGCTTCTTCGGCAGTGGCGAAGTCATCCGACGATCCGGGTTCGTGGATTCGCTCGGGATCCACGGGCAGGTGGGCCAAAAGAGCCTCACGGGCCTGCCGGGTGTTCCGGTCCGCACTGTCGCCGGCTACGAATCGTTCGTCGCCCCACCAGAAGTTCACCCGCGACCAGTCAACAGCCGGGGCGGCTGCCGACTCGGCTACTGCCCGTAGGGTACCGATGCCCACGGTCCCACCGGTGAGGACCACCGTGGCTTCGCCGTGCTTGTCCTGGACATCCACAAGCTTGGTGATGAGGCGTGCCGCAATGGCAGCCATCAGCACTTTGGAGTCGGGATGGATGCTTACTCTGGGCTCAGCGTGCACTGGTCTGGACTCTCCTCTGGCTGGTAAGTGGCAGTCCCATCGTAATCACTTCTCCGAAGACTTCGTCCGGGTCCAGCCGGCGGAGTTCTTCGGCGAGGCAGTCCTTGAGGCTGCGCCGCGGCAGGGTGATCCGCTGCGCAGGCTGCCCCGGCTGGGTCAACTCCGCAACGGACAGGCCCGGACGGAACAACTGCACATCGCCGCTTGCGCGGGTGAGCCGGACGCGACGGATGCCGGTCCCGGCGGGGTCGGCCACGATTGTCACCGGTGCCTGCAATGCCAACGTCAGCCACGCAGCCAGCAGGAGTGTGCTGGGGGAGTCCGAGGCACCCTCTACGGCAATTGCCGACACCGGATCGCTGTCCACCTGATCCAGGACGGCGGCGAGTTGGATGCGCCAGTTGGTGAGGCGGGTCCAGGCGAGGTCGGTGTCGCCGGCTTTGTATGTTTGGCGGATGGTGTCGAGGGCTTGGGCGGGGTCGGGTTCGTTGGCGGAGTCGGTGATGCGGCGGTGGGCGATGGCTCCGATGGAGGTTTCGCAGGCTGAGGCGGGGGCGCCGTGGGGCCACCAGGCGACGATGGGCGCGTCGGGCAGGAGGAGCCCGGCGACGAGGGATTCGCTTTCGTGGGCCATTTGTCCGTAGCCGCGCAGCACGATCACTTCGGACGCGCCGGCGTCCCCGCCGACGCGGATTTGCGCGTCGAGCCGGTCCGGGTTGTGGGCTCCGGCGTCGGCCAGGACGATGATCCGGCAGGGGTGTTC
>NZ_JBHVRN010000009.1:0-253149 GCF_042885775.1 Paenarthrobacter sp. NPDC058040
AACCCCCACCAACACCCAGCAGCACACCAAAGCACCACCGGAAACCGGCCATTTGAAAGGGAGATTGTCACCATTCATTCCGCATCAGCGGCGGCGACTCAGAAAACAATACACGCCCCCAACCCACCAAACAAATCCACCTCAACACCACCCAAAATCCCCACAAACACAAGGAAAACAAGCCCACAAACCCACCAAACCAACCCAAAAACACCCCAACGCCCCTCAGTGAACCCCATCACACCACCCAACAACCCGCCGTCGAACACCAACCACCCACCAAAACAACAACGCTCCCCCACCAAAGGTGAGAGAGCGTTGCCCGAAATCGGGGATTACATGAGCGAGGATCGGCCCCAAAGGGCGTTTATGTGAGAGAGCGTCCGAAGAAGGGGTGGGGGTTAGTGGCCTCCGTGGCCGCCGGCACCCTGGGTCCTGCGCATCATGGCACCGAGCACTACTGCCGCCACGGCGATGACGGTCGCCGCGAAGAACGCAGCCTGCATGCCGGCAACAAGGCCGGACGAGGCGGATACCACGGCGAAGATCGAAACCAGCAGGGCGGTACCGGCAGCACCGGACACCTGCTGGGCCGTGCTCATGATCGCGGAGCCGTGGGAGTAAAGGTTCGGCGGCAGCGGGTTCAGGCCGGTGGTGAACGCCGGAGTGAACAACAGGGCCAAGCCGAGGCTCAACACGACGTGCAGCGCAATGACCCAGCCAAGGGCGCTGTGGTCGTCGAGCCGAGAGAACTGCCACAAGGTCAGGACCATGAGGACGGATCCGGAAACCGTCAGCGGCAGCGGGCCAACCTTGTCGAAGATCCGGCCGATAACCGGACCCAACAGACCCATGGCCAAGCCACCGGGCAGCAACGCCAGGCCGGTCTCCATGGGCTGAAGGTGCAGGGTGTTCTGGAGGTACAGCGGCAGCAGGATCACGCCGCCGAAGAGGGCCATCATCGCCACGACCATCAGCAGCGTTGACACAGTGAACATCCGGAAGTTGAACGCGCGAAGATCCAGGAGTGGTGAATCCGACTTCTGGAGCTTGAGCTGCCGGAACACGAAGAGCGCCAGGCACAGAACGCCCACAACCAACGCGATGACGGGCACGATTCCTGCGTTCGCCCCACCGATCTGGCTCAAGCCATAGACCAGACCACCGAAGGCAGGAACAGTCAGAACCACCGAAGCAAGGTCCAACGTGGTCTTGCCGCGCTCACCCACGTTGGTCAGGAACTTGGCACCGATTGCCAAAGCGGCCAGGGCTACGGGCAGCACAAACACGAACATGAAGCGCCACGAGAAGTGGTCCAGGATGATGCCGGAAATCGTGGGGCCCATGGCGGGAGCCACGGAGATGGCAATGCTGACGTTGCCCATTACGGCCCCGCGGCGGGACATGGGCACGAGCGTCAGGATGGTGGTCATGAGCAGCGGCAGCATGATGGCCGTACCACCGGCCTGGACAATGCGGGCCAGCAACAGCACGGTAAACCCGGGAGCCAGGGCGGCCAGCAAGGTGCCGCCACTGAACAAGCCCATGGCCAGCATGAACGAGGCCCGGGTGCTCAGGCGCTGCAGGATGAACCCGGTGGTCGGGATGACCACAGCCATGGTCAACATGAAGCCGGTGGCCAGCCACTGGACCGTCGGCGCATCAACCCTGAGGTCGGTCATGAGCCGCTGCAGGGCGACGTTCATGATGGTCTCGTTGAGGATCACCACGAAAGTGGCCACCAGCAAGGTCACGATGACCGTGACGGACTCGCGTGACATCTTGCCTGACACCTGCGGGGTTGGCGTCTCCGCAGGAGCTGGAGCGCCGGAAACAGCACCGGTGGCGCCGGAAACGGAGTCGCCGGAGGCGTCGGACGTGACGTCGGTAGACATGAGGATTCCTCAGGTTTGGATTTGGTGTCCGGCGAGCTGGGCCGGTGAAGACTAAAACAGTCTAAGCGCCCATCCAATTCCCGTCAGCAGGAAAATTCCAAACGTTAGGAAAACAACGGAGCGTTGTCGATAAGCCGCACCGCGCCGATCTTCGCCGCGATGATCGCCAGGCCTTCGCCACGGAACGGCGTCTCCTTGCAGTTTTCGGCGAGCGGTTCAAGCGTGGTGGGGTCCACCACCTCGAAATAGTCCAGTTCCACGAGCGGCTGGGACCGGACAAGCTCGACGGCGGAGTCCAGGTCCAGCGGCTGGTGCGCGTTGGCGCGGGACTCGATGAGGCGCAACGCCCGTGACAGGACCAGCGCGGCCTCGCGTTCCTCGTCCGAGAGGAAGCGGTTGCGGCTGGAGAGCGCCAAGCCATCCGAACTCCGGACGATCGGCACGGGGACAATCTCCACGGGGAAGTTAAGGTCCGCGACCATCCTCTTCACCAATGCCAACTGCTGCGCGTCCTTCTGCCCGAAGTAGGCGCGGTAGGCCGCCGTCGTGCCGTCTGCTGAAGCACCCCCGGGGAGTCCGTAGTGCAGCAATTTGGCCACCACCGTCAGTGCACCATCGAAGTGGCCGGGGCGGGAGGCGCCCTCCCACTTGTCTCCGAGGGGGCCGGAGGTGATCCGGACCAGGGGCTGGCCACCGGGGTAGACCTCCTCGACTGTCGGGGCGAACACCAGGTCCACACCTTCGGCGTCAAGGAGTGCCATGTCGGCTTCCAAGGTTCGCGGGTAGCGCTCCAGGTCCACTGCGTCGCCGAACTGCAAGGGATTCACGAAGATGGTGGCCACCACGACGTCGTTCTCGGCCACGGCCGCACGAGCCAAAGCTGCGTGGCCGGAGTGGAGCGCGCCCATGGTGGGTACCAGGCCCTGCGACGATCCGCCTTTTTCCGCGAGAAACCGGGCGCTTTCGGCGCGGAGTTCGGCCGCAGTGGTGACGAGTTTGATGGCCATGCTGTTCAGTTTCCTTCCGTCGACGAGTGCCCGTCGTGCGGTTCAGACCCGTTTTCCAACGCCTCGTTGATCTCATCCAATTGTTCCGGCCGCAGCAATCCGCGGTTTTCCGCCCGCCGCGCGGTTGCCTTGGCCATGGCCTGGTACGCCGCGAGCACATCGCCGCCCGCACCGCCGTCGTACTCCTTCAGCGCTTGGGCATGAGCCGAAACGGTACCCACATCACCTCTGGCCACCGGCCCGGTCAGGGCCGATTCGCCGGAGGCCAAGGCGTTCTCCAGCGTCGCGCGCAGCAGCGGCCCGAGCATTGATTCCGGCGACTCGACGCCAATCTCCCGCAATAGCTGCGAGGCCTGTGCCACGAGGGTGACCATGTGGTTCGAACTGTGCGCGAGGGCAGCGTGGTAGAGCGTGCGGTCGGCCTCGGCGATGGCCACTGGCTCCGCACCCATCTCAACCACCAGGGCCTGCGCGATCGGCAGCATGGCCGCGTCAGCAGTGACGCCAAAGGTGCAATCCATGAGCCGCGTCAGGTCCAGGCTCATGCCGGTGAAGGTCATGGCCGGGTGCATCGCCAACGGAATCGCGCCCGCCGCGCGGACAGGCTGCAGGATTCCGACGCCGAACCGGCCCGACGTGTGCGCCACCAGTTGGCCGGGTTGCCAGGCCCCGAGCTTCGCGAGTCCTGCAACGAGTTCACCGAGGGCGTCGTCCGGGACCGCGAGCAGCACCAACTCAGACCGTTCCACGATGTCCTGGATCTCCAGGACCGGAACGCCAGGCAGCAGGCTTTCGGCCCGCTCCCGGCTCGCCTCGGACACGGCGGAAACCCCGACGACGGCGTGCTCGGCCGCGCGCAAAGCGGCACCCAGGACGGCACCCACCTTGCCTGCGCCGATGATGCCGACTCCGAGTCGTCCTGGCCTAGCCATGGTGGGGGTCCTCCTGGTTGGTGGTGTTGGGTTCAACGGCGGTTGGCTGGGACGGTTGGAAGGATACTTGGGCCAACCATTGCTCGGAGGTCTGCCGCTTCCTGGCCTCGCGGGCACGGGCAGCTTGCTGGTCGAAAAGATCCACGGCCTGTGCCACATCGGCCTGGTAGAGGCGGGGCGCCACAGGTCCGGCCGTGGTGTGCAGGACGAGGTCGGCCACTCCGAAGCGGCGCGCCAACGGTCCCTGTTGCAGGGCCATGGACTGGGTGCGTTGGTGCGGGACCATCACCAACGAGTGCCACCAACGCCCGGAACGGAGCAGGAGAGCTGTTCGCGTGGCCAGGAATCCGTTGCGGCGCCAGCCAAGAGGAGCCAGGAGCCGGGCCCGACGCGGCGTGGTGACGAAACCATCCTGACTTCCGGAGAGCGGGGCCAGGCCCTCCAAGCCGGCGGTAAAAACGCCGTAGGGATCGTCAACGCCGGGATCCGGAAGGACGAGCGAAAGCATGGTCATCACGTCGGACTTCATTCCAACGGGCAGCAGCGTGGTCCGCGCAGCATTCTCGTTGCCGGGCGTTCCGCCGTACCCCGCGACATTCACGTGCATGCGGTACCAACCGAACAGGCGCCACAAGGGAGACTGCGTGATCTTCAGGGCCTGGATCCGACCCGGAGGAACAGTTTGTGCCTGCGTATCCAGCAGTCCGTAACGGAGACGGATCCCGTCCGGGGAGATCGCGGCGGTGAAGTTGTAGCCCTTGTTGAACGAGCTCCAGTAGGCCGCGCCGATACCAAGGATCGCGGGGATGAGGGCCAGGAAAATCGCGTTGTTCTCGGTGTAGACGGAAATGGCAACCGAGGCCGCGGCAGCAAGCAGGATGCCGACGGTTTGTTCACTCAGGAGCAAGGATCCGATCAACCGCGACGGCGGAACGGACAGGACCCGCTGCTCCGGCGCCTCGGGGATTTCCTCCACGGTTTCCTGTCCCGTGACCACTCCGGCGGCGCGCGCCAGGATCGCCGCCCGCAGTTGCTTGGCCTGCGCCAGCGGAAGGTAGGCCAACCGCACGGCCGATTCCCCGGCGTCGGCCACCTCGAACTTGAGTTCAGCAAGACCGAAGATGCGCGCCAGGAGTGGCTGCACAATGTCGATGGCCTGGACACGGTCCAGCCGTGCCTGCCGTTGCTGCTTGAAAAGCCAGCCGGTGTTCACCCGGACGTAGCCCTCGGCTACCTGGTATCTGGTGAAGTACCAGCTCAGGATGAAGCCCCCGACGGCCAGCAACAGCAGGACGCCACCTCCCGCCAGGAGCCACAGGACGCGTCCATTGAGGTTGGGGTCCAGGAAGTCGCGGCCCTGCAGCATCCGTTCGAAGGCATCGCGTCCGAAAAAATAGAGCACGGCAGCCAGCGCCACCCAGCCCCGCACGAACGGCGACGCAGGATGCACGCGCCGCCAATCGCCGTCGACGGCTTTTCCGGGAAGGGTCACTTCCGGGCTCACAGCCCGGCCAGCCTGGCTTCTCCACGGGCGGAAAGCTGCTCGCGCAGGCGTGCGCCCTCAGCGGCAGGCAGTCCAGGCAGGTGGGCGTTGGTTCCGGCGGAAGCGGTGTGGAGTTTCAGGGTGCACAGTCCAAGGCTTCGTTCCACAGGGCCCACCGCAACGTCCACGTACTGCATGCGGCCGTAGGGAACAACCATGGTGCGTTGGAAGAAAATGCCGCGCCGGATCAGGAGGTCGTCGTCGCGTTCCGCGTAGCCGATCGCCCGGACCTGTCGGGGGATGAGCACCAGCCGCCACAGGGCCAAAAGGAGCATGAAGGCAGGGACAGTGATCGCCAGCCACAGCGGAGGCCAACGCCACCAACCCAACTGCACGAACACCAAAGGAAGGCTCAGGATCGCTACCATCACCAGGTTCCCCACGGCCCATTCCACCAGGCGGACGGTCACGTACTTCGGTGAGACCCGCAGCCACTGGACGCCGGGAGGGTCAATCGCCTCGGTATGCATACTCCCCTTCGCCCTTGGTTTCCCCGCGCCGCTTCTCCTGGCCGCCGGCAGTGCCACCTTCGAAATCTTCAGGAGGGATGCGGCAGAACCGCTCCACCACCAGCCCAACGATGATCATGACCACTCCGCCCCCGCCCATCAACAGGGCGTTCCAGAGGATGCCTTCGCCGCTCCGCAGGGTTCCAATCCGAAGAAGATCAAGGGAAATTCCTGCATGCCAGCCCAGGAGCAAGGTACCGGCGTAGGCGCAGGCCTGGGCGAGGACAAGCGTCCTTGCCGCCATGATGGGGTCCAGCATGGTTTTCTTCTTACCGTTGCGCCAGCGAAGGACGCGGATCCCCATCACCAGGGTCAGCAACGCAATCACGCCCATGGTGGCCAGCGCCGAGACGGGCAACACGGGAGTGGGCATGCTGACGCGGTTGGTGACGGTAGTGGCCAGCCAACCGATTAGGGCGGATACGACGGCGATGATCACCAGGACCCACGGACGCATGGCTTTCATGGGCTACTCAACAGCTCCCGTGGCGGGCACGCCGGCAACGTCGCCGTAGCCATCGAAACGGCGGATGTCCGGCATGTCGGCGGCGACGGCTGCCAGTTCGGCCACGCTCTTGCCACCCAGTTGCGCGTTCGGTTCCAAGAGGGACCACGGATAGAGGACGAAGGCCCGCTCGGCAGCCCGCGGATGAGGAAGGGTGAGGATTGGATCGTCGCTCTGGACATTGCCATAGACGACGATGTCCACGTCCAGGGTCCGCGGACCCCAGCGGACCTCCCTGGTCCGGTGGTGCTTTTGCTCCACGCTGTGGCAATGAGCCAGGAGTTCCAACGGCGCCAGCGTGGTTTCGATGGCCATGACCATGTTCAGGAAGTCCGGCTGACCCTCCGGACCACCCACGGCTTTGGTCTGCACCACGGGAGAGACACCCAGGAGGCGCACTTCCGCCGGATCCACCAAATCCGCAACGGCGGTGGTCAGGGTGTCGTTGCGCTCCCCCAGGTTGCTGCCCAGGGCCAGGATCACCTTGGTGTAGCCCGCGCTCATGTCCGCTCCCGGTGCACGCTCACCGTCACGTCGCCAAAGGGAACCTCGATGGGCGCCTTTGGCTTGTGCACGGTGACGTCGACGGCGGACAGGGTCCTGTAGTTGGCCAGGATGCCCTCGGCGATCCTGACGGACAGGGCTTCGATCAGGTTCAAGGGCTCACCCTTGATGTACGAGGTGATCAGTTCGGCGACTTCGCCATAATGAGCCGTGTACTGCAGATCATCCGTTTCGGCGGCCTTGGTGAAGTCCGTATGCAGCACGGCATCCACCACGAACGGCTGGCCGTCACGGCGTTCGAAGTCGAACACTCCGTGATAGCCGACGGCAGTGATGCCGGTCAGCGTGATCTTGTCCACATCGCCTCCGATCAGCGGGCGATCCGGGCCGCGACCTTGACGGCGTCAAGGCTCGGGCCGACGTCGTGAACGCGGACAGCCCAGGCACCCTTCGCGGCACTCAAGGCTGTGATGGCGGCCGTCGCGGCGTCCCGCTCCTGCGGGGCTGCGGCCTTGCCGGAAACCGTCAGGAGGGAGCCAAGGAAGCGCTTGCGGGAAGCGGCGACCATCACCTTGTGGCCGAGCTCAAACAAGCTGTCCAGGTTCTTGAGGATTTCCCAGTTCTGGTCCTCGTTCTTGGAGAAGCCCACGCCCGGGTCAACAATGATCTGCTCGGGGGCAACACCCGCGGCGTAGAGCTTGTCGCGGACGCCCTTCAGCTCAGCCACCACTTCCTCTGTGACGTCCTCATAGTCAGCGAGGCTGTCCATGGTCTTGGCATCGCCGCGGCGGTGGGTGAGGATGTACGGAACCTTGGTGCGGGCAACCAGCTCAGGCATGCCGTCCTCGATGGTGAGGCCGGAAACATCGTTGATGATCGCAGCGCCCGCCTCCACAGCTGCGGCAGCCGTGGAGGTGTGCATCGTGTCGATACTGACCAGGGCCCCGGCCTTGACCAGTGCTTCAATCACCGGGAGGACCCGGCGCTGCTCTTCTTCAGGATCCACCGGCTCGGCGCCGGAGCGCGTCGACTCGCCGCCGACGTCGATGATGTCCGCACCGGCGTAAAACATACGCAGGCCGAGCGCGATGGCGGAATCGGGCGTGCGGTGGGTGCCGCCGTCGCTAAAGGAATCCGGGGTGACATTGAGGATTCCCATGACGAGGGTCCGGTCCGTTGGCAGGTCCTCGAACCTGGCCGCGGGTCGCGGCTTGCGGAGAACCGGCAGGGGGCTTGTGGCCGGGCCGGTTCCGGGTGCTGCAGCGAGGGAATCCATATATTGCTTACCTTCCGAGTATGAGGCTCATGGCCTCGGCGCGGGTGGCCGGGTCATGGAGCTGACCGCGCACCGCACTGGTGACGGTCTTGGCGCCTGGTTTGCGGATGCCGCGCATGGACATGCACATGTGTTCGCATTCGACGACGGCAATCGCACCGCGCGGGTTGAGGTACTTCACCAGCGCCTCAACGATCTGCGTTGTGAGGCGTTCCTGAACCTGCGGGCGCCGCGCATAGATGTCCACGAGCCGTGCGAGCTTGCTGAGGCCGGTCACCTTGCCGTCATGTGACGGAATATAACCAACATGCGCGACGCCGTGGAACGGTACCAGGTGGTGTTCGCACGTCGAGTAGAAGGGAATGTCCTTCACCAGGACAAGCTCTTCATGGTCGAGGTCGAACGTGGTGGAAAGGACATCCACGGGGTTCTGGTGGAGACCCGCGAAGACCTCGGCGTAGGCCTTGGCCACGCGCTTTGGCGTGTCCTGCAGGCCGCCGCGATCAGGATCTTCACCAATGGCCAGCAGGATTTCACGTACTGCTGCTTCAATGCGGGGGCGGTCCACTTTGTGGCTTCCCTTGGAGTCGCCGGCTGAGCCGTGGGCGGCGGCGAGGTCTTCGTCGTCGAAATGAGTCACAGCAGAAAGCTTAGCCGTGAAGCGGCGAGTCGTTGCCGCCGTCGGGCCCCGGCGCCTGGAAGTTGTCCTGGCTGCTGACGCCCTGGGCGTGCGGCGCGACGGTGTCCAGCGGCTCGTCCAGGCGGGCCTTCTTGGCTTCCTCCTGCGCTTCGCGTTCGGCCTTCTCCGCCCGGGATTCCACTGGCGGGATGGTCTGCACGGGGCGGGATTCCTTGGACAGCCAGATCTCACGGAAATCGCGCTTGCGGACGTCCCGGAAGATGTCGGCGATCTCGGCCTGGTTCAGGGTTTCGCGCTCAAGCAGTTCCAGGGCCAGGCGGTCCAGGATGTCGCGGTTTTCGGTGAGGATGGCGTAGGCCTCGTCATGTGCCTGGTCAATGAGCCGCCGCACTTCCTCGTCCACCACGTAGGCGATCTGGTCGGAGAAGTTACGCTCCTGGGCGGCGTCACGGCCCAGGAACGGCTCGCCGCCACCCTGGCCCAGCTTCACTGCACCAACTCGTTCGCTCATGCCGTACTGCGTGACCATCTTGCGGGCGGTGCCGGTGGCCTTCTCGATGTCGTTCGAGGCGCCGGTGGAAGGATCATGGAAAACGATCTCTTCGGCCACGCGGCCACCCATGGCGTAAGCCATCTGGTCCAGCAATTCGTTGCGGGTCACCGAGTACTTGTCGTCCTCGGGGACAACCATGGTGTACCCCAGGGCACGTCCGCGCGGGAGGATGGTGATCTTGGTGACCGGGGCGGAATTCCTCAGTGCAGCGGCTACCAAAGCGTGGCCGCCTTCGTGATAGGCCGTGATCTTGCGCTCGAGTTCCTTCATGACGCGGCTGCGCTTTTGCGGGCCGGCCATGACGCGGTCGATGGCCTCGTCCAGCGCACGGTCATCAATCAGGTTGGCGTTGGAGCGTGCGGTCAGCAATGCGGCCTCGTTGAGGACGTTGGCAAGGTCTGCACCCGTGTAACCCGGGGTCTTCTTGGCAACGGCCCGGAGGTCGATGCCCTGCGCCATCGGCTTGCCCTTGGCATGCACGTTGAGGATCTGCTCACGCCCAACAAGGTCCGGAGCTTCCACGGTGACTTGGCGGTCGAAACGGCCCGGGCGGAGAAGCGCGGGATCCAGCACGTCAGGACGGTTGGTGGCGGCGATCAGGATGACGTTGGTCTTGACGTCGAAGCCGTCCATCTCAACGAGGAGCTGGTTCAGGGTCTGCTCGCGTTCATCGTTGCCACCACCGATGCCGGCGCCGCGGTGACGGCCGACGGCGTCGATTTCATCCACGAAGATGATGGCCGGAGAGCTGGCCTTGGCTTGCTCGAACAAGTCACGGACACGGGAAGCCCCAACACCGACGAACATTTCAACGAAGTCCGAGCCGGAGATGGAGAAGAAGGGAACACCGGCTTCGCCCGCAACGGCGCGGGCCAGGAGGGTCTTGCCGGTACCTGGAGGGCCGTAGAGCAGCACGCCCTTGGGGATCTTGGCGCCGACTGCCTGGAACTTGGCCGGTTCCTGCAGGAACTCCTTGATCTCCTGCAGTTCTTCCACGGCCTCGTCCGCGCCGGCGACGTCAGCAAAAGTCACCTGCGGCATGTCCTTGTTGACCAGCTTGGCCTTGGACTTGCCGAACTGCATCACCTTGGAACCGCCACCCTGCATGCGGGAGAGCAGGAACCAGAAGAGCACGCCGAGCAGCAGCACCGGAATCAGGAGGGAGAACAGTCCGGAGAACCAGTTGTTTTCAACCGGCTGGTCCGTGAAGCCCTTCTCCGGGTTGGCGTTGGTTACGGCCTTGACCACGTCCGGGCCGCGGTCGGTGACGTAGAAGAACTGGACGTTCTTACCCTTGTCCTGGCCGTCGATGTTCAGGTTGTCCTTGAGCACCAGGTCAACGCGGTTCTCCGCATCGAAAATCTTTGCCTGCTCAACCTTGCCGCTCTGGGAAAGGAGGTCCAGGCCGTCTTTGGTGTCGATCCTGGTGGAGCCGCCGGGAGCCAACGTTGCAAACGCCACCAGGAGCAAGCCGACGACGACAACAATCCAGATGCCCGGGCCCTTGAAGAAATTCTTAGCTTTCATCTGATCGGGGTTGCGCCCCGTCCCTCCTGGTAGTGCTGCAAGGCGCAACTTCTGCGCGCGAGTGGTGCTGCTTCAGTTTCTAGCTATACACCGTACCCAGTAATTCACGCACTGGAATGCGCAAAAGTTCCCTCTGGGCGTACAGGGGGCGGGGCTGCCCGCGCCCGTTCCCGCCCCACGCACCCCGACACCCCCTGCCCGCGCCCATTCCCGCCCCACGCACCCCGGAGTGCGGGTGCCTCCGGCGGAAACGGGTGCGATAAACCTGCACGAGGGTGCCTCCGGCGGAAACGGGTGCGGCCTTTAGGTGACTCGTGGCGTCCGTCTTTGTCCACATACGGCTGAAAGTGCCTGTCCGATGTACGGCAAACCCCACATTGTTGACGTCATGCCCTTCGCCAAATTGATCTTGAGCTCCGACGCCACACGGATTGGGCAGGACCCACGCCTTCTTGCCAAGCGGGCACAACGCAGTGAACTCATCCGAGTTCGCCGGGGAGCCTACGTTCCGGCGCAGCTCTGGTCCGCCCTCAATGATCGCCAACGGCACGGCCTCCTGGCTGCGGCCTTGGTCCAGAACAGCTTGAAAACACCCGTCTTCACCATGAAAACGGCAGCCTTGTTGTGGGGCTTGGGTGTGGTCGGCGTTCCGGAGCAATTGCAGGCGGCTACAAGTGATCCACAAGGCGGACGATCCAAGCACGGAGTCCAAAAAACGCTCGGGTCCCTTGAGCGGGGCGTCTGTGAACTCGGCGGATTCCGGGTTACGGACAAAATACGAACCACCATCGATTTGGCCGGCGTCTTGAAGTTTGCCGAAGCACTGGCCGTGGTTGACTCCAGCCGCCGCGAACAGTCCTCACGTTCCGAAGCGAAAGCTACTGATTGGGACAAGGAGACCCCGTGGGGACCCGCGATCGAGGAGAAAACCCTGGGGGACGCTGCATCCAATCTTGCCTCGTCATCGCGGCAGCGCCGCGCCGCCAAGATCATCGAATTCTCAACAGCGAAGGCGGAATCCGTTGGTGAATCCATGAGCCGGGCAAACATGATCTTGCAGAGGTTTCCTTTGCCTCAGCTTCAAGCCTCCTTCACATTGAAGAGTGGAAAGACCGCCAGGACCGATTTTTGGTGGCCCGAACTCGATCTTGTTGGTGAATTCGATGGTCAGGGAAAGTATCTGCGGAACCGGCTTCGCGGCGGTAAGACCATTCAGCAGGTAGTCATGGAGGAAAAGGCGCGGGAGAACGCCCTGCGTGCACTGGGGCTAACCGTCATTCGCTGGGATTGGGCCGAGATGATGAATCCACGCGCATTCGCGAAGATCCTGACCGACGGAGGCCTGGAACCTGTTGGCGCCGGGCGTTGAACAAAGCCAGGTCGCCCAGTAGGCGCGCGCACCCCTTCGCGCCCGGCGCACCCGCTAACCACAAACGCCGCACCCCTTCGCGCCGGGCGCACCCGGTGTAGCGGGGGCGTGGGGCGGAAAGGGGTGCGGCGTGTGAAAGAGCGCGGTTTATTCGTATACGTGCGGGGCCAGGGTGCCCACGAAGTCCAGGTTGCGGTACTTCTCGGCATAGTCCAGGCCGTAGCCAACCACGAACTCGTTGGGGATGTCGTACCCGACGTACTTGACGTCGATTTCCACCTTGGCAGCGGTTGGCTTGCGGAAGGCAGTGCAGATCTCCACGCTGGCGGTGCCACGGGATTCCAGGTTGGACTTGAGCCAGGAAAGGGTCAGTCCTGAGTCGATGATGTCCTCGACAATCAGGACGTCCTTGCCCATGAGGTCGGTGTCGAGGTCCTTGAGGATACGGACTACACCCGAGGACTGGGTGCCCGAACCATAGGACGAAACAGCCATCCAGTCCATGCTGACGTGGCTGTGCAGCGCGCGTGCCAGGTCAGCCATGACCATCACGGCACCCTTGAGGACACCGACGATCAGCAGTTCGCGGCCCTCGTAGTCCTTGTCGATCTGCGCGGCCAATTCGGCGATGCGCGTCTGGATTTGCTCTTTGGTGTAAAGAACGTGCTTGAGGTCTGCCTGGACGTCGTTTGAATCCACCAATGGCTCCTGTTTTGATGCTCGGGGGCGGCTACTGTTGGGCCGATTTTTGATGCCGGAATACTAGCTTCCCACAGCGTGCGGCTTCGCGGGGACCGTCGGCGGAAGCACCGCTTGCATCGGCGGCCCGTTCCTGCTCCAAATCACCGAGCGACAGTCGGTAGACACTGACGTGCCCGGGCAATTCGACCGGGCCGGCTGAGCCTTGCCTCCGGAGCAGCGCCTCCGCGGCTTGGAGGCGGCCGTAGCCGGGTTGTTGACCGCCGACGTCGGCAGCCGCCTTGGCGATCACCCGGAACCTCAGCGCAGGGGCAAGGTGGCGGACGGCGTCCTCGGGAAGCCAAGCGCCGTCTGCCGTTCGGGTCACGAGGGAGAGATACGTCTCCTGGGCCAGGTCCTCAAGGAAATCCGCATCCTGCTGAAGGATCGCCGCGGTCCGGGCCAAGGACTCAGCTACTCCGGGGCCAAGCTTCTCCTCCAGGACCGGCATGACTTCCACGCGCGTCCGGGACCTCGCAAAGGAGGGATCGGAATTGGTGGGATCGTGCCACGGCGAAAGCTCTTCGACGGCGCAGATCTCCACGGTTTCGGAGCGGCGAAGGCCCAGGAAAGGACGGAGCAGGCGGTCCCGCGCAGGCCGCATGCCGGCCAAAGACCGTGTTCCAGAACCCCGGGCGAGGCCCAGCAGGACCTGCTCTGCCTGGTCGTCCAGGGTGTGGCCGAGCAAGATCGCGTCGCAGCCGAGGTCATCGGCAGCGGATTCGAGGGCTGCGTGCCGGGCGTCGCGGGCGGCGGCTTCCGGACCGAAGCCCGTGGAAGCGACGGTCACAGCCCGTACTTCGACCGGGGAAAGACCCAATTCACGCAGTGCCTCCGCCGCCTCCGCAGCCACGAGTGCCGAGCCCGGCTGCAACTGATGGTCCACCACCACACCGGCAACGGAGATGGGGTGGCCGTCTACGTGGCCGCGCCGGGCGAAGTAGGCCGCGATCGCCGCCAAGGCCAAGGAGTCCGGCCCGCCGCTGCAGGCCACCAACACACGTGACGGGTAACCCGCTGCGGCCAAGGCGTTCTGCAACTGCTTCCGCGCCTTGCCGACGACGGGCGCCAAACGCCCCGGCCGGCGTCGACCCTTCCCCTTGGTGAGTCCTGCCGGGACAGCCGAGCCCTGAACATCGCCGGGACCCGTTAACCCGCCAGCACTCGAGGCATTCGGGAGCGGACCGCTCAAAGTCCCATCCGCTCAAGCCAGAGCCTGGAATCGTGGATCTCTTCTTCCGTGGGCAGGTTCTCGACGCCGTCCCACACCTTGTTGAAGCCGTCCATTCCGGCCACAGCCACCACGCCGCGGACAAACTTGGCGCCGTCGGTGTACTGCCGCATCTTGGCGTCGAGGCCAAGGATGTTGCGAATGAACTTCTCGATGATGCCGCGGTCCTTGCCGCGATCGTTGAAGCGCTGGCGGATGGTCTTGACGGACGGAACAATGCTGGAATCCACGGCATCCATCACCACATTGGCGTGGCCTTCGAGCAGGCTCATGACGGCGGTGATATGGGACAGGGAGGCCTTTTCCTCGGGATCCTGCAGCAGGTCGAGGATGGCTCCGCGGCCCGGAACGTTGCCGGACGCGGCGCGGTCCTTGAGGGACCTGGCCACGGCGCTGGCCCGTTCAACCAGGGAATCCATGTTGCCCAGAAGGTGGCCGCTGAGCTTTTCGATCTCATCCAGCATGTGGTGGCGCAACCAAGGCGCGGCGGCAAACTGCACACGGTGCGTTTGCTCGTGCAGGCAGACCCAGAGCCGGAAGTCGTCCGGGTGGACGTTCAGTTCGCGTTCCACGGAAATGATGTTGGGTGCAACCAGCAGGAGCCGGCCTCCCGGCGGAACGTTGGACCCCGGGGCCAGGGCAGCGAAAGGATCGTACTGGCCAAGGACCTTGCTGGACAGGAAAGCGAGGATGGCCCCCAGCTGGCTGCCCGTGATGGCCCCGCTGGCACTCGCTGCCGCGGGAGACATGGAAACTCCGCTGCGGCTCTCAAGCAGCTTCTGCAGCGCTGGTTGCAGCATGACGGAGAAGCTCTGGGTATTCGCCTTGGACCACGAAGCGCGGTCCACCACCAGGACATGCGAATCGCGGAGGTCTTTTGCGGCCTCGAGTCCGGTGATGTCGTGGACGTGCGGGACGGAGATGTCCGCGTTGAACCGCAGGTTCTCCACGGCTTTGCCGATCTCCGCAGCGCTGAGCGCAGGGCCGGGAGGAGCAAGCCGGGCAGCAGTTGCTGCGGCAAGGTCCCAATTGATCAGGGACGAGGCCCCTGCTGACGAATCTCGGGCGGATGTCACCATGCACTCCATCACATCACACGTAACTGACAGTGTGCCCTTAAGTTCGCTCCGCGCTGAGCCTCAGCCCCGGCAACCGCACGCCGCGAGCACGGACGCGGAACGGTCCATGGCTGCCTTGTTTCCCGCTGCGCCGGGCTCCAAGCCGTTGCCAATGAAGGAGAACACCAGGAGCCGTCCATCGGCATCCACCACGTAGCCGCTCAAGGCGATCACTGTGTTCAACGTCCCGGTCTTGGCCCGGACCAGGCCCGCTCCCTGGGCCGTGCTCGGATCGATGTACCGATCATCCAGCGTCCCGGTCAGTCCGGCCACGGGGAAACCGTCCAAGGCGGCCCTTAGAGAGGGGTCGGGTCCGCTGGTGATGGCACGGACCACCTCCGCGAACTGCTTCGCGCTGACTTGGTTCTCCAGCGCCAGCCCGGAAACGTCGGCCAACTCCATCGAATCCGTGGCGATTCCCAGCTCCCCCAGCCTTTGCCGCACGGCCGCAGTGGCGCCGTCGTACGTCGCTTTCCGGCCCGAAGCGGCAGCGGTCATGCGCCCCAGCGCTTCGGCAAGGAAGTTGTCCGAGGTTTGGAGCATGTGGTCCACCTGCTCGCTCACCGTGGCGGATTCTGCGCTTGCCAGGACTTTGGCGGTGAGGCCAGTACCGCGTTCGACGCCGGGACCCACCTCGGCGCCTGCAGCCGCCAACTGCTCGGCGAAGGCCTGGGCGGTGGTCATCGCGGAATCCTGCGGCCGCGCTCCGGTGGTGGTGGTTGGCGAGTAGCGTCCGGAATTCAGCGCAAGCGGGTACAACGGAGCGGTCTCGCCCGCCGCGACGTCATCCAGGCTCCACGCGGGGTTCAAGGCAGGACCCTCGAACATGGAGTCGTCCACCTTGACGGTCAATGGTCCTTTAATACCCGCGGCGGCGAGCGCGGAGGCAGTGTCGGCCGCCAAGGAAGCCAGTCCTGCGCGGCCCATCACGGCGGAAGGATCGGAGGCACCGCCGCCAAGCAGTACGTCACCTCCCCCGGTCAGGACCACGGTGTGGGGGTCGTCGGTTCCGAGCACCCGGGTGGTGAAACGCGTTTCGGGGCCCAGCGCCTTGAGGGCGGCGACGGCGGTCAGCAGCTTCATGTTCGACGCCGGGATGCGGTTGGTGCCCGCCTGCCGGTCGAAAAGTACCTTGCCCGTGGAGGCGTCGAGGACAACTCCGGTGATCGAACCCGAGCCGGCTGGTTTCAGCGTCTCGTCCAGGAGCTTGGAGACCTCGGCCGGAACGGGCACAGGCGCGGTCGCGTCGAGGGGCAGGACGGCAGTGGAGCCGGACAGGGTGCTTGGCGGCTCTTGCCACGCCGGAATCGAGGGTGCGGGCTTGGGGGCTTTCCAGAGCCCCGGGACAGTCGCGACCATCAAGGCGGACAACAGGACAACCGCCAAGAGACCCGGCCACTTCAGGCGTCGCCACGCCGCGGACAACCCCGTGCGGGTATCCCCGTTTTTAACGCCCGTCATGCAGTTGCTTGGTCCTGTCAGTCCTGAAATGTCCCCGCCGGTTCAAGA
This sequence comes from Paenarthrobacter sp. NPDC058040, assembly GCF_042885775.1. Taxonomy (NCBI): domain Bacteria; kingdom Bacillati; phylum Actinomycetota; class Actinomycetes; order Micrococcales; family Micrococcaceae; genus Paenarthrobacter; species Paenarthrobacter sp. NPDC058040. The sequence goes on from NZ_JBHVRN010000009.1 coordinate 16,857, forward strand.
AACCCGGGTGTCTCGCTATATCCTCAATAGTAGTCGGCGGCGTCGGCTGTGCTTTCGCCTGCCGCCAGCCATGGGCTGAGCAGACTGCCTGGAGGACCGCCGGTTGCGGCGGCTTCCGTTTCAGGGCGGAGCCAAGCCCCACCCAGACCCCGTCAAGGAGCATTCCATGAAGCACGACGTGACCATCGAGATCCCCAAGGGATCGCGCGTCAAGTACGAAGTCGACCACGAAACCGGCCGTGTCCGCCTGGACCGCGTCCTGTTCACCTCCATGCAGTACCCCACGCACTACGGCTTCTTCGAGAACACCCTGGGCGAAGACGGCGACCCGCTGGACGCACTGGTGCTTCTGCAGGACTTCGACCTCCACCCGGGCGTCATCGTTGAATCCCGCCCCATCGGCGTTTTCAACATGACCGACGACGGCGGCGGAGATGCCAAGGTCCTCTGCGTCCCGGTTGACGCACGCTTCGACCACATCCAGGAAGTCAGCGATGTCAGCGAATTCCTGATCAAGGAGATCGAGCACTTCTTCACCCGCTACAAGGACCTGGAGCCGGGCAAGTGGGTCAAGGCTGAGGGCTGGGGCGACCGCGCCGCTGCCGAAGCCGAGCTGGAAGCTTCCATCAAGCGTTTCTCGGCAGAAGGCCACTAGTCCTTCCCCAACTGGGTCGCAGTTAAGCGCGTTTTGACGGCTCAAAACGCGCACTAATGCGACCCAGTTGGGTTCCGACGGCGGGTGGTGCGGTTCCATACGGGACGGCACCACCCGCCGTCGTGCTTTAAGCGCCTTTGGTCCACATGGGCACCGCTCCCCATCGCGCCCCGTGCCAGCTGCACTTAGGCTGGGACGCGACTCTTCGACTCACACCACTCATGCATAAAAAGGGGTAACACATGGCTGGGTTCTATGGCGCTGACATCGCGCAGCTTCGCAGTCTGGCCGGCGTGATGGGCAAGGCCGCGGATGCGATCACCATGCAAAGCGCACAACTGACCAACGCCATCAATTCGGCCAACGCCTGGCAGGGCCGGGACGCCACCATGTTCAAGAACGACTGGAACAGCCAGCACCGGCAGAGCCTGGTCAAGGCAGCCAACATGCTGCGCGACAACGCGGGCCTGCTGAAGAAGAACGCCAACCAGCAGGAATTCGCCAGCCATAATGACGGTTCCCGCAGCTCAGTGGGCGTGCTCACGGATGTCTACGAGACCGGCATGGGCGTCAAGGACCTCGGCTCCCAGCTCTGGGCGGCGTACAAGCTGGGCAAGCTCGGCTGGCAGGACTTCGCCAAGACGCGCGAGGTCCTCACCAACTGGAGCGCCGGCGGAACCGTGGTCAAGGATGCCCTCACCGCGCTGCGGAATGGCGAGAAGATCACCGACGTCATCACGGACCTCAAGGCCAACATCCCCTACAGCCAGGCTTTCCAGGATGCGAGCAAGTTCTCCAAGGGCCTCCGCGTGGCCGGGGCCCTGGCTGCGCCCCTAAACATCGTGGGCGGCATCAGCGACATGGTCAGCCCCGAACACGACGGCTGGCGGGGCACCGGCGACCGCGTGGCGGGTGGCCTTTCCGTGGTGGGCGGCGTGGGCAGCATCATGCTCATGACCGCGGGCGGTGCGGCCATGTTGGGACCCATTGGAGCTCCAATCGTGATCGGAGCCGGCATCGTCGCCGGCGCGTGGGCGCTGGGCAACCTCGTGGCCGATAACTGGGACTCCATCACCAACTTTGCCCGCAACCCCGGCAGCTACATCGCGGACGGGGCCAAGGAGGTGGGCAACTTCGCCAAGGACGTAGGCAGTAAGGTGGCAGACGGGGTCGGTAATGCCGCCAAGTCAGTCGGAAACTTTGTCGGAGGGATATTCGGATGACCACCAACACCATGAAATGGACTGCGCGGGACATTGAGTCCGCGGCCAAGGTCCTTGGTTCGGCGAGTGCCGGTGGCGCCGCCCTGCCCACGCTGACCGACGAGGAAGTTGTGGCGTTGGACGGCGTGCAGCACGAGCAAATCGTGGCGCTGCCCTGGCTGTCTGCACAGGACGCCAGCAAGGAACTCATGTGCGCCGTGGCCCTGCGCGGGCTGCTCGCCAAGGAACTGGTGTACCCGGTGATCTTCGAGGGCGAAAGCGAACCCACGCGCCTGCACGCCACCGAGGAAATCACTGGAGCCCTCACCCTGCGCCGCAGCGGCAACAGCGTGGTCTCCGTGGAACGCACGGTGTCCACGGGCAAGCGCTGGCTGTACGGCTATGTGCACGACGACGGCGTTTTGCTGGAGGAAGTGGACGACGGCGGGCTGCACGGGTTCACGGTCGTCACCCGGGACCAGCTTGTCCCCCGGCTCGCGGAGTTCGTGGATCCCAAGGGTGCCGCCCAGCGCGATTCCGAAGCCCGGCTCTTCACGGAGCCCCAGTTCGAGGAACACGCTGCAACTGCCCTGGCCGACACCGAAGCTGCCAGCAACGTGGTGGCCTTCAACACCGACACCAACGAGTTCCCCACGGTCACCGTGTACACCGGTCCGAACGGCGTGCAGGTCCTGACGCCGCGCGTGGAAGGTGAAACCGTTTCGCTCGAAGTGAAGGAAACGTCCGCAGCCACGCTGGCCGGCATCCTGGGCAGCCTCGCCGGACTGTCCTGACGCATCCCGAGCCGACCAACCGTCGTCGAACTGAAAGCCCACATGAGCACGTCAAAGTTTGAAACCGCTACAGGACTTGTCGACGCCGCCAACGGCAGGCCCGTCCGCCACCACACGGAAACAGGACAGTACTACGTCAAGGCGTCCGGAGGTGCCCACTTTTGGGGTCGCGTACTGGATGCCTTGGTGTTCCTGGCGGGATATAGCGTCCTTGCCGTCATCGCTGCGGTTGCCCGCAATGCCATGATGAACAGCGGCTCGCTCCTGGCTTTCAACGACGGCTTCTGGCTGACGCTCTACGTCATCCTCTGGTTCGTGGGACTGTTTGCGTACGGCATGATCTGGGGAACCGCCGGAAGCGTCGGGGACGCCGCCGCCGGAATGCGCTCGGTCCGGATCAAAGACGGCACGACGGCGGGAGCCTGGCTGGGCGGATGGCGCGCCATCTGCTGGTCCTTCTTCCCGTTCTTCGTGGTCATGGTGATTGCCTCTGCCGTCAGCGGTGGTTCCGGCGACACGTGGGACCCCAAGTTTGCGGCGATCGACCGTCGCTCGGGTCTTGCACAAGGCCAGCAGCCCGTTCCGGATGCGCGGCCCTAACTGCTTGGCAAGCTCACGATCGCAAAATCAAGCCCTTGCAGAGCGGCTACCTGCCGGTAGCATTTGATCCATTATGTTCACGCTGACCATCAACCAACGCGACAGCCGCCGCGACGGCGATCTGGTGCCCAAGCTCCTCAAGGACTTGCGCCACATCCCGGCCCGGCTCGACTTTGACCGCTCGGTTGAGGACGAAGTGCAGGGCATCGTCGATTCCAGCCACCAAGCCGTCGACTCGGCATTGATCGCACTCCGCAGCGGCCAATGGTACGTGGGGATCGGCGTTGGCCCCATCAATGAGCCGCTGCCCAACCTGGTCAAGGATGCCTCCGGACACGGCCTGGTCTATGCGCGGAGGGCCGTCGACCGGCTTCGGAACAGCAAGGAACGAGTGCCGGTGGCGGTCGATGGTCCCTTCCCGGCCCAAGCGGCTGAAGCGGAAGCAGTGCTGCGTCTGTTAGGACATATCGTCCAACACAGGAGCGCGGCGGAATGGCGTGTCCTGGACCTGCTCACGCCGGGAGTCCGCGGCCAGCAGAAAGCCGTGGCGCAGGAACTCGGCATCACCACGCAGGCCGTCAGCAAAGCCTTGGCCCGCGCACAGTGGAGCGAAGAACACGCGGCACGCCCGGCCGCTGCCCGCTTGCTGCAGCTGATCCTGGACGTCCGTTAAGCACCCATGCAGGTAGCAGATCAGGCCGTTCCCAGCGCTCAGAACGGCCTGATCTGCGACTCAGTTGGGTTATGGGTTGCCCAGGTTGTCCTTAGCCGTCGCGGCACGGTCCTGGACATCGGCAGCCGCAGCCTGGCCCTCATCCTTGACGTTGGCAGCCGCCTCGGTGGCGGTTTCCTTGACGTTCTGGACTGCCTCCGTGGCCGGCTCCTTAAGGTGCTCCGCCACTTCCTTCGCGGCGTGGCTCAACTCATCGGTCAAGGGTTGTGCTGCTTCCTTGACCGCCTGTGCCGCTTCGCGTTCCTTCTCCGATGGCGGGAAGAGGGCCGAGAGCAAGAGGCCTGCACCGAAAGCGATCAGTCCCGCGGCCACCGGGCTTCCCTGGGTCTTCCGCGTGATCACCTCAGGGGTGTCACCAATGTTCGAGGCAACATCGGTGACGGCGTCGTGGGCGCTGTGGGCCGCGTTGTTTGCCCTGCCATGAACGTCGTCCGTCGCACCGAAGACAGCGGTCTTGATGCGGTCCACCCTGCGATGGACGATGTGCGACGGCGTCACCTTGTCAGCTACGGCGTCAACGTTGGTACTGAGCCGCCGGCGGGTGGCTTCGATGTCGGCGCGCAGGGCGTCGGGGTTCTGCGTCATCGTGTCTCCTCAGTATTCGGTTTGAGCGTTGGTGGGATTTCCTTGACGGTCTCGGCTGTGCGCGGCATGCCCTTGATGGTCTTCAGTTCCTTCCGGCCAAGACTGGCCAGCACAGCCGCGACGATGCCCCAAAGGACGGCAACGATCACGGCGGACCAGCCCAGGCCGACCAGCTGGCCGAGCGCCCACCAGAGCGCCAGGGACAGGAAGACCACGGCCAAATGCCCGGCCCAGGCGGCGCCGCCGAGCATGCCGGCGCCTTTCCCTGCCTTGGTGGCCGACTCCTTGAGCTCAGCCTTGGCCAGCTCCACTTCCTGCCGCATCAAGGTGGAAACATCGCTGGTCAGGTCGCTGAGGAGCTCTCCCAGCGGCTGGGTTTCCGCTTTGATGTGGGCTTGGGTGGGAGGGAGGTCGGCGGGACTGCTCATCGGGGACCTCCGTATTCCGGGCTGTCGGGGTCGTCCAGGGGATCTGCCAGCGGATCGCCCTGCGACTTGAGCCCTTCCTGGTCACCCTGCGGATACGCGGCCGTTGAGCCGTCCAAGCCGCCGGTTGTTCCGGCGTCGTAACCCGCCGTGCCCGCATTTTCGCCGATGGTTCCCGCGCCGTAGCCCGCGGCACCTGCGGCGCCTCCAGCGGCCGTGACTCCGCCAGCGGTGCCATACGCCGAGCCGGTGTTGGCACCCGTGCCGGTACCGTAACTGGCCGTCGTTGCCTCCGGACCGGGAAGGTCGACGGCGGGCGGCGGTACCGCTCCTGCCGTGCCGGGGTAGTTCCCCGAGCGGGATGCCCCGGTTGCGGCGGAACCGGAAGGTGCGGAAGAACCTGAACCATCACTGGCGTTTCCGGCCATCCCGCGGCCCAAGCGCCCTGCAAGCACGCCAGCACCCGCGGCGAGGAGCAGGAACGTGCCAGGCTTGCGGCGGGCGAAGCCCTTGACCTCGTCCAGCAGCGAACCGGGATCGCGGTTTTCCAGCCAGTGGGCCACCGAGGAGGACCGGTCGGCGGCCTGCTGCACCAGGTCGGTAGCAACGCCACCATCCTGGGATGCGTTGGCCATGGTGGACAGTTCGTCGGAGATGGACCGAAGCCCCTCGGCGACGCGCTGCTGTTGGGTGGCTGCTTGTTCGGTCAGTTCGCCCTTGGTCTGGGTGAGGAGTTGGCGGGCATTGAGCTTGACCTCCTGGGCTACATTGGCGGCCTCGTCCTTGGCTGTATCCACCACCCCGCCTGCGGCGTCCTTGGCAACATCGGCCACGCCTGCCGCTTCCTGCTTGGCACTTTCAACGGTGCCGGAGCCGGAATCAGGCCGTGCTTGAGTGGTGGAACCGGTCTGGTACCCCGTGGTTGTCGACTCGCCGGTAGCTGCGTCGTAGTCAACAGGCTCGTCCAGGTAACTTCCGGAATAGGGATCGGTCCCGGCAGGGACCGCGTTGCGTGGCGCCGCGAAGCTTCCGTCCTGCGGCGATTGGCTCTCGGTCATTGTCGCTCTCTTTCCACAGTTGGCAGGCTGCGGACAGCAGCCGGGATAGTAAGTATCGTTACTATCAGTTGGTGTGTACCCCCTCACCGCGGATTCAATCGCAGCAATTTCGCCGGAATTTGGAAGCTGAGATGCCCTCTCGACACGCAACAACCCACCTGCCTACGTTGGAACCATGAGCCACATGCCCATCCGGCAGCGGCTGACGTCCGCGCTTCGACAATCCGTTACCCGCCACCGATTGCTGTTCGCCGCCAAGACCGCCTTGGCCGCAGGACTCGCCTGGTACCTGGCGCCTCTCATGCCCGGGCCGGCCGCCGCCTACCCGTACTACGCCCCGCTCGGTGCGCTCGTCAGCATGCATCCGACAGTGGCAGCAAGCGCCAAGCACGGGCTGCAGAGCCTCCTGGGCCTGGCCCTGGGCATCGGCATGGCCTTCGCCGTGACCACCGTGGCGGCACCCACTGCCTTCTCAGTGGCGCTCGTGGTTGGACTCGGCGTCCTGATTGGCGGCCTCCCCCGGCTTGGGTCCGCCTCGGAGTGGATCCCCATGGCCGCGCTCTTTGTGCTGGTCCTGGGCGATTCCAATGCCGAGAGCTTCTCCTTCGCCTACGTCCTGCAGATGGCCATGGGCGTGGCCGTTGGGTTCGCGGTGAACTGGCTGGTGTTTCCGCCCCTCCACTTGGAGGGGATCGACCCCGCACTGGCCGGTCACAGGGGTGCACTCTCCCGGCAACTCAAGGACATGGCGCGTGCCATGGAGGAGTCCTGGCCTCCGGACCACGAGGCGTGGGCAAGCCGCAGCGGCGAACTGTCCACAACAGCGTCAACCGTCCGGACTGCGGTGCTGGAAGCGGAACTAAGCACCAAGGCGAATCCCAGGTCCCGTCGTCGTGCGCGCCGCCTCCCGCACGATCTTGCAGGCCTCCGGACCATGGAACGGTTGACCTTCCATGTACAGGACATCACCGACGTCCTGGCCAGCGTGATCTGGGAAGAAGGCGCTGACACGGTGCTTCCGGACGGCGTGCTGGGCAACCTTTCGGAAGCCTTGGAGTCCGTGGCGGCCGTGATCGAGCAGTGGCGCAATGGCGAGGACCGGGACCTACAGAACAGGCTGGATAAGGCGCGGGACCGCGTAGCGGCGCTCGGAGACGCCGTCAACGAGGCCGCTGCGGGCCAGGCTTCGGTGAACGCCGCAGCCTCGGTGGCCATGAGCCTGCGGCGGATGATTACCGTGTTGTCCTCCGAATGATCAGCGGGGCGTGAGCGGCGGCGACGCCTTCCGTCCGGCTCCGGCGCCGAGTCCATCCAGGATCTCGGCGAGCGCCTCCAACGACGATTTGTGCGGCATCCATCCGAGCAGGGTCCGCGCGCGGCCGGTGTCCATGATCGGTGCCCCGGCCGCCATGTCCACCCAACCGGCGTCGGTCACCTGCACGCGCAGGCGCCAGGAGATATCGACGACGGCGCGCAGCACCGCGAGCGGCAATGGCAAGTGGCGCTTGGCCTTCAGGATCCACGCCAGCGCATTGGGGTCCAGCACGGGTTCGGCAGCGACGTTAAAGGCACCTTCGGCGCGTTGCTGCAGGACGCGCCAGTAGGCATCGGCAACGTCGTCGGCATGGACGGCCTGGAAGACGAGCTCCCTGGGCAGCGGCAGGAGCGGCAGCCACGGCCTGCGCGGGAGGAGCTTCGGGAGGACGCGACCCAGGAAGTACCGACCCACCTCGCTCCCGGCTTCCGCGGTGAAGATGAGCCCGGGGCGCAGCCGGGCCACTACGATCTCCGGGTGTTCCTTGGCGAAGTTGTCCAGCAAGCGCTCCTGGGCAGCCTTGTCCACGCTGTAGTGCGAGCCTTTGACGCCGGCCGCAGGCCACGCTTCCTTGGTTCGCTGGTCTTTGGGTGCCGGCGAGTAAGCGCCCACGGACGAGGCACACACAACGTGCTTCACTCCGGCGTTCGCGGCGGCAGCCAGAACGTGTCCCGTCCCGGCGACGTTGGTCCGGCGGAGGAGCTTCCGCTTGTGGTTGGGTTGGATCAGCCACGCGAGGTGCACCACGGCGTCGGCTCCGGCGAAGGCCGCCTCCAACGCCTCACGCTCCCGGTAGTCGCCGACGTCCAGGCAGTGCCACTCCACTCCTTTGTACGGGGCCGAACTCAAGTCCGGCTCCCTGCGGGAAATTCCCACGAGGTCAAGATCCTCGCCTTCTTCCGAGCGGGCCGCTTGTAAACGCCTCAGGAGCGCTGTTCCGGCGTTGCCCGTGGCCCCGGTAATCACGATACGCATGGATTTGTCCTCCCCTAATGATTGCTGGACTCGCCGGTTGAGCGGATCCGCTGCAGCACCGCCGAGGTGGAGTGCTCCGGCACGTAGTCCAGGATGGTCACCGTGCCGCCGTAGCGTTCCACGGCCTCGGTTTCGGCAAGCATCTCCGGCGTGTAGTCCCCACCCTTGGCGTAGACGTCCGGCTGCAGGATTTCGATGAGCGGTATGGGCGTGGGCGTGTCGAATACCGTGACATGGTCCACGCAACTGAGTGCGGCAATCACGGCGGCACGGTCGGCCTCGTGGTTCACGGGACGGTCCGGGCCCTTCAGTTGGCGGACGGACGAATCGCTGTTGAGTGCCACCACCAGGACATCCCCCAGTTGCTTAGCTTGGTTGAGGTAGCGGGTGTGGCCCCTGTGCAGGACGTCGAAACATCCGTTGGTGAGGACAATCCTGCGGCCTTCCTGGCGGTCTTCGGCCACCTGTTTGGCAAGCTCGCCGGCGCTCAGTGCCGTATCTGCGAACCCGCGCAAATGGCGGGACAGTTCCTCCGTACTGCAGACGGAGGTTCCGGGCCGGTGCACCACCACATCCGCCGCGGCCTGGGCCAGGTCCACGCTGGTGGTCAGCGGCAGTCCCGCCGAACGGGCCAGGGTCAGGGCGGCAACAAAGGTGTCACCGGCGCCGGACGCCTGCTTCTCGGTTTCCGGCTGCGCCCACGTTCGGTGGATGGCCACGTCCCCATGACTTTCCCGGCGCACCGTCAGCGTGCCGTCACGGTCCAACGTCACGACGACGGCGGCGGCACCCGAGGCGGCAAGGAGTTGGTCCGCGTGGGCTTCCAGGAACGGGCAGCGTGCGGCTCCGCCCGGGAGTTCGACGCCCAGCAGCAGGGCCGCTTCCTGGGCATTCGGCGTGGCCAGATCCGGCGTGAGCTCCGCCCAACGCTCCGGGTGGTGGGCATCAACCACCACGAACGTGCCGGACCGCGCAGGGCCGGCTTGCCCCTCGGATGTGGCGCCCAGCAGCTTCAGCAGCGACGCACGGACCGGCCCTTCCACGGCGCCTGCCCCGTAGTCGCAGATCATCAGGGCGTCCGAATCCGCAAGCGCAGCAGGGAGGGCGTCAGCGAGTTGCTCCAGGCCATCCTCGGGAACCTCGGGGGATTCGTCGTCGAGCCTGAGCATGACTTGCCCGGCACTGCTCACCCTGTACTTGGTGGTGGTGACCATTGAAGGGTGGCGCACCACGGACCCGACGTCCACTCCGGCCGCCGCGAGCCGGTCCATCAACTCCCGTCCTGCACTGTCCTCGCCGACGATGGACAGGAAGCGCACATGGGCGCCGAGCGCGGCAAGGTTTACGGCAGTATTCGCGGCCCCGCCGGGGGCGAAGTCGCGGCGTTTGACTTGGACAACGGGTGCGGGGGCTTCGCGGCAAAAACGCTCGATCAGCCCGTCCCACCAGCCATCAAGGATGGCATCGCCAACAACGGTGATGGTGGGGTGTTCGTCTGCCAAACGGCCCGGCAGCCACTCGGCCAGGCCTTCTTGATTGGAGAGGCGTGCCATGGGGTACCTTCCGGTTGAGGCGGCAACTTCCTGCTTCCCCTCAGGTACCCCGCCGCAGGTGCTTCACACGCACGGACAACAGTTTTCCGGGCAGGCCTGTGCTGCCCGGCTGGATTCAGCAAAGCCTGCTATTGCTCGACGAAGGGACGCATTCATGGGCACTCCCCCGGAACCGGTCAGCTCCCTGGCGGCCGGGGTGGGTCCCGTGCTGGAGAAGTTCCCGGGCGTCGAGCGGATCGCGGTACTGCGCGGCGGCGGACTGGGCGACCTTCTTTACATCTATCCGGCGCTGCATGCCCTGAAGGGGGCCTACCCCTCGGCGGAGATCACCCTCTTGGGAACACCCATCCACGCCACATTCGTGGAGGCAATTGAAAGCCCGGTGGACCACGTGGAAATCCTTCCGTTCGCCAAGGGAATCCGGGACGGCGACGAAAATGCTGAAGCGCGCAAGGCGTTCGCGGCTGGCATGCGGGCGAAGAGGTTCGACGTTGCGATCCAGATGCATGGCGGCGGCAGGTATTCGAATCCGTTCCTGCTGGAACTGGGTGCACGCCATAGCGTGGGTACGCAGACCGCGGATGCCCACGCCCTGGAGCGCAACCTTCCCTACGTGTACTACCAAAACGAACCCGACCGTTGGCTGGAGGTGGCCGGCCTGGCCGGAGCGCCCACCGTCATGCCGCCTTTGGTACGGCCAAGGAAGCAGGCAACCGGCCTGAGGGACCCTCGACGGACTTCCCTGGTGGCCCTGCACCCTGGTGCCACCGATCCCCGAAGGCGATGGCCGGCGTCGTACTTTGCTGACGCCGCGGCGAGCCTCGCGGCGGACGGCGCACAGGTCCTGGTGGTCGGGGACGAGTCAGAGATGGCCCTGGCACAGGAAGTCGCGGAGCTGGCACGCGGAAAAGTCACGGGCACGGACCGCGAAGCCGTGCGCTCAGTGGCCGGCGAACTGGACCTCGGTGGGCTGGCCGCGTTGCTGCACGAGGCGTCGGTGATGCTCGCCAGCGACAGCGGTCCCCGGCACCTGGCCCAGGCCTTGGGGACGCCAACGGTGGGGGTCTTCTGGGTGGGCAACGTATTGAACGCCGGGCCACGCGGACGGAGCCTGCACCGGATCCACATGTCGTGGGTGACGCAGTGCCCGCGGTGTGGGGCCGACGTGACCCAGGTGGGCTGGACCGCACCGCACTGCGGCCACGACGACACCCTCATCGAGGGCATCGCCGTGGCCGACGTTGTTCAGGACGTTCGGGACCTTACGGCCACGAGCCTTCTTCTGCGGGGCAGATAAGGAGTTCGCGGACCTCGCTGCCAAACGGCTGCGAAAGGGCGAAGACCACGGCCTGCGCCACGTTGGCGGGATCATTGAGCTTTGAGTCGTCCTGCGGCTTGTATTGCTCGTCCCGGTCGTCGAAAAAGTGCGTCTTCATGCCGCCGGGGATGATGGTGGTGACCCCGATGACTCCCCCGGTTTCCGCCGCGAGCGCCCGGCTGAAGCCGATCACCCCGAACTTGGAGGCGCAATACGCGGTGGCATCCGGGACTGCCCGGAGGCCCAGGGTGGAGGCGATGGTGATGGCCCGGCCGCGGGATTCCTTGAGGTACGGCAGGGCGGCGCGGACCGTCGAAACGGTGCCCAGGAGGTTTACTCCGATCACCTTTTCCCACTCCGCCGCCGGGACGTCGCCCAGCTTGCCGCACCTGTCGATGCCGGCTGCGGTCACCACTCCGTCCAAGCCGCCGAGGCTCTCGGCGGCTTCCTTCACCGCTGCTTCCACGGCTTCCCGGTTGGAGACATCCACTTCCAGTGCCTTGGCACCGGAGACGTTACTGACATCGCGATCGAAGACCACGGGGGTGCCGCCGGCGTTGCTGATCGCTTGCACGATCGCGGCGCCAAGGCCGGAGCCGCCTCCGGTAACGATGACGCGGCCAGGTGTTTGCGTGTTCATGCGGTTCCTTTCGTTGACGGTTCTGCTGGTGTCAGCCGACTTTGGCGAGTGCATCCGCCAAGCCGCTGGTGGATCGGGCCGGATGGAAGGGCACGGTGACGCATTGGCCTCCCCACCTGGCCAGGAGCCGGGCTTCCGGCAGTTCATCGGGTTGGTAGTCGCCGCCCTTGACCCATATGTCCGGGCGGATGAGCGCCAGGCACTCTTCCGGCGTGTCTTCGTCGAAGAGCAGCACGGCGTCAACGCTGGACAACGCGAGGAGGAGCTCGGCCCGGTCCTCCTGGCTGACGATGGGCCGGTGGCCACCCTTGAGCCGGTGGACGGATTGGTCCGAGTTCAGGCACACGATGAGGCAGTCTCCCATCCCCCGCGCGGCGGCCAGGGTCCGCGCGTGGCCTGCGTGCAGGAGGTCGAAGCATCCTCCGGTGGCAACGACGGTTCCACCCGCGGCCCGCACGTCTTGGGCGAGTTGGACGCCGTCGTGCGGTTGGGGCCCGCCGGCGAAAAGCTCGACGACGGCAGCCGGCTCGGGCACGTCGGCGTCCATCGCGAGCGACGCGGCCCCGCCCTCGGCCAGGAACGCTGAGGCATCGGCGACGGCCCGGGTGGCAGCTTCGGTCAATGCGACTCCGCGGCCGAGGTAGGCTGCAAGGCTCCCCGCCAGGCGGTCCCCGGCTCCACACGGATCATCAACGCTGGTCCGGGGCGCCGGAATGTGGGTGGGCGAACCGTTCGCTTCCACCAGGACAGCACCGTCTTCGCCCTTGGTAATCAGGACGGCATGGCTGTTCCAGCGTTCCCGCAGCTGTGTCCAGGCTTCGCTGTTTCCCCTGCCGGGATCAACCAGGGGTGCCAACCCGGCCGCTTTGGCGAGGGCTTTCGCTTCGGCGAGGTTGGGCGTTACTACTGCCACCCCGGGAACGGGCTGTGAACCGGAAGGATGGGGATCCCACACCACAGGGATCCGGTGCGCTGCTGTGGTGAGTGCACCCCGGATGTCCTCGTTGAACGTGATTCCCCGGCCATAATCGGCCACCACAATGGCGTCCGCGGAGCCCATGGCACTGAGCATCCCCTCCGTGCAGGCCGGCGATGGAGCCGGCGAGCAGCCTTCGTCAAAGCGGACCACCGGATGCGAACCGATCCGCACCCTCGTCTTGGTAGGGGTGGGAGCCATGGGGGCTCCGGCGAGCACGCGCACCCCGGACAGCGCCCGCCTGAGGTGGCGCGCGCCGTCGTCGTCCGCTACGGCGGTGACCAAAGTGACGTCGTGCCCGTCGCGCTTCAGGAGCGTGGCGACGAGCCCTGCGCCGCCCGCCCGACGCCGTACCTCGGCGACGTCGACCACCGGAACCGGCGCGTCCGGGCTGAGCCGGGTGGCGGAGCCGTTGATGTCCACGTCCAGGAGGAGGTCCCCCACTACCGTGACCCTCACGGCGTAGCTCCACGGCCACCGGTTCCCGTACGGCGCGCCACCTCCGCGTCGAACGCACGGCACACGGCATGGACGGCGATCAAGTGGCCCTCCTGTGCGTTCGCGGCGATGGCGTCCACGGTGATGGCCTGATCGCAGGCTTCGGACAGCGGATTGGGGCCGGGGCCGGTCAGTGCCCACGTTGCGATGCCGCGTTCGTTGGCGGCCCGGACGGCTTTGAGGAGGTTGGGGCTGCGGCCGCTGGTGGACAGGAGGATCAGCACATCGCCGGCGCGTCCGTGGGCCCTGACCTGCCGGGCGAAGACTTCCTCGAATCCGTAGTCGTTTGCCAGGGCCGTAACCGCGGATGTTTCAGCGTGCAGCGAGATTGCCGAGAAGGGTGCCCGTTCGCCGTCGAAACGGCCCACGAGTTCTGCGGTGAGATGCTGGGCCTCGGCCGCCGAGCCGCCATTGCCGGCGGCGAGGAGGCGCTGGCCGGACAGGAGCCGGCTGGCCAGTTCGGTGCCCCACGCGGACAAGCGGCCGGACTGCGAGCGCAAGGATTCGAGGGCCGGCAGCACGTTGTCCAAGTGCGCGGTCACTTCGCTGGCGGGTCCGCGGGGCTCAGCCCATCCTGCGGGCACGGTGTCCGGGATGGCCTTGGATTTGAGCGGGCTTTTCACAGTGCCGTTCCTTCCAGGGGTTCGAGGCCTTCCCCGGCCTGGCGGGAGAGCCCGGCGGCGAGGACGGATCGATATGCTTTTTCGGTTTCGGCAGCGATGCGGTCCCAGGAATAGCGCGAACGGGCACGGTGCATCCCTGTCCGGGCCATTTCGGCTCGCAGCGCGGGATCGGCAAGCAGCTCCGACAGGGCGTCGGCGATCGCCTCCGGGTCGCGGGGCGGGACGTGCAGCCCGGTTTCCTGGTGGACGACGGTCTCCCGCAAACCCCCGACGGCGGCGGCCACCACGGGCACCCCGCTCGCCATCGCTTCGAGCGGCACGATGCCGAAGGGTTCGTACCATGGTGCGCAGACCACGGCGTCTGCGCTGCGGAAGATCCCCGGCATGGCATCACGGGGAACCTGTCCCCGCATGGTCACTTTGTCCTCGACGCCCAGTTCCTTGGTGAGGGCACGGAGCCGTTGCGCTTCAGGGTCTTCTTCCAAGGAGAGGGCATCACCGGAACCACCGACAATGAGGAGTTCGACGTCGTCATAGCCTGCCTGCCCCAACAGCGGAAGTGCTTGGATCACCAGGTCCACGCCCTTCCGTGGGACCAAGCGGCCTACGCTGAGGATCCTGTGGGTACGGGTTTTGGGCTCCGGCCCGGCCGTTCCGTCGAAGAGCATAAGGTCCACTCCGCAGGGCGCAATGGAGACTTTGGCGGTGTCGATGCCCAGGGCCTTGAGTTCAAAGACTTCATCGGGGCACGTGGCGATCACCCAGTCGGCCGTACGCCCTACCCAGGGTTCAAGCCAAGCCCTGGCCGCCGGGCTGGTGTCGGCGGCTCCTTGGTGGCGTCGCTTGACCGAACCGAGTGCGTGGAAGGTCTGGACGACGGGTGCGGGGTCCGTTGTCCCCGCACGTCGGGCGGCCTGGATGGCCGCGAGTCCGGACATCCAGAAGTGGGCATGAATGACGTCCGGAACTTCTCCGGCCCAATCGGCGCACATGCCGTCAGCGAGCGCGCCCATGTATGGCAGGAGTTCATCCTTGGGGATGTGCCTGGCGGGTCCGGCGTCCACATTCACCACCACCAGCCCCGGGGCAACCTGCACCCTCGGGGGAAGACCGGGATCGTCGCGGCGCGTGTACACGGTCACGTTGTGGCCGCGTCGGGCAAGGCTTGAGGAAAGCGCCGCGACGTGCACGTTCTGGCCGCCGGCATCCACTCCTCCCAGCGCAGCCAGTGGGCTGGCGTGTTCGGAAACCATGGAGATCTTCATGGGTGTGTCCTCTCTGCATCATGGCTTAGTGGTTCGGCGCGCTCCGTTCCGGTGTACGGATTGCGTCCTGCGGGCAGCGTGCCCAGGTCCGCGAGGAGTTCATCCCAGTCGCCCAGGAACCGGGCCAGCCCGTACCGCTCCAGGGCAGCCTCGCGGGCCACCAATCCCACGGCGTACGCATGCTCCGGGTCCTCCAGAAGGCGCCTGGCGAAGCGTTGGAGTTCCTCGAGGTCGTTGGAAACCAGCCCGGCACCCCTCGGGACGGCCCGGTACGCCTCCGTGGTTCCCAGCGCCAGAACGGGCATGCCCAAGTGCATCGCCTCCAGGAGTGCCAGGCCCAGGGAGGTCCAGCGGAGCGGATGCAGGTAGAGGCGGCAGCGGGCCAGTTCCGCGTGGAGCTCCGGGGCCGGGAGGTCTCCCGCTATCCTGAGCCGTTCATCGCTGAGGCCGAAGCCTTTGAGGTTCAGCGCTTCCGGGAGGGATTCCGTGCCCATCCCAAACACGCGCAGCGGGCCAACGCCGGCGAAGCCCGGAAGAAGATCCGTCCCCGTGACCCGACCCCTCCGCACCGGCTCGTTCACTACGACACCCATCTCCTCCCGGTCACCGGCATACAGGCGTCCGGGGTCCGGGATGCCGTGTTCGATCACCACGGTGCCCGCGGACCCCGTGTCCCAGAACAGCCGGTTGAAGTGGGTCACGTGGACCACCGGGATGGTGTGCTGGTCGGCCATTGGATGGATGGTGAAAGGCACATCGCCCTTGGGGGTGTTGTGCTCCACATAGACGGCGGGAAGGTCCAGCCCTGGCCTGCGTCCCAGCATGCGGGCCACAGCTGCGATCTCGTCTGGCCGCTGCAGGACCACTGCGTCCACGCTGTCCGGGTCCAGCGTCGCGAGGTCCACTTCGACGGCGGTCGCCGGCCAGTCGCGGCCGCCGCGCCCCAAACCCCAGGGACCGCCGTCGGGCTCTACTGGAAGGAGGTATTCATGCTGTCCGCGGACGAAGGCTTCCATCCATCCGCCGTGGACGTGCCACACCAGGATCCTCATGGTTTCCACACCTTTCGTCGAGTGGCCAGGGAGGAGACGCCGCCGAGCAGCCGTTCCACGGCTTCAACCACTTGCTCCGGCGTTACTGAACTCAGGCAGGGATGTCCGGGGACAGGGCAGGTGCGCGCCCGCGAGTTCTTGCAGGCCGCTTCCTGGTCGCCCAGGAGTTCCATGGGCACCCCATACGGCGCCCACCGGATGGCCGGAACCACGGGCGCGAAGAGGGACACCACCGGCGTGCCGACTGCCGCGGCCAGGTGCGCGGGTCCCGTATTGGCGGTAACCACGACGGCGGCACCTTCCAGTACCGCCGCCAGCGTGCGCAGAGGAGTCTTGCCGCCGAGATCCAGGGCCGACGGCCCGGCCACGGTCGCGGTGAGCGACGTTTCGTTCGGCCCACCCGTGACCACAACCCTGTGGCCATAGGCTTCGAGGAGTTCCACCGCGGCCGCATGATGGAGTACCGGCCAGGCCCTGGCGGGGGCAGCCGCACCGGGATGGACCACGATGTATTGGCCCTCCCCGGCCAGCTCCTTGGGCAGTTCGTCCGCGCTGGAAGTGACGTGGAGTTTCCCGTCATCACCCTGCGGAAGTTCGAAGCCCGCGGCTTGGGCGATGCCGAGGGCGCGCACGGGTTCGGGCTGGTCCTCCGGGAAGTGCTCGCCCGGTTTGAGCCGTACATCGAGCAGGGATCCGGCATAGTCCGTGGAGGCGCCCGTGATCCGTTGGACCCCGGCCAGGCGAAGCATCATGGCCAGGGGCAGTGGGGATTGATGGAAGGATGTGAGGATCACGGCTTCCTCGATCCGGGAGTTGCGGACGAAGTCGATCAGGCCATTGGTCAACCCCTCGGTCACGGGCGGGGCAGGGTTCACGATCCACGGACACGGCCAGGTGTGGACTTCCGTCACGCCCGGGAGCATCTCCGCGGCGCCGGTTCCCTCGGGACCACACAACAGCACGACATCGTTGGGCCTGCTGCCGTCCGGCCTGCGTCCGTTCGCTGCAGCGCGCACTGCCGGGCCTGAAACCAGGACGTCGCCCATGCTGTCCAGCCTGGCCACCAGGACGCGGCTCATGCAGGCGCATCCGGCGTCGTGGCGGGTCCCGCCGCTGCCAGCAGCAGCTCAACCGCTTGCCACAGATCATTGGCCACAACGTCTGCGGCCTCGATCTCCTCCTCGCGGGTCACGGGTGTTGGAACAAGGACGGCCCGGGCTCCGGCTGCCTTGGCGGCCAGCACGTCGGCACCGATGTCTCCAATGACGGCAGCTTCGGAAGGCCGGATACGCAGGGCTTCGCAAGCCTTGTGGATCATGCCAGGTGCCGGCTTGCGGCATTCGCAGCCATCCCCTGGCCCGTGCGGACACACTTCCCACACGTCGAACGGCCCCAGGAGTTCGTCCACACGCTGATTCACGGCGTGCACCTGGGGCAACGTCAACAGCCCCCGGGCAACTCCCGACTGGTTGCTCACCACACCTGTGGCCAGCCCGGCGCTGCGCACCCTCGCAACGGCCGAACGGGCACTCTCCATGGGCCGCACCAGCCGTGGGTCGCCGTTGTATGGCACATCGACCACCAGCGTTCCATCGCGGTCAAACAGGACCGCCTTCAACGTTCCGGTTCCTCCCATACCGGCAAGGTTCCCCAGTTCCCCTTCCCCTAAACAGCTGGCCGGAGAGAGATTTCCTGCCGCTAGACTCCTATCGGGAGGCCACTTTGAACAACGTTGAAAGCGACGGAGAACCCGTTCTACTTGCCTTGCGTGCCCTGAAACTCGGTGACCTGTTGGTTGCCGTGCCCGCCCTCCGCGGGTTGCAACGGGCATTTCCGGATCACCGGATCCTGTACGCCGCACCGGCGTGGGTTGCCGAGGCCGTGGATCTCATCGGGGGTATCCACCACCTGGCCACTCCAGGCCTGGACCAGCCCTTGGCCCTCGCGCCGGGGTCCGTGGACGTGGCCGTGAACCTCCACGGGAACGGTCCGGAAAGCCGCCAACGAATCCAGGAACTCCATGCCCGACGCGTCCTCGCCCACCGCTCCCAAGGGCTGGAAGGACCGGAGTGGATCACCGGCCTCCACGAGCGTGAGCGCTGGACGCGCCTGCTCAACTGGCATGGCATCGACGCCGATCCCCTGGATTACCGGCTCAACCCGCCCGCCGTCCGCTCGAGCCGGCCAGGAGCCACTGTGATCCACGTCGGCGCTGCCTACGGCAGCAGGTTGTGGCCGGTGGAACGCTTCGCGGAGGTGGCCACCGGGCTTGCGCATGCTGGCCACGACATCGTGTTCACCGGCGGCGCCTCCGAGCGGGAAAGGGCCCAGCAGACATGGGCTCTGGCGAACCTGGGCGGAACGCACGACGGCGGTGTGCTGGCTGGGCGACAGGGGCTCGCGGAGTTCGCGGCAACCATCGCGGAGGCACGGCTTGTGGTTTCGGCGGACACAGGGGCCGCGCACTTGGCCTCGGCGTATGCGCGGCCTTCCGTGGTGCTCTTCGGCCCAGCGCCGGTCGAAGAATGGGGTCCGCCGCCCGGACCGCATGAAGTGCTCACCGCCGTCGAACATCGCCGCGGCGACGTTTTTGCCGCCGATCCGGACCCGGCGCTCCTGGCGGTGACCGTGGGTGATGTCCTCGCGGCGGTTGATCGTCTCCGTTGCTGAGCAGGCCTACGGCGCTGTGCCGTCCTGCATCTCTTCTTCGGTCTCCAGCAGCTGTGTCTGCAAGGCGACCAGGATCTTGGACAGCTTGCGCGAAACCTGCATCTGGGACATGCCTAGTGCCTCGGCAATGGTCGACTGCGTTTCCTCGCGGTAATACCTCCGGTAGAGGAGGTGCCGGTCCTCTGGGCTCAAGGTCCGGATGGCATTCCTTAAAGCGAGGACATCTTCCAACTTGTCCGTGGGGCACCCGGCGCTCGACAGGGTCCCTTGAAGACTGTCCCGCCCTTCGCCGGCGGGAGCATCCAGCGAATCCGGACGCTTGCTGGTTCCTGCCATCAGGGCCTCGCGTACCTGGCACGGTTCCATCTGCAGGTCCTCCGCCACCTCCTCCGGTGACGGCGTGCGTTGCAGGACCTGGGTCATTTCTTCGCTGCGTGCCAAGACCTGCCGCCGCAAATCCTGGATGGGCCGGGGCGGACGGACAACCCAGCAATGATCGCGGAGATATCTTTTGACCTCGCCTGCAATGGTTGGCGCAGCGTAGGCCGGAAAACTGACCCCCTTGGCTTCGTCATAGCCACGGGCGGCTTTAATGAGGCCCATGTAGGCGACCTGGCGGACGTCGTCCAGGTCGTGGGTATGGGCGGAGTATCTTGCCGCAATGGATTTTGCGAGGTTGAGGTGATCCAGCACCAAGCCATCGCAAAAGCTCCGCCGAAGCGTACTTTCCGACGAGTTGGCACGGGTGGATGCATGAAATGGTCGGGCCTGTCGCATGGGCTTCAAATCCTTGGACCGATCGGGCGGGGTGAGCCTACGGCAAGACTCTCCTTAAAAGCCAAGCATACTTACTATCTTAAACCAAGGGTACTTATGATTGTTTGTAAGTGGCTGTTCGGGACCAGGACCGAAGAGTCGCTCCGAACCCGAGGATCGGAGGTACCCGTGAATGAACAGGAACCCACTGAAACCCAGCCCGTCGCGGCGGAGATACAGGACCTGCTGCTGGACAACCCGGATGTGGAGGCATTCCTCAGCGAATTGGCCCGACACTCAGCCGCCATGTTCAGCGCCCCGGACGCCGAGGTTTTCTGCGGAGTCACCCTGCTGAGGCCCCGTTCCGCGGCAACAGTTGCCAGCAGCAGTGACCGCGCCCTGATGCTTGACGAACTCCAATACCAGTTCGCTGACGGGCCATGCCTTACAGCCGCCCGCGAAGACGTCCAAGTTCACATACCCAACCTGCAAACGGACACCACTTGGCCCGACTACGCGGATGTGGCCGTTCAGCAGGGCGTGCACTCCATCCTGGCGCTGCCCTTCCCACTCTCGGACGACTCAGCGAAGGCGGGACTGAACCTGTATTCCGAGGGCACCACCGCATTCAACCAAGCGGCCGTGCAACGCGCCACGGACTACGTGCAGCAGGCCGCCAAGGGATTGCGCCTGGCAGTCATGCTGGCCCAACACAGCCAAACCGCGGCGGACCTCCGCGCGGCCATGGCATCACGGACGGTCATAGATATTGCAACGGGCATCATCATCGCCCAGAACCGCTGCAGCCAAGCCGACGCCGTAGACCTGATCAAGCGAGCTTCCAGCAACAGGAACGTCAAACTTCGGGACGTGGCACAGGCAATCGTTGACACCGCCGGCGGCGGACCCATCGAAACACACTTCAAGTAAGGGAATTCCCATGCAAACCATCACCAAGGCAGTTGAAGTCGAGGTACCCGTGACCGTGGCCTACAACCAGTGGACCCAATTCGAGACCTTTCCCGAATTCATGAGCGGGGTGGAGAGCGTCCGGCAGATCGATGACAGCACGCTGCACTTCGCCACCAAAGTAGGCGGCGTCAAGAGGGAATACGACGCCCGTATCACCGAACAGGTTCCGGACACCGTCATCAGCTGGGAGAGCACCGAATCACCCCGCAACGCAGGCACAGTCCGGTTCGACACCCTCGGACCGGACCACTGCGGCGTAAGCGTGACCCTGGAGTGGGAACCGCAAGGCTTCGTCGAAAAGGCCGGGGCCGCACTCTCAGCCGATGAAATGCAGGTGGCCGCGGACCTGGAAAAGTTCAAGGAATCCATCGAGGACCGGGGCCGGGAGACGGGTGCGTGGCGGGGGCAGGTGGGCTGACGCTCAGCCCTGCATGGCCCCGATGATGGCTCCCATGGCCGTGAAAGTCACCATGTTGTAGCTCCCGTTGATGGCAAACAACACTGGACTGCGGCGTTCAAACAGGTAGTTCACACCGAGGGCCGTGGCAACCCACCCCGTCCCGGCGGCCAAACCTGCCAACGTCCCGAAAGCGAAACCTGCGCGGCCAATAAAGGCCGCAAGGAAAACGGACATGACCAGCGCCAGAATGAAGGAGCCTGCGAAGACCCGTGCCGTCCCGGATTTCAATTGTTCGTCAGTGACACCGACCGCTTTTTGCCACGGTTTCGCGAAGAGCAACGAGTACCAAAGTCCGCCAACAACGAACGTGGCCAGCGCTGCCAGCAGCACGGCAAGCCAATTGATGTGGATGTCCATGGATGTCCTCCCAGGTTGTTCAGATCCTGGGTGGACTGTACGGCCGGCGTGGGCGCACCGTCTTGTAAAAAATCCCCATGGTCACCAGGCAATGTCTTCGAGCGGGACGAACGTGGCGTATTCCGCGCCGTAGCTTTGCACTACCCGCAGGTACTCCGTCGGCGTGAACCCACTGAATTTCCTGAAGGCACGGATGAGGTGTGGCTGGTCGTAGTAGTCGGCCAACTCCAGGAGGTCACGGCCTGGGACGGCCCCTCGCGGCATGGCCGCAGCAGCGTTGACGAACCTGTAGAAGCGGCACACGTCCGAATAGGTCTTGGCGTTCACTCCACAATCCCGCATCATGATTCGCTCAAGCGTGGAGGAACTGATGCCGGTTTCCGCGGCAAGCGCCGCTACCTCCACATCCCGCGCTTCGAGCGTCTCCACCAGGTGTCGGGTCCTGGCATCCGATCTGTAGCCCACCCGGAGCCGGCTGGCCAGGAACTCGCCCAAGGCAGCGAACGCTTCCCCCGGACCGGCGAGCCGCAACCGTGTCCTGAGTCCGGTAAACCCGGGAAAAACTGACTCGGCATCCACCACGCGGCATTGGATGTTCGACGGCGGCTGGCTGGTGAACGCTGCCAGGCCGTAGGGAGTCAGGCGCGCACCTACGTTGAACATCCGTTCCGGATTCTCACTGATCAAGTAACTGCGCTGGAGGCCGGCGTAGAACCCTGCGGAGACTTCGGTGGTCCTGCTTCCGTCCTCCGATGGCGTGATGAGCCGGTAAGGATCGGACAAATTCAGGATCAGGTGGGCCGAGGGTCCCGGGAGGATTTTCTCGTACTTCGCCCTCGGCTCGGCCCGGATGAACCACATCCCGGCAACGAACGGCCGCAGCCCGGGCGGCGCCGGGATCTCTTCATAGAGCACAGCCCCAGTCTAGGAGTCGGCCGCTCATCGCAAGGCGAGTGGCACTTACAGCAGTTCGCGCAGAACCAAGGCGGCGCCGTCGTCGAATACTGACGCGGTGACCTGGTCCGCGACGGCGAGCACTTCCTCCGGGGCCTGGCCCATCGCGACGCCGCGGCCTGCCCACGTGAGCATCTCGATGTCATTGCGGCCGTCGCCGATTGCCAGGGTATTGTCCGGGTCGGTACCGAGCTGCAGGCGCAGGGCCTCGAGGGCACTTGCCTTGGTGACGCCCTCGGCTGCGATGTCCAGCCACGCCGTCCAACCCACGGAGTAGGTCACGCCGGACAGGCCGATGTGGTGGATGGCCGCGTTGAATTCCTCAGACGTGTTCTCGCTGCTGAAGACCACAACGCGCACAGCAACGGAGTCCAGCATGGTCTGGAAATCCACACCGATCGACTCGACGCCGAAGCTGGCGTCCTGGAAACGTTCCGTGGAGAGGAAGTTTCCCTCCTCGTCCTCCAGGGCATATTTCGCGTTGGGCAGGCGTTCCCGGAGTGCCTTGAGTGCAGGAGCGGGATCGAACGTGGCCTTGTGGATGATCTCATAGCCGGATTCAAGGGCCGGATCCAGACGCAGGGTGACGCCGCCGTTGCAGCACACCGCGTATCCGCGTTCCAGGCCGATCTGTTCGATGATGGGGAGGGTTGCGTTGAGCGAGCGTCCGGTGGCAATCATGACGTCGTGGCCGTTGGCAACCACGGCCTGGGCGGTGTCCCGGACGGCCGGAGACATGTGGCCGTCGTGGTCAACCAAGGTGCCGTCCACGTCCAGCGCGATCATGAGCTTTTGGTTTTTATTTGGCTGGTCATCGATGCCAGCAACTGTATTTTCAGTCAAAATAGTCATGGTTCCAGTAGAACAGACACCACTGACACGGCATAGGACCGGGGCCACAGCAAGGGCTTAACGGTGGGTGAACACTCCCTGCTGCGAACCCCGGCCCCGCGAAAACTACAGGACCGGGAGGACTTCCAAACCGCCCAAGTACTTCTGCAGCGCTTTCGGTACGTTCACGGAACCGTCCGGGTTCTGGTGGTGCTCCAGCAGGGCCACGATCCAACGCGTGGTGGCAAGGGTACCGTTCAACGTGGCCACGGCGCGGGTGCCCTTGGCAACGCCCTCGTCATTGACCACGCGTTCGCGGATGTTGAGGCGGCGGGCCTGGAACGTGGTGCAGTTGGAGGTGGACGTGAGCTCGCGGTACGCGTTCTGCGTGGGGACCCAGGCTTCGCAGTCGAACTTGCGGGCAGCAGACATGCCCAGGTCGCCTGCGGCAGTGTCGATCACACGGTATGGAAGCTCGCACTTGGCAAGCATTTCCTCTTCCCACGCCAGCAAGCGCTCGTGCTCGGCGGCGGCTTCCTCAACGGTGGTGTAGATGAACATCTCCACCTTGTTGAACTGGTGCACACGGATGATGCCTCGGGTGTCCTTGCCGTGCGAACCGGCTTCGCGGCGGTAGCACGAGCTCTGGCCCGCGTAGCGGATGGGGCCCGCGGAGAGGTCCAGGATCTCGTCCGCGTGGTAGCCGGCGAGGGCCACCTCCGAGGTTCCTACAAGGTAAAGGTCGTCTTCAGCGAGACGGTAGATCTCGGCGTCGTGCTTTACATCGAAGCCGGTGCCCTGCATGGTCTCCGGACGCACCAAAGTGGGGGTGATCATGGGGATGAAGCCGGCCTCGATGGCCTGGTCCATGGCCATCTGCAGGAGTGCCATCTCCAACCGGGCACCAACGCCGCGCAGGAAGTAGAAGCGCGCACCGGAAACCTTGGCACCGCGCTCCATGTCGATGGCACCGATCAGTTCGCCGATCTCCAGGTGGTCCTTCGGCTCAAAGTCGGGGAACTCGCGGGGTGTGCCCACGGTCCTGACCACAACGAAGTCGTCTTCGCCGCCCTCGGGCACGCCGTCCACCACGAGGTTGGGGATGACGCGGAGGAGTTCCTCCTGCTTGGCCTGCGCGGCATCTGCCTCCGACGAGGCGGCCTTGACGGCGTTTGCCAGTTCCTTGACCTCGGCCAGCAGGGCCTGCTTCTCCTCGCCCTTGGCCTGCGCGACCTTCTTGCCGAAAGCGTTCTGCTCGGCGCGGAGGGTTTCGTAGCGGATCAGTGCAGCACGGCGGTCGGAGTCTGCGGAGATGATCGCGTCCACAACGGACTCGTCGGCGCCACGGGCGCGCTGGCTGGCACGGAACTTGTCCGGGTTTTCGCTGAGGTCTTTTACGTCGATCACCACACAAGAGTATCGAATCGGCCACGATTCCCTGTCCCGTGAAGCACAGTTCCCGCCCGGCGCAAAGGGCCTCCGCCGGAACGGATAGTGTTGGAGCACAATGAGCGACTGGATCTGGTGGGTGATTCTCGCTGGGGGCGTGGTGTTTGCCGTCTCCAGTTGGTGGGGTGTGCGCCGGTTGAAGGCCCGCCATATCCGGAGTGCTGTTGCCGAGGA
Organism: Paenarthrobacter sp. NPDC058040; assembly: GCF_042885775.1. NCBI lineage: Bacteria > Bacillati > Actinomycetota > Actinomycetes > Micrococcales > Micrococcaceae > Paenarthrobacter > Paenarthrobacter sp. NPDC058040. Next base: position 41,747 of record NZ_JBHVRN010000009.1, read on the forward strand.
CGCGCACAAGCCCAACCCCGGCCAGCAAAGGGTCGCCGTAATCCTCAACCCGGTGAAGAACAAGTCCGCGGAAACGCGCCAGGCGATCATCGAGGCCTGCGAGCTGGCCGGCTGGGACCCTCCCGTTTTCTTCGAAACCACGCCCGAGGACCCGGGTTACGGCCAGTCCCGCCAGGCACTTGCGTCTGGGGCCGACGTCGTTCTTGCCTGCGGCGGTGACGGTACCGTGCGGGTGGTGGCCGAGTCACTGGCGCACAGCGGCGTAGCGATGGGCCTGATTCCCTTGGGCACAGGCAATCTGCTGGCCCGCAATGTGGAACTGGATGTGTACGATCTCGCGGACTGCATCCAGGTGGCCTTGTTCGGGCACCAGCGCTACATCGACACCGCCACCATGGGCATCGAGAACAGCATCACCGGGGAATCGTCCACGCACACGTTCCTGGTGATCGCGGGCATGGGCCTCGACGCGGAAGTTGTTGGCGACACCAAGGAAGACCTCAAGAAGACCGTGGGCTGGCTCGCCTATACCGAGGCTGGCGTGCGGCATCTGCCGGGGCGCCGGAAACGCGTCACCATCGCCATGGATGATGAAACCGAACAGGCCCGGAAAATCCGCAGCGTACTCTTTGCCAACTGTGGTTTGATCCCCGGCGGCATCGACTTCATTCCTCAGGCCATGGTGGATGACGGCATGTTGGACATCGTGGTGATGAGTCCACGCAGCGCGGTCGGCTGGATCGCCATGTACGCGAAGGTGCTGTTCAAGCACAACAGGAACCTGCCGGTGATGAACTTCTATCGCTCGCAGAAGGTCACCATCCGCAGCCAGGAACCCATGGCAACACAGCTCGACGGCGATCCGTCAGGTGAGGCGACCGAGGTCACCGTCCAGGTGCAGCCCGGTTCGCTGCTGGTACGGGTACCGAAGGGCGCCCTCTAGATAGTTCCCTTGTCGGGTTCGGCAGCGTTGCGCTCTGCTTCTTCGGCCGCCGCCTTGGCAGCTGCGCGTGTTTCGGCCTGCTCGCGGATCATGGCCTGTTCTTCCTCAAAACGGAGTCGATCCGCACGGTCGGCTTCGTCGCCGTCCCAGTCGTCCTTGTTGTCACCGGAGGGCTTGGGATTGACGATCATGCCCTGGCCGTCTTTGTCATCGCGGTGGACTGACATGACGTCTCCCTTCGTTTGGGCATTCATCCATCGTCTATGGATCAGGCAAGCATACGCACAGTTACAGTCACGCGAAAGGGGGTTGAAGCGTCAATGATTTCGCTGGACCGGGCGTTGGCCGAACAAAACGATCAGCCCTTCAGGATGGATTCCACCCAGGCATGCGCGGACGCAAAAGCGGCATCCGAGGTGTGCGGAGCCACCACTGCGGCCTGCTGGTCGGCCCGGGCGTAGGAGCCCAAAAAGCGCGTCCCGGGACTGATCCGGTGGAGCCCGGCAAGGGCATCCGCCACGCGGGAATCGGAGGCATGGCCGTCGGCGTCGATGCTGAAGAAGTAGTGGCCCAGGTACTGCCCTGTGGGCCGGGACTCGATGCGGCTCAGGTTCACACCGCGGGAAGCGAACTGGTCCAGGATCTCCATCAACGCACCGGGGTGGTCCTCCGGCAGGGGCACAACCACCGTGGTCTTGTCCGCACCCGTCCGCTCAGGCAAGGCGCCCGGCCGGCCAACCAGGATGAATCGAGTCACGGCGTCAGGGTTGTCGCCAATGTTATCCGCGAGGATGTTCAGTCCGGGCTGTTCGGCAGCCACCAACGGCGCACAGATGGCTGCTTCATAGGCCGCATCGGGCTCCAGCAGGCCCATCGCTGCCGCCGCTGTGGATGAGCCCGGGACATAGTCTGCGTCGGGAATATGTTCATCCATCCACAGGCGGCACTGCGCCCAGGCGTGACCGTGCGTGGAGATCCGTTTGATGTCTGAAAGCTCGACGCCGGGCCTCGCCACGAGCACGAACGTGATGGGAACCAGGGCCTCGCGGATGATTCGAAGCTCCGGGCCTGTGGCAATCGCGTCGAGGGTTGCCGTCACACCGCCCTCCACCGAGTTCTCGATGGGAACCATGGCCGCGTCGGCTTCACCGGCGCGGACGCGTTCCAAGGCGGTGTTTACGTTGGTGCAAGGAACACGCGTGGCATCCGCAGCCCCCGGCACCTGCATGAGAGCAGCCTCGGTGAAAGTCCCTTCCGGGCCCAGGAATGTGTACGTGGGAACTGCCTGCATCAATATATTCCTTGCTGGGTACTAAAGGACTACAGGCTTGAGGCCGTTGTCCGAAACCATGGGCTTGCCTGCCTCGAACCACATGTCCATGCCACCGCCCACATTCACTGCGGAGTATCCCTGGGCCACGAGCCACTGCACTACCCGGAACGAACGGCCTCCCGTGCGGCAAATGACAAACAAATCGTCGTCCGGGTCCAGTTCCTCCAAGCGGGCGGGGAGCTGGTCCATGGGGATGTGGCGTGCGCCCTCGGCATGGCCGGCAACCCATTCGTAGTCCTCGCGGACATCCAGGATGCTCGCGTCGGCCGGAATATCGCCTACCGGCACTGTTTCGAAGTCGCTCATGGCAGTCCCTTCCATCGGTTCAGGAGTCTGCATCAAGCCTAGTACCCGCCGAACCGTGCCGCGCCCGGACTCTGGTCATGGCTTGCACGCCATGGATTTCGCGCGAAGACTGGGAGCCAGCCAACCCCCAACGGCATTAAGGAGCAGGACCATGGCTGCTGGCCAACCCACTATTCTTGCCACGTCCGGCGGGTACAAGCAGGGCAGCCGTACGCGGATCGAGTTCGACTCCCTGGTGGGCTACGCAGTGGAACTCTCCGGCGTCACAGGCCGGGCTCCGCGGATCGCCCACATCGGGACGGCCGGCGGCGACCAGCGCTGGTGGGCTGCTGAAATGGACCAGGCTGCCCGCATCTCCGGTTTCGACCTGAGCCACCTCAACCTCTTCACCATGCCCAACGTCGAGGATCCCGAGGCGTATCTCCTGGAGCAGGACGTGGTCTGGGTCAACGGCGGCTCGGTGGTTAACCTGCTGGCAGTGTGGCGTGCGCATGGATTGGACCGCGTCCTCAAGAAAGTCTGGGAGAGCGGCGTGGTCCTGGCCGGCGTATCAGCAGGATCCATCTGTTGGTTCAAAGGCGGCGTCACCGATTCCTTTGGTCCCGACCTCAAGCCGGTCACGAACTCCCTCGGCTTCCTGCCCTACAGCAACGGTGTCCACTTCGATTCCGAACTCCGTCGCCGCCCGACGGTCCACAAGCTGGTAGCCAACGGCACGCTCGGGGAAACCCACTGCACCGACGACGGCGTTGGGCTGGTTTACCGGGGCACGGAACTGGTGGAGGTGGTTTCCTCGGTGAAGAACAAGGCCGCCTTCCGGGTGACGGCCGGTGCCGGCGAGAGCGTTGATGCAGTAGCAGTGGAGGAACGGTTGGAGTCGCGTTTTCTTGGCTGAGTCCGCCCCTCAATCCTCTTCCCCCACAGACCAGTCCGGCATCGGAGCACTGACGGCCGTCGAACTCCGGGACGTCCTGGCCGGCGGCGAACTGTCTGCCCGCGAGGCCACCCTCCATTTCCTCTCCATCATCGAGTCCCGCAACAAGCACCTCGGCGCCTTCATCACCGTGACTGCCGGGCAGGCCCTGTCCGAGGCCGAGGCAGCGGACCAACGCCACGCACACAGCGAGCGCAGCGAACTCCCCTTGTTGCATGGAATGCCCCTCGCCTTCAAGGACCTCACGGATATTGCGGGCGTCCCCACCACCCACGGCAGTGCCGCCTTGGAGCACAAGCCCGCCCCCGAAGATGGCGCCCTCGCAGCCACCTTGAAGGCTCAAGGGGTCATCTCGCTGGGCAAGACGCAGGTTCCGGAATTCGGACTCACCGCGTACAGCGAGAACCGCGTGGCACCGCCGTCGCGCAATCCTCATTCGCTGGCCCGCAGCTCGGGTGGTTCGTCCGGTGGGAGCGCTGCCGCAGTGGCGGCGGGCATGGTCCCGTTCGCGCCGGGGACCGACGGCGGCGGCTCCATCCGCATCCCGGCCGGCGCCTGCGGGCTGGTGGGGCTGAAACCGGGACGGGGCCTGGTGCCCTCCGGGACGAGCGCTGGTGACGCGGCCAAGTTGGTGGTCGCCGGACCTCTCGCGAAGAACGCAGCCGATGCCGCGCTGCTGCTGGACGCGCTGGTGCCCTTTGAAGACAGGCCCGACGGCGGTTACCTCGCCAACATCGGGCGGGCGCCGAAATCCCTGAAGATCGGCGTCAGTCTCGACAGCCCCTGGGCAGGGCTCTACCCGTTCGACGTCGAGCCGGAGGCCTTGGACGCCCTCAATCGTGGCCGGAACCTGCTGGAGAAGGCTGGCCACCGCGTGGGAGAAGCGGAAATCCGCTATGACAACCGCTATTCCGAAGCCTTTACCGCGGCCTGGACTGCCGGCGTCGGAAGTGCTCGGATAGCACCCCAGCGTGAAGCGCTGCTGACCCCGCTGACCCGGACCTTCCGGCGTCGGGCGCAACAGCGGAGCGCCGCGAAGGTGAACGAGGCCTTGGGGTTCCTGCGGCAATTCGCCCACGACACGATCGCGCAGTATTCACCGTGGGACGTCATCCTCATGCCCACGTTGGCCCAGACTCCGCGCCCGATCGGCTGGTTCACGGGCGGCGGGCACAGCAGCGAACCCTGGCCGAGCGAGTGGGCCGGAGACGCGGATGAGGATTACAAGAGGCAGTGTGAGTACGCACCCTGGAGTTCCATGGTGAACGTGTGCGGGCTGCCGGCGATCAGTATCCCGGTCCACACCACGGAGAACGGCCTGCCGATGGGAATCCAACTCATTGGCCGCACGGGGTCTGAGCTGCAGCTTCTCCAAGTCGCGGCAACGCTGGAGGCCGCGTAAAACCGGACGTCTAGCATATGGAATGCGGTTGCCAGGGGCATTGGTCGATGTGACAATGCCCGCAGTCAGTGCCAGCATTGAGGAAATGAGCACACCTCAAACCACGGCTCCGCCTGCCAAAACCCCGGGCGATACGTCATTCTTCGGCCACCCAAAAATGTTGGCCAGCCTTTTCTCCGTGGAGATGTGGGAGCGATTCTCCTTCTACGGCATGCAGGGCATCCTGCTTTACTACATGTACTTCACGGCCGACCAGGGCGGCCTGTCCATCGACAAGGGCCTCGCCGCAGGCTTGGTGGGCGCATACGGTGGCGGCGTCTACCTGTCCACCATCCTTGGTGCGTGGCTCGCAGACCGCTTGTTCGGTTCGGAGAAGGTCCTCTTTGGCTCGGCCATCATGATCATGATGGGCCACATCGCCTTGGCCCTTATCCCCGGAATTCCGGGCCTGATCGCGGGCCTGGTGTTGGTGGGCGTAGGTTCAGGCGGTTTGAAGGCCAACGCCACGGCACTGGTAGGCACCCTGTACAGCGAGAAGGACGAACGCCGGGACGCCGGCTTCTCCATCTTCTACATGGGCATCAACATCGGTGGCCTCATTGGCCCGCTGGTCACGGGTTGGCTGCAGGAAAGCAACGGCTTCCACTGGGGCTTCGGCGCGGCAGCAGTGGGCATGGCGATCGGCCTGGTGATCTACTCCCTGGGACGCAAACGTCTTCCCGAGGAAGCGCACCGGGTTCCGAACCCCCTCCCCGCGGCTGATCGGACCAAGTACGGCCTGATCTTCCTGGGCATCCTCGTGGTGATCGGCGTACTGCTCGGCACGGGCACCGTCAATGCGGACAACCTCGCGCGCAGCATGGCCTACGCTGCCATCGGTGCCTCGGTAATCTATCTGTTCCTGATCTTCCGGAGCCCACTGGTCACCGGTCTTGAGCGCAAGCGCGTCCTGGCGTTCATCCCGCTCTACGTTGCTTCGGCTGCCTTCTGGGCCCTGTTCCAGCAGCAGTTCACGTTCATCGCCGTGTACTCGGAGGAGAAGCTGGATCGGAACCTGTTCGGCTGGGAAATGCCGGCAGCGTGGGTCCAGTCGATCAATCCGGTGTTCATCATCATCTTCGCCGGCGTCATGGCCGCGCTTTGGACCAAGTTGGGCTCCAGGCAGCCGAGTTCGCCGTTCAAGTTCTCCATGGGCCTGTTCATCATGGGCCTGGCATTCCTGGCGTTCATCCCGCTGGCCGGCGGCGGCAAGACCCCACTCCTGGCCTTGGTTGGCATCTTGTTCCTCTTTACGCTGGCGGAACTTTGCCTTTCCCCCATTGGGCTGTCCGTAAGTACCAAGCTCGCGCCGAAAGCCTTCCACACCCAGATGGTGGCGCTGTTCTTCTTGTCGGTCTCGCTGGGCACCACCCTTGCAGGCATTCTCGCGGGCCTCTACAACCCCGACGACGAGCTCCCCTACTTCCTGGGCATCGGCGGTGTGGCCGTGGCGCTGGCGGTAGCACTTGCTGCGTCGACTCCGGCGATCAAGAAGCTCATGGCGGGGGTGCGGTAATACCGCTTACAGAAATGACGACGGCCCTCGCCTTCTGTGGGAATCCCATCCGAGGCGACGGCCGTCGTCGTTCGCGTTTAGTAGTTGTAGCGGCTTGAAGCGCCCACGACCACTATGAAGATGATCCAGATGAGGGCCAAGGCAACCCCGATGTAACCCATCACGAGGCCGGCGATGGCCATGCCCTTGCCGGCAGGTTCGCGCTTCAAGCCGAGGTGGCCCAGGACCACGGCTGCGATCTGCGGGAGGATGAAGAATCCAAAGCCCACAAGCGTGGCAATGCCGCAGATCATGCTCGCGATGCTCAGGCCCTTGGGCTGCGAAGGCATGGCGTAGTACGCCGGCTGGCCGTACGGATTCGGCTGGCCATACGGCTGCTGCTGGTACGGGCTCGGCGGCTGGCTGTACGGAGACGTCGGCTGGGTGTACGGCGACGGCGGCTGCTGGCTGTAGTCTCCCGGCGTGTACGAGCTGGACGGCGGCGTGGGCTGGGTGTAGAAGTCGCTCTGGCCCTGTGCGTTCTGCGTGTAGGCATTCTGCTCATACGGCGGCAGCGGCTGGGTGGTTGATTCATACGACGGCGGTGGCGGAACCGAGCCGCCCTGGTTCGGCGCACTGAATTCTGCGGGCGGAACGTACTGTGGCGGTTCGTATCCCGCGGGCTTGTCTTCGTTGCCCTTGGCTGGTTGCTCTGACATAGGTATCCCCCTGTGAATGGTCTTTGATCCCAACCCTACCGCCGCCAAGTGCCCCGCATAAGTAGGGCGCGTAGCAGTGATCAGCGGAGGTGCATTACTGTGATGAGATTCATGCATATGCATGGAATATGCCCGACTGGGGCTGGGTTGCCCCTAATAGCGACGTAAGCAGCGCTACAACGATCATCAGCGGGATCCGTCCCGCGAAGGAGGACATCATGGGTAACTTCCAAGGCAAAACGGCACTCGTCACCGGCGGCGGTTCGGGTCTCGGGGAAGCGATCAGCAAGGACCTCGCGAACAACGGCGTCAACGTGGTTGTGGTGGACGTCAATCTCGACGCAGCAACCCGCGTGGCCGAGGAAATCAAGGCTTCCGGCGGCAAGGCAGTTCCTTTCAAGGCCAACACTGCGGTAGCGGAAGACAGCAAGAAGGCGGTGGACTTTGCTGTTGAGACCTATGGTGCCCTGAACTATGCAGTTAACAACGCCGGCATCGGGGGCGCCAACGCTCCGGTGGGCGACGTGGACCTTGAGGATTGGGACCGCGTCATCGCCATCAACCTCAGCGGCGTCCTGTACGGCATGCGCTACCAGATCCCGGCCATCCTCTCTGCGGGCGCCTCCGAGGGCGCGATCGTCAACATGGCTTCGATCCACGGCACCGTCGCCGCCTTGGGCAACGCTGCGTACACCGCGGCCAAGCACGGCGTGGTGGGCCTGACCAAGAACGCCGCAGCCGAATACGGGGCACAGGGACTGCGTATCAACGCGATTGGCCCTGGCTACATCGAAACCCCGCTGCTGGCCAACGCTCCCAAGGAAGTCATCAGTGGCCTTGAAGCGAAGCACTCACTGGGCCGCCTGGGCCGACCGGAAGAAATCGCGAACGTCACCACGTTCCTGCTCTCGGACAAGGCCAGCTTCATGACCGGCTCCTACGTCCTGGCCGACGGCGGCTACACGGCCGTCTAGCCTGTTTGTTCCCTCCCGGGTTATTGGACCCTTCCGATTCACTGGATCGGAAGGGTCTTTTTGCTTGGCCCGGGAAGCTGTCCGCAACCTTAAACCGGAATGAATCTTTAGTCCCTTTGTTCCAGCTGTCCGCCATTCGGCGTCATAGGGGCCGCATCACGGACATCTCCTACCTGAGCGGGCGGGGGTCTGGCATGCTGGACCCCATGGCTAGCCGAGCGGGCACAGTTGCCCTTCCCCAGGACCTTGTTGACATCACAGCCCTGCTGGACGCGTATTTCGACGTGGCTCCGGATTTGGGTGATCCCGCGCAGCGCGTGGCGTTTGGAACGTCGGGGCACCGCGGTTCCAGCCTGAAGGCTTCCTTCAACGAAGCCCACATTCTTGCCATCACGCAGGCAATCGTCGAGTACCGCGGGCGCCAGGGAATCACGGGGCCCCTGTTCATTGGCCGCGACACCCACGCCCTGAGTGAGCCTGCGCAGAACTCCGCCTTGGAGGTCCTGGCCGCCAACGGCGTTACGGTCCTGGTGGATGCCCGCCACGGCTACACCCCCACTCCGGCCCTGAGCCACGCAATCCTCAAGTACAACCGTGAAGCTGCGCCGGGGACTCCCCAGGCCGACGGCATCGTGGTCACGCCGAGCCACAACCCGCCTGCCGACGGTGGCTTTAAGTACAACCCTCCGCATGGCGGTCCTGCAGACACGGACGCCACGGGCTGGATTGCCGAGCGTGCCAACCAGCTCCTGGAAAACGGGCTGCGCGGCGTCAAGCGCATCCCTTTGAATGACGCCCTCAACGCCGAAACCACGGGCAAGTTCGACTTCCTCAGCAGCTACGTTGACGATCTCCCCTCCGTCCTGGACCTCGACGCGATCCGGAATGCCGGCGTCCGTATCGGAGCCGACCCCATGGGCGGCGCGTCCGTGGACTATTGGGGTGAGATCGGTGAACGCCACCAGCTCAACCTCACTGTGGTGAACCCGACCGTCGACCCGCAGTGGGCCTTCATGACTCTCGACTGGGACGAGAAGATCCGTATGGACTGCTCGTCGCCGTCGGCCATGGCCTCCCTGATCCAGCGCATGTCCGTGGGGGCGGACGGCAAGGCCGCGTACGACGTCGCCACCGGCAACGACGCCGACGCCGACCGCCACGGCATCGTCACCGCCGACGGTGGGCTGATGAACCCGAACCATTACCTCGCCGTCGCCATCGACTACCTGTACCGAAACCGCAGCGGCTGGAACCCCGCATCCGTGGTGGGCAAGACGCTTGTTTCCTCATCGATCATCGACCGCGTCGCAGGCGGACTGGGCCGCAAGCTGGTTGAGGTTCCCGTGGGCTTCAAGTGGTTCGTGCCCGGCCTGCTCTCCGGCGAAGGAGCCTTCGGTGGCGAGGAATCGGCCGGCGCTTCCTTCAACAAGCGCGATGGCAGCGTGTGGACCACGGACAAGGACGGCATCCTGCTGGCCCTCCTCGCCTCCGAGATCACAGCTGTCACGGGCTCCTCGCCCTCCCAGCTCTACAAAGGCCTGACCGACCAGTTCGGCGCCCCGGTCTACGCACGCATCGATGCCGCCGCCACGCGCGATCAGAAGTCCAAGCTCGGCAAGCTCTCCGCCTCCGACGTCACTGCCACCACCCTGGCCGGGGAAAAAATCACCGCCAAGCTTACGGAGGCTCCGGGCAACGGCGCCTCGATCGGCGGCCTGAAGGTGGTCACCGAGAACGCGTGGTTCGCGGCCCGCCCGTCCGGCACCGAGGACGTCTACAAGATCTACGCCGAGTCCTTCAAGGGCGCAGACCACCTGAAGCAGGTGCAGGAGGAAGCCAAGGCCTTGGTTGACGGGGTTATCGCCTAGGCGCTTTGGCTGTCTTCGCCTTCCGCCCCATCCTGGGTCCATAACCTGAGGATGCGGCGGACGGTGTGGTTGCCTTCCGGCGCCATGTCCACCAGCGCTATCTGGTCAAGCACGACGACGTCTCCCGGACTCAGGCGCTTGCCGTCGTGGTGGGAGATGTGTGGCCGGTAGTGGTCCAGGATGTAGTTCGGCGTGGCGATCCTGGCCCCGTTGGTCACCGCCGCCTGAACGAGTTCCTCGTGCAGTCCCTGCAAAAGCGGGTTGCGCTCGATCAGGCTCACCGGAATGGAACCGAGGTGGCCGAAACCGGCATCCTCCCCCACCGTCAGTTCCGCTCCGAGCGCGCCGCTGACCGGTGCTTCGGCCAAGCCTGCCAGGACACCGGCGACGTCGGCACTTCCGTCAGGGCCGACGTCGAACCTTAACAAGGTGATGTGGAGCGGCCAGTCGCTGCGCGGAAAAACCAAGCCGGGATGCACCGGCTCGGTAAACGCCACCCAAATGAGGTTCCGCATAGGCAATAGTGTGCCACCGCGAGCTGGGAGTGCGAGAGGATTCCCGTGACGGTGCGGTTTCGTGAGAGAGCGCCAGCCTCCCGGACGCTCTCTCACCAAACCGCCCAAAATCCCCAACCATCTCTCACGTAAATGCCCTTAAACGCCAACGCTCTCGCATCGAAATGCGAGAGCGTTGCCGTGGAAGGGCGGGAATCAGACCGTGCGGACCACGTCGTCGTAAGCGAACTTCGGCTTGGCTTCGCCCCAAGCGTCCGGGCCGGGCTGGCCGATGTTGACGATGAGGAAGCTCTTCTGGTCGCCGTTCGGGAAGAACTCTGCGTCGATTGCTGCGAAGTCGGCGCCCGTCATGGGGCCGGCGGCGAAACCGAGGGAGCGGACGGCAAGAATGAAGTAGCCGGCCTGAAGGTGGGCATTGTTGTTGCCTGTGCTGGCGGCGAGCTCGGCATTGTCGTCGTACATGGCCTTGGGTGCGCCGTAGGCCGGGAGGAACTTGTCCCACTGGCCCTGCCAGTCGGTGTCGTAGGACAGGATGGCGACGAGCGGAGCCGAGGCGGTCTTGGCCTGGTTACCGCGGGACAGGTGGTCAACCAGCTTGGCGCGGGCCTCATCCGAGCGGACGTAGGTCACGCGGAGCGGCTGGGAGTTGAAGGCAGTGGGGCCGAACTTGGTCAGCTCGTAGATGGCACGGGCCTGCTCGTCGGTGACTTCACCGGAAAAGCTGTTGGCCGTGCGGGCTTCGGCAAAAATGGCGTCGACTGCTGCGGCGTCAATGACTGCTTCTTCGTGGGCAATCGTCATGGATAAACCTTTCGCTGTGCCCTCGCCTATCTGAGCGGCCGGGCTCTTCTGCTTTCCATGGTTGCAACTTCAACTTCGTCTGTCCTCTTCCCATGACGGCACGTGACGTTGGGCACACAGCGTGACTCCGCGTGTCGTTTCCTTGCGTTGTGAGGCCCGATTTGCGCCCTATTCGGCGCGCGAGGCGCGTGAGCAGGCCCCACAACGGCGGTAATGTTGCACCGAACCCCAAACATTCTTCTGAGGAAGGCCCGCCATGAGCATGCTCGGCATCAAATGGAAGCTCCACGGCAACGGCAGGACCATTCGGCCCGGCCACGTGGTATCCCCCGACGAGCGGCTCGCCTGGCCCCTGACCATCGGCATCGGGATGCAGCACGTCGTGGCGATGTTCGGCGCAACGTTCCTCGTCCCGATCATTACGGGCATGCCCCCGGCCACCACGCTGTTCTTCTCGGGCATCGGCACCCTGTTGTTCCTCGTGATCACCAAAGGCCGCGTGCCCAGCTACCTGGGTTCCAGCTTCGCGTTCATCGCCCCGATCCTCGCCTCCCAAGACCAGTACGGCGTTGCCGGCGCCTTGGGCGGCGTGGTGCTTGCCGGCGTCGTACTGGCGCTGATCGGCGCGGTGGTGCAGAAGTTTGGCGCCGAATGGATCAACCGGCTGATGCCCCCGATCGTCACCGGTGCGATTGTGGCGCTGATCGGCCTGAACCTCGCGCCGGCAGCGAAGAACAACTTCGACGCCGCACCCGTCACCGCGCTGATCACGCTGGTCACGATCATCCTCGTTTCTGTCCTGTTCCGCGGGATCCTGGGACGCCTCAGCATTCTGGTAGGAGTCGTGGTGGGCTATCTCGTGGCGATGATGCGCGGCGAGGTCAGCTACGAAAAGATGGACGCCGCAGCCTGGGTGGGCCTGCCGACCTTCCAGACGCCCGAGTTCCACCTTGGCGTGGTGGGCCTGTTCGTCCCCGTAGTGCTGGTGCTCGTGGCTGAGAACGTAGGGCACGTGAAATCGGTGGCCGCGATGACGGGCCAAAACCTCGACGGCGTCTCCGGACGAGCGCTGATGGCCGACGGCGTCGCGACGGTACTTGCCGGGTTCGGCGGCGGTTCCGGCACCACGACGTACGCGGAAAACATCGGCGTCATGGCCGCCACCAAGGTCTACTCGACGGCGGCCTACTGGGTGGCCGGTATCTTCGCCATCCTGCTGAGCTTCTCCCCGAAATTCGGCGAACTGATCGCGACCGTCCCGGCCGGTGTGCTGGGCGGTGCCGCGACCATGCTGTACGGCATGATCGGCGTGCTTGGCGTGAAGATCTGGGTGCAGAACAAGGTCAACTTCTCCAACCCGATCAACCTCACCACCGCCGCCGTTGCGCTGATCATTGGCATCGCGGACTACACGTGGACCATTGGGGAGCTGAAGTTCACGGGCATCGCGCTTGGTTCCGCCGCTGCATTGGTGATCTACCACGGCATGAAGGGGCTGGCCCGTTGGCGCGGCACCGTCGCTGAGCCCGAGACGGAGACGGCAGGGCTGCCACCCGCGGTGAAGTCGGCGATGAATGCTGCGGCGAAGCGACAGGGGAAGAAGAAGTAAGGCTGAGGCGCTCACCACAGCGCGACGGCGCCGGTCCCCCCACGCGGCGGGGACCGGCGTCGTGCGTTACACCGAGCCCCTACGAACTGAAGTCGATCACGAACCGTCCCCGGACCCGGCCGGCTTCCAGCTGTTCGTGAGCCTTCCAGGCATCTTCGGGAGCGAAGACGTCAGCCACCCGCAATGTCAGAACACCTTCCTCGGCCTGGCGGACGAGTTCCTGAAGCAGGGCAGTCTCCTTGAGAACCGAACCCACGTACACCCGATGGACCTGGATACCGCGTTCGCCGATGCCATCCCAGGCCCGGACCACCGCCAGCTGCCCGTGATCTCGGATGGCTCCGAACGTTGCGCCGTTGAGGACCGCGGCATCGAGGACGCCGTCCACACCGTCGGGCACCAAGGCGCGCACATCCGCCACGAAGTCGCCACGGCGAGGGACTAAATAGTCGGCGCCGAACGAGCGAAGAGATTCTACGTCGTCGGGCGCGGCGTCCGCGATCACCGTAAGCCCGTCGGTCTTCGCCAACTGGATGGCGTACACGCCCAGCGCTCCGGAGGCCCCAGTAATGGCCAGGGTTTGACCAGGTGCCAGCGCCAGCTGGTCCAACGCGATCCTTGCCGTCGCCGCATTCATGAGCAAAGTGGAGGCCGCCACGAAATCGACACCGTCCGGTGCTGCAACCACCGATTCCACCGGGAGGACGATCTTGTCCGCATACGCCCCGGTGGGGAACGGCAACACGATGCCCACCACCGGGTCTCCTACCTTCAGCCGGCCGTCGTGCCCCGGGCCGAGGGCATCAACAACGCCAGCCAGGTCCATCCCCGGGATGTACGGCGGCTGGAGGTTCTGCGCGGAAATGGTTGCCGCGTGCTGGCCATTGCGGAGCATCAAGTCCGTGGGACTGACGGCCGCGGCATGGATACGGACGCGCACTTCACCCTCCCCCGGTACAGGCTCTGCTACTTCCAGCAATTCAAGGTTTTTCGGTCCGCCATAATTGATTACGCCTAGTGCTCTCATGTCCGTTCCAACCCGGTCACATTTGTAGTAATTCCAGAAAAATGACCAATAGCCGGGCAGTATTTGTAACAGGATAAATAGCTACTGGATGCCTACAATGCCAGGCAACATACTCGCTTCATGGCCCGAACAACCCTCTTCTGCTTTCATCATGCCGGGGGTTCGGAGTGGCAATTCCGCTCGTGGTCCTCCCGTTTGAGCCCTGCTATCAAGGTGGTCGGGGTTCCCCTTGAGTGCCGCACGGGCGAACCACAAACCATTGAACAGATGGCTGCGAGGGCTCGGAATTTCCTTGCCGGTGAAGACATAGCTTCAGCGGCCTTCTACGGGCACAGCATGGGCGGACTCGTTGCCTTTGAGGTGTGCCGGCAGCTTTCAGCGGCGGGACTGGAGCTTCCAGCCGCCGTCATCCTGGGCGGTTCACCCCCGCCAGGCACCCTCCCTGCCAGTGAAGAAGCCCTGCGGATCCTCGACGAAACCGAGCCGCTTCCGGCCTTCCTTCCCGCCTACATCACCGAACGAATGGAGGCCGGCGTCCGGCGGGCCTGCGCCTACTCTCCACCGCGTGACAAGATTCCCACGCAACTTGACGTCATCTGTGGAACAACAGACAACTTGGTAAATTTTCGTCGCATGCAGCAATGGGAGGACTACTGCGACCCTGCACCTCGTTACCATCAAGTTGTTGGGGGACATCTTTTTCACCGTTCTGCGCAAGACGATTTCATGACTGTTTTGAGGCAGCTGATTCCCTGCAACGCACTTCCCGCAGGAACAGCAGCAGCCTCCTGACACAGGATTTGAAATCAAGAAAGCGCAGGCATGACATGGCACCCACCACCGTGACGGACAGTCCAGAGGCGCCCAGGTTCGCCGTCCAACGTGGCATGGATGAATCCGAGGCCCGGCGTCAGGGCCTGGCACGATTCCTGCGTGCACGGCGCCAGCAGTTGCGGCCCCAGGATGTGGGCCTGCCCAGCAGCAGCCGCCGACGTACGCCCGGATTGAGGCGCGAAGAGGTGGCCGTCCTGGCCAACGTCGGCGTCACTTGGTACACGTGGCTGGAGCAGGGCCGGGACATCGGCGTCTCTTCCGATGTTGTGGACGCGATAGCCCAGGCACTCAGGATGGAAGGTGGCGAGCTGGAGCACCTGTACGAGCTCGCCGGCAAGCAGCAGCCGGTCCGCCGGTCCGCGGCAGCCGAGGTCCGCGCGATCATGGGCCGCGTCCTTGCCGGTTTCACCCAGTTTCCCGCGTACGTGGTGGATCGGTACTGGAACGTGGTGGCCACCAATCCCATCTCGGAGTATGTGTTCGGGATCCATGTGGGCTCCAACTGCCTTGAGGCGTTCTTCACCAAACCGGATGTCGCCGCCCATTACCCACACCGGGAGCTGGCTGGCCGGATGATGGCTGCCCAGTTCCACCGGCAAGCAGCCATGTACCCAGGCGACGCCACCTTTGCGATGCTGGCGGACAAGATCGCCTCCGTTTCCCCCGAGTTCAAGGACTACTGGGAAAGCTACGTTGTGGGTGTGGAGCCACATGTGGACATCGTGTTCGACCACAGCCAGTTGGGCCGGCTCACCTTTGAATCGGTGGTTTTGAACCCCGTTGGTGGGGACGACCTCCGCGTTTTCCTGTACCTGCCCAAGCCCGGTTCCGGGACCGCAGAAGCCCTGGCCCGCGTCAGCTGAACCGCTGCCGGGCGCCGCACACAGAAGGAGTCTCCTTGGAAGCACAAACCCGCCCGGCCGTCGTCGAATGTGAACGCTGGAGTGCCGTTGCGCTCCAGCGAAGCATCACCATCGGCAGTTTCACAGTTACGTACCTGCCGGACGGGTACGTCCAGTTGCACCCGGACGTGTGGTTCTCCCTGTCCGGACCCCGCGGCGACTACATTGGCATGCCCCACCTCATCAGCCAAGACGGCTACCTGACCGGTTCAATCGGCTCACTGCTTGTCACCGGACCGGATGCGGCGGTGATGATCGACGCCGGCTTCGGACCACGGCGTCTACCGGCGGTCCGGTCGCATCCCTCCTTGGGCGACATGCACGGTGGCGCCCTGGCGGACGCCGAGCTCCCCCAAGAACTCACTGCCGCCGTCTTCACCCACCTTCACGATGACCACACCGGCTGGTTGAACCACGACGACGGTCCCGGTCACCTATTGCGCGATGCAACCCTCCGCGCCTCGGAACTCGAACTGCGCCACCACGGACTGAACGGCGACGACCAGTGGCTCGCGCTGAGCGACAGCGAAGAGATCGTCCCGGGCATCACGGCAGTCGCAACACCCGGTCACACGCTGGGCCACACCTCGTACCTCATCGAATCCAACGGCGAGCGCCTGCTGTGCTTCGGGGACGTCATGCACAGCCCTGTGCAGGTTTCCCAGCCGCAGCTTAATTCCTGCTTCGAGGCCAACCCGGCAGCCTCAGTGGAATCGAGGAGGCGCACGCTTGAAATTCTGTCTGGCACGGACATCATCGGCGCGGGGATGCACTTTGGGGACGTTGTTTTCGGGCGCGTTTCGCCGGACTCAGACGGCGGCCTGCAGTGGGATCCGGTCGCGTAAACAGCAGGCCCCGCGCGTGGAAGTACGCAGCCGGGTGGCGGCCAGGCAGGTGGCGAAACTACCACCATAAGCAAGCTCTGGATGGGGTAGTTGGCAGGCAGCACGCTGGAAGCATGTCTACAAAAGCTTCTTTGCCAACACCATCGCTGACGGGCCGCCAACGGCTCGTCCTGACCCTGCTTCTGGGCGCTCAGTTCATGTTCGCCCTTGACTTTTCGATCGTCACCGTTGCACTGCCGGCCATGGGCCGCGAGCTCGGAATTGCCGACGGCGACCTTCAGTGGATCATCACCCTCTTTGCTCTTTCTGCTGCCGGCCTTGTACTGCTGATGGGCAGGATCGGCGACTACTACGGCCGGAAGAAGCTGTTCCTTATCGGCATGGTGATCCTGACCGTCGCTTCGGCCGTGGGTGGGCTTGCCACCGAGCCGGCGGTCCTTTTCGCGGCCCGCGTCGGCCAAGGACTCGCTACGGCGATCACGATGCCGGCCGCCCTCTCCCTGCTGACCACCTCGTTTGAAGAGGGTCCCCTGCGGAACAAGGCATTGGGCCTCAACGGAGCGCTGCTTTCCCTTGGTTTTGCCGTGGGGGCAGTCCTGGGCGGCGTGCTGACCGATGTGTTCGGCTGGCGCTTCACGTTCTTCATCAATGTTCCCGTG
This sequence comes from Paenarthrobacter sp. NPDC058040, assembly GCF_042885775.1. Taxonomy (NCBI): domain Bacteria; kingdom Bacillati; phylum Actinomycetota; class Actinomycetes; order Micrococcales; family Micrococcaceae; genus Paenarthrobacter; species Paenarthrobacter sp. NPDC058040. Next base: position 58,952 of record NZ_JBHVRN010000009.1, read on the forward strand.
GGAATCATCATCCTGGCCCTGGCACCTTTTGTGATCAAGGACCTCTCCGCCCGAGTGCAGCAGAAGCTGGATGTTCCCGGTGCCATCACCCTGACACTCGGCCTCCTTGCCCTGGTTCTCGGAGTCACCTCCGTGGAACGCGAAGGCTGGGCCTCCCCGTCCACGCTGGTGCTGCTCGCCGTGGCCGTGGTGGCATTCGTCGTCTTCTGGAACATCGAAGCCCGCTCCTCCCATCCTCTTGCCGCCGTCACCATCCTGAAACGCCCGTCCGTTTTCCTGGGCAACCTGGGCGGGCTGGTGACCTTCTCCATGGAAAGCGGCAAGGTGTTCCTCCTGACCATCTACCTGCAACGGGTGCTGGAATCCACGGCTCTGGCCACGGGACTTGCCTTTGGTGTCCTGGGTGCGGGGGCATTCACTGGTGGACTGGTTGCTGCCAACATCATCAACAAGATCGGCGCGAAGGCCACGTTGGTGCTGGGCCTCACCCTTCAAGGAGTGTCCACGCTCAGCTTCCTGTTCCTGGGCCTGAATGCGGGGATTGGGTTCACGCAGATCCTGGTTGCCACGGCCATCGGCGGGTTCGGCCACGTATTGGTGATCGTCGCTTACACGGTTGCGGTCACGTCCGGGCTTCCGGATTCGGAGCAGGGCCTTGCTTCCGGTCTTGCCGGTCAGACCCAGCAAGTAGCGTTCACCATCGGCACGCCCATCGTAAGTGCCATTGCCTTGGCTTTCACCACGGCGAACTTCGCGGATCCCGCCTCCGCACAGGCCATCCTCGGCGGCGTCCACTTCGGGCTGTTCATCAACGCCGTCATCATCCTCGGAACCGCGGCAGTAATCCTCGCTTTCCTGCCTTCCAGCAAGACCGTTTCACCAGAACCTGAGCTCGTCCCCGCAGAATCCGTCTGACTGAACCGACAGAAAGCGCAGTCCCATGAACGTGACCTACCCCGACCCGCTCGTCCTCGCCAATGTCGACGACTATCTCGGCCCGAAATCCACTCGCTTTTTCGGCAGCGGATACCGCCAAACCACGCCGGCCCTGAGGGGACTATCCATCCACCACACGGCCGATGGAACCACGCTGATGGAGGCGCGCGGGTCGGTGCGGGTCGGGGACCACTGGTCAGTCAAGGGTTCAACGGCGCAGCAGCCACACCTGGGCACCACGGATGCGATTGTCCTGGCGCTGGAAGCAGCTGAGGCACTGCTTGCCAGCCGGTATTCACCGTCCATCCTGCCGTCGGTCTACGTCCGCCAGCTCACCCTCACCGCGGGAACCACCCCTATTGAGGACATCTTGAACAACTTCCCCGTCACCGCCACCACCAACGGTCAATCCGATGACGGAATCATGATGATCCACGTGGAGATGGCCTCCATGAAAGCCGTCCTGGCTTTGCACCACCCGCTGTGCGTGGCGTCCAAGGCAAACCTCCGCACGGAGAATCCGGATGCTTTGGTGGGTGACGCGGCAAAGAGGGTGTACGGGGATATCTATAAATCCCGGGAAACCGACATCCGGGACATCACGCTGGAAAACACCGAACTGAGCGGCAGCGCAACTCTCGCCATCGAACAGCCCTTCGACGAACAACACGACTCAGTCGGGCTTGAAGGCGCCTACCAGCCGGGCCTGTCCCTCATGGAGGCATTCGTCGCAACGCTGCAGCTGGGGCAGGTCCTGCTCTACGAACTTGACGGCCTGACCCGCGCCGAAAGCAACACCCTCTGGATGCGGCGCACCGTTATTACTGCCACCGAACCACCATCAAGCATCGAAAACGGGCTTCCGCTCAACGTCAAACTTCGGCGCTCCCGGATCCTGCCGCTCAACGGCAGCAACTGGCGCTGCGCCGAGATCGAAGGCCGCATCGGCAGCCAACTCGGCATCACCTGCGATGTGGCCCACGAAGTTCCCCGCTAGACAAACACACACCGAAAGAGAACACCATGAAACTCGCAATCTCAGGCACGTACTCCTCTGGCAAGACTTTCACCACCATCGCGCTCTCCCACCTGACCGGCTTTCCACGCAGTGCGGCCAAGACCATGCGTGAACTGCTCCCGATTTCCGTCCCGGGCAAGACCCTGGAGGAGTGCACGGCCGCGGAAATCCTCATGCTGATCACCAGGCGGAACACTGAGCGTGCCGTGAACGAGTCGCACCTCGGCGATACCTTCATTTCCGATGGCTCGTCCCTGCACGAGTGGATCTACGGGACCGTCCGCGTCCTGGTAGGCATCAACCCGAACGACTCCGTGGACCTGGAGAGCGTGGAGAAGACCGGGGAACTGGTCTTCTTCGAAGAGGTCATCAGCGCCCTGGGTGTCCCTGCAAAGCAGCACGCCCTGGCCAACTACGACGCGTTCGTTCACCTGCCCATCGAGTTCCCCTTGGTGGCCGATGGACACCGCCCCGTCAACGAGAAGTTCCGGTCCTTGGCCGACCAGATGATCCAGGACGAGGTGGCCAAGCTGGGTATCCCGAACGTCACCATCGGCGGCAGCATCCCTGAGCGCCTCGAAGGCATCACCGCACACTACAACCTCCCCCGTGTCATCAGCATCGACGAGGCCATTGCCCGCGCCCAGGCGGACTACGATGCGCTGGATGTCCGCAACGAAAAGGAACGCGAACTTGCCGGCGCGCATTAGGCGGCCAGCCGCCGTCGTACTCCAAGGCCTGGGCGGCTACGTACCATCCGGTACGGTCACCAACCTTGACTTGGAGGGGCGGCTGGAAACCTCGGATGCCTGGATCCGCTCGAGGACGGGCATCCACTCGCGCCGGTTGGCGGCGCCCGGGGAGGCAACCAGCGACATGGCGACTGAGGCCGCTCGGCGTGCTTTGGCGTCGGCCGGCAACCCGGACATTGACCTGGTGATTCTGGCAACCACGACGCCGGACCACCCCTGCCCGGCCACCGCACCTGCGGTTGCGTCCCGGCTGGGCCTGGGTCCCGTGGCCGCTTTCGACCTCGCGGCCGTGTGTTCGGGGTTCGTCTATGCGCTGGCCCAAGCGAATGCCGCCGTCTTGTCCGGGCAGCACCGGAGGGTGCTGGTCATCGGGGCGGATACTTTCAGCGCGATCGTGAACCCGCGCGACCGCAACACGGCCATCATCTTCGGGGATGGCGCCGGCGCGGTTGTTGTGGGGGCTGGCGACGACGGTCAGCCGGGACAGCTCTCCGCGTTCGACCTGCACTCGGACGGCAGTTGCCACGACCTCATCAAGGTGGCCGCCGGCGGTTCCCGCATGCCCGTCGGCCCCGAAACGAGCGACGCCGACCGCTACTTCACCATGCAGGGCAAGGAGGTCTTCGTCCAGGCTGTCACGGCCATGGCCGAATCCTCCCGCAAGGCCCTGCACGAAAGCGGCTGGCAATCCGGAGACGTCGACTGGCTCATTGCGCACCAGGCCAATCAACGGATCCTCAACCAAGTAGCCGGGCTCCTGGGCATCGATCCGCAGAAAGCAGTCATTCATTTGGACCGGGTCGGCAACACCTCCGCCGCCTCGATTCCCCTGGCATTGGCCGATCACGCACCTCGATTCGAGGCAGGCGACAAGTTACTGCTCACCGCGTTCGGCGGGGGCACCACCTGGGGCGCAGGGACACTCACCTGGCCGCCCATCGCCGTCGCTGATCCCCAGCAGGCTGATTCGCAGCCCGCCGAATACGAAAGGACACCATCATGACCCACCCCGCAGCACTTGTTACCGCTGAGGAAATCCACCAGCTCGTCCGCACTGCAGCCCCCGAGGCCATTGGTGATGCGGCAGTTGACACGCCGTTCGACCAACTGGAGGTGGACTCGCTGACCTTGGTTGAGATCGCCGTCCTGACCAGCCAAAAATACGGTCCAGTAGTGCACGACTGGGAGATCGCAGAGGCTGGTTCCTTCGCTGCACTGGCCCAGCTGGTGAACGAGCGTCGTGTCCTTGAGGCGGCATCCTGACGAAGCAGGCAGCGGCCGCCTATTTTGATGTCGACGGCACCCTGACACCACTGACCACCATGTTTGAGCTGCTCCTTTTCGATGCAGGTTCGTCCGGTCGGCTGGCCGAAGGGAGGGCCTTCCTGTCGGGACTCCGGTTGGCGAAAGCCGCCGGGGCCCCGCGGGAGGAAACCAACCGGACATACTTCCGGTGGTGGGCCGGCCGTTCCGTGGTTGAGGTCGAAGAACTTGGGCGGGAGTGGTTTTCCGCTGTGCCCCGGTCCGGCCTCGTGTTTCCCGACATGGCCAGCCGCGTTGAGTGGCATCGGAACCGGGACCACCGGATCGTGTTGGTGAGCGGCTCGTTTGCGCCGGCCTTGCAGCCCTTCGCCGACTACCTTCGGGCAGACGATGTCCTCACGGCGTCCGCACTCGTGGAGCGGGGCCGGTACACCGGTGACATCACTGAGCCAATGATCGGAGAGGGCAAGGCTGTTGCCGTCGCCGCGCACGCAGCCCAGCACAGCCTGGATCTCGCCGCGTCCCACGGGTACGGCGACGACATTTCGGACGTGCCGTTCCTGGAACTGACCGGGAACCGCGTCATCGTGAACAACCCGAAGCTTCCAACCTCAGCGCCTGGATGGTCCAGGCGCCTTTTGGCAGAAATTTAAGGACCTCAATGAAAATCGCGATTGTCGGTGCCCACGGCGTTGGAAAAACCACGTTGACCAAAGCCCTCGAAGCCCGGACGCCCTTGGTGGCCCCGGTGCCAACTCCGATGCACAATCCCCTTCCCGGAACCGTGAAGTCGCTCCAGGAGTGCTCCAATGAGGAAGTGCTTCGCCTGAGCCAACGCCGTTACACCGAACGGATCGTCCAGGAACAGTTGGCCGGTGACGTCATCTCCGACGGTTCAGTCCTCCACGAGTGGGTTTACGCGTCCACCCGGTTGGCTTTGGGAATTTACCCGGACCACAATTCCGAGCCGAGCACCTCCCCCGTGGTCCAGACCCAGCTGAACCTGGTGGAGGACTTCACGGAGGAAGCCTTGGCCTACTTCGAGCAGGCCTATGATCACGTCTTCTTCATCCGGGTTGAGTTCGCCCTACCCCGGGACGGTGCCCCGATCAGCGACCGGTTCCAGTTGGAGGCCGGGCAGCAGTTGTTCGAACTGCTCTCCCTGACGTCCAAGCCGGTCCATGTGATCACGGGTTCGGTGGAGGAACGCTTGTCGGCAGTGCTCGGGGTGCTGGGGCTTCAGGGATTCACGCAAAGAAATAGTCAGCTTGCTTACTAACTCCACTTTCCCTAGGCTGGATCGGGTCAGACAAACAACTCTCACAGCAGCGGGATGCGCCCAAAAGGACCATGCCGCACCACGGAGGAGGAACGGTGTCAGAACACAACATCACAGGCAAGAAGGTCGCATTCCTGCTGACGGACGGCGTGGAGCAGGTGGAGCTGACCAGCCCATGGCAGGCCGTCGAGGATGCGGGTGGCGAGCCAACGCTTATTGCACCCAAAAAGGGGAAGATCCAAGGTTTCAACGGCGTGGACAAGGGTGACACCTTCGACGCAACACTGGCGGTGGCCGACGCCAACGCCTCGGACTTCGACGCGCTGGTACTCCCCGGCGGCGTCGTGAACGCGGACTACCTCCGCGTCGACAAGGACGCGCAGAACTTTACCCGCGCGTTCTTCGAGCAGCACAAGCCCGTGGCCTCAATCTGCCACGGACCGTGGATCCTGATCGAGGCCGGCGTCATCAAGGGCCGCAACGTCACCTCGTACCACACGCTCCAGACCGATCTCCGGAACGCCGGGGCCAACTGGAGCGACCAGGAAGTAGTGGTCGACCAAGGCCTTGTCACCAGCCGCAACCCGGACGACCTCCCGGCCTTCAACAGCAAGGTCGTCGAAGAAATCTCCGAGGGCCAGCACGCTGGCCAGACCGCCTAGCGGTCGCCGCGCGCCAGCACCAAAACGCGAGTGCCGCCGTCGTACTTTTTCAAGAAGTACGACGGCGGCACTCGCCTCACGCACCTAATCAACCAAACACGAGACCCAGCGAATTACACCGCCGTAATGTTGCGCAGATCACATTCGATGCCTAGGCTGGGGGACGCTGCAGCGTGGCAGCACACTGATGAAAGGCAACACATTGGCCAGCGAGAAGCTCTCCGTAGTTGTTCGAGTGGATGTTGACGGCGAACAGATTCAGATCGCAGCAACCGGGCATGTGACCACCTCCAGCATCCAAGGGCTCTACCCGGTAGTTCAGCGCACCAAGAGCCTGGGCGGTGGACTCGACGTCGAAATGGACCTTTCGGGGGCGACCGTCGATGCCGAAGCCGTGGATGAGCTGCAGATCTACTCGGAGCTCTACGAAGTGCCCATCCGGCTCCCTGAGCTCGACAATGTGACCGCCCTGCCGACCCGCCGCCTGGCAACGGTCGCCGCTTGACAGGAGCAACCATGCGCAAAGTAACCGCCGGACTGTTCCACTCCGTAGACGGCGTGGTCCAGGACCCGTTCAAGTTCCAGTTCGACAGCTTCGACGAGGACCTGGGCAAGGGCCTGACCAAGATGATCAATACCGTGGACACGGTAGTGCTGGGCCGGGTCAGCTATCAGGAATGGGCCCAATACTGGCCGAACGCCTCCCAGGACGAGGACTTCGCAGCCTTCATCAATCCGGTGGAAAAGTTCGTCGCGTCGCGCACCCTCAGCGAGCCCCTCGAGTGGCAGAACTCGCATCTGATCGAGGGCGACGTCGAACAGTTCGTCACCGCTCTAAAGAACGGCGAGGGCGGCGAAATCGCGGTCTGCGGCAGCATCTCACTGGTCCGTCAATTGTTCTTCGCAGGCGTCCTGGATGAGCTCACACTCATGACGCACCCCGTGATTGCCGGCAGTGGACGGCGAATCTTCGAAGCCGGCGACCCCGTAAACCGGCTCGTCCTTGAAGACCAGTACGCCACCAGCAAAGGCAATGTTGTGACGACGTACAGCCTGCGGAAGGATTAGGGCTCGCCTGCGGCTACTTCTTCCCCGCCTTCAAATCCGCCACGACCTTGGCCACGCGCCGTGCACGGGTCTCGTCCGTCTTGGCATCCCCGATCGGCTCCACGTACCGCCGCTGGGCACTGTAATTGAGCGTCGCGTAAAAGGCCTTGGCGTCGGGCTCGGCTTCCAGTGCGGCAGCGAGGTCATCGGGAACCTCGACGACGCGTGGCTGGGTATCGACTTCAAGGCCAACTTCCAGGGTGTCGCCGGAAGAGACGCCCGTCAGCTCGCGGTTCGCCGAGCTCACGCCCACCATGTACTTCCCGCCCATCACGGCGATGCTGCTGCGGTAGCTCTGGCCGTTCATCGTCACCACCACTGGCGGCCGCTTACCCGCACCCAGCGCCTCAACAATGTCCTCGGGAACCACGATGCCGGCCTTGTTGCCTTCACCCTGAATGGTGGTAGTGAATTTCATGTGCCAAGTATGCCGGTAGACGCACGACTTAAGCAGGACTACGTTCGAACATAACCGTCACATCGAGCAAGGGAGTCAACTCGTGGACAATCAGGACATCTTGGAACGCATCCAGTCACTGGTGGACGAGGAGCACCAGCTCCGCGATGCGTCCACACCGGAAGACGGAAAGGCCAGGCTGGCCCAGGTGGAAGCCCAGCTTGATCAGTGTTGGGACCTCCTCCGCCAGCGCCGCGCCAAGCGGGACGCCGGGGAAAATCCGGACGATGCCGAAGCCCGCCCCGTCAGCGAAGTGGAGGGCTACCGCCAGTAGGCCCTAGGCACCTTCAAGTACCTGGCTGGTTGCCCAGGCCACGTACTTTCCGGCGTTGGCTACGGCGTCGGCAATGTCCGGGACTCCGTCCTTGCGCTGAGCGACGTCCAGCAACTGCGCGGCAGCCACAATCCCGTGCTTCGCCAAATCCTCCGGCGTCACAGTGATGCGACCCGCGACTGCCACCACGGGGATTCCGTGGACGCTCGCTGCGTCGGCCAGGGCGATCGGGGCCTTCCCCGTAAGAGACTGCTCGTCCATGGAGCCCTCGCCCGTAATCACCAGATCGGCCTCGCCCAAGTGCTTGGCAAGACCGGTCAGCCCGGCGACCAGCGCGAAGCCGCCTTCCAGTGCGGAGTCAGTAAAAGCAAGGAACGACGCCGGGAACCCGCCTGCCGCTCCAGCTCCCGGAACGTTGACATCACGGCCCGTGGCTTCCCGAAGGAGCGACGCCCAGTTGCGGAGACCGGCGTCGAGCTTTTCCACCGCATCCTGGTCGGCGCCCTTCTGCGGACCGAAGACATGCGCGGCGCCCTCGGGGCCGTAGAGCGGGTTTTGAACGTCGACGGCGATGCGGAACTTCACGCCGGACAGTCGCGGATCCAGCTCGGAGACATCCAAGGCAACGACGTCCGCCAAGGACCCTCCCCCGAGCGGGACGACGTTCCCTGCAGCATCGAGGGGCTTGAGCCCCAAGGCACGCAGGGCCCCGCTGCCGGCGTCGGACATGGCAGAGCCGCCCAAGCCAAGCACGATCTCGGTGGCACCAGCCTCGAGCGCTGCGGCGATGAGCTGGCCACAGCCATAGCTATGGGCACGCAGGGAATTCTCGGGGGTGGGCTCCATGTGGGCGAGGCCGGACGCCTGGGCGGTCTCAATAACAGCCGTAGCTCCGCCGGAGGGGTTGGCCTGAAGGGCCCACGAAGCACCCACGGGCTTGAGGATGGGACCAACAACGGCGTTGTTCCGCTCCTCGTAACCTGCCGCGATGGCAGCATCGAGCGTGCCTTCACCGCCGTCTGCGACGGGGAATTGGGTGGTCACCGCGTCGGGGTAAACACGGAGGGCGCCTTCGGCCATGGCTGACGCGGCTTCGGCGGCGGTCAGGGATCCCTTGAACTTGTCAGGGGCAATGAGGATACGCATGAGATATATCATGCCAGCTTGGATGGGAAAGCGCTTGCCCAGGCGTAATGAAGGGCACTAATTCGGGCACGCTAAGCGTTGAGCACCCGGACGGGCGTGCCCGCCACCCACGATTTCACGTCTTCGAACGCTCCGCCGTAGAACTGCCGGTAGCTCTCATGCGTCACATATCCGATGTGCGGTGAAAGCACAGTCCTCGGCGAATGCAGCAGGGAGTGTCCGGCCGGAAGGGGTTCCTCATCGAAAACATCCAGCGCGGCACCCCGGATCCATCCTTCTTCCAAGGCGCGGATGAGGGCAGCTTCGTCCACCAACGGGCCGCGGGCTGTGTTGACCAGGAGTCCTTCCGGGCCGAGGAGCCGCAGCTCGTTGGCCCCGACGATCCCCCGAGTCCGGTCCGACAACCGCAAGTGGAGCGTGACGACGTCGGACTCCCGGAAGAGCTCCTCTTTGCTGACCTTCCGCGCTCCAGCAGCCGAAGCCGCCTCAGCCGTAAGGTTCTGGCTCCACGCGAGCACGTCCATGCCGAACGCCTGCGCGTAGCGCGCCATACGCGAGCCGATCTTCCCCAGGCCGACGATACCGAGCGTCTTGCCTTCCAGTTCAAACCCGACCGCGGACTGCCAGTCGCCTGCCCGCAGCGAGTTCTCCTCCACCACCAGATTCCGGGCAAAGGCGAGCAGGAGTGCCCAGGTCAGCTCGGGCGCAGCTGCCGGCGAACCGCCCGTGCCGCAGACTACGATGCCGCGCTCGGAAGCTGCCTCCAGGTCGATCGCGGCGTTGGCCATGCCCGTTGTCACCAAAAGCTTGAGGTTGCCCAGCCCGTCCAGGACGCGACGCGGGAACCGGGTACGCTCGCGCATGGCCACAATGATGTCGAAAGGCGCCAACGCAGCCACGGCCTGCTCTTCCGAGATAAAAGGCGCGCTGAAAACCGTGACCTTCACGCCGTCGTCGAGCAATGACTCCCAAGGTGCGTAGTCGCTGGCGACCTGCTGGTAGTCGTCAAGGATGGCCAATCGGTACTGGGTCACGTGAATCTCCTTGGCTCGCAGGCTGGACGCGTAGGTCCAGCCTCTCACGCGCTACCCCTGGATGGCCTCGTCCAGCAACTGCCGGAACTGTTCCTCCGTGTCCAGGGCGAGCTTCTTGCCGCTCAGGAAGAACGTGGGCGTGCCCGCGACGCCAAGTGCCCTGCCGTCGGCGACGTCGCGACTGATCCTGTCCTTGACCGCCTGGTCGGACAAAGCGGCGTCGTAGCGGGTCATGTCCAGCCCCAACTCCTGGGCGTACGTCCTGAAGAGCCCCGCCTGGGATGCGGTCGCCTCACCCCAATACGGCTGCATCTCGAACAGCTTGGCCGCCATCTCCTGGTACTTGCCCTGCTGGGCCGCTGCCTCCACCGCAACGGCGGCCGTGCCGGAATTCCGATGGCCCGGTAGCGGGTAGTAGCGGTGGATGAAGGTGATGCGGTCTCCGTACTCCTCCTTCAGCTCAGCAAGGAGGAGCTCGGCTGCGCGGCATGACTCGCACTCGAAATCCAGGAACTCCACCAGCTGGGCCTTCTCGACGGGCGGGCTGGTGACGCGATGGCTGTCATCCCGGACCAGCTGGGCCTCCGTACTTGTCAACGGTGCTGGCTTGGAGGACGTCAGCACGGCGAAATAGATTGCACCGGCGCCCAGCACCGCTGCCAACAGAATCCAGATGGCGATGCGGACGCCGCGGCCCGTTACGGCCGCGCTCATCGATCAGCCGGCTTGGTGCCGAGGGCCAGGGTGACACTGGCGGGCTTGTCCTTGGAACAGTCGTCGCAGCAGTCGCTGCCGTTGGGCGTGTCAGTCTCAGCTCGCGGCTCGGAGTTGGCTTCCGCATGCCCATCCGCGGGCCCATCCGCATGCCCATCCACCTGCCCGCCGGGCACGGCGCAGCAAACGTCGCCCTTCCAGGCGCTGGTCCCCTCGCGCACGGCGATCCCGGCAATAACCAGAGCCGCCAAAGCGTCCGCCCACCACCAGCCCAGGGCGCTGTTCAGCAGCAGGCCAAGCAGCAGGACAGCGGACAGATACGTGCAAAGGAGCGTCTGCTTGGAATCTGCGACGGCGGTCCGGGAACCCAATTCGCGACCGGCGCGGCGCTGCGCCCAGGACAGCACGGGCATGACGGCCAAGCTCAGTGCCGCGATCACGATTCCCGGCGTTGAGTGCTGCGCTTCCCCCGCTCCCAGGAGTGACCGGCCGGCATCTACGGCTACGAACGCGGCCAGGGCGAAGAAGGAGATCGAGATGATCCGCAGCGTCAGGTGCTCGCGGCGTTCCGGGTCCTTGGCGGAGAACTGCCAGGAAAGGGCGAGCGCCGATGTCACTTCAATGACGGAATCCAGGCCGAAGCCGATCAGCGCGGAGGAGTCAGCGACGCCGCCGGCCCACAGGGCTACGACGGCCTCGACGACGTTGTAGGTGATGGTGGCGGCCGCAAAGAGCCTGATCCGCCGGCTCAGGACGGCGCGCCGGTCCACACCGGGAAGCGTGGCGGTCATGCGAAGCACTCCCCATTCGGCGCGCAGCAGGAGGGGTCAACGGCAAGGACCACTCCGAGCAGGTCCTTGATGGCGTGGCCCAAGCGTTCGTCGGCGAGTTCGTACCTGCTCCTCCGCCCATCCGGGACAGCCACCACCAACCCGCAACCTCGTAGGCAGGTCAGGTGATTGGACATGCTCTGCCGCGACACGCCCAAGGCGTCAGCCAGTTCCGATGGATACGACGGTCCGTTGGAGAGCGCCAGGAGCACCCGGGCACGCGTGGGATCCGAGACTGCATAGCCGAACCTGGCCAGCACTGGGGCCTGCGTGAGCGTTTCCATGCCCTCAAAGTACATCCTTGGATGTATTCAGGCCAAGCTGTATTCACACGATGGAATCTCCCAAACCCCCTTGGAATCGGGCAGCCAAAGATTCTAACGTTGTAAAGGATGAATCTTTCCGCTTTCGAAGGAGATGTCTTGACCCAGCCCGTCATTCCCAAGCCCGAACATCCCCGGCCCCAATTGGTTCGCGACACCTGGCTGAACCTCAACGGCACCTGGAGTTTTGAGATCGACGCCGGAGACTCAGGACTGGAGCGCGGCCTCCTCACGCGTGAACCCGCCGGGGAGATCCTGGTCCCTTTCGCGCCGGAATCGGCACTTTCGGGCGTGGAACACGTCGATTTCATGGAGGCCGTCTGGTACCGGCGCACGGTGACCATTCCGCAGAAGTGGGCAGGGAAAAAGGTCCTCCTGCATTTCGGAGCCGTGGACCACGATGCCACAGTCTGGGTAAACGGAGTCGAAGTAGCGCGGCACCGGGGTGGATTTACACCGTTCACGGCAGACCTTGATGGCGTGGCCGAGCCGGGAGCTGAGGCCGTTGTGGTGGTCCGTGCCCGCGACTCCCGCCACGCGATGCAAGCCCGCGGCAAGCAGGCTACCTGGTACAACAACACCCACTGCCAGTACACGCGCACCACGGGCATCTGGCAGACGGTGTGGTTGGAAGCCGTGCCCGAGGTTCACATCAAACGCCTGAGGATGACCCCCAGCCTCGCCGACTCAAGCCTGACCGTCGAAGTACCGATTTCCAGCAACCGTGTGGGCCACACAATTGCCGCCGTCCTCACCAACCCCCAATCCAAGGTGCGGATCGAAGCCTCGGTGCGGGCCGACGTCGACCTTTCCCCGTCGCTCAGGTTCGACATCCCGGAAGACCAGCTGCGCCCGTGGTCCACCGAGGACCCGTTTCTCTATGACCTCCAGGTCACGGTCAAGGACCCCGACGGCGGAACGGTTGACGAAGTCAGCAGCTACGCCGCCATCCGATCCGTGGCCTTGGACGGCAAGGTGGTCCGCATCAATGGCAAGGCCGTCTTCCAGCGGCTCGTCCTGGACCAGGGCTACTGGCCGGAATCACTCATGACCTCGCCGGATGACGCCTCGCTGGTCAAGGACATCGAGCTGTCCCTGTCCGCCGGTTTCAATGGAGCACGCTTGCACCAAAAGGTCTTTGAGGAGCGTTTCCTGTTCCACGCAGACCGGCTCGGCTACCTGGTGTGGGGCGAGTTCGGCGATTGGGGTGTCTCAGGCGGAGGCACCATCGGCCATAACCAGCAACCCACGGCCAGCTTCGTGGCCCAGTGGCTCGAAGTCCTTCAGCGCGACTACAACCATCCGAGCATCATCGGCTGGTGCCCCCTCAACGAAACGCACCAGCATCTGCACGATCGGATCACCGTCCTCGACGACGTCACGCAGGCGATGTTCCTGGCCACCAAGCTGGCCGACCCCACCCGCCCGGTCATCGATGCGTCCGGATATTCGCACAGGGTGCGTGACACCGACATCTACGATTCCCACTCCTACGAGCAGGACCCGGACAAATTCCGGCTCGAACAGGAGGGCCTGGGCGAGGGGAAGCCTTTCCTCAACCGGGCCCACGACGGCGTGGACTACTCCGTGCCGTACAGCGGCCAGCCGTTCTTCGTCTCCGAATTCGGCGGCATCTGGTGGAACGAAGCCGAGGCGCGCCAAGCTGCGGAAGCTGCCGGAACCGACGTCGAAAGCTCCTGGGGCTACGGCCAGCGGGTGGCCAGCGAGGAAGAGTTCTACGAGCGGTTCCACGGGCTCTGCAGTGTGTTGCTGGATAACCCGGACATGTTCGGTTACTGCTACACGCAACTGACGGACGTGTTCCAGGAGAAGAACGGCATCTTCACCTTCGATCGCTCCACCAAACTGGACCTCGCCAGGATCCGGGCCACCCAGCAACGCCCGGCAGCCATCGAGGAGCAGTAGCGCGAGAGAGCATCCGACGCTCTCTCACGAAAACGCCCCTTCCGGTCAACGCTCTCTCACTTTCGGGCTAAACCCACTGCCCCCGGCGCACCAGAACTTCCTTCAGCAGGTCCAGCCGGTCGGACACAATGCCGTCCACGCCCAGGTCAAGAAGGCGCTCCATCTCTGCAGGCTCGTTGATGGTCCAGACGTGCACCTGCCGGCCCACCTTGTGTGCGCGTCGGACAAACCCGCGAGTCACCACCGGGAACCTCCCGTAGCGGGCCGGTACCTGGAAAACGTCGACGCCGGCAAGCACCTTGCGTGCCACCGGGGCCGGAAGGACCGGGCCCAGGACGACGAAGAGCGCGGTCAGGCTGCTTCCTGCCGACGATGCCACCCGATGGCTCAGCCGCTTAAGGACCGCACGGCGGCGGCGATCCGAGAAGCTGGTCACCAGCACCCGCCCATGAATTCCGTGGCGTTCAATGGCTTCGGCCAGCGGGCCCACGGAATTCCAGTCCTTCACATCCAAGTTCAGGCGGGCGTCGGGGAAGGCAGCCACGAGTTCATCAAAGGTGGGCACCGGTTCGCGGCCGCCGATGCGGGCCTTTGAAACCTCGACGGCGGTCACATCGGCAATGCGTCCCACGGAATCTGTCACGCGTTCCAAGGACTCATCATGGAAAACCAGGAGCACACCGTCCGACGTCGTGTGCACATCCGTCTCCAGGTGCAATGTGCCCAGTTCGATGGCAGCCCTGAACGCAGCCATCGAGTTCTCCAGCCCATCCATCGAAAAACCCCGGTGCGCAAAGGCCAAAGGCCCAGTGGAACCGTCTCTGCGGAGGAAGTAAGGCAGCGTCACACCGGTAGCGTAGCCGAATGCCCCGGTCCCGGGACTCAGGGCTCCTGCGGAACGATCGCCACGCCGTCGCTGACGTGCACCAGCGTGCGGCCGCCACCGCCGTCGAGCTTCACCCAAACCGCCGTGGCGTCGCCGGTGACGTCGTCCACCACGCCGTGGGAGGCGAAACCCGGGGTCAGCGTGAGGCTGACCCGGTCGCCGCGGCGGAGTGCACGCCAATGATGGTCCGGCTCGACTCGACGAAGCGGAGCGGCAGAAGGGTCGTTGATCCGACGCTTGGCCATGGTTCCCCCTGAATATCCAACTGACAAGACTCGATGCGAACGGGTCCTTGGCTGGAAGCCTACGGCGGCAAGTTGAACGCCGGTTGTATGGAATCTGGGAACTCGGTGACGGCTGCGCGGCTGGCAAACTAAGGGAATGACTGTGTTGATAGCCGGGTGCGGCGACTTGGGGACCGAGGCCGGCCTGCGATTCGCTGCGGCGGGTCACGAGGTGTTCGGGATCCGTCGGTCTCCGGAGAAGCTGCCCCCTCAGATCCGCGGCGTGAAGGCGGACCTCTCCTACGAGGTCCCGGACCTTCGGTTCGATGCGGAGATCGTGGTGGTTTCGCTGGCCGCCGATGCCTCCACGGAGGATGCCTACCGCGCCGCATACGTCGACGGCCTGCGGAACGTGCTGGACGCCGTCGACCGCCAAACGCGTCCGCCGCAGCGGCTCCTCTTTGTCTCGTCAACTGCCGTTTATCCGGACGCAGGCGGTGCGGTAGTGGACGAGAACACTCCGACGGAGCCCACCAGGTTCAGCGGAAAAGTGCTCCTCGAGGCCGAGCAACTGTTGCTTGACCGGGCTGGCGAAGCCTCTGCCGCGGTCCTGCGGCTCGGCGGTATCTATGGCCCCGGACGAACCCGGCTCATCGACCAAGTCCGTTCGGGCCAAGCGGTGATTCCCGGGCAGCCAAAGCACACCAACCGGATCCACAGGGACGATGCGGCCGGCATGATCGTGCACCTCGCCACCATGGAGGCTCAGCCCGAACCCTTGTACCTTGGCGTCGACGACGAGTCCGCCGAGCTGGGCGACGTTTTGCGTTTCCTCGCCCAGGAACTGCGGCTTCCGGAACCGTTGGTGGGGCCAGCGTCCGACGGCGGTGCAGGCGACAAACGCTGTTCGAACAGGAGGCTCCGGTCAACGGGCTTCGAGTTCACCTACCCGACGTTCCGTGAGGGGTACCGGGCGATCCTGGCCGGCGAAGGCGTGCGCCACCCGTGAACGCCCGGCCTTGGGGGAGGGCATATTTTGGAGCGCAAGCGCTGGCCGGAGTGGTTTGGTGGGTGGCTGTGTTCTTGGTACCACCTGTTCGCGAAGCCACACTTGGGCAGCTGGACCCGTGGGTGACAGCCGTTTTCGATATCCCACTGTTTGTCGGCGCTTCCGCGCTGGCCTGTGCAGGTGTCCGTGCCGCGGCTGTTGTAGCAACGGTTTGGACCGCACTGGTCACCTTGGGCTTGGCTGTTTTCGCCACCATTACTACCGAAGCAGGCTGGGGTGTCCTCGCCATGACTGCCGCGTCCGTGAGTTCTGTGGCCGCACTCTGTTTTCTCGTGCTCGGACGCATACCCGTCGATTGGGTGCTCCGAGGACCCTTCGCTTTCCGGCCTGCTGCCGAACGCACCACCACGAGACCACATGTCGTGACGACATTCGTGCAACTGATCATCTTCTGGGGCCTCTTCCTGGGAGCCATCCCGCTGGCGATCAACGTGCTGGAAAGACGCTGGGCCCTCAACATTGATTTCCCGCCGACTTCCGGCGTGCTCGGGGGCGTGTTGCTGCTGTTGGCAAGCGCCTTGGGCGTCTACGCGGCAATCGCCATGTCCACCCAGGGGCAAGGAACTCCCCTGCCGGCCGCTATGCCCAACCGGCTCGTCATTGCCGGGCCGTACCGTTGGATCAGGAACCCCATGGCTGCGGCAGGCATAGTCCAGGGTGCAGCCGTGGGCCTCATTCTTGGCTCATGGATGGTCGTCGGCTACGCGGTGGCAGGATCCCTCGTGTGGAACTACGCGGTAAGGCCGCTGGAGGAAGCCGACCTGAGAATGCGGTTTGGCGCCGAATTCGACGCGTATTGCCGGGACGTCCGATGCTGGATCCCCAGCTTCCGAACTTAGACCGTCTGCTCCGTCAGCTTCGCTTCGAGGATCTGGGCCACGCCGTCGTCGTCGAAGTGCGGGGCCTGCTGTCCCGCGGCGAGGATGGCTTCGGGGTGCCCGCTGGCCATTGCGTAGCCGTGGCCTGCCCAGCGGAGCATCTCGATGTCGTTGGGCATATCACCGAAAGCAACCACATCGGCAGCCTCGATCCCCAACGACTCCGCGTACTTGGCGAGCGTGACGGCCTTGTTGATGCCTGGCACGGACATCTCCAGCAGGGCAGTTCGCGGCGCAGAGTGGGTGGTGGACACCAGATGGGAAACGGCGGGTGCCACTTCGGCCAGGAACTCGTCCGGCGTGCCCTTGCGGGTGATGGCCAGGAACTTCACGACGGCGTCATCCGCCGTGAGCGTCTGGTCCAGCGGCGCGGGGGTGAATTCCGCGAGAAGCTCGCTGGTTTCGTTCTCGATGAAGCCCGGTTCCAAGTGGAATCCGAGGAGGGTCTCTGCACCGAACAAGGCGTCCGGCCGGATCGATTTGATGATGCGGCGGGCTTCGAAAACTGACGCTATATCAAGGGCGGTGGAGGAGATCGGCTTCCCGGTGGCAAGGTCCCACACCACGGCACCATTGGAACAAATCACGATCCCGCTGTGGCCGAGCTGCTCCTGGAGCGGGTACAACCAGCGCGGCGGCCGGCCAGTGACGAACACGAGCTCCACCCCGGCATCGCGGCAGTCCCGGAACGCCTGGATGGTCCGGGAACTGATTTTTCCGTCATGACCGAGGATGGTGCCGTCAATATCACTTGCTACGAGCCGCATTATGTCAGTCTACTTTGGACCTACTGCTCAACGGCCCGGCGGCGTACCCTCGCCTGCCCGGGAAGCGCAACATAGTGTGGGTTCATGACGGAGACAAGGGAAGAGCACAGCACAAAAGGCGCATACGTTACCGGCGGCGAATTCAACCGTGATACCAACTACATCGAAGACCGCATCACCCGCTCCGGTGAACCCGGACCGAACGGCGAGCCGGGGTGGCCGGTAGAGCCCGGACGCTACAGGCTCATAGCGGCACGGGCCTGTCCTTGGGCCAACCGCACGGTTATTGTCCGCAGGCTGCTGGGGCTGGAAGATGTGATCAGTCTCGGCCAGCCCGGCCCCATCCACGACGCCCGTTCCTGGACGTTCGACCTCGACCCGGACGGCAAAGATCCTGTCCTGGGCATCGAACGCTTGCAGCAGGCCTTCTTCACGCGCTTCCCGGACTACCCGCGCGGCATCACGGTTCCGGCCATCGTCGATGTCCCCTCCGGCGGAGTGGTGACCAACAACTTCCCGCAGATCACACTGGACTTCTCTACTGAGTGGACGGAGTTTCACCGACCGGGGGCGCCAGACCTGTATCCGGAGCACCTGCGCCAGGAGATTGATGAGGTGAACAAGCGCGTCTTCACCGAAGTCAACAACGGCGTGTACCGCTGCGGATTCGCAGGCTCCCAGGAGGCCTACGACGCCGCATACGCCCGTCTCTGGACCGCGCTGGATTGGCTGGAAGAACGCTTGACCCGTCAGCGATACTTGGTCGGGGACACCATCACTGAGGCGGACGTCCGGCTCTTCACCACGTTGGCCCGTTTCGACGCGGTCTATCACGGACACTTCAAGTGCAACCGCAACAAGCTCAGCGAGATGCCGGCGCTCTGGGCCTACGCCAGGGACCTGTTCCAAACTCCCGGGTTCGGGGACACCATCGACTTTGTGCAGATCAAGCAGCACTATTACATCGTGCACGAGGACATCAACCCGACGCAGATCGTCCCCGCAGGCCCGGACCTTACGGGCTGGCTGACCCCGCACGGCCGGGAGTCGCTCGGTGGACGACCCTTCGGCGACGGCACTCCCCCGGGTCCGGTCAAGGCGGGCGAAGAAGTGGCTGCCGGGCACGGAGCCGCATAAAGCGCTAGCCGTGGTTCAGTTCAGCCCTCGACGGCGGATTGGCGCCGGCGCGTGAAACAGTGACGGCCGCTGCCCTTGCTGCGTGTTCCATGATCGCGGCAAGGGTTTCGGCCGGCATGGCCCGCAGTTCTTCCCGGTTCTGCGCGCCATCCAGGCCCCGGTCCACGATCGCCGACAGGAGCCCGGCCATGAACGAATCTCCGGCACCGACCGTGTCCACCACGTCCACCTTGGGCGCGGGAACTTCCGTCTCGCCGGCCTTGGTTATGCCCCATGGGCCCTTGACGCCACGAGTAACCACCACCAGTGCAGGCCCTTCAGTCCCGCCCAGGGACAGCCACCGACGGGCCGATTCCAGGGGATCGACGCCCGGGTACAGCCACTCCAGGTCCTCATCCGACGCCTTGACCACGTCGGCCAGGGCCACGAAGCGCTCGGCTTGCCTACGCGCATATTCCCGATCGGTAATGATGGTGGGGCGGCAGTTCGGATCGAAGCTGATGGTGCTGTTCGGGTGGGCATGCTCGACGGCGGCAAGCACCTCTGCGGCGCCCGGCTCCAGGGCGGTCGCGATCGAACCCGTGTGCAGCAAGGTGGCGCCCTGCAGCATGAGCGGCAACCGTGAACTGAGTCCGGGCAATTCCCAGGCGAGGTCGAAGGTGTAGGTGGCGGCGCCGTCGTCGTCAATCAGGGCGGTGGCCACGCTGGTTGGCTTGTCGTCCGGGGGAATCGGGACCATGACCGAACTGGACCGCAAGTGTGCTCCGACGGAATCGCCGTAGGCGTCCTGCCCGTACCTTCCAAGGAACTGCACCGGGTGGTCCAAGCGCGCCAGGCCGACGGCAACGTTGAGCGGACTCCCGCCTACGTGCGCTTCAATCCCGGTGGGGCGCTGGACGACGTCAACAAGGGCCTCGCCAATCACAGTCAGCATGGCATTACTCTGCCAGAGGCGGCCCTCCGGGACCAGCGGTCAGGAGAGCAGCCGCTGAACCAGTTCGCGGCACTTCTTGTACGCCACGGCCTTGGGATCGATGAGGTCGAAGTGGTCGCCCGGCACGCGAAGCAACTGGGCTGCGCCACCGGAGGCATTGCTCGCTGCGACGTAGGCTTCGGACTGGCTGGCCGGCACGTCCTCGTCTTCCATGGCGTGAACGGCATATACGGGAACGTCTATTGGCAATGACGTCATGGGGTCGGCGTATTTATGCCGTTTGGGGTACCTGGCCGAATCGCCACCCATCAGGTTGCAGACCGCGCCGTTGCTGAGGTTCAGCCGCTCAGCCGCCGCAAGGTTCAGCAGCCCCGACTGGCTTACGACGCCGGTCAAGTGCACAGCGGTATCTTCCGGTCCGCGCACCAGCTGGCGATCGGCGTCGGGGTTTCCGATGGACGAGAGCCGCTCGCGTCCCGCGGCCCAGACGGCAAGGTGGCCCCCAGCCGAGTGTCCCAATGCCACAACCTTGCCAAGTTGGAGATTGTGGTCGCCCGCAATCCGGGCCAGATGGTCAATTCCCGCCAGGATGTCTTCGAAGGTATGGGGCCAACCACCACCGTTGCCGGCCCTGCGGTATTCAAGGTTCCAGGCAGTGATTCCGTGCGCCGCCAGGTCCCGCGCGAGCGGTTCACCCAACTCGGCGCCGTACTGGGAGCGCCAGTAACCGCCGTGGATCACAACAGCCACGCCGCCCGAAATCGACGACGGGCCGCGATGGTTTCCGTTGCTTGGTTCAGGTATGAAGAGTTCGCCCCACTGACTAGGGTGTTCGCCGTAGCTGTACTTGTGCCGCAACATTGCGCCCTCCTTTGTACTGAGCCTATCGCGAGGTTGCGCTGGTTTGGCTAGATGCATTTCGACGGCGGTTGTCCGGCTTCGGTGTCGGACCCGCACCGTAAGCTGGGGGCATGGCAAGCAACTGGGACAGCCTGGATCCGGAACAGCGCAAAGCGGTAGAGGCGAACGTGGCCCTCTACGAGCGGGTTCGCCCTGCCCTCAAGCGGGTTACCCGCGATGTTCTGCTGACGTTGCGGGACATGCTGAACGACGCTGAGGTGACCCCGTTGTTCGTCACGGGGCGCACCAAAACCGTGGATTCCTTCCGCGAAAAGATCTCCCGCACCGACGATCCCCTTGAGCCCGGTGGTCCACGTGTCCTCAAGTTCCCGGACCCGTTCCGGACCCTGAATGACATGGTGGGCATCCGCGTCATCACCAAGCTGCCTGCCGAGAACGCAGCGGTGGCCAACATCATCAAGCGGCAGCGCCAGCTCTTCGACTGCCGCGGAGACCGCGAGAAGGACATCGGCTCGATCGAATCCGGAACATACGGCTACTCCAGCCGTCACCTCATCCTCCGGACCATCCAGAACGAAGCCGTGAAGGAGTACCAGCAGGTCTTCAACCCGGAGCTCCCGGCCAATGGCAGCTACTTCTTCGAATGCCAGATCCGCACGGTCTTTGCGCATGCGTGGAGCGAAATCGAGCACGACATCCGCTTCAAGGCCGAGGATCCCCGGGCATGGACCCCGCACTTCGACCGCCAGTTCACCGCAACGGCAGCCATGCTGGAGACCGTGGAGAGCGCCTTCGCGGATCTTCATGAACGGTATGAGGAAGTCCGGAGCTACTGGGACCTCGACGGCGAAGGCGCCTCGCCGCTGACCCCCAACCGCGTCCGTGACGTCTGGCGTACCCTCCTGCCGCACGTTGACCGTAAAGTAGATGACGACTGGGGATGGGCGGCCGAACTCCTCGCAGCCCACGGACTCACCAAGACCGTGGAACTTGCCGGACTGCTCAGTGCCAACCGGATCACCGAGGTCCGCAAGGCCCTGGACCACCGCTACTCTCCCGGCCCCGACCGCCTCCTGGACGACCTCCTGCTGTGGCAGTACGGAACCGAACACATTGATCTCACCGCTGAGGCGCCCGACGTCGTTCCGCACCCGCGGCGCGACAGCCTCCAGCGGCGCCTTAAGCAGATTGAGCGATACCGCCAGACTGCCCTCTAAGGACCCATGACTCCCGAGCAACTCATGTCACTGCGGGTGACCTTCCGTTCGCCCCGTCGCCTCCTGACGGAATCCCTCGCGGGACTTGTGGTTGCTTTGGCGCTCATTCCCGAGGCCATCGCGTTCTCCGTGATCGCCGGTGTGGACCCCCGGATCGGGCTGTTCGCTTCCTTCACCATGGGTGTGGTCACTGCCCTGGTTGGTGGCCGCCCTGCGATGATCTCGGCGGCAACGGGCGCCGTGGCGCTGGTCATTGCTCCAGTCATGAAGGAACACGGCCTCGACTACCTGATTGCCACGATCATCCTGGCCGGCGCGTTCCAGATCATCCTGGCGGTCCTCGGCGTCACGCGGCTCATGCGCTTCATTCCGCGCTCTGTGATGATCGGCTTCGTCAACGCCTTGGCCATCTTGGTGTTCATGTCCCAGATGCCGGAGCTGTTCAACGTGCCATGGATGGTCTATCCGATCGTTGCCGTGGGCCTGGCCATTGTTTTTCTTTTGCCGCGGTTGACGAAGGCGGTGCCGGCTCCCTTGGTGGCAATTGTGCTCATCACTTTGGTAACCGCATTGGGACACATCGACGTTCCCACAGTCAGTGACAAGGGCGAGCTCCCGGACAGCCTTCCCGGATTCTTCCTGCCCAATGTGCCGTTGAACCTGGAGACGTTCCAGATCATTGCACCGTTCTCCTTGTCAATGGCCCTCGTGGGGCTCTTGGAGTCCCTCATGACCGCCAAACTGGTGGACGACATTACCGACACCCGATCCAACAAGACCCGGGTGTCCTGGGGCCAAGGCGTGGCCAACATTATCACCGGCTTCCTGGGTGGCCTCGGTGGCTGCGCGGTGATCGGGCAGACGATGATCAATGTCAAAGGGTCGGGAGCGCGGAGCCGTCTCTCCACGTTCCTTGCCGGCGTGTTCCTGCTGATCCTGGTCGTGGTGCTGGGCGACGTGGTGGGCATGATTCCCATGGCGGCGTTGGTTGCCGTGATGATCTTTGTTTCACTGATCACCTTCGACTGGCACTCCGTGCGACTGTCCACCTTGAAGCGGCTGCCGAAGTCCGAAACGGCAGTCATGCTGCTCACTGTTGCCGCGGTGGTGGCGACGCACAACCTGGCGGTGGGTGTCGGCGTCGGAGTTTTGACCGCAAGCGTGCTGTTTGCACGCCGGGTGGCGCACTTTGCCACCGTGGAGCGCACCGAGCTGGAGGTCAACGGGGAGACGGTAGCGACGTATACCGTGGACGGCGAGCTCTTCTTCGCCTCTTCGAACGACTTGTATACGCAGTTCGACTATGCAAAAGATTCCTCAGAAGGCATACATCGTGTGGTCATTGATTTGCACGCCTCTCATTTGTGGGATGCGTCCACCATTGCCGTACTGGATTCCGTGACTGAGAAGTATCGGAATCACGGGCGCGAGGTGGAGCTCATCGGACTCAACGAGGCCAGCGTGCGCATGCGCGAGCGGTTGGCCGGGAAGCTCAACGGCTGACCCAACTGGGTCGCATTTGTGCGCGTTTAGAGCTCTCAAAACGCGCACAAATGCGACCCAGTTGGGTCAGATGTCTGACATATACGGCTCGCTGCAAGTAACGAAATCGGCCTCGCGCGCACGGAAGTGTGAGCATGGATAAATGCTTGAGGCAACAAACACCGAGTCAGAGACCGCTAAGCCCGTCAATCCGGCCCTCGCCGCTGAGGCAAAGATTGCCCGCATCGCCGTCACCATTTTCCCGATCCTGGTGGTTGTTGCCGGCGTCTTCGGTTTCCTGCTTCCGGACCTCTTCAAGCCCCTGGGTGTGAGTGTTCCGTACCTTCTGGGAATCATCATGTTCTGCATGGGGCTCACGCTGACTCCGCCGGACTTCGCCTCCGTTGCCCGCCGTCCGTGGGCCGTAGCGCTGGGCATTGTGGCGCATTACGTGATCATGCCCGGCGCGGGTTGGCTCATCGCCATCCTCCTGCAGCTGCCACCGGAGCTCGCAGTCGGCCTGATCCTGGTGGGATGCGCTCCATCCGGAACCGCGTCCAACGTCATGGCGTTCCTGGCCAAGGGCGATGTGGCGTTGTCCGTCGCGGTTGCTTCCGTGTCCACGCTCATCGCACCCCTGGTGACTCCCGCACTGACGCTGCTCCTGGCCGGTTCCTTCCTGCATATCGACGCCGGCGCCATGGTTCTGGACATCGTCAAGACCGTTCTGCTTCCGGTCATCGCCGGCCTCCTGGCGCGTTTGTTCCTTTCCAAGCTCGTCGCGAAGGTTCTCCCGGCACTTCCCTGGGCATCCGCCGTCGTGATTTCACTGATCGTGGCGATCGTCGTGGCGGGCAGCGCCAGCAAGATTGTTGCCGCCGGTGGCATCGTGTTCCTCGCAGTGGTGCTGCACAACGGCTTCGGACTGGGCCTCGGCTACCTTGCGGGCAAGCTTGGCCGCCTCGATGACAAGGCACGACGCGCCTTGGCGTTCGAGGTTGGCATGCAGAACTCGGGCCTCGCCGCCACCCTTGCCACCGCTCACTTCAGCCCACTCGCCGCGCTGCCGTCGGCTGTCTTCTCGCTGTGGCACAACATTTCCGGGGCGATCGTGGCAGCTTGGCTGGCTCGTCGTCCGCTGAAGGGCTAACCCAGCGTGGTGCCCCGGCGATGCAACTTCCACGGACTTGGAACACGCACACCCTGCGCCGGGGCATTTCCGGCCAGCCGGTCCAACAGCATGCGCACAACCTGTTCGAAGATCGGATCCGGGCCAACCGTGGTCAGGGGTGGATCGTAATCCTGGCCTTCCGTGGAATTGCCCACCCCAACAATCTGAATGTCCGCAGGGACCCTGAGCCCCAGGCGGTAGGCCGCGCGAATAGCCTGCAGCGCTTCCATGTCATCAGTGCAGAGGATGGCCGTTGGCCGGTCCGGTAACTGGAGAAGCTCAAGCGCCGACTGATAGGCGATGGCTGGCCGGTGCAGCGATGTCCGGACCAGCGACTCATCCATCGGTATCCCTGCCCTTGCCAGACCGGCGGCGTAAGCGGCGAAGCGGCTCTTGGTACGGCCTGCGGGTTCAGCCCTCCGGATGCAGGCAATCCTGCGGTGTGATGCCGTGAGGAAGTCCATGCACTCGTCCAAGCCGGCGTCCTGCTCCGGCGCCAGGACGTCGAAACCATCCGGCGCGAGCGTTCCCGAAATCACCACCTGCGCCACCCCTCGCCGGGCGAGCTCGCTGATGGTTTGGTCCTCCCGTGTCGATTCCGGAAAGAAGCCGATGATGACGCCGTCGGCACCGCCCGCCATGACGAACTTCCGCCAATCCTCTCCGAGCAGTATCACGGGTTGGTACCCATGCTCAGGGAGGATCCTTGCGGCGGCGGTGGCAAGTGCCCGGTCCCACGGCCAGTCCAGGTTTCCGATGGCAACAGCCACCACATCCGTCTTGCCTCGGCGCATTCCCCTGGCCGCCTGGTTGGGCACGTAGCCCAAGTCTTTGACTGCGGCGAGAACCCGATCCTGCGTGGGCTGGCTGATCCGAGTGGTGCCGCCATGCCGGCCGGAGAGAACGTACGAAACAGTGGTCAGGGAAACGTTCGCGGCGGTAGCCACATCCCGGATGGTGGGCTTGGATGCCTTGCTCACGTGCTGCTCCTGATAGACGGACGAGTTTCTTGAACTCTATCCGCCGCTGCTTGGACAAGCCTTGACGCGGTTAATTGTTAGCGCAAACAATCGGAGACGACTCACAAACGCCGCATGGGAAGATCACGCAATGAAAAACTGGGCAGGAAATCTCGAGTACGCATCCGCAGCCATCCACCACCCTTCCACTGTGGGCGAAGTCCAGCATCTTGTGGCTGCCGCTTCACGCGTGAAGGCGCTCGGTTCCCGGCACTCGTTCAACCGGGTAGCCGACACCGACGGTACTCACATCCTGCTGGACGCCTTGCCGCAGGACGTCGTCCTCGATGCAGACAGGGCAACCGTCAAAGTCAGCGGTGGCATCAGCTACGGGGCGCTCTGCCGGGCCCTTGAGGAAAAGGGCTATGCAATCCACAACCTCGCCTCGCTCCCCCACATCTCGGTGGCCGGCGCGATCCAAACCGGCACCCACGGCAGTGGAGTCAACAATCCTTCCCTGGCTGCCGCCGTCGTAAGCATCGACCTGGTACGCCCCTCCGGTGAGCTTGTGACCCTTACCAAGGACGACGACGAGTTCAACGCGAGCGTGGTGGGGCTTGGCGCCTTCGGCGTCGTGACAGGCCTGGAACTGTCGGTCCGGCCGAGCTACGACATGCGGCAACGCGTGCTCACCGATCTTCCGTGGAACCGGGCCCTCCCGGATTTCGAGCAGATCGCGTCCGCCGCGTACAGCGTCAGCTTCTTTACGGACTTCGCGGGCGAAGCCATCCCCCAGGTCTGGCTTAAAGCCTTGAACACCGAGGCCGCCTTGCCGGATCTCTTCGGCGCTTTTCCGGCTGGCGTCGCTCTGCATCCCCTGCCGGGCATGTCGGCGGAAAACTGCACGCTGCAGTTGGATGAGCCGGGTAAGTGGTTGGACCGCCTTCCCCACTTCCGCCACGAATTCACGCCCAGCAACGGGGAGGAGCTGCAGAGCGAGTTCATCCTTCCTCTCAGCGACGCACCCGCTGCGTTGAACGCCGTCCGTGCCCTCGCTGACAAATTGGCGCCGCTGCTCTTCATCTCGGAAATCCGTACCATCGCTGCGGATGAATTTTGGCTCAGCCCGTTCTACCAGCAGCAGAGCGTGGCACTCC
This sequence comes from Paenarthrobacter sp. NPDC058040, assembly GCF_042885775.1. Lineage (NCBI taxonomy): Bacteria > Bacillati > Actinomycetota > Actinomycetes > Micrococcales > Micrococcaceae > Paenarthrobacter > Paenarthrobacter sp. NPDC058040. The sequence goes on from NZ_JBHVRN010000009.1 coordinate 85,415, forward strand.
ATTTCACGTGGAAGCCGCTCCAGGCCGAAGTGGAAGCCTTCCTTCCCGAACTTGAAGCCGTGCTGGCGCCCTTTGACGCCCGGCCCCACTGGGGGAAGCTCTTCACCCCGGGACTCTATGACTTCGCGGCGCTGTATCCGCGGTTCGAGGACTTCCGTGCTCTGGTCAACGCCCGCGACCCCGGCGGCAAGTTCCGCAACGGGCTGCTGGACAGCGTGCTTGGCGTGGCGACGCCCGCCAACGGCCGTTAAGGCACGACGGCGGTCGCGTCGCCCCGCGCGGCTGGCGGCCAACCCTTGGCTGCTACTCGATGTGCGCCAGGATCGCGCCCGTGGTCACCACGCCGCCGGCGGCTGAGAGCACTTCCGTGAGCTTGCCCGTCCGGTGTGCAGGGACTTGCGTTTCCATCTTCATGGCCTCGAGCACCACCAGCGGATCCCCCGCGGACACGTCCGCCCCGGGTTCAACGAGCCATTTGACTACGGTGCCGGACATGGCTGCCACGAGTGCGGACTCGGCAGGCGATGCTTCCCCGTCGGGCCACGGCACGCCATCCACGGAGGCTGCGGGAGGCAATCCCTGCCCGGACCGCGCCCAGCCGTCGAGCAAATCCGCGGGCAGGCCGACAGCCAAGCGCTTGCCATCGACGTCCACCGTGATGGTCCGCCGCTCTCCAGCCGGCGCAGTGACGTTGTACTCGGGGTCCACCGGGATCTGGTCGGCGAAGTCCGTCTCGATCCATCGGGTGTGCACGCGAAGCTCTTCTTCGGCCGTGAAGTCCTCGGATTCGAGGACGGCACGGTGGAACGGCAGGACCGTAGCCAGCCCGGCGACGTTCATTTCCGCGAGGGCCCTGCGCGCACGTCGAAGGGCTTGCTGCCGGTCCGCGCCGGTGACGATCAACTTGGCGAGCAGGGAGTCGAATTGCGGGGCCACGATGGAGCCTGCACGGACACCTGAATCCAGGCGGATTCCCGGGCCCGTCGGTGCCTCAAGCGAAGCAACTGTGCCCGGTGAGGGAAGGAATCCACGGCCCACATCCTCCGCGTTGATGCGGAATTCGAAGGAGTGCCCTCGAGCCACAGGGTCCTCGGTGATGCTCAACGGCAGCCCTGCAGCGATACGGAATTGCTCCTGCACGAGGTCCACGCCGGCCGTTTCTTCGGTGATGGGGTGCTCCACCTGCAGACGGGTGTTCACTTCGAGGAAGGCGACCGCGCCGTTGGCCGAGACAAGGAACTCGACCGTCCCGGCACCGTAGTACCCGGCCTCACGGACTATTGCCTTGGCGGCGTCGTAGATCTGCTGCCGCTGCGCATCGGTAAGGAACGGGGCAGGCGCCTCTTCCACGAGCTTCTGGTGCCGGCGTTGCAGCGAGCAATCACGGGTGCCCGCCACAATGACGTTGCCGTGTTTGTCCGCAATAATCTGGGCTTCCACGTGACGGGGACGGTCCAGGTACTGCTCAACAAAGCACTCACCCCGCCCGAAGGCCACCACGGCCTCGCGGACTGCGGAGTCGAAAGCTTCCTCCACCTCGGCCAGCTCGCGGACCACCTTGAGGCCCCGTCCGCCGCCTCCGAATGCGGCTTTGATGGCGATGGGAAGCCCGTGTTCTTCGGCAAACGCGCGGGCTTCCGCCGAGGACTCAACGGGCCCGTCGCTCCCGGCCACAAGCGGCGCACCGGCCCGCACAGCTATTTCACGCGCCGTGATCTTGTTGCCCAACTGGCGAATCGACTCCGGCGACGGACCGATCCACTCGAGTCCGGCGTCGAGCACCGACTGGGCGAAGTCCGCATTCTCCGAAAGGAATCCGTACCCGGGGTGGACGGCGTCCGCGCCGGACCGGGTGGCCGCGTCGAGCAGTTTGCCGATATTCAAGTAGGTGTCGGCGGGGCTGTTTCCGTCCAAGCTGTAGGCTTCGTCGGCAACTGCTACATGCATGGCGTCAGCGTCGACGTCTGCGTAAACCGCCACCGAGGAGATTCCGGCGTCGTCGCAGGCTCGGGCGACGCGGACGGCAATCTCGCCGCGGTTCGCAATCAGGACCTTGCGCATCAAATACTCACTTTTCTCGGGTCGGGGTGAAGTCTGGGGACTCGGGGACGAACCGGAACCGGATCCGTCCGCCAATGGGAACCTGTGCAGCGAGGTCCAAATGCTCGTCACGCACAACGCCGATCACGGGATAGCCTCCAGTAATCGGGTGGTCGGCCAGGAACAGGACCGGAAGGCCGGCGGGTGGAATCTGCAGGGCGCCGGCCATGGTGCCCTCGCTGGGGAGTTCGCCCTCGCGGTTCCGCTCGAGGGGCGTGCCATCAAGCCGCATTCCCACGCGGTTGGATTGCGGCGTGACCACCCAGTCCTGGCTGGCCAGCGAATCCAAGGCTGACTGATCGAACCAATCAGCGCGCGGACCCGGAACGACGTCCAACACGGTCACACCTTGGTCAGGAAACCCTGGCTGCAGCTCGGGACTGCCGACAGCAGTGGACACTGTCTCGGTGCCCACGGCCAGCGTCTGCTGAGGTGCCAGCGGAGCAGGCCCGATCCCGGACATAGTGTCCGTCGATCGGCTGCCGAGAACCGCCGGCGCATCGATACCGCCTCGAACTGCGAGGTAGCTCCGGAATCCGGACTCGGGTGCGCCGAGCGTGAGTACCTCGCCGTCGAGCAGCGCGAAAGGCGCGGCCATCGGCACGGAACGCGTGGCACCCGTTTCAGGGCCACCGTCGTACTCCTCCGCACCAACCCACGACGGCGACTGGACCGTCAGCGTGGTCGGCGCACCTGTCACGGCTATCACCTGGTCCCCCACAGCCTCGACCGTCAACCCGCCACCGACCGATTCGATGGCGGCTGACGTTGAAGCGTTACCCACCAACCGATTGGCACGGCGGAGGGACGCCCGGTCCAGGGCACCCGCGGCGGAGACACCAAGAGGGCCATATCCTCGGCGGCCGAGGTCTTCGATCAAACTCTGCGCCCCGGGGCTCACGATCTTGAGGCCGGCAGCCGTGTGGTGCTCGGCATCGGAGTCAGAGTGGTGGGATGAGGATGTGGTCACAACTTCGCGGACGGCCCGGTACTGGACCCTGTCCCCGGGACGAACCAAGGCAGGCTGTGCCCGGTCCAAGTCCCACATCCGTGCACCGGTGCGGCCAATCAGTTGCCAGCCGCCCGGGGAACGTCGCGGGTAGACAGCCGAATACTGGCCGCCGAGCGCAACGGATCCGGCAGGAACGGCGGTACGTGGCGAGGAACGGCGGGGGACGTTCAGGGACTGGTTTTCACCAACCATGTAGCCAAAGCCAGGGGCGAAGCCAGCAAAGGCCACGGTCCAGATTTGTCCCGTGTGGGAGGCAATGACGCCCTCCACGCTGAGGCCGGTGAGCCCGGCTACGTCGGCGAGATCTTCGCCGTCGTAAACGGTGTCGATGAGTACCAGCCGGGAGTCCGTGTCCTGCGGCGGGGTGAGCTCCAGCTCAAGAAGGCGGGCAGCGATCGCCCGGGTGGCGGACGCTGATTCGCCCACCACCATGACTGTTTCCGCCGCTGCGAGCACATCAACCTGTCCGGGCAACGGCGACTTGTCCAGCATGGCCTGAAGCGAGAGGACGTCGGGAAGTCCATCCAACTCGGCCAATACTGCGCGCGTACCCACGGGCCGTACTGAACGGACCTTCTTGGTGGTTGCTGTTTCCATCACGGTTTCCATCATTCACTTCGCAGGCCGCTCAGGCGTGCGAACCCTCCAGGAGGTGGGCTTCTTCTTCGGGCTTGGGGTCGCGGCCCATGAGCATGCCCACGATCGTCACAATCGCTGCCAGGAGGAGGTAGCCGGCGATGAGGTACCAGCCTCCGCCATTTGCACCGTAAAGAGCGGTGAAGACAATGGGGGCGAAGCCGCCACCGATCACGCCTGCCAGGGTGTAGGCCAAGGAACTGCCTGCGTAGCGGAGACGTGCCGGGAACTGCTCAGTGATAAAGGCAGCCTGAGGACCGTACATAAACGCGTGGAGGGCCAGGCCAAATACTGTGCCGATCGTCAAGACGGCCACGGACCTTCCTTGAATCATCAGGAAGAAGACCGGAATGAAAACAGCGGTGGCCGCAGCAGTCACGCCGTAAACCAGGCGACGGTTGACGCGGTCGGTCAGAGCGCCGGCCAGCGGAATAAGGAACAGCTGGAACGCGGACCCAATGAGAATCGCGGCCAAGACGTTGCCCGTGGACATGCCGAGTTCTTTGGTTGCATATACATAGAGGAAGACAGTGAAGAGCCCGTAAAGGATGTCCGGGCAGACACGGGAGAGCGCAGCGGCTACCAGTGCCCGGGGCTGTTCAGTGAAGACTTCCTTGATGGGCGCCTTGGGACGTTCTCCGTGGGCCCGTATGGCCTTGAACACCGGAGTCTCTTCCAATTTGAGACGAATGACGAGACCGAAGACCACCAGGAGGGCAGAGGACAGGAAGGCAACCCGCCAGCCCCACGAAAGGAGGGCTGCTTCACTCAATGATGCTGCCAGTACGGCCAGAACGCCGTTGGCCATGAGGTTACCGGCGGGCGGGCCGATCTGGGCTGCGGACGACCAGAAGCCGCGCTTGTTGGGATCGCCGAATTCGCTGGACAGCAGCACTGCTCCGCCCCACTCGCCACCTACACCAATGCCCTGGGCCAGACGCAGGAGCACCAAGATTGCCGGTGCTGCGGCGCCGATGACCGAATAGTCGGGCAGAGCACCGATCAGGACGGTAGCAACACCAATCAGGACCAAGGTGAAGACCAGGACGTACTTCCGACCGATCTTGTCGCCGAGGCGGCCAAAGATTACACCACCGATCGGCCTAGCGAAGTACCCAACTGCATAGGTCGAAAAGGAGAGGATGAGCGCCACAAAATCGTCTCCCGCAGGGAAAAAGATCTTGGGGAAAATCGCTGCCGACGCCACGGAGTAGATCGCGAAGTCGTAGTACTCAAGCGAGGTGCCGGTGAGGCTGGCGATGTACGCCTTGAGGGCGCCGGCCGGTGGCTTCCTTGTCACGGCCTTGGCTGCCTTGTTGGTGCTGGTCATGGTTTCCTCCGGAGGGGATGAGGGGTACTGCTTGGCCTGTTGGCTAGAGGAACGAGCCGATGGTGACACCGGCATCGCTGAGGGCGGACTTCACTTCGGTGGCCATGGCGACAGCACCGGGTGAATCTCCGTGCACGCAGATGCTTTCCGCGCGGATTTTCAGGATGGAACCATCGATGGTCCTCACGGACTGTTCGGTGGCCATCCGCAAAACGTGCTCCGCCACTTCGGCGGGGTCATGCAGGACGGCACCCGGCTGCGAACGGGAAACCAGGGTGCCGTCAGGGTTGTAAGCCCGGTCCGCGAAAGCTTCGGAGACGCCCCGAAGCCCTGCTTCATCGGCCAGGCGCAGGACCTCCGAGCCCGGCAAGCCGAGGATCGGAAGGCTGGGGTCAACGGACTTCACGGCTTCCACTACGGCGCGGGCCTGTGCCGTGTGCTTCACGATTGCGTTGTAGAGGCCGCCGTGCGGTTTCACGTACTGGACGCGTGCGCCGGACACCGCGGCCAGGGCCTGCAAAGCGCCAATCTGGTAAACCACATCGTCCGCGAGTTCCTTGGGGTCTATGTCCAGGAAACGGCGCCCGAAGCCTGCCAAATCGCGGTACCCGACGTGGGCGCCGATGACGACGCCGGCCTTCGCCGCCTTTTCGCAGGTGCTGCGGATGACGCTGGGGTCGCCGGCGTGGAATCCGCACGCAACGTTGGCACTGGAGACGGACTGGAACATGGCCTCGTCGTCACCAAGCGTCCAGCGTCCGAAAGACTCTCCAACGTCGCTGTTCAGGTCGATGATTGCCATGCTGTGATCCCTGCCTCGTGATGTGCGTTACATCAAGGATGCTCTAAGTTGTGGAATTGTTCAACAATCCAGCGATTCCAATTTTCGGCAATCGTGTAATTTTGGATTCATGGCCAGTGCAGATCAGCAGACAAGCGAGCAAGCTGGCTTCGACAGTGCCCGCGCACGAGTCCGGATGCGGGTACCTTCAGTCGCGGAGCGCGTGGCCGAAGAATTGCGGTACCAACTGGCAGAGGGGTTCCTGGTCCCGGGCGCCAAGCTCACCGAAGCCACCATCGCCGAGGACCTGGGCGTCTCCCGCAACACCGTTAGGGAAGCTTTCGCGGAGCTCGCAAGCGAACGCCTGCTGGTGCGCCAACCGAACCGCGGCGTCTACGTGGCCACACTGGAAGCCGGGGACATCCACGATGTCTACACGGTCCGCCGCGCCATCGAGGTCAGTTCCATCCGGGCAGGAGGCACGCCGGAACGCATAGCCGCCGTCAGGGCCGCCGTCGAGGAGGGCAAACGGGCCTCAGCCGCCAGCGACAACGAAGGCCTCGGCAGCGCAAACCAGCATTTCCACGGGGCGATTGTGGCCCTCGCAGAAAGCAACCGGCTCAACACGATCATGCGGCAGGTGCTCGCTGAGATGCGCCTCTACTTCCACAAGGCCACAGTCAACGCACACTTCTACGTCGACTGGCTCTCCGAAAACGAGCAGATCTGCTCTGCCCTGGAGAACGGCGAACTGGAGAAGGCCGGGGATCTCCTGCTGGCCTACCTCAACCGTTCAGAGCAACAACAGTCCGCGATCCACGGCGAGTAGCCGTCAGCGCTTCCCTTTCTTGCGCGAACCCCGGCCCCTGCCTTTGTCCGGGTTTGGAGCGTAGCGCTGCGCAACAGCAGGCTTTTTTGCACCCGAAGACCCGCGGCGATCGGGCTTCGGCGCCTTTTTCGGCTTCTCCTGCTGCGCCGACGGTTGCCGCGAACTCTGCGCTGTCCTGCCCCGCACGATCCCAATGAATTCCTGGATCACGGGACTGTCATTGCCTGCGAGCCAGGCGAGACCGATCTGCGTTCCGGGCACACCTGACAGCCGCCGGCTCACGGTCTGCTTGTTGTTCAGGTGCCGGGCTACCGGCATCGGCAGGATCACCAGGCCTGCGCCGGAAGCCACCACCTGAAGGGCCATATCGGGCCCGCCCATTTCGGTGACATCCAGGAAGTTCTCTTCGGACAAATCCTCGAAGGCCACGTCTTCGAAAACGGATATTTCGTGCCCTTTCGGTGCTACCACCGCCTGCTGTTCCTCGTACAACGGGATGACGTGCAGGCCATCAGGGTCCACGGGCAACCGAACAAAACTGAGGTCAGCAGAACCGTCGCGCAGCACGGAAAGCTGCGCGTCGTCGTCGGACATGAACGACTGCAACGGCACATCCGGCATCCGCTCTTCCCACCGCCGGATCCACTTGCCCGGTGTCACTCCCGCCACATAGGCGAAGCGAAGCTCGGTTGTTTCAGGGGTTTCTTCAGCGGCCGGCACACACTCACAGTACCGGGCCGGATACCCTTGAAGCATGACTCCCAAGAACTCCCAGACCATGAAGCCGGCAACAGCTGCCAAGAAACTCGGCATCTACTTGCCGGCTGCACCGCAGGAGTTCCAGGACTCGCCCGTCTCCCGCGACGAATACGCCGAACTCCAGGCGAACCCGCCGGAATGGCTGGCTGAACTCCGCCGTAACGGCCCGCACCCGCGCCCCGTCGTGGCGCAGAAGCTCAACATCTCCATCGGCGGACTCTCCCGCGGCGGAGTCACCGAACCACTCACGACGGCGGAAATCGCCGAACTGCTGCAGGCTCCCCCGCAGTGGCTGGTAGTTGAGCGCGCCACGCACGCTGCTGTCCGGGCCGAGACCCTGCGGGTCAAGGAAGAGGCCCGCAAGAAGGCGGCCACCAAGGAAGCCCGGGAGAACGCCGCGGCAAAGCGTGAAGCCCCCAAGGGGACCAAGCGCAATTCATAGCTCAGGAAGCCGGTGGCCGGGACCTCAATGTCCCGGCCACCGGCCTTTAACTAGTCCTGGTGCAGCATGACGAAGTTGCCGCAACCGTCGTCGAAAACTGCGGTGACACCGGACGGATCCTCTGCAGGTTCACCCTTGAAGGTCACGCCTGCTTCGAGCAACCGCTCATACTCGGCACGGACATCAGGGACGCCGAGAACAACAGCCGGCATCCCGGCGTCGTACACGGCGTTCATGTAATTGGCCCCGATGGGGTTGTCGCTGGGCTCCAGGAGCAGCCCAGGCGAGTTTTCTCCTGCACCCGGGTCCTTGATGATGAAGAGGTTCGCCTCGGGCATGGCCATCAGGGTGTCGAAGCCGAGCGTCTCCGTGTAGAACGCGTGGGCGGCGGCGGGATCCTTGACATGGATGCTGCACATTTTCAGTCTCATGGCCCTAGGCTACGCCGCGGGTCTGACAGTAAGAACGTGCGCCGCGGGCGCCAAGGGGCATACTCTTGAAGTGTGGGTTTTCAGGAGTATGCCCTGAACATCGCACCAAAGAGCGCTCCGCGCTGAACCAGGACCCGATTGCCGTCGGGTCCTTCGTTCTTAACAAAGCGGCAGGCTTTTGCCCGCTGACACGAGTGTACCGATAGTTTGCTACCCGTTCCGTGCGCCGCTTCCAACTGTTGATACAAAAGCACCAGTACCCAAACCGCGCGCCTGAACGCATACTGAAAACACAGCCTTTTGCGTCCGGGAGGTGCTCCGATGCTCATGTGGGGGTTGGCCCTGGTCCTTGCGACGGCGGCCACGACGTTCGTCCTGCACCGCAAGCTCACCCGCGGCAGAGGTCCGGAGCCGGACACGATCTTTTGGGATCTTTTCGCGGGGTTAACCGTCATTGCGCCTGCCATTGTGGTCCCGTCCGTGCAATGGCCCCCTGCGGGACTCGCCATGGTCGCACTGACAGGAACGACGGCGGCAGGAACCTTGGCCGCCGTCCGGAAAGTTGAGCGCATGCACGCTGCCGACCCGTGGCGGCGGGCAGGTTTTGCCGACGACTCCGCCTGGCACAACGAGATCCTCATCGAGTGGCGACGCTACGAATTGGACCCTGCACAGACCATCGACTACCCGGCCATGACGGACGTCAGGACTACGGAAACCGCAGCCCTGACCAGAGCCATTCGCGAGGCCGAACGATGCAAGGTGACGGCCGGCACCGACTACCGCGCCGCCGTCGAGCATCTCGCTGAGGCCCTCGCAACAGCCGAGCGGGCAGCGGGCGTCCCAACACCTGCCCTGCCCGCGCCGAGATGACAGTTAATGCCAATCCCGGCGATCAGCATTGTCATCAAATGCCAACTCGGCGCGAAGGCTAGGACTGGGAGGCACCCGTGCGGGAGAAGTTCCTAAAGAACTCCGGACGCACCCGGTACATCACCAGCATCACCACGACGCCGAGCAGGATCACGCCCATTCCCAGGATGAACACCAAGCCAATACCGCCCACCGAGGAGCCCGAACCGTAGGCCGGGTCCAGGGAATCGACGGCGGTCTTCACGAACATCACCAGCAGGATCACGCCGCCCAGCAAGGGTGCCAGGAACTTGAAGAAGAACGAGCGGACACCGGCAAAAGCGGACGCGCGGAAGTACCAAACACAGGCCAACGCGGTGATGCCGTAGTAGAAGCAGATCATCATGCCCAGGGCCGTGATGGTGTCCCAGAGCGCATTCTCCGAAACGGTCCGGGTGATCACGTAGAAGCCTGCGGCAGCAATCGCGGCCGCGATCGTGGCGGTGCTGGGCGACTTGAACGTGGGGCTGATGCGCCCGAAACGGGGCGAGATGGCGCGGTAGTGTCCCATTGCCAGCAGGGTCCGTGCCGGTGAAACGAACGTGGACTGCAGGGATGCCGCCGAACTGCTCAGGATCGCCAGGGACATCAGAATAGCGAACGGACCCATCACCGGCCCGGCCAGCACGGCGAAGATGCTGGACTGGTTCTCCGGATTTCCGACGCCGAGCCCGGTGTCCCCCACGCCGGCGAAGGACAACGTTGCCAACGCGACGGTCATGTAGATGATCACGATCACCAGCACGGTCACGGTTGCGGCGCGGCCGGGTGTCTTTTCGGGGTTGCGAGTCTCCTCGTTCATGGTCAGGGTGACGTCCCAGCCCCAGTAAATGAAGATCGAAAGTGACACGCCCGCGGTGAATGTGGTGAACGAGTCCACGGCGAAGGGGTTGAACCAGTCGGGCGAGATGGCGGTGGCATCGAAGGCCGTGCCGTTGGCAACATGCGCAAACGCGGAAACGGCGAACCAGCCCAGCACCAGCAACTGGAAGGCCACCAAGACATATTGCACGCCCTTGGTGGTCTCCATTCCCCGGTACGAAATCCAGCAGGCCGCAGCAATGAACACGAGAGTGGTGGCGATGTTCAAGGGCAGGATCTTGCTGAGATCGGCAAGAGAGGGGTCGCTGAAGACCTGCCCAAGCATGAGGTAGAAGAAGTCCACAGCCACAGCCGCCAGGTTGGACAGCACGATGATCGTCGCCGCGATGAGCCCCCACCCACCCATCCAACCGATCCACGGACCAAAGGCGCGCGTCGCCCACGTAAAGGACGTTCCGGCGTCGGGCATGGCGTTGTTGAGTTCGCGGTAGCCGAGCGCCACCAGCAGCATCGGAACGAAGCCCACCAGGAAGATCGCGGGAAGGTGGACGCCCACTTCGGACACCGTGGGGCCAAGGGCCGCGGTGAGTGTGTACGCGGGGGCGATGCAGGAAACGCCGATCACGACGGCGCCGATGAGGCCCACCGATCCGGCTTTCAGGCCCTTCTCACTCAGGGCCGAATCTTTCGACTGGACCGTCTTTGGTGCAGTTGACATGGGTATTGCCTCTCAGGCGACGGTGCTAGGAACGCTGTCGCGTGTAGTCGCGGGGAACCACGATCATGGGAACTGGCAGGGCACGCAGGATGCGGTTCGCTGTGGTGCCCAGGAAGGTGGCGCGGTGCTGCGCCAGGCGGCTGGAGCCGATAAGGAGGATTTCGCCGTCTTCCCAGTCGAGCCGGTCCACGGCTTCCTCGAAGGTGCGGCCTTGGGCGACGACGATTTCGGGTTCGGTCCCGGAAGCGTCCTCGGAACCGCAACCGGAGCCGGAACCCCCGACGACGGCGAGACGGTCCGCAGCATGCACCCAGGCGGCGTCGGCGAGCCCGGGCGAGTTGCCGCCGTCGAGCGCCAACAGGGAGACGAGCCGCAGCGGCAGGTGCCTGTCCCGCGCAGACTCAACCGCGACGTCGAGCAGTTGGTCCGCGCCGGGCCGCGTGCCGAAACCGCAACTCAGCCGCGTGATGCCCTCTATCCGATCAAACCCATGGGGCGCCAAGGCCACCGGGACCGGCGATGAGTGGAGCAGCGAACTGGCCACCGAACCGATGGTGAAGCGCCGGAACAGGCCGCTGTTCGTGGCACCGATGACCAGGGCAACGGCGTCGAATTCAACGGCCGCATCGATCAACGCCTGCGCTTCCGAATCTCCGCGGCGGATGTGCGCGCGGGCGGTGACGTCGGCCGGAACCAAAGCGAGGCCTTCGTCCAACCACTGCAGTGCCTGCTCATTGAGGATGGACTCGTAGCCAGGCTCGGGCGGGTACACGGCGTTATACGGAGAATCCTCCGGGACCACCATGACCAGATCCAGGCTCGCCTCCTGGCCGCGGGCCAGCGCAATGGCGAGGTGGACGGCGTCGCGACCCCTGGCGTTGGCGGTGTAGCCGACGACGTAGCGCATGGTTGCCCTTTCGATTCTTAAACAGTGCTGCCGGCAGTCCGGGGACGGCACTTCCCCCGGACTGCCGGTTGCTTGATTCTGCGGCTAGACCGCTACCGAAGCCAGCTTGTTGGCTTCGACAATCCGTGCGGCGGTCGCTTGGCCCATGCGGACGGCGCCGTCGACGTGCTGGTAGCCCTCGGCTGCGAGGTCGGACGAGGACCAGTAGATCGGTCCGACGTTCGCGTGCTGGTCCTTGCCGTAGCGGTGCAGGCCGCCGAGGTCGTAGCTGGAAGCGTAAGCCCCGCGGGTCCACTCTTCGGAGCCCCAGTCGGACTCGTAGTAGACCTCGGGAGTCAGGGCCTTGTCGCCGAGGAAGCCGGCGATGGATTCCAAGATGGCCTGCTTGCGGTCTTCGGCGCTGAGCTCGAACACGGCGTCGGCCTTTTCGTCGGAGACGAAGCCCACCAGCGTCCCGCGGGTGTCGCCGTGGTTGGTGTTGTCGTAGACCTCCTGGACCAGTGCACCTGCGCTGAAGCCCGTGCCGGACAGTCCGTCTTCACGCCAGAACGGCGTCTCGTAGACAGCGTGGACCTTGATAACGAGGCCAAGCGACTGGTGCTGGTGCATCTGGTGCTGGCGGCGCGGCAGCGGTGGGTTGAAGGAGACGCGCGAGTACAGGTTCGGCGGCACGGCCATGATCACGTAACGGGCGTTCACGGTTGCACCGTCAGATACTACAGTGACGTTGTTGTCTTCCCAGTTGATGCTACGCACCGGGCTGTTAAGTACGACGTCGGAACCCAACTCAGCTGCCTGCAGCAGCGAAACCTGCTGCATGCCGCCGATCACGCGCTTGTCCAGGATGAAGTCCTCATCCGTCAGGTGGGTGAAGGAGCCGGCCGAGGCGGCCATGAGGATGGCCTGCAGGGCGGAGAAGGCGTGGGCGGGCTTGGTAAGCATGCCGCCAGCGATGAAGAGGCCGATGTTGTTGCAGGCTTCCTCGTCGTTGGAGTTCTGGCGGAGCCAGTGGTGGAAGGAGATGGTGTCCAGTTCGCGGGCCTTGGGGTGTGCCCAGGGTTCGGTGGGGCCGAATTCGGCAGCGAGCTCATCCAGGATGGCGACGAGCTTGTCCATCTCAGCCTTGGTGGTCTCGTTGACCGGGAACGTCTCACCGGTGTAGCGGGTGGCCTTGCCGTCTGCGCCGATGTAGACGGACTCACCTTCGCGGTAGCGCGAGTACATTTTCAGGCCGAGTTCGTCCAGGAGCTCCATGAGGGCCGTCTGGTCCGGGGAAACCCACTGGCCACCGATTTCCAGCATGGCGCCGTCGATGGTGTCGGTCCAGGTGCGGCCGCCCACACGGTCGCGTGCTTCGAGCACTGCGACGCTGAGTCCGGCCTTCTTCAGTTCGCGAGCCGCCGTCAACCCTGACGGTCCGGCACCGACGATCACAACGTCGCGATCAAGATTCTGCATGATGTCCTCTCCGTGGCCGTCCGTTGGTGGCTGACCAATAAATGAATGCCATTCATTTATATCCATGGTAGCCCGAGAGTCGGCGGCTGTGAAGACCCGATGGAATAATGCAGGGGACACTGGCAGCAGAAAGGCTCCCGATGCCCGCACCCACACCCGACGCCGCCCCCGCGGCGGTTGGCTCCGTTCCCGGCAAGTCGCGCCGTCGTGCCGGTCGCCCGGTTGCGCGGATCTTGGACCAGGGCGGAATTACGACGGCGGCACTCGAGTTGATCAGCAGCAAGGGTTACGACGGACTCACCATGGCGGCGCTTGCCCGCTCACTCGGCGTGGCACCGTCTGCGCTGTACAACCACGTCTCGTCCAAGGACGACGTGCTGGTGCTGCTGGAGGACCACCTCGCGGCCATGGTGGACGTGTCCGCCTTCGGCGTGGAGCCGTGGGAAGCCGCCGTGCGGCGTTGGGCCTGGTCATACAGGGACGTCTTCTCCGAGCACACTCCCCTGATTCCGATCATTGCCGTGCTCCCCGTTGCCAACGCCCCCAAGACCCTGGCCATGTACGAGGCCGTAACTGCCGGGTTCCGCGACGCGGGCTTCCCTGAGGAACGCATCATCTCCGCGATCGTCGCGTTGGAAGCATTCGTGTTCGGCGCCGCTTACGACGTCACCGCCCCGGAGGACATTTTCGACGCCGGCAACCTCGCCGAAGACGTCCCCAACTTCACCTCTGCCGTGGACCGCCTGTCCTTGGCAGGACACGAACGTCCCACGGATGCGGCCTTCAGCCTTGGGCTCGAGGCCCTGATCGCGGGATTCGGGGCGATGCGGGCCTAAGTTGCCTAGGCTGGGTCCATGACTGAACCGCTGGATGAAGGCCCCTTTTATCACGGCACGAAAGCCGAAGTTCGGACGGGTGAGATCCTCTCACCGGGTTATCGCTCGAACTACCGGCCCGACGTCGTCATGAACCACATCTACTTCACGGCGCTTCGCGACGGAGCGGGGCTGGCGGCCGAGCTCGCCGTCGAACTCGCGTCCGGCAACGGGACGCCGCACGTCTACCTCGTGGAGCCAACCGGGCCGTACGAGAACGACCCCAACGTCACGGACAAGAAATTTCCCGGGAACCCCACGCGCTCTTACCGCAGCAGTTCTCCGCTCAAAGTGGTTGAAGAAGTGACCGACTGGACACGGCTGACGCCGGAGGCCCTGCAGACGTGGCGTGAGCGGCTGGGTGCACTCTTGGCGGATGAGCGCGGGGAAATTATCAACTAACCCACCCCCACACTTCCGCTCGGGATGCTTAATGCCAAGTTAGTGCACTATGCTGCACTTTATGGATCAGAGTGCGGAATCGCTGTCGCGTGCCATCGGCATTCGGGTGAACCAGGAACGCAAAGGCCGCGGCTGGACGCTCGACCAACTGGCCGAACTCGCCGGCGTGAGCCGCCGAATGCTGGTGAACGTCGAACAGGGCGGGGTAAACCCGAGCATCGGAACCTTGCTCCGGCTCAGCGATGCCTTGGGCGTGGGGCTTCCGGCCCTGGTTGAACCGCCTGCTTCACGTGCAGCAAAGGTCATCCGCGCAGGCGAGGGTGCCGTGCTGTGGACGGGACCTTCCGGCGGCCGGGGCGTGCTGGTCGCAGGCACTGAGTCTCCTGACGTCGTCGAACTTTGGGACTGGACGCTGGCGCCGGGAGAGCGCCACGAGAGTGAAGCGCACACCGACGGCACGCGCGAACTGTTGCAAGTTCAGGAGGGGTCCATCCGCGTTGAGGTGGAGGCGGACACCTATGAGCTCAACACCGGCGACGCCCTGACGTTCTTCAGCGACGTTGCCCATTCCTACTCGAACCCCGCCCAGGAGGCTGCCCGGTTCACCCTTACGGTCTTCGAACCGGGCGTCGGAGCCGCGCATCGGACGGACGTGCCGAATGCGTAAACGTCTGTCCGGAACACTTGCCGGCATGCCACCATGGTCGATCGCTGTGGCGGCGATGTTGGTTATCCAATTCTCGAATGCCCTGTCTGTTGCGGTCATCGGTCAGGTGGGACCGGCCGGTACCGCTTGGCTGCGTATGTGCTTTGGCGTCGTGTTTCTGTGGATGATCAGCCGCCCGGCCATCCGCTCCATACGCCGCCGTGACGTACCGGCGCTGCTCGCCCTGGGCGTTGTCACGGGTTTCATGACTGCTTTCTTCCTCGCCGCCGTCGAGCGCATCCCGCTGGGCACCGCCGTCGCCATCGAATTCCTCGGCCCCCTCACCGTAGCTGGCCTGATGAGCAAGCGCCGAAAGGCGCTGGTTTGGCCATTGCTCGCCCTCGTCGGGGTGGTGCTGCTGACAGAGCCTTGGCATGGCGCCATCGACCTGGCTGGCGTGGGCTTCGCCCTGGCCGCGGGCACCTGCTGGGGCCTTTACAACGTGCTCACCCAGCATGTGGGCGACCGCTTCGCGGGTATCAGCGGGCTGTCGCTCACCATTCCCGTTGCGGCACTGGCCACCTTGCCCGTTGGCTTGCCGCAGGTCCTGGGCGGATCACTCGAGTGGTGGGTGCTGCCGGTTACGGCGGGAATTGCCTTGGTAACGCCCGTGATCGCGTTCGGACTGGAGATGCTCGCCCTGCGGCGCATGACCCACACCGCCTTTGGCACGCTGCTTTCCATAGAGCCTGCGTTCGGTGTGCTGATCGGTTTGCTGGTGCTGGCCCAAGCGCCCACCCTCATTCAGATTGTGGGGATCGCGTTGGTGGTCGTGGCCGGGACCGCAGCGCAGCAAGGAGGTCGCCGATCCGCGAAGCCGGTAGTTACCACCGACGTTCCCGCTACGCCTTCCTAGTGCCTCTTGCCGCCAACGCCGGGCACTGACGTCACTTGCTTCATCCACTCCACCAACTGGCCTTCGTCGATGTCGTCCAGGGATCCGATCTCCACACCCCGGGTTGCCTTGCCCATCCCGACGGGCGTCACCGGAGGGACCGGGTGGAGATTCACGCCATTGATGAACATGAGCTTGACGTGGCCAACGAAGCCACCTGAGCTGAAGCACCAGCCGTCACCCACTCCGTAGTACGCCATGCCCCACTTCACTGAGCGTTCGAGATTGGGGAGGGTCCGGGCCGCGAGGGCATCAATGGCCTCGGCAATTCCGCGCTGCGGTTGGGGAAGGCTGGCGATGTAGGCGAAAACGGGCTTGTCACCGACAGCCGCCTTCGCCGGGCTCGCCTTGCCGTTCATGGACTCTGGGAGGGTGAAGGTTTGGGTTTTCGGGGTTTCGTTGTGAGCCATGGTGAGGATTATCCTCCTGAGCCGGGACGCCGGTCACTAGCCTTTTGCGTCGGGAGACGAGCACGAAGTACGACGGCGGCACCCGGCTTCCAGCCGCCTCGCGTCACCCCATCCACTCTCTTGTAGCACAAGTGGCTAACTTGTATCCTAAGTAAAACAACTTAGGAGACCCATTGAGCACCGTAGACCTCATCCGGCACGTCAAATTGTCCACCGCCCGATTGCCCCTCACCGTACCCATCAGCGACGCCAAGGTCTTCACCGGCCGCCAGAAACCGATGACCGAGGTGGTGTTCCTGTTCGCGGAGATCACCACGGAACAGGGCCACAGCGGCATCGGGTTCAGCTACTCCAAGCGCGCCGGTGGCCCGGCCCAGTACGCCCACGCCAAGGAAGTCGCAGCAGGCATCATCGGCGAGGACCCCAACGACATCGGCAAGATCTACACCAAGCTCCTGTGGGCGGGTGCCTCGGTTGGACGATCGGGTGTTGCAACGCAGGCGTTGGCAGCCATCGACATCGCGCTCTATGACCTCAAGGCCAAGCGCGCCGGACTCCCCGTGGCCAAACTCCTGGGCTCCTACCGTGACTCCGTCCAGACGTACAACACCTCCGGCGGCTTCCTCAACGCCACCCTGGACGAAGTCAAAGCGCGGGCAACGCAATCCATTGAGGAAGGCATCGGCGGCATCAAGATCAAGGTTGGCCTGCCCGATTCCAAGGAAGACCTCCGCCGCGTGGCCGGGATCCGCGAGCACATCGGCCCGGACGTGCCCCTCATGGTCGACGCGAACCAGCAGTGGGACCGCGCCACCGCCCTGCGCATGGGCCGCCAGCTCGAGGAATTCAATCTCATCTGGATCGAAGAACCCTTGGACGCTTACGACTTCGAGGGCCACGCGCATCTGGCGCAGGCTTTGGACACCCCGATCGCCACGGGTGAGATGCTCGCGTCGGTCGCCGAACACAAGGGCCTCATCAACGCCCGGGGCTGCGACATCATTCAGCCGGACGCCCCGCGCGTAGGCGGCATCACCCAGTTCCTGCGGCTCGCCGCTTTGGCCGATGAAAGGGGCCTTGGCCTGGCCCCGCACTTCGCCATGGAAATCCACCTCCACCTGGCCGCGGCCTACCCCACCGAGCCGTGGGTGGAGCACTTCGACTGGCTCGATCCCCTCTTCGAGGAGCGCCTGGAAACCAAGAACGGTCGCATGATTGTGCCGGACCGGCCGGGCCTGGGTGTGACCCTGAGCGAGCAGGCCCGTGCCTGGACCACGGAGTCCGTGGAGTTCGGAGCGTAGCCCCTCGGTGGCCCCGGATCCCAAGTGACCCGGGGCTACTTCCATGGAAGACGTACAAATTGGTAATCGAACTATTGTTTGCCGCTGTCCCCTTGGGTTACCGTGTGTCCACCGAACGCCCGTTCGTGGAATTATTTCTGGGGGAAATACATGAAACGCTCTCTGTTCGCATTAACCGGGGCCCTGACACTCGCACTGACAGCATCTGTCACTACGGCCCATGCAGCATCCATAACGCCGGACCAGGTCTCCACCGGCTTCTCGGGAACCGCCTATGGTTCCTACATCTTCAACACCGACAAAACACTCACGTCAGGGCCGACGGCAAGTGCCAGCGTCGCCTGCACCAACGCCACGGGCAAGACGTCCACCAACACCGCCAATGGGATCAACGTCCCGGCTGTCGGTACGGTAGGCAACGCGTCCACAAGCGTGAAATCCGTACTCACATCTACCGGAAAACGATTGGAGTCGCGCTCGACCATCAACGGTGCGAACCTCCTCGGCGGCCTGGTCACCGCCGGGGCCATCACCTCGGAAAGCATCGCCGAGAAAAGCACCACCGGAGCCTACTCCGGCACCAACACCACAAACATCGCAAACCTGAAAGTCCTGGGCCTCGCGGTGAATGCCAACCCGGGGCCCAACACGGTGATTGACCTCAAGGCACCGTTGGTAGGTTCCGTGGGCAAGGTGACGCTGAACGGCCAAGTGAAGCGTTTGGTCAACGGCACCTACCAAGTGTGGACAACCGCCCTGCGTGTGGAGATTCTCAAAGCCGGGCTGCCAGGCCTCAACGTGGGCACCGACATCCGGATTGGCGTCACCACCGCCAACCTCACGGCACCCCAATCCGGCTATTTGGCTGGCACGGGATTTGGCACCAGGGCCACGTTGGCTACGGGCATTATCGGGTCCAGCCCGACGGCCCTGGCTTATGTCGGGTGCAGCGGCGGAACCACAACAGTGAACGCGGCCGGGGTCAATATTCCTCTCGTGGCATCTACGGGAGCCATCACAACCACGGCTACCGGCGTCCTCACTCCCAACCCGAAGAGCACGGTGACCAATAACGTCGCCGGACTTAAGATCCTGAACGGTTTGATCCAGGCCGACGCCATCAAGGCGGAAACCAGTGCCAGCAGGCCAGCGGCAGGTGGTGCGGTCACTCTCACCGACACATCCACCTTCACAAACCTCAAGATCACTGGCCTGCCAAACATCAACGCCTCAGTTGCACCGAACACCGTGGTCCAAGTACCGGGGCTCGGAACGGTCACACTGCATAAGGTCAGCAAGTCCTCGACGGCCATCATCGTCGTCATGGTCGATGTCGTCCTGAACCAGGCCCTGGGTACCTTGCCCACGGGGTCGAGAATCCAAATCGGCTATTCAAGCACCAGCATCAATTCGTAACAAGCACCGACAAGTGCCCGCCGGCCCACCAGCCGGCGGGCACTTTTCGTGCGACGCGTAACCTTAAGCGCATGAGCCGCAACCTGACCACGGACCTCGCCGCCGATCTCCGCACCCGCATCGTCGACGGCGCCATCCAGCCAGGTGAGAAGCTCCCCAGCGAAAATACGCTCATCAGCGAATACGGGGTGAGCAGAACCGTTGTGCGCTCCGCCCTCACGCGGTTGCAGGCCGAGGGGCTGGTGGAAACAGAACGGGGCCGCGGCAGCTTCGCGTTGACCCCTCCCACCGATGGTCCGGCCGCTGCTCCGGGATCACGTCCAGTCTCAAGCTTGGAAGACCGCCTGCAAATGCTGGAATTCCGTATCGGTGTGGAAACTGAAGCGGCGGCGTTGGCCGCGCGAAACCACACAGAGCGCCAACTTAAGGCAATCCACGGAGCCCTTGAACAGTTCACGGCAAGCTCCGGCCACCCGGCACACGCAATGAAGGCCGATTTCGATTTCCATCGGGCAATAGCGGCCGCCTCCGGCAACCCGTTTTATACGGACTGCATCTCCGCCCTCGGCCAGACCATGATCACCATGCCGCGCCCGCGCCTCGTCTCCAGCGAAGAGCCGGACTCTCCGGAACGCTTCGCCCAGGTGGTCCACGAGCATGCCTCCATCTACGCCGCCATCGCCGAGGCAGACCCAGCCGCTGCCGCTGCAGCGATGCGCCTTCACCTGAGCAACTCCCGACGCCGGTTCAAGGCTTCCGCACGCGGCTGACGATCCCGCACGCCTCACCCAATTGGGTCGCAGTTAAGCACGTTTAGCGGCCTCAAAACGCGCACTAATGCGACCCAGTTGGGTCCGGAGCGGGCGGGAGCGTCACATGACGTTTTACCCGGTCCCACAAAGAAACATTGCGCAATTCAGCGACGCCATTTAACGAAATAGGAATCGCCGCGTCGCCCTGTTGAGAACTATTGATTGACGTTTCACGAAACTGGCATCCGAATTCCGAGTCCCGCTAATTTTTGAGGACCGCCCTGTCTTTTCACCGACCGGGATGTCCAATCAAAAACCCTTGGGTGCTTCGTTGCAGGGATTCCTGTCTTGTCATGCACCCGGACAGAAAGAACGCCCGCATGACAACCCAACAAACCGAAGCATCAGCCATCCAGTCCTTCCTTCACCGGCTGCCGAACAACATCGAGATACTCGAGCCAGGCGTTGGGACCACTCGCTACGGCCACGACGCCGCCACGGCGAAAACCGCAGCCGCCACCCCACCGCCGGGCCCCGCCGTCGTACTTCCCTCAACAGCAGCCGACGTTCAGGATGCCGTGAAGCTCGCAGCAGAACTCGGCATCTCGATCGTCCCCCGCGGCGCCGGCAGCGGCCTTTCCGGCGGCGCCACGGCGAACGAAAACCAGATTGTCATTTCCACGGAAAAGCTCAACCGGATTATCGAAGTCTCCCATCTGGATGAGGTCGCCGTGGTTGAACCGGGTGTGATCAATGCGGAGCTGAACAGGCATTTGGAGCCGTACGGCCTTTTCTATGCTCCGGACCCCGCAAGCTTCGATATCTCCTCGATCGGCGGGAACATCGCCACCAATGCGGGCGGACTGCGGTGCGCCAAGTACGGGGTGACCCGCGAATCGATCCTGTCGCTCGACGTCGTTCTCGCCGATGGCAGCCTCATCACGGTGGGCCACCGCTCCATCAAAGGCGTTACCGGGCTGGACCTGACATCCCTGTTCGTGGGTTCGGAGGGCATCCTGGGCATCGTCACCCGGGCCACCGTCCGTCTGCGTCCCATCCCGGTGGCGCGCAAGACCGTCAGCGCGTTCTTCGACAGCACCGAAGAGGGCACGGACGGCCTCGCCGCCATCACCCGTTCACCGGTGCGCCCGGCCGCCGTCGAGTTCTTCGACACCCCGAGCCTTGCCAACATCGATGCGCACTCGGGCACCAGCCTGAGGGACCGCGGTGCAGCACTGATCCTGATCGAACTGGACGGCTACGGCATCGGCGACCAGGCCGCGGACCTCGCCACGGCGCTCAGCGCCGTCGGCGGGCGGGTCACCGTGGAGGCGGACGACGACGGAGTGCGGCTCTGGGAACTGCGCCGCAGTGGTCGCGGCCTCCCGCAGGACAAGTGGTACATCGGTGAGGACATCGCCGTGCCGAAGTCGCAGCTGGCCAAGGTCTACGCCGCCTTCCCCGCGCTCGAGGCCCGCTTCGGCGTCGATATTTCCGCCGTTTCGCACGCCGGCGACGGGAACCTCCACCCACTCATCACCTTGGACAAAACGCCCGACGACGGTCCCAACCCGCCTGCCTCCCTTCAGGAAGCTGCCACGGAGCTGGTGAAGGTAGCACTCTCGCTCGGCGGGACGGTCACCGGCGAGCACGGCGTGGGCACCATCAAGAAGGAATGGGCGGCGCTTGAACTGTCCCAGCGGAGCCGCGAACTGCAGCACTCCATCAAGGCAGCGATCGACCCCCGGCAGCTGCTTAATCCCGGCAAGGCCATCTAGGGCCTGTCAGGAACCCCCAACGCAATCCCCCAACGCATCCAGGAGAATCCCATGACCACTTTCAACACCCCTGAATTCCGCAGGCGCGCCTTCCTTGCCGGCCTCGGCGCCCTGTCCACCTCGGCATTGATTACTGCCTGCGGCGGCCCTACCGCCAGCACCGGAACAAACGGAGGCACCCCGGTGGAAGGCGGCAACATCACCTTCCTGATCCAGGGCTACGACACCGGCTGGGTCTCCAGCAAGACGTCCATCTCCAGCTATGAGGGCAACCTTTGGGGCCAGATCACGGACAAGCTGGTGTACGTCAACGAGAAGGGTGAGCTCAGCCCGTGGGTTGCCGAGAAGTGGGAGGAGCTCAACGGCGCCAAGGATTTTGTCCTGCACCTGAAGGAAGGCGTGACCTTCTCCGATGGAACCCCGCTGGACGCCGCGGCCGTAGTTGCCAACCTTACTGCTTGGGCAAAGGGTGATTCCGCACGGGGTATCAGCAAGGTAGGCCTTTTCCCGTCCACCAACTTCGTCTCGGCGGAGGCAGCCGACCCCAAGACCGTCAAGGTTTCCTTCTCTTCGCCGGCCCTCGGCTTCATCGCCACCTTGGCCTACCACGGCTGCATTTTGCTCTCCCCGAAGACCTTGGCCTTGCCCGTTGAGGCCCAGGCCGACCTGAGCCAGGAGATCGGCAGCGGCCCGTTCGTGGTCAAGTCCTGGAAGCAGGGCGACAGCTACGTCCTGGAGAAGCGCAAGGATTACAACTGGGGTCCGGCAGCGCTTGGCCACACCGGCCCGGCCCGCCTGGACACCATCACGTACAAGGTCATCAAGGACACCTCGGTCCGGACCTCCACGGTGGTTTCCGGACAAGCAGACGTGGCGTTCAACGTGGAGCCGCAGGAAATCGAGTCACTCAAGGCCCAGGGCTTCACGGTGGGCACCCCGCGCTACCTCGGCTTCGTGGACGGCTTCCAGGTCAACACCACGGCGTTCCCCACCAACGAACTCGCGGTCCGCCAGGCCATCCAGCACGGCATCGACCGCGAAGAGATCCGCAAAACCGTCTACACCGACGACTGGAACGCCGCCACCACCTTCATCCAGGGCAACGTCCCCGAAGCGGGCGAGTTCAGCGATTCCTTCAAGTTCGATCCGGACAAGGCCAACAAGGTCCTGGACGACGCCGGCTGGGCCAAGGGCTCGGATGGCTACCGCACCAAGGACGGCAAGACCCTCGAGTTCACCCTGACCCCGAACCCGTACGTTCCGTCCACCAAGGCCGAGGACGAGCTCATTGCCCAGCAGCTCAAGAAGGTTGGCATCAAGGTCAACCTCAAGGTTGTGGACGTGGCCGGATACGCGGCCATCCAGGCCAGCAAGCCGCCGCTGTTCCAGACCTCCCGCAGCTTCGTCGACGTCGGTACGGTGGCCGGTGTCCTGACCAGCCAGAACAAGGGCGAGGACTGGTTCAGCCTGGGTACCAGCGACCAGAAGCTGAACGATCTCTCCACCGCGATCGCCACGGCTTCGGACCGGGCATCCCGCGAGAAGGTTGCCGACGAACTGCAGAAGTACGTGCTGGATCAGGGCTACTTTGTTCCGCTGAACCAGCTGGTCCAGCGCCTGTACCTCATCAACCCGAAGATCAAGGACGTCCAGTACAACGGTCTGGCCTACGCGAACTTCTACACGGCATGGATTTCGCAGTGACCAGCGAATACAGGCGCTTTGCCCTCACCCGAGTGGGCCAGGCGGTCATCGTGGTCCTCCTGGCCTATGTGCTGACGTTCCTGGTGATCAGCGTGCTCCCCGGTGACGCCATCACCAACACGCTCCGCGACCCGCAGCACGGACTCAGCGAGGAGGACATCCAGCGGATCGTTTCCTTCTACGGACTCGATCAGCCGGTGATCGTCCAACTCCTGCTTTCACTCG
Organism: Paenarthrobacter sp. NPDC058040; assembly: GCF_042885775.1. Taxonomy (NCBI): domain Bacteria; kingdom Bacillati; phylum Actinomycetota; class Actinomycetes; order Micrococcales; family Micrococcaceae; genus Paenarthrobacter; species Paenarthrobacter sp. NPDC058040. The sequence goes on from NZ_JBHVRN010000009.1 coordinate 109,016, forward strand.
GCCGGTTCCTGACGGGTGAGCTGGGGTTCTCGTTGCAGTCCAACCTGCCCGTGACCCAAATCGTGGGAGACGCCCTGCCTTCCACGCTCACACTCGCATCAAGCGCGCTGGTCATTGCCGTGGTTTTCGCAGTTGCCATCGCTTACGGTGCCCAGTACCTTCCCGGGAAGTGGGCGGCAGTTGTCCGCTCCATCCCGTCACTGTTCCTTTCCGTGCCGAACTTCGTCATCGGCCTCATCCTGATCGAGTTGTTCTCTTTCAGGCTCCACTCGTTCACCACCACGGATCCGAACAGTGCCGTGGCCACTCTCTTCGCGGCCATCACCTTGGCAATCCCCGTCTCCGCGCCACTTGCTGAAGTGCTGATTGCCAGCCTGGATCACGAATCCCGGCAGGAATACGCAATCGTGGCCCGCTCCCGCGGGCTGACTGAGGCCAAGCTCTTCGCCAAGCACCTGGTCAAACCCTCAGCCTTGCCATCCGTGGCGATGGTGGCACTCATCGTGGGCGAACTCTTGGGCGGCTCTGTCATCACGGAGACCATTTTTGGCCGCGACGGCATCGGCACTGTGGTCCAGAAGGCCGTGACGGGCGAGGACCAGCCAGTCCTCCAAGCCGTGGTCTCCCTCTCCGCCGTGGTGTTCGTCATCGTCAACCTCCTGGCTGACCTTGCTTCACCCCTGCTGGATCCGCGCGTCAAACTCCGGGAGAAGGTAAGCGCATGACCGCCCTGCTCAGCAATCCCCAGCTCAAAGGGTCAGAGCCCACCCAGCGAAAACTGACGGATGGACTGCCGCCCGTCACGGTACTGCTGTCTTTCGCCGTCGTACTTCTTGTCATCCTGTGGTCCCTGGCTCCGGGCCTGTTCACGCACTACAGCCCGGTCACCGGCGACACCGCGAGCAAGCTGGCCGCACCCAGCGCCGCACACTGGTTCGGCACCGACTACCTCGGCCGCGACCAGTACGCCCGCGTGGTTTACGGCACGGCTTCATCGGTCACAAGTGCCCTGGTAGCGGTTCTCATCGGCTTGGTGGTGGGCAGCATCATCGGCCTCGCCGCAGGTTTCCGCGGTGGCTGGACCGACTCGATCCTTGGCCGCTTCGTCGACGTCCTCCTGGCCATCCCGGGATTCCTCCTGGCCGTGGTCATCGTCAGCTCGCTGGGTTTCCAGACCATCAACGCCGCAATCGCAACTGGTGTGTCCGCCGTCGCGGTCTTCGCCCGCTTGATGCGCGCAGAAGTGATGCGCGTGCGCAGCGCCACGTATGTCGAGGCGTCCTACCTTGAGGGCGGCAACCGCTTCCACGCCTTGCTGGGTCACATCCTGCCCAACGCGTACCGTTCGGTGCTGGTCCTGGCCGTCCTGCAGTTCGGCACGTCCATCCTGATCATCGCGTCGTTGGCCTTCCTTGGCTACGGCGATCCACCCCCTGCATCGGACTGGGGCCTGCTGGTGGCCTCGGGCAAGACCTACGTCACGGCACCCTGGCTCGTGTACGCGCCGGCACTGGTCATCGTCGTCACCGTCCTGTCCGTCAACCGCATCAGCCGCTGGCTGCGAAAGGCGAAGTGACATGAGTTCCCTCTTAACAGTGCAAGGCCTGTCCATCGCCTACGGGCGGACCGCCGTCGTCCACGACGTCGCGTTCACGGTCGCCAAAGGCGAGAGTCTCGCGCTGATCGGCGAGTCCGGTTCGGGCAAGTCGACCATCGCCAAGGCCGTCCTCCGCCTGCTCCCGCAAGATTCCACCGCCACAGGCAAGGTGGAGTTGAACGGCCAAGACCTCCTTTCCCTTCCCGAGAAGCAGTTCCGTCCCTTCCGAGGCAGGGAATTGGGCTTCATCCCGCAGGATCCCGCCTCGGCGCTGAACCCCGTCCGTACCATCGGTGCACAGGCGCACGAAGCTGCCGCATTGCTCGGCGAGACCGATCCCGAGGTGCGGCGCCGAAAGATCCTGGATGTCCTGGAGCAAGTAGGCCTGCCCGATCCCGTTCGCGTCTATGATTCCTACCCGCACCAACTGTCCGGCGGAATGCTCCAGCGGGTGCTCATCGCGCTGACTGTGCTGCCCCGGCCGTCGCTGATCGTCGCCGACGAGCCCACCTCCGCGCTGGATGTCACCGTTCAGAAACTGATCCTTGACATGCTCACGGAACTCCGCAGCGAACTGGACATCAGCCTGCTCCTCATCACGCACGATCTCGCCATCGCCGCCGAGCGCGCCGATTCCCTGGTGGTGCTGAAGGACGGTTCGGTCCAGGAAAGCGGCGGTTCCCGGGATGTTTTCGCCGCCCCCAGGACCGAATACGCACGGAACCTCCAAGCCGATGTCCCCGCCTTGCACCCGGACAGGTACCGGAGCCAGCGGCTCACCTCCGGAGAAACGTACGACGGCGGCTCCCGGATTGACGCGGCCGGCTCGCCTACTGAAGGCCGCCAGCAGATAGAGGTCCGGGGTGTGTCCAAGCGGTTCGTCGCCGGCGGTAAGGAAGTAGTGGCCGTCGATGGTGTGTCCTTTGCGGTGGAGCGTGGAAGGACCCATGCCCTGGTGGGGGAATCCGGATCCGGCAAGACCACCGCGGTGAGGCTGCTGCTCGGGCTCGAACAGCCGGACGGAGGCGAAATCGCCATAGCCGGGCAATCGACGTCCGGCCGGTCGCGTGCGGAAGTGCGGGACATCCGCCGCCACCTCCAGCTCGTCTACCAAAACCCGTTCACCTCGCTTGACCCGAGCTGGCGGGTGGGCCGGATCGTCAGGGAACCCCTGGACCAATTCGGTGTGGGCACCAAGGCCGAACGCGCCCAGCGTGTCCGTGAAGCGCTCGAAGCGGTGGGGCTGCCCGATTCGGTGGCTTCGCGCAGGCCCGCCCATTTGTCCGGCGGCCAACGCCAACGCGTCGCCATCGCCCGCGCACTGGTGGTCCGCCCCGACGTCGTGGTTTTGGACGAACCCACCTCCGCGCTCGACGTGAGCGTCCAAGCGGGAATCCTGGAACTGCTGTCCAAGCTGCAACGGGAACTGGGCCTGACGTATCTGTTCGTTTCCCATGACCTGGCCCTGGTACGTCAGGTCGCGGACACCGTTTCCGTGCTGCGGCGTGGCCAAGTAGTCGAAGACGGCGCCGTGGAGGACATCTTCCTGCGGCCGCAGCATCCCTACACCCAGGCGCTTCTCGACGCGATTCCCCTGGCGACGCCGGCCCCGGGCAACAACGAAACCAAACAACTAGCGAAGGCAACCGCATGACCGTGAATCTGACAAGCACCCGCCGGCCTGCACTCATTGAGGCCTTCACTGCGCCAAAGGGTTTCGGTGACGCCACCCTGCGCGACAAGCGGGCCGACGCAATCGAACTCCTGGGTGGCATCCCGGACCCCGGCGTCCTGCCCACCACGGAGATCGCGGAAGCAACGACGCGGGTGCTGGCCCGGCCCGGTGTTCCTGCCCTGCAGTACTCCCGCACGGAAGGCATCTCTCCCCTGCGCGAATGGATCGCCGAACGCGAGGGAGTGTCCGTTGACCGGATCCTCATCACCAACGGCGGGTTCCACGGCTTGTCGCTGGCCATTCAGGCTGTTGTGGAGCGCGGCGACCTGGTGGCTGTGGACAACCCCATCTTCCCGCTGTTCCTGCGTGGTCTGCAGCTCTCCGATGCGCGGACGCTGCCCGTTTTCGTTGGCCCGCGGGGGCTGGACGTGGACCATCTCAGCGACCTGTTGCGCGGCGGGGCCCGTCCGTCCGCCCTATATACGGTGCCGGACTTCCACAATCCCTCCCAGGGCACCCTCCCGGGCGAGGCTCGCAGCGAGCTGGTGCGGCTGGCAGAGCACTACGGATTCGTGATCCTTGCGGACAACCCCTACCGTGAGCTGCGTTTCTCCGGGGAGCAGGAAAGCGTGGCTGAGTTCAACAACTCGGACCACGTCCTGCACATTAATACGTTCACCAAGACGCTGGGCCCCGGACTCCGACTTGGCTGGACCGTCACTCCAGAACACCTGGCCCGCGATCTCGTGGCCCTTCGCAGCCGCCAGGACTCACACAGCTCCACGCTGGTGCAGGCGATCATCGGCGAACTTGTCACGTCCGATCCGGCGATCTTCGACGCTACGCTGGACCGCGCACGTTCCCTGTACCGAAGCCGGGCGGAGACTCTGGTGGCGGCACTCCACCGGGAGGCCCCGGGTTCCTTTGAAACTGTGCTTCCGGAGGGTGGGCTGTTCCTGTGGCCCCGACTGGCTGACGACTCAGTGGATCCCGATCAGTTGGCCGCGGATGCCAGCGCCGAAGGCGTGGAGTACCAGCGCGGCTCGTTCTTCCCCTCCGGACCGGGCACGGATTCGGATCGGCACCTCCGCCTGGCCTACGGCGACGTATCTGCAGAGAAGCTCGAGGAGGCCGCCGCTCGACTCGGCCGGGCCCTGAAGCGCCAATTCCCGTAGCCCTCCCCCAACTGGGTCGCAGTTGTGCGCGTTTTGAGCCGTCAAAACGCGCACAAATGCGACTCAGTTGGGGAAACGGGTAACAAAAAAGCCCCCGATCCGTAGATCGGGGGCTCTTTCATATTGCGTGCGCGAGGGGGGATTTGAACCCCCACACCCTTTCGGATACTGGCACCTGAAGCCAGCGCGTCTGCCGTTCCGCCACTCGCGCGCAACTTCTTTTTCAGGATATTCACCGGAATCCGGCTTCGCTTCCTTCAAAAGCAGCGAGATCAAGCATAACGGACACTCCGGGCAAAACACCAATCGGCCAAGGGCAACGCCGCCAAAGGACATTTACGGACACATCCGGAGCATCCAGACGCCTCCCAACAACAGCTGAACAGCACGGAAATTTAGTCCCCGCCCTCAGGCGTCATGACGGGAGTGCGGCGAACTTTTCCGGGTCGCAAGGCGTTGTGGATTAAGGCCATTCGCAGTCACTCCCAGTAGTATCGGGAAGTGAAAGGGCCGTTTGGCGCTCACTTCAGTGTGTGCACGGACGGGACCATGGACCGACTATCGAGCCAGGCACACTGTGTGCCGCGACGAGGAAAGGAGAAGGACCATGGGTCTGCTGGACAAGGTGGAACGCGGCATTGAAAAAGCTGTCCGCAACGTCTTCTCCACGGGGTCGCGGGCACGTGTCGAGCCGGTGGAAATCGCGAGCAAACTGCGCCGTGAGCTGGACAACCAGTCCATCACCATTGCCGCGGGACGCACCCTCGCCCCCAACGTTTTCGATGTCCTCCTCAGCAATGACGATTTCGCCAGGGCACAGGAATGGGGCACACCCCTCGCTGAGGAACTCTGCGACGTCGTCATCCAGCATGTGCGCAGCCAGGGCTACACGCTTCAGGGCCCTGTCAGGATCTCCTTCCGTCGCAATGACGAAGAGCGGGCCGGCCACTTTGAAATCGCCTCAAGGACCGAAAAGTCCGACGGCGGCGCTCCCGCCCCCCAGGCTCCCCGGCCGAACCTTCCAGCGGCGCCCGCACGGCAACCAACCCGGCTCCAGCCGGTCCTGGACATCGGCGGCCAGCGCTACTCCCTCAATGCCCAGTCGGTTGTGCTGGGACGCTCCTCGGAAGCGGACATCCTGGTGGACGACACCGGAGTTTCGCGAAAGCACCTTGAGGTCCGCACGCAGAACGGCACCACCTGGGCCGTAGACCTTGGATCCACCAATGGCAGTTACGTCAATGGCCACAAGGTAGACGGCAGCGTGGAACTCACAGACGGCTCAACCATCACGATGGGACGTACCAAGATTATTTTCCGCCTTCTCCCCCAAGCCCCGGGTGGCAACGCGTGAACGACATCAGCGAACTGACCATCACCGCTCTTCGCTTCGGTTTTCTCTTGTTGCTGTGGGTCTTGATCTTCAGCATCGTGTCCACCATGCGCCGCGACTTCCAGATCGGACGCAAGGCCGTCACCGGCACTCCAACGGCACGGGAAGTCCGCAAGCATCCTGAATTGGCAGCATCGCCGCCGCCAGCTATCCAGCATGCCCGGAACCTGGTGGTCACCGAAGGTCCACTGAAGGGCACCACGCTCCCCCTCGCGGCCAGCCCCATCCTGCTGGGCCGTGCACAGGAGGCCACGCTTGTCCTGGAAGACGACTATGCCTCGGGCCGCCATGCCCGCCTGTTCCCGCAAGGAAGCCGCTGGTTCATCGAGGACCTAGGTTCCACCAACGGCACCTACCTGGCCGATCAGCAGCTCACCCGCGCACTGCCCGTGGAGCTTGGCGTCCCCGTGAGAATCGGCAAGACGGTCATTGAATTGAGGCCGTAGTCCATGGCCGCCCCCCAGACCACCGAAGGCAAGGAAACGCCGGCGGAGCGCCCCCTCATCATGCGCTACGCGGCGCGATCCGACGTCGGCCGGATCCGCTCCAAGAATGACGACTCCGCGTACGTGGGCCGCCATCTTGCCGTCGTTGCCGACGGCATGGGCGGCCACGCGGGTGGCGATGTTGCCTCGGCATCCACGGTCCTGGACATGATCCACCTGGATCACGATGACTACCCCGACGGCGCGGACACGGTCCTCGCCGATGAGATCCAGACGGCGAATTCCCTGCTTTCCGAACTGGTGCACCAAAACCCCAAGCTTTCCGGCATGGGTACCACCGTCACGGCCCTGCTCCTTGAGGGGCGCAAGCTGCACTTTGCCCACATCGGCGACTCCCGCGCCTACCGCCTGCGCAACAAGAAGTTCGAGCAGGTCAGCATCGACCACACCTTCGTGCAGCGCCTCATCGATGAAGGCCGCCTGCGCCCCGAGGAAGCAGAAACGCATCCCCACAAGAACGTCCTGATGCGCGTCCTGGGCGACGTGGATGCGAGCCCCGAACTGGATCTGGACATCCTTGACGTGGAGCCCGGCGAACGCTGGCTCCTTTGCTCCGACGGCCTCAACTACGTAGCCGGCCACGTTGTGGAGCGCAAAGTCCGCGAAATCAAGGACCTGCGCGAGTGCGTGGAAACCTTGGTGGACCTGACCTTGGAAGCCGGCGCCCCGGACAACGTCACCGTCGTGATGCTTGAGATCGCGGAAGAAACGGACGACGACGTCAGTACAGCCGCCGTCGACGTCGTACCCCCCGCGGCTGTCACCGGAGCGGACGAGCCGGAGGCTGTCACCGCAAGCAAGTCCGCTGACGAGGTGACCGGCGCCAAGGACGCGGCTGCGGAGACCGCAAAAGACGGCAAGAAACCGGCTGCGGGTTCCTCCTTCAGCGCCCAGGAACCCGGTGCCGAAGATCCTGGTGCTTCGGGCAAGGAACCGGCCACCAAGGACGCGTCCTCCGAGGACAAGGAACCGCCTGCCACCACCGATCCGAACCTTGGCGAGCACCTGTCCGCCGAGGTCCTGCGCGAGGAATTGGCCAGCCGTCCCCACGAACTGGTTGGCGCGGCGGCAACAGCTGCCGAGACAGGTTCGATTCCCACCGTGGCAGGCCGCACGGTGGCCCGCCGGGCAGCGACAGTCCTGACCCACAAGGCCGAACAGGACCGGCTCGAACTCGAAGAACCCCCGCGGCGCCGTATCCGCTGGCTCATGCCTGCGGTGGCCGCCGTCGTGGTCCTCGGCGTGGTGGTAGGCCTGTGGCTTGGCTACGCCTGGACCCAGACCCGCTATTACGTCGGCGAGTTCGACCAGCGGGTCGCCATCTACAACGGCATCTCGCAGCGGCTCGGCCCCATCCAGCTCTCGAGGCTTGAGTCCGTGACGGACCTCCGCGTCGACTCACTGCCTGAATATGGCCGGCAAAGCGTCCGCCAGACCGTTCCCGCCGGAGACCTGGACGACGCCCAACGGATCGTGGAGAACCTGAAGAACTACGGCAGTGCTTCGGCCAGCTGCCCCAGTTCCTCCCCCACCTCGGCTCCCACCCCGTCCCCAAGCACAAGCGTTCCCGTTCCAAGCACGGCAGCGATTGCCACACCAACGCCCTCGCCCGTCCCGACTCCATGTGAGGCGGCAAAATGATCCAGCCTGAAACAACACCCAAGCCCCGCCGGAATGTCGAGCTGGTGCTCATTGTCCTGGCCCTGGCCGTGGGCATCGGCGCAAGTGCCTTGGTGAGCATCAACTCCGATTCCGGGCTGGACAGCGATTTCTGGTTCCAGTCCAGCCTGCTGGCTGTTGCCGCTTTCGCGTTCCACGTGGTCCTCCGTCTCCGCGCTAAATATGCCGATCCGGTAATGCTTCCGATTGTGGTTGCACTCAACGGTCTCGGCCTCGCGTTGATCCACCGCATGGATGCGCCGGGCGAGGACACGGGAAACAACCAGCTCCGTTGGACCCTCATTGCCATGGCCGTGGCCATTGCCGTCATCTGGTTCCTGAAGGACCACCGCGTCCTGCGACGCTTCACGTACATTTCCCTGGCCGTAAGCGCCCTGCTGCTGATCCTGCCTTTGGTCCCTGGCATTTCGGCGGGCGAGGTCCTCGGCGCCAAGGTGTGGATCCGTGTTGGTCCCATGACCTTCCAGCCCGGCGAAATCGCCAAGATCACTTTGGCCATCTTCTTCGCGGGATACCTGTCCTCGAACCGAGACCTGATCCTGTTGGCCGGCCGCAAGATCGGTCCAATGCAGTTCCCGCGCTTCAAGGACCTTGGCCCTATGATCACCGCGTGGTTGGTAAGCATCGGAGTCCTGGTGTTCCAGCGCGACCTTGGCTCGTCCATCCTCTTCTTCGGCCTGTTCATCGTCATGATCTACGTGGCCACGAGCCGTATCTCCTGGGTGGTCATCGGCGTGGCCCTGCTCCTGGGCGGCGGCTTCGTCGCAGCCCAGATCTTCTCGCACGTCGCGTTCCGTATCGACAGCTGGATCAATGCCTTCACCCCGGAGGTATTCGGACGTTCACCGGGCGGCAGCGGGCAGATAGTCCAGGGTTTGTTCGGCATGGCCGACGGCGGCCTGGTAGGTACGGGACTGGGCCAGGGCAGGCCGGACCTTGTTCCGTTTGCCAACAGCGACATGATCGTGGCGCTCATCGGCGAGGAACTAGGCCTGATTGGCCTGTTCGCAGTGGTGATGCTTTACCTGCTGTTGTTCACTCGCGGATTCCGCGCCGCGCTGGGCACCCGTGATGCGTTCGGCAAGCTGCTCGCGTGTGGCCTGTCCTTCGCGATCGCCCTCCAGTGCTTCGTTGTCATCGGCGGCGTCACCCGCTTGATCCCGCTGACCGGCCTCACCACGCCATTCCTTGCCGCCGGTGGTTCGTCGCTGTTGGCCAACTGGATCATTGTTGGATTACTTCTCATGATTTCCAACACGGCCCGGGGTCCAGTGGACACTACACCCATGGTGAACCGGCCACCGGCCACCAGCAGCACCCCGGCTGCCCGTAAGCCGTCCACGGGACAAACCCCCAGCACACCAACAGAGGCGGTGAAGCATCAATGAACCAGGCCATTAGAAGTTCGTGGATGGCTGCCGTCGCCATGTTTGCGTTGATCCTCGGAGCCATCAGCTACGTGCAGGTCATCGGTGCCGACGATCTCAACAAGAACCCTTGGAACCAGCGCGCCATCCTGGCGTCATTCTGCAACGACCGTGGGGCCATCATTGTGGCCGGCACGCCGATCGCCGAGTCCGTCACGGGGAACGAGTCCTGCGCCTTCCAGCGAAAGTACACACAACCTGAACTGTACGCGGGCATCACGGGCTACTTCTCAAAGGGCTTTGGTTCCACGGGCCTCGAACAGTCCATGGGAGACACCCTTGCCGGCAACTCGGACCAGTTGTTCCTGGACCGCGTGAGCCAGATGTTCCTCGGAAACGAACCCAAGGGCGCGTCCGTGGAACTCACCTTGGACCCGGCAATCCAGAAGCTTGCCTACGACCTGATCCCGGAGGGCCAGCGCGGCTCCATCGTGGTGACGAATCCGAAGACCGGCGCAATCCTCGCCATGGTCTCCAAACCGTCCTACGATCCCAACCTGATCGCCACCCACGATTCCAAGGCGGCACAGGCCAACTACACCGAGCTCAACCAGATCCCGGGGATCAACCTGAACCAGAACGTCAGTGGCCCCACGGGTAATCTGCTGTCCCCGGGCTCTGTCTTCAAGCTGATCGACACCGCTGCGGCGTTGAACTCCGGAAAGTACAACAAGGACAGCGAGCTCCCCAACCCGGCAAGCCTGCCGCTCCCGGGATCCAGCGCGAGCCTTCCCAACTACGCCGGCGGTAACTGCAACGTCCGGGAGACGGCGTCGTTCTCCTTCGCCTTGGAGCAAAGCTGCAACACGCCGTTTGCCAGCATCGCGCTGGACCTTGGACAGGATGCCATCCGCACCCAGGCCGAAAAGTTTGGTTTCGGGGACAACTTCGGTGACCAGCTCAAGCTCCAAATGGCACCCAGCATCTTCCCGAAGGACCTCGACCAGGCACAGCTGGCACAGTCCTCTGTGGGCCAGCGCGACGTCAAGGCAACCCCGCTGCAGATCAACCTCATGACCGCCGCCATTGCCAACGGCGGCGTGCAGATGAAGCCAAACCTGGTCAAGACCGTCAGGTCCCCGGATCTCCGCGTCATCAGCGAGTCCAAGCCGGAGGCCCTCCGTACCAGCACCACCCAGCCCATCGCCAGCCAGATCACCGAGTGGATGACCAGTGCCGTGGACAACGGCATCGCCAACGGCGCGTCGGTTTCCGGCGTCAAAGTGGCCGGTAAGACCGGTACCGCGGAGCTCGGCGATTCAGGCCTGAACAACTCATGGTTTACCGGGTTCGCCCCGGCAAACGACCCGCAAGTGGCCGTCACCATCGTCATGGAAGGTGTGGATGTGCTCAGCGGTGCCAAGCTAACCAGTCCGAACGCAAAGAAGATTTTTGAGGCGGTGTTGAATAAGTGAGACCTACTTCGGGAATCACACTCGGCGGCAGGTTCCAGCTGACCAGTCGCATTGCGATTGGTGGCATGGGCGAGGTCTGGAAGGCAAAGGACCAGATCCTTGGCCGGATCGTTGCCATCAAAGTACTCAAGGAGGAATACACCGGTGACCCCGGCTTCCTCCAGCGTTTCCGCGCCGAGGCCCGCCACACCGCACTCCTCAACCACGTCGGCATCGCCAACGTCTTCGATTACGGCGAGGAAGCCGGCTCCGCGTACCTGGTCATGGAGCTTGTTCCGGGGCACCCGCTGAGTGCCATCCTGGAGCGGGAGCAGGTGTTGTCCCCGGACATGACGCTCTCCATCATTTCCCAAACGGCCCGTGCCCTTGCTGTGGCGCACGCACAAGGCCTCGTGCACCGCGACATCAAGCCCGGCAACCTGCTGATCACGCCGGACAACCGCGTGAAGGTAACGGACTTCGGCATCGCCCGCCTCGCGGACCAGGTGCCGCTCACCCAGACCGGGCAGGTCATGGGAACGGCCCAGTACCTCGCACCGGAACAGGCCACGGGACAAACCGCTACCGGATCCTCGGATATCTATTCCCTGGGTGTCATCGGCTATGAGTGCCTCACGGGCCACCGGCCGTTCTCGGGCGAGTCGCAGATTGCCATTGCCCTGGCCCAGGTGAACGATGCTCCGCCCCCGCTCCCGGAGACCCTTCCCATGCCGGTGCGGGCGCTGCTCATGTCCATGCTGGCCAAGGACCCCAAGAACCGTCCGGCCAATGCCATCAAGCTGGCCGAGGCCGCCGAAGCCATCCGCAACGGCGACATCTCCACGGCGCACGCCGCCGTGCCCGGCATGCTCCTCTTCGAAGGCGCCACCGGCCCCATCACAGCACCGGTCAACACGGCGACGGCCCCCACGGGCGTTGTTGCCTCACCGTTCGGAAAAGAGCAATCGACGACGGCGACCTCCGCACTTCCGGTGGTTGGAGCCGCCGCGGCCGGGGCTGCTGTGGGTGCCGCGGCTGCGTCCTCGGACAACGCCTTGACCCGCGCCAACGCGCTCGAAGCGGAACGCCAACTCAACGACGACGAGACCGTCTACAGCGACGATGACGACAACTACGACGACCGGGAACCGGAGCGGAAGAAGCGCAGTCCGTGGACCTGGCCGTTGGTTGCCCTGATCCTGTTGGTTCTCTTTGCCTTGGTCGGCTTCCTGATTTCACAGTCCGGATTCTTTTCGCCGAGCCCCAGCCCCAGCAGTTCGTCGTCGAGCCCCAGTGTGTCCTCAAGCCCCACCAGCAGCTCATCTTCGCCGACCCCCACCCAGACTTCGCAGACTCCGACTCCCACGCAGTCCACGCAGTCGAAGGTCAACGTGATCCCGGAACAGTATCTGGGTCAGCAGTTCTCGCAGGTCAGCTCGGAATTGCGGGCTCTGGGCTTGGGCGTCAACGGCCAGGAAGTCTTCAGCAACTCCGCCGCGCCCGGTGAAGTTGTCAGCCTGAACCCCACCGGTCCGGTTGATCCAGGCACCACCATCACCGTCCAGTACTCCAAGGGTCCGGAGATGGTGGCCGTTCCGAGCATCGGCGTTGGCCTGCCCGAGGACCAGGTCCGCGGACTCATCGAAGGCGCAGGCCTGCGTTGGGTGGCCGGCGACCCCGTGAACGGTTCGCCGACCCAACAGCCTGGAACCTTCGTCAGGTCTTCTCCCGCAGCAGGAACCAACGTTGAGGCCGGATCGGTAGTCACCTATTACCTGTCCAAGTCTGTTGTTCCCAGCAGTCCGTCCACGTCCAGCGGCAGCCCCAGCGCCCGCCCGAGCAATTAAGTAGTCCGCCATGTCAACGTCACGGCCCGGTCCGGCGCATCGAGAGGAAAGCACGCCTGTGTCTGAACAGCGCATCCTCAACGGTCGCTACGAACTCGGTGAGCTGATCGGCCGTGGCGGCATGGCAGATGTATACCGCGGAACGGATACGCTCCTTGGGCGCACCATTGCGGTCAAAGTCCTTCGGGCGGACCTCGCACGCGATCCGCAGTTCCAGGCACGCTTCAAGCGCGAAGCCCAAGCCGTGGCCGCGCTCAACCACGCATCCATCGTGGCCATCTTCGACACCGGAGAGTACTCGGTTCCCGGCGGTCCCGGAGAAGACGTACGCGTCCCGTACATCGTCATGGAGTTCGTCTCCGGCCGCACCCTGCGGGACATGATCAAAGCCAAAGAGCTGACTGTCGAGGACTCCATCGGCTACACGCTCGGTGTGCTGTCTGCCTTGGAATACAGCCACCGTGCAGGCATTGTCCACCGGGACATCAAGCCCGCGAACGTGATGGTGTGCGGGGACAGCGGAGACGTCAAGGTCATGGACTTTGGCATCGCACGCGCCATGGCGGATTCCTCCGCAACCATGACCCAGACGCAGGCCGTAGTGGGGACAGCCCAGTACCTGTCGCCGGAGCAGGCCCGCGGTGAAACCGTAGATGCCCGCAGCGACCTCTATTCGGCAGGCTGCCTGCTCTATGAACTCCTGACCGGCAGGCCACCGTTCGTGGGCGACAGCCCGGTCTCGGTGGCCTACCAGCACGTCCGGGAAACGCCGGACCTTGCCAGTGCGCATAATCCGGAGGTTTCCGAAGCCCTCGATTCGGTCCTGACCAAGGCCCTCCAGAAGAACCGCAGCGACCGTTTCCAGGATGCCGCAGCGTTCCGGCGGGCACTCAGGGCAGCGAGCAACGGCATCCCCGTGCCGGCGGTGGCCGCGAGCGAGGCTCCCACGGATCCCAACGACCTCGTGGACGACGAGGGCCCCGCAACCCAACTGCTGAGCGCCACCGCCATCGGCTTCCTCGACGTCGACCAGATCAACGACGACCCCGAGCGTACCGGTTACACGGAGCCGCAGACCTACGCCACCCGCCACCAGGAGGAACCGCTTCCGTTGGGCCTCCCGCCGGAACGGGAGAGGACCGCACGGCAGAAGTCACGCCGTCGTGCGTGGGCCGCAACGCTCGCCATATTCACCATCCTGGTACTGGCCGGTGCCGGATTCTGGATCTACAGCGTGGTCAACACGCCTCCTCCGGCACCTGCCAAGGTGGCTGTTCCCACGGTTGCCAACATGTCGGAGTCGCAGGCGATCCAAGAGCTCTACGGCGCCAAGCTGGTCCCAAAGACAGCACGGGTGGCCAGCGATTCTGTTGCCAAGGACATGGCCATAGGTACCTCGCCAACGGCCGGAACCATGCTGGAACAGAACGCCGAGGTGACCCTCAACATCTCCAGTGGACCCAGTTCGGTGACCATCCCCAAGGACATCGCCGGGCGCACGGAAGCCGATGCCCGAGACTACCTGAAACGTTTGGGCATCACAGGCACCATCTCAAGCGTCCGGACACACAGCCCCACGGTTCCTTCCGGCCTGGTCATCACCACAGGACCGGCCCCTGGAGCGCCCATTGCCGCCGGCTCCAACGTCGAACTGCAGGTCTCCTCGGGCAAGGTGCTCATGCCTCAGCTGATCGGCCTGGCACAAGCCGAAGCCGAAGCGCTCCTGAAGGAAAACGGGCTGGTGATGTCCGTGGTCGAGCAGGAAAACAGCCAAGTGGACCCCGGCAAGGTGACCGCCCAGAGCGACGCCGCCAACGCCGAAGTGGATCAGGGCAAGACCATCACCGTCACGGTGGCAAAGGCGCCGGCACCGGCTCCCACGCCCACACCGGCCCCCACGGACAAGCCGAAGCCGACGCCGACGCCCACCAAGAAGGACTGAACGGCGGCGCCGGCGCTCCTAGTGCTGGATCAGCGGGCTCAGCTTGGCCGCACGCTCTGCCGCGCCGTGCATTCCAAGTGACTCAAGCCAGTTGCCGAGCATCTGGTAGCCGCCCTCGGTGAGCACAGATTCGGGGTGGAACTGCACGCCGCAGAGGGGTGCCGTCTTGTGCTGGAGGCCCATCACCACGCCATTGGTGGTCTCTGCAGTGATCTCCAGGACGTCTGGGATGGAATCCCGAACCGCCGCGAGCGAGTGATAGCGCGTGGCAGTCACCGGGGAGGGCAAGCCTGCGAAGACGCTCTTGCCCTGATGCTGCACCGGCGACGTCTTGCCATGCATGAGTTCAGGAGCGTGCGTAACAACGCCGCCGTAGGCTTCCGCGAGGGCCTGATGGCCCAGGCAGACGCCGAACATGGGTTTGTTGTTCTCGCCGCACCACTTGATGAGCTCGATGCAGACACCCGCCTCGGCAGGCGTGCCGGGGCCGGGGGAGACCAGGACGCCGTCCCGGGCGGCGGCGAGTTCCTTGGCCTCGGCCAGCGTCACGTCGTCGTTGCGGACAACGGTGGTTTCGGCACCGAGTTCCTGCAGGTATCCAACAAGGGTGTAAACGAAGCTGTCGTAGTTGTCTACGACCAGGATTTTTGTTGTGCTCATGGCTGCTGTGTTGCACCAATCGTTGAGTCGGTCAGGGCGGTGAATTGGGAAAACCAAGGGAAAAGGAACTGGACCATAAGTACCAGGGCCACTCCCACGAGGACCAAAGAGGTCAGGATCCGCACCCATAGTGGGCCGGGCAGATTACGGAAAATCCAGGCGTACATCTGCTACCCCTTTCCTTGGGCTTGGGCCACCAGGGCGGCAATGTCCGACGGCGGTCCGGCTGAGGAAGGTTGCCAGCTGTCCAGGACGGAGTAGGCGATGATTCGTTCCTGTGACCCGAAACGGGGGTTGCAACTGGTCATGGTCAGGATGCTTTCGTTGGGGGTGGCACCTGGTTGCGTGGGGACAGGCAACAACACGTCGGTCCGGCTCGGGAGCACAATCTGGTTGTTGCGGAACACGTAGGTGTAGTAGCCATCCTTGGTCTGGACGTAGATCTTGTCGCCCGGAACCAGCGTGTGGATGCTGTCCAGGACAGCGCCGTGGGTTTGCCGGTGTCCGGCCACGGCGAAGTTGCCAACCGCCCCGGGCATGCTGGTGCTTCCGTAGTGCCCCAGGCCCAAAGTGTCCAGGACATCGGATCCGGTGCCCTCAATGATGGGGCGGGTGTAGGTGGCACCGAAGCGAGGGACGTACATGATGCCGATGGTTTCGCCATTGCGCGGCGCAGTCCCCACCACCGGGTTGCCGTAATCTGCCGGCGCAGCGGGCGCAACAGGGCCGGTGAACTCCTGGGCGAAGCTCTTCACGGCTTCGTTTTGCTTGGCGTCGGCCTCTACGTTGGTCCACCAAAGTTCCCAGGCAACAAAGAGAAGCAGCACCACGCCGGCGGTGATGAGCAGTTCACCCAGGACCTGGATGACTCTCCGGACGACGCCCATGGGCCGGAGCTTCCGCTTCGGGGGCCTGTTCCGCCGGCTTCCAGCGGACGGCACAGCAGCAGCGGCTGACGTCTGCTGGTGCGCCACGGGCTCTCCTCGTCTCAGGACGCGGGCGGCGCAAACGGCCCATTGGTTACGGCTAGACTTGACAGCTAGACCAACCCGGAACGCCGCTGGCCGTTGACCGCTGGAATTTTCCTTTCCTGCAGGATATCAAGGCAGGCTGCGACGGGTTTATGTGAATCAGCCAAGGAGGATCCGTGCCCGAGTCCAAGCCCCGCAAGCGGCCTGCCCGTCAGGAACAGCAGACTTCCGCCGCGCAGCAGTACAAGCCGAATCCGGTTTGGTACAAGCCAGTGATGTTTGGCCTCATGATCATTGGCCTCATCTGGATCATCACGTTCTACATCACAGAGGGGCAGTTCCCCGTGCGGGATTGGGCTTCGTGGAACATCGTGGCAGGCTTCGGAATCGCGATCGTCGGATTCCTCATGACCACCCGCTGGCGTTCCTAAAACTCCAACCTCACATTTCCGTGCCAGTGAACGTCTACAGGATATGAACAGCAGGCACACCACCATAGATTCCCCGTTGGGGCAGTTGACGCTGACTGCCCACGGGGAATTTTTGACTGGCATCTTTTATGAAGGCCATTGGCATCTGCCTCCGCCGGACTACTTCGGAGACGCCGTGGATCCGGAGGATCCCGTCTTTTCGCGGGCCGAGTCGGAACTGTACGAGTATCTGAACGGCAGCCGTACACTCTTCGACGTCCCTTTCAGGACCAGTGGAAACCCCTTCCAGGAGCGCGTCTGGGAGCGGCTGCAGCGTATTCCATTCGGGGAAACTGTCACGTATGGCGAGTTGGCAGCCGAGCTGGGAGATCCCCACCTGGCCCAGGCTGTTGGATCGGCGGTGGGGCGCAACCCGGTAAGCATCATCATTCCCTGCCACCGCGTGGTTGGTCACAAGGGCCAACTCACGGGTTACGCCGGCGGTTTGGCCAACAAGCGTTTCCTTCTGGAACTCGAAGAGCCTGCGTCCATCAAAGAGAGCAAACTCTTCTGATGGGTTCCATTCCGGGCGCGTTCACCAAGAGGCCCTTCGAGGCGGTCGTCCAGGACCACGGCGCAACGGTCCTGCGGGTCTGCCGCGCAGTTCTTGGAATCCACGAGGCCGACGACGCCTGGTCCGAAACGTTCCTGGCAGCACTGAAGGCATACGGGGACCTTCCCGCGGATGCCAACGTCGAGGCCTGGCTCGTGACCATCGCCCACCGGAAGTGCCTGGACCTCCTGCGCGCCACGGGCCGGCGCGCAGTCCCTGTGGACACGCCCCCGGAGGAGCCCTCCCGGATCGGCATTCCCGGCGACGGACACGCTGAGCTTCTCCAGGCCGTGGGCCAACTCCCTCCCAAGCAACGCCAAGCCGTCGCGTACCACTTTCTCGCCGGCCTTCCCTACAAGGACATCGCGGCCCTGCTCGGCGGCACGCCCGAGGCCGCACGGCGCGCTGGAGCCGACGGAGTCAGGGCGCTCCGCACGGCCCTCACAGACCACCCCCTTCCGTCACACCCCGCCCTGGTTTCGACAACCCCGAAAGGAGCTTCCCGATGACCCTCGAATCCACTCCGAACCAAGGCGATGTGGCCACCCTCCTTAAACCACTGGATTCCGGGCTTGAAACAGCACTGGCCAGTCTGCATGCCCGCCTCATCCGTGATGCCTTGGAGGATGACGCCCTGAAGATCGCCTACACAGTGGTCGATTCGCCTGTTGGCAAACTCCTCCTTGCCACCACAGAGCAGGGGATCGTCCGCGTGGCCTTCGAACTGGAGGACCACCAAGCAGTCCTGCAGCGCCTTGCAGACACCGTGAGCCCCTCCATCCTCCGGGCCCCCTCGCGCCTGGACGAGGCCGCCAGGCAGTTGGACGAGTATTTCAGCGGCACACGCCGCAGCTTTGACCTCCCTATCGATTTCCGGTTGTCACGCGGCTTCAGGCTGGACGTTCTCCACCACCTTCCCCACATCGACTACGGCAGCACGGAAAGCTATGCCCAAGTGGCCCAAGCGGCAGGAAGCCCCAAGGCCGTCAGGGCAGTCGGCACCGCCTGTGCCACCAACCCGTTGCCAGTGATCGTGCCCTGCCACCGCGTGGTCCGCTCCGATGGCTCCTACGGTGGGTACCTTGGAGGCACGGACGCCAAGCGCACCCTGCTGAACCTGGAGGCGGCATGAGCGAGGACGCGCTGTTTCCGGTGGAGTTGGTCCAGCCGGCCACGCACGACGCCGGTCCCCGCCTGATTGCCCCTGGCGCTGTCCACGTGCCGGGCTGGCTCACTCCGGAGCAGCAGCGGTGGATCGTGGATCGCTTCAGGGAGTGGACCCACGGCCCGGTACCGCTGCGGGCGGCTACACTGCCCGGCGGCCACCAAATGTCCGTCCGAACCGTGTGCCTGGGCTGGCATTGGCGACCGTACCGCTACTCGCGGGAGGCCACGGACGTGAACGGATCTCCAGTACTGGACTTCCCGGACTGGATGGTTCGTCTCGGCAGGAAGGCTGTGGCGGCTGCCTACACGCCGGAACGGGTCGATGCAACCCTGGCTGAACTTGCCCAGGACTACACTCCGGATGCAGCCCTGGTGAACTTTTACAACGATGTTGCTGTGATGGGCATGCACCAGGACAAGGACGAGTGCTCCAGCGCCCCGGTAGTTTCACTGAGCATCGGTGACTCCTGCCTTTTCCGCTTTGGAAACACGGAGACCCGAACCAAGCCGTACACG
The DNA here is from genome assembly GCF_042885775.1 of Paenarthrobacter sp. NPDC058040. Lineage (NCBI taxonomy): Bacteria > Bacillati > Actinomycetota > Actinomycetes > Micrococcales > Micrococcaceae > Paenarthrobacter > Paenarthrobacter sp. NPDC058040. The sequence goes on from NZ_JBHVRN010000009.1 coordinate 127,989, forward strand.
GACATCCAACTGCGCTCCGGAGACCTCTTCGTCTTCGGCGGCGACACGCGGTTTGCCTACCACGGCATTCCCAAGGTCCATCCTGGAACGGCCCCCTCGGACTGCGGGCTTTCTGAGGGGCGCATCAACATCACCATGCGTGTCACAGGATTGTCGTAGCCAGCAGGCAGAATAATCGGCAGAACACCCACCCTTGGCGGGCCGGACCATGGCCAGCCTCTGGGATGCCACAGAGGAGCACCGCATGACCCCGGCAGAGAACGGCACCATCATTGGCGAAGACGGCCTGGCACGGCCCGTGTGGGCTGCGTCGGATCCGTTGATGCAGGCGTACTACGACCATGAGTGGGGCATGCCTGTCCGGGACGAGCAGGGTATGTATGAGCGAATCAGTCTCGAAGGCTTCCAGGCGGGCCTGTCCTGGGCCACCATCCTCCGCAAACGCGAAGCCTTCCGAACGGCGTTCTTGGACTTCCACCCCGAGAGCGTCGCAGCTTTCACTGAGGACGACGTCGAACGGCTGATGATGGATGCCGGGATCGTACGCAACAGGCTGAAGATCCGTGCTGCTATCACCAATGCCAAGGCCACCATAGCTTTGCGTGAAGAGGGCGGCCTTGTGGATTTCGTATGGTCCTTCAAACCTGAATCCACACCCGCACCCAAGACCCTCGCGGACATCGCCACCACGTCGCCCGAGTCCATCGCCCTGTCCAAGGCGCTGCGCAAGAAGGGCTTCGCGTTCGTCGGTCCCACCACTATGTACGCCCTCATGGAAGCTGTCGGGATTATCGACACCCATCTGGTGGACAGCCACCGGCGCGGGTCCTCGGGCATCTGGGGTTAACCCCGATTCCTGTCCACAGAAGTGCGTAAAGTTATCCACAACCGGGGATAACTTCTGTGGACATCCACGTATCCCGGCCCTGCATCCCCGCCATTACAGTGTTTACGGCGTTCAGACGGTTTTGAACAGGGTTATACCCACTGTGCATCGCACTGTGGATAGTGTTCCCCTCTTCACGGAAAGTTCACCTTTGGGGCATTGCATCCTTCACCCTCGCCCGAGGTGACCGGCTTCCCTCGCCAAGGGCCGACGGAAGGTGGACTCGAGGCGACTGTCCACTTAACAACAAGCGGCTACGCACAAGTTATCCACAACTGGGGAAAAAGTGTGGGTTGATGAGGCCAAACCCCTGAACTGGCGCGGCCTTACGGTCACATCGGCCCTTGAACTACACGACTGTAAGTTATTAACAGTGTTGATAAGCCTGTTGATACGCCCTTATTAACAGGTGGATTAACAGGGTTTTCCACACCCCACTCCCTGAGGCCCTATTTGTCCACATAACCACCCCTGCGGGGGACAAAGTTATCCACAGATGTGGATGAAAACATGCCAAACGGGGGATATCTGCCCGTTTTCCCCCGGACGCAGGCCAACTCGGGAGTAACTACACGCATGTAAGTTACACACAGTGTGGATAACATCTGTGGATAATCAACCAGTCGTGCTGTGAACGGGGGAGGGCTGTACATGAGCAGTGACAACAAGATCGATCACAAGAAGGAGATCCCCAGCTACAAGGCCAGTGCCGGTCGGCTCGAGCTGGTGACTGTTCCGCCCTTGCAGTTCCTCATGGTGGATGGGCACGGCGATCCCAACGCGTCCCGCGCGTACAAAGATGCCTTGAGCACCCTCTATCCGGTGGCCTACACACTGAAGTTCTTCAGCAAAAAGGAACTCGGCAGGGACTATTCAGTCATGCCCCTCGAAGGCCTGTGGTGGTCCGAGGACATGGCCAGCTTCACCAGTTCGCGGGACAAATCGAAGTGGGAATGGACCATGATGATCATGGCGCCGGAGTGGATCACGCTCGAACATGTGGAGGCAGCACGGGGAACCGTGGCGGGCAAAGGGGAAGCGCCCGCGCTGGACGCACTCCGCCTGGCAACGCTCAATGAGGGCTTGGCGGTGCAGACCCTGCACATAGGGCCATACGACGCAGAGGGGCCCGTGTTGGAAGAAATGCACCACCGCTTCATCCCGCAGAACTCCCTGCGGATGACCGGGAAACATCACGAGATCTACCTCAGCGATGCTCGCAGAACTGCCCCCGAAAAGCTCAAGACCATCCTCCGGCAACCCGTGGCGGAGGTTAGTTAGCCGCCTGTTACGCGGAACCAGGTCACAACGGCCAGCAATGCCGCCACCAGGACCAGGCCTCCCACTTGGAGCATCGTCTGGTTCTTTCCCCGGGGGGCGTACGCGATGGCGGCTGCAGCCAAGCCGCCGGTGATCAAACCGCCCAGGTGGGCCTGCCACGCAATGCCCGGCACAAAAAAGCCGATGGCTCCGTTGATGGCGATCAGGACCCACAGCTGGCGGGTGTCGCCGCCGCGGTGGCGCTGGACCACCAGCATGGCCCCAAAGAGGCCGAAGATGGCCCCGGAGGCACCTACGACACCCACGGGAGGGTAATCGGGAGTCAGGAGCAGGAAGCCGAGGGAACCGCCGATGGCCGACAGCAGGTACACGGCAAGGAAACGGATGCGCCCGAGCAATGGCTCAAGGGCTTGTCCGAAGATCCACAGGGTGTACATGTTCAAGACAATGTGCAGCAGGAAGCTCTGCGAATGCAGGAAGGCCGCTGTCAGCATCCGCCATGGTTCGCGCTCCGCCGCGACATTCGCGAAGGCGAACTGCTGGTAAAGGACATCGCCAGGAACGATCCATTGGAGAACGTAAACCAGCACGCACAACCCGATGATCACGTACGTCACCAACGGCTTACCGACCGCCAAGGCGCCGCCATACGCGGACCGGTAGGCCGGCGTCGTACGTTTTTGCTCGTTGACGCAGTCAACGCACTGGAACCCGACGGCGGCCGCCCGCTGGCACTCCGGGCACGCAGGGCGCCCACAGCGTTGGCACCTTACGTAGGAGGGCCTGTCCGGGTGCCGGGGGCACACCGGAATATCAGCGGACGGCTCGGCCGACGGGATTCCGTAGCTCATGGGTGAAGGCTAGAGCTGTTCGATGTCGATGCTGTTGATGACCACGTCTTCAACGGGACGGTCGCCCATGCCGGTGCGGACGCCCTCGATTGCGTCAACGACCTTGCGGGATTCCTCGTCGGTAACCTCGCCGAAGATGCTGTGCTTGCCGAACAGCCAGTCGGTGTTGACCGTGGTGATGAAGAACTGGGAACCGTTGGTGCCCTTGCCCATCTGGATGCCGGCGTTGGCCATGGCGAGCTTGTACGGAGCGTTGAAGGTCAGCTCGGGGTGGATTTCGTCGTCGAACTTGTAGCCCGGTCCGCCGATGCCGCGGCCCAGGGGATCGCCGCCCTGGATCATGAAGTCCTTGATGATCCGGTGGAAGATGGTGCCGTCGTAGAGCGGGGTGCCGGTCTTGTCTTCGCCGGTCTCCGGGTGGGTCCAGGACTTTTCGCCAGTGGCCAAACCAATGAAGTTGGCGACGGTCTTGGGGGCGTGGTTGCCGAAGAGGTCAACCTTGATGTCGCCCAGGTTCGTGTGGATTGTTGCTTTTGCGGTTGCGATGGTCATGCGCCCATTCTTTCATGCAGGGTCAACGCCGGGGCGGCCCGAAAGCCGGTTCCGCGCTCGGTGAAATCCGGAAAGAATCGCAACGATGAATAGCCCGTGTTCCGTGGGGCACGTAGGCTAGCAACAAACCAGCATGTGTATCGGGAGGTAGTTGTGAAGAAATCAGACCGTATTGCCCGCGACATTGAGCACTCTGTTGCAACAGGCGTCGACAACGCCCGCGACTGGGCAGCGCCACGTGTTGAAGCAGCCGTCAACTGGGCTGTTCCGCGTATCCAACACGGGATTGACAGCGCATCTCCCAAGATCCAGGAGGGACTGAAGTCGGCCGCCCACAACCTGGCGGACGGCGTTGAGAAAGTCACTCCGAAGATCCAGGACGGGCTTGCCCAGCTGGCCCCAAAGATCCACGACGCCGTCGAGGACGCCGCCCCCAGGATCCAGGAGACCCTCAACAAGGCAACTCCTGCACTCGGCGTTGCCCGTGACAAGGTGGTTGACGAGTACCTGCCCAAGCTTTCCGAACAGCTCGGCCACGCGTCGGTAGCTGTCCACCACGCGCTGGAAAACGCTCCGGCACAGGTGGACGCGGTAGCCCAGAAGCTCGTGGACTCGGGTGTTGTCCACAGCGTCCAGGAACAGGCGCAGGCCACCGGCAAGCACATCAAAGCCGTTGCCGATGAAACCAGCAAGGCTGTTTCCAAGCAGCTGGCCAAGCAGCAGAAGCCCAAAAAGCGCGGCTGGCTGGTAGTCACCGTGATCGCGGCCGCTGTGGCTGCGGGTGTGGCCGCATGGAAGGCAGCCAAGCCGGTTGAGGATCCGTGGAAGACGCCGTCGCCCGTTACCCCGACTCCAACTCTGGCCCCCGTTCCGGCCGACGCTGCGGCCTCGGCAACAGCCGCAGCCAAGGAATCGACCGCCACGGTTGAAGAAGCTGCCACGGACGCCGCGGAGAAGGCCGGGGACACCACGGCCAAGGTTGCCACCGATGCGAAGACCGCCGTCAAGAACATCGCGGCCAGCATCCACAAGGACGAGGACAAGGGTTCGGAAGCCTAGTCTCCACGCCTCAGACAGCCTAAACACTGAAGGGATCCCGCCACCGGGGTCCCTTCAGTGTTATTCAGCTTGTAACCCGGGAGTCCGCTGGCGGCGCGGGGCCGAATGTTAGATTTGAAGTGATGTCAGCTGATAGACCCCTCGGGGGTGCCCTCACCGACGTCCCGGAGCCTCCGGGCGTCTCGATTGTCATCCCGGCGTACAACGAAGAAAGCGTCATACGCCAGTGCCTGATTGCTGCCATCTACCAGTCGGTTCCTGCCGAAGAAATCATCGTGGTGGACAACCTCTCCACCGACCATACGGCCAGGATCGTTGGCCAGATGCAGCAGGAATATCCGGAGAGCCCCATCATCCTGCTCCGCCAAGCCGAAACCCAAGGCCTCATTCCAACCCGGAACTTTGGCCTGAACAATGCCAAGGCGGAGATCGTAGGACGGATCGACGCAGATTCGGTCCTTGAACCTGACTGGGTGGAACAGGTCCAGAAGGCTTTCTCGGATCCCGCGGTCCAGGCTGCGACTGGCCCAGTGGTGTATTACGACATGCCCATGCGCCGCTTTGGCCTCAAAGCCGACGACAAAATGCGCCAACTGATGCTCCGCCTCGCCAAGCACCAGTACCACTTCCTGTTCGGCTCCAACATGGCGCTCCGCCGCTCGGCATGGGAGACCATCCGTGACGAAGCCTGCCTCGATGAGAAGGACGAGATGCACGAGGACATCGATCTGTCCCTGCACCTCGCCGAGCACGATCTCCACATCCAATACTGGCCGCAGATGGTCTCCGGGATGTCCGCGCGGCGGCTTGAGGATTCCCCGCGGGACTATCGCTACTACGTCACGCGTTTCGACCGGACGTATAAGGCCCACAACGTCAAGAAAATGGCATTGAAGGCACCCATGGTGGTCTTCTTCTCGGTGTATTTCCCCGCCAAGCTCCTTCGGGCCATCCATACCGCCAATGCTGCGCAGGGCGGCGTTCGGCGCGGCGGCCTGTAGCCCGGCACCTCAACGCACGACGACGGCTGCCTCAGTCCGTGCCCAGCTCTACTTCGCGCCGGTCTTCTTCAGTCCTGCCGCGCCGCTGCCCGATGACCACCACGGCAAGGCCGACGAGTATCAGCGCCAGGCCCGCGTAGGTACCGCCGGGGAGCGTCTCGCCCAGGAAAACCGCCGCGAGAATGGCCGCCCCTGGAATCTCCAGCAGGATGATCATCGAAACCACCAGCGGACTCATGGTGGCCAGCAAGTGGTTAAAGGCCGTGTGCCCCACCAACTGCGCGCAAACGGTGATGGCAAGGATCCCAAGCCAGCCTCCGGCGTCGAACCCTGACAGTGGCTGGCCGGCCACCAAGGCCATGAGGGCAACCAAAGCGGCACACATTCCGTAGCAGAGGGCCGTGTAGGTTCCGGTTCCCATGGTCTGTCGGGCCTTGCCTCCAGCCAGGGTGTACAGTCCCGCCAAGGCACCACCAGCCAGGGCCAGCACATCGCCAAGGAGGGCTTCTGGGGAGGACCCCATGTCGAAACCGGTAATGGCAACCACGCCCCCGAACGCTATTCCCAGGCCCACCAAGACGGGCCAGCGGTGCCTCGTCCCGCGAAACAGCTGGAAGACCGCAATCCAAGCTGATTGCAAACAAACCAACGCCGTGGCGGCAGCAACGGACGTCAACTGCAGGGCAGTAATGAAGCATGCGAAATGGAAGGCCAGGGCAACAGCCGCGAATGCCGACCAACCGAATTCACGCCGGGTGATCCTGGTGAATTGCCGTGGCTGCCGGATGGCCACGGGCGCTGCCATCACCACGGCGCCGATCGCGTTCCGCCAGAACGCAATCGCCAAAGCCGTCACGGAAGTGGCTCCGAGCGTGCCGGCAATCAGTGGTCCGGAGGAGGCGACACCGATGACGCCCAAGGCGGAAATGAGGAGGTTCACGGATCAACCTTAGTCGGGCAGGAATGCCTGCATGCCCCTGTCAGCAGCGGTGACAGTGTGATTGTCTTGACACATCGCTTCAGAAACCAAGGGGATACCTGATTGAGCGCAGCACCCGTCCGCCCAGGAGCCAAGCGCAGGCGTCGGACCCTGCTGCTGTCCGCTGCTGCGATCCTGGTAGCCGCACTCGTTGCGGGCTGGATTATTGCGTCCAAGGACCGGGGGCCCGCCCCTGGCGGCCATCCGGCCGGCCTCCCGGGGATCTTTCCTGTGCCACAGCGCGCCAGCGTTGGTTCGGGCCCCTCCGTGCCGCTCAACGGACGCGTCTACATCGTGGCGCCGCCTGGGACGGACCAGCCCTCGCTCGCAGCCGTCCAGGATCTGGTGAAGGCCACCGGCGGTACCGGAGAAGTCGTGGCAACCGTGGAGAATCCCGTTGACGGCTCCTCGGCAATCTATCTCGGAACAGCTGAGGGATCTCCCGCGGGAACAGTACTCAAGGACCTCGGGCCCGATAGCGCAGGCTCCTCTCAGGAGGCACTCAAGCACGCTGAAGGCTACGCAATCGCCACCGGAACCTCCTCGGGGATTCCGACGGCGGTCCTCGCCGGAAGCGACGGGGACGGCGTCTTCCATGCCGTCCAGACGCTTCGCCAGGCAGTGAAGGACGGTTCGGTGCCCCCGATCCGCGTCAGTGACTGGCCCTTGATGGAAACACGCGGCGTCATTGAAGGTTTCTACGGTACCCCGTGGTCCCACCAGGCCCGTCTGGACGTCATTGAGTTCGCAGCCCGCCAAAAAATGAACACCTACATCTATTCGCCCAAGGACGATCCCTTGCTCCGAGACAAGTGGCGCGCCCTCTACTCCGACCAGGAACTCAGGGAACTGCAGGAGCTCATCGATACTGCGGCCGCCAACCACATCCGGTTCACTTACGCGTTATCGCCAGGAGTCGATGTTTGCTATTCGCGGGACTCGGACCTCGACGATGCCATCACCAAGCTCGATTCGCTCTACTCACTGGGAGTGCGGTCCTTCGTCATTCCGTTGGACGACATCGCCACCAAGGTCCAGTGCTCCGAGGACGTCAAGGAGTTCGGCTCCGGCCAAGCCAACCTGGCGAAAGCCCAGGCTTCTTTCCTGAATGAACTGAACCTGCGCTTCACGGCGGGCAAGCAGGGCCTCCAACCGCTCGAAACGGTGCCGACCTTCTACAACGGCTCCGGCAGCACGCCCTACAAGAAGGAACTCGGCCGGTCCCTTGATCCCGCGATCGTGGTGCAGTGGACTGGAGAGGACGTGGTGTCGCACCGCATCACCCGCAACTCGGCCGAAACCGCCCGCCGCAGCTACGGAACCTCGGCAACACCGCGGGACATCGTCATCTGGGACAACTATCCGGTCAATGACTTCTCACAGGACCATCTCTTCCTGGCACCACTCATAGGCAGGGACGCCGACCTCTACCAATCGATCCGTGGTGTGGTCACCAACCCCATGATCGAGCCCTACTTATCCCTCCCTGCGATCTTCAACTACGCCGACTTTGCGTGGAACGGCCCGGCCTACAACCCACAAAACTCCATGGACGCAGCGTTGGCGCAGGTTTCAGGTCCCGATCCGGAGGTCCAGGCCGCGGTGAAGGGGTTTGCGGACCTCAACCAGGACTGGCAGGACGACGAACTCACCCCATCCGCTCCCGCCTTGCGGCGCGATATTGACCAGTTTTGGAGCGAGTACGACGCCGGCAAGTCGCCTTCCGGAGCACTGCTGGCTCGCGCCGGACTGCTTCAACGCCTGCCCGAACTCCTGCCGAAGATGGCCGTTCCCGGTTTCGCCACCGATGCAACGCATTGGGCCTCCGCTGCGGCGGAGTACGGCCACGGAGTCGCGGCCGCCCTGGCCATGCTTGACGCTGACCGGAAGGGCAATTCCGCGGCGGCCGCGGAGTCGCGGAGAACCGCCCAGGCTGCCCTGGCTGCCGCCGCGGCAAAGACCCAACCCACCCTGGATCTGGGAGTGGTAACTCCTGTCCTTGGAGACAGTGAGCTGAAGACTTTCCTTGAACGGGCGCTCCAGACGGTCCCGCCCAACTAAGTGACAGATCAGGCCGCTCCCAGCCCTCATATCGACCTCAACTGTGACCCAGTTGGGCGGGGCGGGAGGCGGGGCGGACATCGGGGGCCGGGGTTAGACGAAAAAGTCCCGGTCATTGCTGACCGGGACTTTCCTTATGGTGGAGGCAAGGGGACTCGAACCCCTAACCCCCTGCTTGCAAAGCAGGTGCGCTACCAATTGCGCCATGCCCCCATAAGAAGCAACCCATCAATCATACCCTAGGTCTTTACTGGCTTTTACCAGTTCCAGACCAGGGCCTTCGGCTAGTCGACCTTGTCGGTTGACTTGCTCCAGACATCTTTCCGGGCTTCGGATTCCTGGGCCTTTTTATAGACCAGGACACCTGCGACCGCCGCTGCAACTACAACCAGCAACTTCTTCACAAGTACCTCGTTCCGGTTCAGTTTCCTGAACCTGCTAGGTTCCGTGGGCGTACCAGGACTTGAACCTGGGACCTCTTCGTTATCAGCGAAGCGCTCTAACCGCCTGAGCTATACGCCCCGATGCCTCATCGGGCCGAGATATGACTGTACAGCACATCCCGGCCCGATCTCAAATCGAGGCATTTTCGGGTCGGATTTCCGCTTGGTTCGGCGTAAATCCGGGGGTTCTGGCTAGTCGTCCGTGAGCGTCACGCCAATGCCGCCAACCAACGTTGCCGAAATGTTATACAGCACCGCCGAGAGCATCGAAAGGGCCGTCAGCAGGACCACGTTCACCACGGCGATGATGGTGGCAAAGGAGGCCACCTGCCCGAGGGACGCGATCTTCTTCAGCTCGAATCCACTGCCCTCCGAGCCCGCAAGGGTACCCAGGAGGCTGTCCACCTGGTTGAAGATGCCCGTAAGGTCCAGCACCGTCCAGAGCACGATGGCCGCGACCACCGTGACGATGCCAAGGGCCACGGACAGCAGAAAGGCCATCTTCAGGACGGACCAGGGGTCCACCTTGCTGACCAGGAGCCGGGCACGGCGAACCTTTGCCTTCGGAGCAGGCTTTACCAGGCCGGGCCCACCTTGGGCAGGGCGCTGTCCAGGAGCACCGGCTGGCCGCTGTCCGGCGGAAGCGGGTCGCTGGCCGGGCTGGGCAGGACGCTGTCCGGCTGCACCGGCAGGGCGCTGTCCGGGAGCGGCCGCCGGGCGCTGGGGAGAGCCGTTCGGCGTGGCAGGGCGGGCTGCGCCGGCACCAGGCCGTTGCTGCGGCGGTGCGGGCGTCCCTGCCTGGGTGTTGCCTGCTGGCTGCCGGAGTCCGCCGGGGACACCTGTGCTCGGCTTGGGATATGAGTCGGAATTACTCACTCGTTACCTCCGGTGTTGTCTTCATTCAGCTCCGCGCCCGCTTCGGTATCCGGGTCTGCGTCGTTTTGCGTTTCTGACGTGACGGTCGCCTCAGCAGCGCCGTCTTCTGCAGCCAACGTTACGTCATCGTCCTGTCCGTCTTCGGATTCTTCGCCTTCCAAACCGCGTTCGCTGTTGCGGGCAACCTCAATGATGCGGTCGTTCTTGTCCGGCTTGGCGAAGATGACGCCCATGGTGTCACGCCCCTTGGCGGGAACGCCACTAACGGCAGAGCGGACCACCTTACCGCCCTCCATGACCACCAGGACTTCGTCCTCTTCCTGCACGATCAAAGCTCCCACCAGGTCACCGCGGTCTTCGGCAAGCTTGGCAACCTTGATTCCCAGGCCACCACGGCCCTGCAGGCGGTACTCGTCCACGGCGGTCCGCTTGGCGTAGCCGCCCTCGGTGACCACGAAGACGAAGGATCCGTCCTGGACAACGTCGGCAGCCAACAATTCGTCATCTTCACGGAACTTCATGCCAGTCACACCGGACGTGGCACGTCCCATCGGACGAAGGGCATCATCCGTGGCCGTGAAACGAATGGACTGGCCCTTCCGGGAAACCAGCAGGAGGTCATCGGTTTCGCTGACCAGCTGGGCGGAGACCAGTTCGTCTTCATCCCGCAGGTTAATCGCGATGACGCCGGCGGAGCGGTTGGTGTCGTAGTCCTCGAGCCTGGTCTTCTTGACCAGGCCGTTCTTCGTTGCCAAAACCAGGTACGGCGCCTGCTGGTAGTCGCGGAGATCCAGGACCTGGGCGATGTGTTCGTCCGGCTGGAAAGCGAGCAGGTTGGCCACATGCTGGCCCTTGGCGTCACGGCCTGCTTCAGCGAGTTCGTAGGCCTTGGCACGGTACACGCGGCCGAGGTTGGTGAAGAACAGCAACCAGTGGTGCGTGGTGGTCACGAAGAAGTGCTCAACAACATCATCACCGCGCAACTGCGCACCCTTGATGCCCTTGCCGCCGCGCTGCTGCGAACGGTAGTTGTCGCTCCGGGTCCGCTTGACGTAGCCGCCGCGGGTAATGGTGACCACCATTTCCTCTTCGGGGATCAGGTCCTCAACGGACATGTCGCCGTCGAAGCCCATGAGGATCTGCGTCCGGCGGTCGTCGCCGTGCTTGGCCACGATCTCGGAGAGTTCTTCGCTGATGATCCGGCGCTGGCGTTCTTCCGAAGCCAGGATCGCGTTGTATTCCTCGATCATGGCTTCCAGTTCCGCGTGGCGGTCCTGGATCTTCTGCCGCTCCAGGGCTGCCAGCCTGCGAAGCTGCATGTCCAGGATGGCGCGGGCCTGGAGTTCATCGATCTCCAGGAGTTCCATCAGCCCCTCACGGGCCGCCTCCGTGGTGTTGGACGCACGGATGAGGGCGATGACCTCGTCCAGCATGTCCAGCGCCTTGAGCAGCGCGCGCAGGATGTGTGCTTCTTCTTCGGCCTTGCGCAGGCGGTACCGGGTGCGGCGTGCGATGACGTCCATCTGGTGCGCAACCCAGTGCCTGATGAAGGCATCGAGGCTCAGGGTGCGCGGGACGCCGTCCACGATCGCCAGCATGTTGGCGGAGAAGTTGTCCTGCAACTGCGTGTGCTTGTAGAGGTTGTTCAGCACAACCTTGGCCACGGCGTCGCGCTTGAGCACGATCACCAGGCGCTGGCCGGTGCGGCCCGAGGTTTCGTCCCGGAGGTCGGCGATGCCCTGGATCTTGCCGTCCTTGACCAGTTCGGCAATCTTGATGGCCAGGTTGTCCGGGTTGGCCTGGTACGGGAGTTCGGTAACCACCAGGCAGGTGCGTCCCTGGAGTTCCTCAACGTTGACCACTGCGCGCATGGTGATGGACCCGCGGCCTGTCCGGTACGCCTCCTCGATGCCCTTGTGGCCAAGGATGGTGGCTCCGGTGGGGAAATCCGGCCCTTTGATCCTTACCAGGAGTGCTTCGAGCAGCTCTTCACGAGTGGCACCCGGGTTGTCCAGGGCCCACTGCACGCCGTCAGCAACCTCGCGAAGGTTGTGCGGCGGGATGTTGGTGGCCATGCCGACGGCGATACCGGACGAGCCATTGACCAGCAGGTTGGGGAAACGCGCCGGCAGGATGGTCGGTTCCTGGTTCTTACCGTCGTAGTTGTCCTGGAAATCGACGGTTTCCTCGTCGATGTCCCGCACCATTTCCATGGCCAGCTGGGCCATCTTGGTTTCGGTGTAACGCGGTGCAGCGGCGCCGTCGTTGCCGGGCGAACCAAAGTTTCCCTGACCAAGCGCCAACGGGTAACGCATGGTCCAGTCCTGGATGAGGCGGACCAAGGCATCGTAGATGGCCATGTCGCCGTGCGGGTGGTAGGTACCCATGACGTCGCCGACGACGCGGGCGCACTTGTTGAACGCACGGTCGGGGCGGTAGCCGCCGTCGAACATGGCGTAGAGCACGCGGCGGTGGACGGGCTTGAGGCCGTCGCGGACGTCAGGCAGCGCGCGGCCGACGATGACGGCCATGGCGTAGTCGAGGTAGGAGCGCTGCATTTCGGTCTGCAGGTCCACTTGTTCCACGCGGTCCGTCAGCACGTCGCCCTCAAGGATCACGTCCTCGGACTCGGGGTTCTCCGCCGGGACTTCAGGAGTTTCGTCGCTCATAATCTAAGTTTCCGTTTCAGGTATATGTCAGTCTTGGAATATTTAGAAACCCTATGGGGGCCTAGATATCGAGGAACCTGACGTCCTTGGCGTTCTGCTGAATGAAGTTTCGGCGTGATTCCACGTCTTCGCCCATCAGCACGGAGAAGGTCTGGTCGGCAGCGAGGGCATCGTCCATGGTGACTTGGAGGAGGGTGCGGCGATCCGGGTCCATGGTGGTGTCCCAGAGCTCCGTGTAGTCCATCTCGCCCAGGCCCTTGTAGCGCTGGATGCCGTTGTCCTTGGGCAGCCGCTTGTTGAGCGCCGCCCCCTTGCGGATGGTTTCATCGCGTTCGCGGTCGCTGAAAACGTAGTCGTGGGCAGCGTTGGACCACTTGATCCGGTAGAGGGGCGGCTGGGCCAGGTAGACATAGCCGTTCTCGATCAACGGACGCATGTAGCGGAACAACAGCGTCATCAAGAGCGTGGTGATGTGCTGGCCGTCGACGTCAGCGTCGGCCATGAGCACGATCTTGTGGTAGCGGAGCTTGGAGATATCGAAATCCTCGCCGATTCCCGTGCCGAAAGCGGTGATCATGGACTGGACTTCCGCGTTGCCGAGGGCCTTGTCCAGACGGGCGCGCTCCACGTTGAGGATCTTGCCTCGCAGCGGAAGGATGGCCTGGGTCTCCGGGTTGCGGCCACGCTTGGCGGAACCACCTGCCGAGTCGCCCTCCACGAGGTATACCTCGCAACGCGACGGGTCCTTGGAGGAGCAATCGGACAACTTGCCGGGCATGCCGAAGGATTCCAGCGGGCTCTTCCGGCGCGCGTTGTCCCGGGCCTTGCGGGCGGCCATGCGTGCTTGCGCAGCAGAAATGGCCTTGCGGATGACGTCGCGGGCCGGGCCCGGGTTGCGCTCCAGCCAGTCACCCAACTGATCGGTGACAACGCGCTGGACGAAGCCCTTGACCTCGGAGTTCCCGAGCTTGGTCTTGGTCTGGCCTTCGAACTGCGGCTCGGAGAGCTTCACAGAGATGACGGCAGTCAAACCTTCACGGATATCGTCACCGGTGAGATTGTCATCTTTCTCCTTGATGATGCTCTTCTCCCGCGCGTAGCGGTTGATCAGAGACGTCATCGCCGCACGGAAGCCTTCTTCGTGCGTACCGCCCTCGTGGGTGTTGATGGTGTTCGCGTAGGTGTGGACGCTCTCCGAGTATGCGGTGGTCCACTGCATGGCCACTTCCACGGAAATGTGGCGCTCGGTGTCCTCGGTTTCGAAGGCGATGACGTCCTCGTGGACGATTTCCACCTTCTTGTTGGAGTTCAGGTGCTTGACGTAGTCCAGCAAACCGTCCGGGTATTCGTAGACAACGGTGCGGTGTTCGGCGGCAACTTCGCCTTCGGTGGCCACGGCGTCGAGATCGAGGTCGTCTTCGCTGTCCCGTGCCGCAGGACGTTCGTCCGTCAGCGTGATCTTCAGGCCCTTGTTGAGGAAGGCCATCTGCTGGAACCGCGCACGGAGCGTCTCAAAATCGAACTCGGTGGTCTCGAAGATGGTGCCATCAGGGTAGAAGGTCTGGGACGTTCCGGTTTCCTGGGTGGCTTCACCCTGCACCAATTCGCCCTGGGGCTTGCCGCCGTCAGCGAAGGACATGCGCCAGACATGTCCTTGACGGCGTACCTCCGTCTCCACGCGACGCGACAGTGCGTTGACCACTGAGATACCTACGCCGTGGAGGCCACCGGAAACCGCGTATCCACCACCACCGAACTTACCGCCGGCGTGGAGGATGGTCATGACCACCTCAACCGTCGGTTTGCCTTCCGTGGGGTGGATATCCACCGGAATGCCACGGCCGTCGTCCACTACCTTGACGCCGCCATCGGCCCGGAGGGTCACTTCGATGTGGCTGCAGAAGCCGGCCAGTGCCTCATCAACGGAGTTGTCCACAACTTCATAGACCAAGTGGTGCAGACCGCGGGGTCCGGTGGAGCCGATGTACATGCCGGGGCGTTTGCGTACGGCTTCGAGTCCTTCCAGCACGGTGATGTCGCTGGCGCCATATTCCCTGGGTGCTTCCGCCGGGGCCGGCGTGGAAGCTGGCTCCCCCGCGGGCTCTACTGCCAAGGTCTCTGCATTGTCGTTAGCCACAGGCGCTTTCGACTCCTCTGTGATAGATGACGGCCGCGCCGCGTCGGTCCCGCGCCCAAGCGCGGGACCTTCAATGGCACGTGACTGATTGCGCCCACTACTCCAACGAAGGGGGTCCTGGATCCAACAATTGTGGATTCCGAACCCCAACGGTGTTTCACCGGCGCTCAGTGATCTATGCCAATTCTATCGTGGAAAAGGCGGAATCCTTGCAAATACGGGGGCAGCCGAGAGCTGAATATACCGATGAGAGGCCGCTGGCCCCGTCTTGAACGGCCCTGTGGAGGTCCCGATGGGGGCCTATACGGTCCGGGGGCCTTGAATCGCCCTGCACGCCGTTCAGCCGTATGTGTCCCGAGGGCCCCGGCCATTCACGCTGCGCCCGCCTTTTCGCCAGTTCGGCGCCGACGGGCCCAGGACCTGAATACTCGTGACAACACCGTCGCCCAGCTCTTTACGGAACATTTCCAGCAGGCTCGTGCTCAGCAGACGGAGCTGGGTGGCCCACGCCGTCGAGTCGCAACGGACCTGGAGGGTGGTGTCGGTGAAGCTCTCTGGCGTGCAGTGTGCTGAGATATCAGGCCCCACCAAGGCATCCCATTCCGCCATCACGGAGCCCACCGCAACAGGCGATGTCCAGCCGCGTTCGGCGACCAGGCGGCCCACCACTTTTCCCAAGCCCAAGGGGTCGCGTCCGCTTCCATGGAACTGCGAAAAGCCCTTTGTGTCCCGCAGGCCTGTCCGTTTGGGGGTGGATCCGGGGCGCGGAGCGCGTTGGCGCACTTCACCGCGGGCGGCTGCGGCCTCGCGCATCCGGTTCAAAGCGGCCTGGGCCGCGTCGATTTCGTCAGGATCCCGGCCGGGTTGCAGTCCGTCGTCGTTACCCTTCGCCATCTATGCCTCCCGGAACAACGGTTACGCGCCGTCCGGCCAGCTCCTCCGGGATGTCGGCATCGACGGCGGCAGTCACCAGCACCTGTTCGGCACCGGCCACTATTGCTGCCAGTTTACGCCGCCGCTGTACGTCGAGTTCAGCGAAGACATCATCCAGGATCAGGATCGGGGCCGTGCCGCCAGTCCGGGCGTCATCGAGCATCACGTAGTACGAGGCCAGACGGAGGGACAGGCACATGGACCATGTTTCACCGTGCGAGGCATAGCCCTTGGCGGGTGCCTGGCCCAGAACCAGTTCGAGTTCGTCCCGGTGCGGACCCACCAGGGAAATACCGCGCTCCAGTTCTTTTTTCCGGCTGGCGGCAAAGGCCTGGATGTAGCGCTCGGTGAGCTCGTCCACGGACAGCAGCCGGAGGTCCTCGGACGACGCCGGAGGTTCCGTTGACGGATTGCCCGCACCGCCGTCGTCGTCAAGGATGCCCTGGATGGTTGAGCGGTAAACCGCACCAGCGTCCTTGGAACCGTCAGTCAGTTGCGCATAAGCACTGTTCAAGTGGGGCCGCAACCGTTCCACCAGCTCCAGCCGGGCGTGCAGGAGTTGGGCGCCGGCACGTGCCATGTGCTGGTCCCATACGTCCAGGGTTGCCTCGTGTCCGGAGGTGAATTTGCCGGTTCGAGCGGATTTCAGCAGCGCATTCCGCTGCTTCAGGACGCGGTCGTAGTCGCTGCGGGTCGCGGCGTGACGTGGAACCAGGCTCACCAGGAGCTCGTCCAGGAAGCGGCGGCGGTTGGACGGATCCCCCTTGACCAGGGCGAGATCCTCCGGAGCGAAGAGGACGGTCTGGCAAATACCCAGGATATCCCTGGCCCGCACCGGATTTCCGCGGTTGATGCGTCCCCGGTTGGCTCGGCCGGCGTTGATCTCAAGCTCAATGATGCTGGACTGTTCCCCACGGACCAGGCGGGCCCGGATCAGGGCGCGTTCGGTGCCAAATCGGAGCAAGGGGGCATCCGAGCTGACGCGGTGCGAACTCAGCGTTGCCAAATAGCCGATGGCTTCCATGAGGTTCGTCTTGCCGATCCCGTTGGAACCCACCAGGACAGTGACTCCCGGGCCAAGCTTCAGGTCAACCTGGGCATAGCTCCGGAAGTCTGTCAGCGAGAGATGTTCGAGGTACACGCCGTTTGCTGGACTCCTGCGGCCTTAGTTGGCCGGACGGGTGGCGTGCCCGCCGAACTGGTGGCGCAGGGCGGACACCATCTTCATGGCAGGAGAGGTGTCCTCGCGGGAAGCGAAACGGGCGAACAGTGCAGCCGTGATGGCGGGGGCCGGTACTGCGTTGGCGATTGCTTCTTCAACTGTCCAACGACCCTCGCCGGAGTCTTCCACGTAGTCGTCGATCGAGGCCAGGCCCGGATCCTCATCGAGCGCCTTGACCATGAGGTCAAGCAGCCAGGAACGGACAACCGTTCCCTTCTGCCACGCACGGAAAGTTCCTGGCAAGTCCTTGACGATGTCCTTGGCGGCAAGCAATTCGTAGCCTTCCGCGTAGGCCTGCATCAAGCCGTATTCGATCCCGTTGTGCACCATCTTGGCGTAGTGGCCGGCGCCGACTCCGCCCACATGGACGAAACTGTCGGCCCGGTCGCCCTCAGGACGGAGGGCGTCGAAGACTGGCATGGCCAGCTCAATGTCTTCTTCCGAGCCACCGGCCATGAGGCCGTAGCCGTTCTGAAGGCCCCACACACCGCCGGAAACGCCGCAGTCGGCGAAGCGAATGCCTTTCTCGGCCAAGGCTGCGGCGTGCTTCTGGTCTTCAGTGAATCGTGAGTTGCCGCCGTCGATCACCATGTCACCGGAGCTCAGCTTTTCGCCGAGTTCCGTGACCACAGCATCCGTGATGGCGCCCGAAGGAACCATGACCCAGACGAGCCGCGGCGTAGGCAAGGCGGCGATGAGGTCATCGACGGTTGCCACGTCCGTGACGTCCGGATTGCGGTCGAAACCCGTTACCTCAATGCCACCGTTCCGCATGCGTTCGCGCATGTTGAAACCCATTTTTCCAAGACCGATCAGTCCGATGTGCACAGTGTGGCTCTTTTCTGCGGAAGGTGGCGGGGTAAGTCCCAACTGACTCGCTGAGGTGGTTGTTCCCGGGCATCCGAAACAACCACTGCTGCCGGCTAGTTGGGGAGACGGACCGGCATCACGAGGTAGCGGTAGTCGTCCTGGTCTTCACCGTCGGCTTCAGCCTGGGCCGTGATCATGGCCGGCTTGGGGGCGGTGGTGAAGGAGAACCGGACGAACTTGGTCTCAATGACGCTTAGCCCTTCAACCAGGTAGTGCGGGTTGAAAGCAACGGTGATGTCATCGCCGGAAAGCTGGGCTTCCAGTTCTTCCGAAGCTTGGGCGTCTTCGCCCGTGCCGGCATCGAGGTTCAGCAGGCCTTGGCTGAAGGCGAGCCGGACAGGGGTGTTTCGTTCTGCCACGAGGGACACACGGCGAACGGCCTCGACGAGTTCCTGCGTCTGGACTGTCGCGTGGATCGGTGTGGAATCCGGGAAAAGTGAGCGGATCTTAGGGTAGTCACCGTCTACGAGCAGTGACGTGGTGGTGCGTCCGCCGCTCTCGAAACCGATGAGGCGGCTGTCGTCGTCTGCAAGGGCAACGTTGATGTCACCGCTTCCGCCAAGAGTCTTGGCCACCTCGTTGAGGGTCTTTGATTTGACCAACGCACTGGTGGAGATGCCCGGAGTGACGGGCTTCCACGGAACCTCACGCATCGCCAGGCGGTACCGGTCCGTTGCGAGGAGCGTGATCATGTCGTCCTCGATCTCCATGCGGACACCGGTAAGGATCGGCAGGGTGTCGTCCTTGCTTGCGGCGATGATCACCTGGGAAACGGCCTGGGCGAAAGAGTCTCCGGGCAAGGTGCCGCTGATGGCCGGAAGGGCGGGCAAAGCCGGGTACTCAGACTCCGGCATGGTGGCCAGGTGGAAGCTGCTTCGACGGCAGGTAAGAGTGACTTTGCTGCCATCTGTCTCTACTTCGACAGGAGCGGATGGCAGGCTGCGGCAGATATCCGCGAGGAGCCGTCCGGAGACCAGGATGGTGCCCTCGGTGGTGATGTCGGCAGGGATTTCCAGACGTGCCGACGTCTCGTAGTCGAAGCTCGAGAGGCTTACGGTTCCAGCCTCGGCTTTGAGGAGGAGGCCGGAAAGCACAGGTACGGGCGGCCGCGGAGACAACGACCGTGCGGTCCACGTAACGGCTTCTGCCAGGACGTCGCGGTCGACTCTGAACTTCACGGAGGGGTGCCGCCTTTCATTGCTGCTGCCATGTAGTAGCTGCGGATTCCTGCCTGGAACCCACTAAAAATCCCCGCTCCAGCACCGGGAGCTGCATGGTCCGCGCTTAACGAACTACAAAACAGACCCAGGGATGGGAGCGCTGCTGACAGCTTAGCCGGAACATCTGCGATTAACCCATCCCCGATTCAGCGCAACGCTCCTCTGTGGATGATCACGGGCGGGCCGACGGCCGGCTGTTCATCTGTTCCCTGGAGCCCGGGGTGCGCAGAAGGGGAGATTGTTATTTGAGGGATTTCGATTTTTTGGGATTCGTAGTGTTAATAACTGCTGTGGAAACTGTGGATAAGTGGCTCCTGCCGCGTCGTTTCGCGGTTAAGCCCTGTTCACGGACTGTGCGTTAACTGGGTTTTAAACAGGGTGTGGATGGGGACAACCTCGAGGGCCGTTTTTAACGATCCACAGACGGCTTAAGGGTTTTAAGCCCATTAACCGCGCTTGTCCCCTTAACAATCCACAGGGTTATCCACATGCTCCTGTTAATAAGGTATGTAGTGCGCGAAGCGATGTGGACTCAGGAGTCCCGCTGCTGCTGCTTGATGCGGTTGGTGAGCTCCGTGACCTGGTTGTAAATCACACGACGCTCGGCCATCAGTTCACGGATCTTGCGGTCAGCGTGGATGACTGTGGTGTGGTCGCGGCCGCCAAGTTCCTGTCCGATCTTCGGAAGGGACATGTCCGTCAGTTCACGGCAGAGGTACATGGCGATCTGCCGGGCAGTCACCAACGTGCGTGTGCGGGACTTGCTGCACAGCTCTTCCATGCTGAGCTTGAAGTAGTCCGCGGTCTGGTCGAGGATCTGCTTGGCGGTGATCTCCTGGGCGCCGTCATCGGTGATCAGGTCCTTGAGGACCATCTCTGCGAGGGCCACATCCACGGGCTGGCGGTTGAGGCTGGCAAATGCCGTGACACGGATCAGGGCACCTTCGAGTTCGCGGATGTTGCTGGAGATTTTCGAAGCGATGTACTCCAATGCGTCGTCAGGCGCGGAAAGACCTTCGCTGAGGCCCTTCTTCCGGAGGATGGCGATGCGGGTTTCGAGTTCTGGCGGCTGGATGTCCGTCAGGAGTCCCCACTCGAAGCGCGAGGTCATGCGGTCTTCGAAGCCTGCCAGCATCTTGGGCGGCTGGTCCGAGGTGATGACCACCTGCTTGTTGGCGTTGTGCAGGGCGTTGAACGTGTGGAAGAACTCTTCCTGCGTCCGGTCCTTGCCTGCCAGGAACTGGATGTCATCGATCAGCAGGACGTCCACGTTGCGGTACGTGGTCTTGAAGCTGGTGCCTTCGTCATCCCGGATGGAGTTGATGAAGTCGTTGGTGAACTCTTCGGAGTTGACGTACCGCACGCGGATGCCGCTGTAGAGCCGACGCGCGTAGTGGCCAATGGCGTGCAACAGGTGGGTTTTGCCCAGTCCGGAGTCACCGTAGATGAACAGCGGGTTGTAGGCCTTGGCCGGAGCCTCGGCCACGGCGACGGCTGCTGCATGGGCGAACCGGTTGGAGGAGCCGATCACGAAGGTGTCGAAGATGTACTTCGGGTTCAGCCTGCCGAACTCGTGCGAAGTGCTCGGCGGAGTGGGCTGTGGCTTGGGTTCCACGGAAAGGTCCGGCGCAGTGGAAAGTTCGACGACGGGTTCCGGCTCTGCGTGCACGGGCACCAGTTCCGTGTCCACGTCGATCGCGCAGCGGATGTCGTCCGAGAAAACGCTGCGGAGGGCGTCGTCCAGGGCATCCTTGACCTGCGTCTGCAGGACTTCGCGCGTGAGTTCATTGGGAACGGCCACCAGCAGGGTCGAACCGATGAGGCCCTGGGCCTGCGCAAGGATGACGAAACCGCGCTGACGGGGTGTGACCCGGTCGTCTTGTTCCAGGAGGCTCAGCACCCTGCGCCAGGAACTTCCGACAGTATTGGCGTGGTTGGCTTCGTCTACTGTCATCAATGTGTTCCTAAATGCTTGCTTGCCGGCGTTGCTGGCAGCCGAAATGCCTCCGACGCGCAGGTGTTCCAGGGATTAATCCACAGACTTATGCACAGCGGGTGGACAATGGGCTACTGAGCCACTCTAGGGGATGATTTCCCCAGAAGATAGCTGGGAAGTTGCTTGTGGATAATTACACCGTTGTTGTTCCGGTCCGGGCGTTGTGAGCCAGTTCATCCACAGGCTGGATCCCCCGGTTTGCCACAGTTGTGGACAGGCTCCCGCGTCGTCGCCAGTTTGACTGAGGGTCCCTTTTTGCCCTAACGTTGTGAAGTCCTTTGTGTCCGCTTTTGCGATCAGTTGCACCCCGGTACGTTCACCGTGCGGGAGGCAACGGCGGCAGGCACATACAAAACTTAGCGTCGGCCAGTTCTTCCCCTTTTGATCGGGTGGGCGCACCTTTGATCCACTGGAGTAACTAACGTGAGCAAGCGGACTTTTCAGCCGAATAACCGCCGTCGGGCCAAGAAGCACGGCTTCCGCCTTCGTATGCGTACCCGTGCCGGCCGCGCCATCCTGGCTGCCCGTCGCGGCAAGGGCCGCGTCGAGCTGTCGGCCTAAATAAACTGACTTGTCGGTCAGGCGCCTTTCGGGGGTTCGTCGGTGCTAGCCACCCCAAACCGTCTCCGGACGTCTATCGACTTTTCAACAACTGTACGTTCCGGCGTCCGTAATGGACGCCGGAACTTAGTGTTATATACGGCCCCCATCGGGGCCGCGGAGCCGAGTCGAATCGGCTTCATTGTCTCCAAAGCCGTTGGGAACGCCGTGACCAGGAACCTCGTTAAGAGGAGACTGAGAGAAGCAGGTGCGTTGTCCTTGCAGCAGCATGCAACGGGCCTGGCGGTAGTAGTCAGGGCCCTGCCCGCAGCGGCATCTGCCAGCTGGGAGCAACTGCTCGCGGACTACAACGCCGCATTGGCAGTGACGACGAAGCGATTGGGTGGCTCAGCTCCACGCAACACTTCGCCGGACCGCAACGGCACCACTACGGAAGGGACAGCGCGTGCATAACCACAGTGCCGCCGTCGTTCCTTCCTTCGGTGACCCTGCTGAGGAAATTCCTTCTCGAACCTGGCCGGCGACTGTCGGCAGGTTCGTTTGGGACCTCCCCCGGAACAGCCTCATCCTCCTGTTGAAGGCTTACCGCAAAGTGGTCTCGCCCCTCTACGGCCAGGTTTGCCGTTTCTTTCCGTCATGCTCCGCGTATGCGCTTGAGGCCGTGACAGTGCATGGCGCCGTAAAAGGCAGTTGGCTCGCAGCCAAGAGGCTCGCCAAATGCCACCCTTGGAATGCCGGCGGTGTGGACCATGTCCCCGCCGGGCATCGTCATTGGCCTGAAGGCCGGACGCCCACAATTGTTGTACTGAACAATCCGGACCAGTTCCTGGCTGCTCAGGCTGATGAAGAAGGCCGCCCGGCGGCCTGACGAATAGGGATATCGTATGGACTTCTTTGGAACGATCATGTTTCCGTTCAAGTGGCTGGTGTCGATCATCATGGTCGGCTTCCACGAGGGGCTGAGCTTCATTGGCCTCCCCGCTGCCAACGGTTGGACCTGGACCCTGTCCATCATTGGCCTGGTGCTGGTGATTCGTGCTGCCCTGATTCCGGTTTTCGTCAAGCAGATCAAGGCTCAGCGCGGCATGCAGCTCCTGCAGCCTGACCTGAAGAAGCTGCAGACCAAGTACAAGGGCAAGACCGATCAGCTCTCCCGCCAGGCCATGGCGCAGGAGCAGATGGCGCTGTACAAGAAGCACGGTACCAACCCGTTCTCTGCATGTTTGCCGATGCTGATCCAGATGCCGTTCTTCTTCGCGCTGTTCCAGGTGTTGTCCGGTATCTCTACGGCCAAGAATGCGGGCGAAGGCATCGGGGCGATGAGTCACGACCAAGTGATTCAGTTCGATCAGTCCAGCATCTTCGGTGCGCCCCTGTCCGCATCGCTCCTGCACGGCGGTGCCCCCGGCAGTGAAGTGGCCGTCTGGACCCTTTCCATCATCATGATCCTCGCCATGACCGCCTCGCAGTTCATCACGCAGAAGCAGATCATGGCCAAGAACATGTCCGAGGAAGCCCTCGCCAGCCCGTTCATGCGCCAGCAGAAAATGATGCTCTACATCCTGCCGTTGGTGTTCGGTATCGGTGGCATCAACTTCCCGATCGGTGTCCTGATTTACTGGACCACCACCAACCTCTGGACCATGGGCCAGCAGTTCTTCGTTATCCGCCGTATGCCCACCCCGGGTTCCCCTGCAGCTAAGGCACTGGAAGAGCGTCGCGCCGCCAAGGGCCTGCCGCCGCTGCTGGGTGGCAAGAAGATCGACGACGCCGAGGCTGCCGCCACCGCTGCTGCTGCCGAGGCCAGGGCGCAACGCGTCCAGCCGCAACGTAAGAACAGGAAGAAGAAGTAATGTCTGCTGAGAGCACCGAGGAAGTAACCGCCGCCGTGACTGAAGACCAGGACGACGCCCAAGAAGAGACGCTGTCCAAAACGGCCAGCCGCTTGGAAGAAGAAGGCGACATTGCCGCCGACTATCTGGAAGAACTCCTCGATATCGCAGACATCGATGGCGACATCGATATTGAAGTCCGTAATGGACGGACCTATATCTCCATCGCCGCCGATGAAGAGTCGGCTGCTTTGGAGAGCCTGGTAGGCCGTGATGGTGAGGTCCTGGAAGCATTGCAGGAACTCGCCCGGCTTTCGGTTCTCTCGGCGACAGAGAACCGCTCCCGCCTGGTGCTGGACATCAACGGCTACCGCAAGGACCGCGCCGGCGTCCTCCAGCAGATTGCCGAAGACGCAGTAGCCAAGGTCAAGGCCGACGGTGGAACCGTGGCTCTCGAACCGATGAGCGCTTACGAGCGCAAGATTGTCCACGACGCCGTGGCCGACCTTGGCTTCGTGTCCGAGTCCGAGGGTGAAGGCGCCGGCCGTCACATCGTAGTTTCGGCTGACTAGCGGCTCATGGTTGAAATTTCCACAACCGAACTGCAAGCGGCAGAGAAGATCTTCGGTGAGCGCTTGGAACTTGCCAAGCGCTACGTAGAGCACTTGGCGACCTCCGGAATTGAACGAGGGCTGATCGGCCCCCGTGAGGTTCCCCGTTTGTGGGGCCGTCACGTCCTGAACTGTGCTGTCATCGAGTCCGCTATTGCCAAGGACAGCCACGTCGCTGACGTAGGTTCCGGCGCCGGGCTGCCGGGCTTGTGCTTGGCGATCGCCCGACCGGATCTGGAATTGACACTCATTGAACCGCTGGAACGCCGGGTTATCTGGCTTCAGGAAGTGGTGGACGATCTTGGACTGGACAACGTCACCGTCATGCGGACGCGTGCGGAACTGGCCGTGGGCCTTGTTGATGCCGACGTGGTGACTGCCCGCGCGGTTTCCGCGTTGACCAACCTGGCCGGGCTGACCATTCCCCTGCTCAACGGCAAGGGTGAAGTGGTTGCCATCAAGGGCCGGAGCGCGGCAGAGGAAATCGAGAAGGCCAAGAAGGCTATCCGGAAGCTCGGCGGCGTTGAAACGTCAGTTGTGGTTTGCGGACAGGAGCTTTTGGAGGAACCCACCACCGTGGTGAGGATCATCGTCAACAAGCCCGGAAAGACTGCCTAGCTACAGCTTGGTTTCCCGCGTGTCGGCGGCGGAGCAGTTAGGCTAGAGAACGGCAGTAAGCGCCGAATGAGAGTGAGAGTGTGACCAGTGGGCAGTAGCGAAACCTCCACGCAAAGGATCCCCCCTTTTATGTCCTTGGGGTCCGCGCGGTCCATGGCCACACCCTCCGCATCTCTGCAGTCCGCGATTGTGCGTACAGAATCGGTTGAAAACGCAGTTTCACGTGAAACCCTCACCGACGATGGGCCAAACCTCATGGATTCCATGGACGACTCAAGCCCCATTGCCCGCGAGCTGGCGCACGAGACCCGGCGTCGTGAACGCTTGATCGGTCGCGAGTTGCCCAAGCCCGAGCGGACACGAATCTTCACAGTGTCCAATCAAAAAGGTGGCGTCGGTAAGACCACCACAACGGTGAACATCGCGGCGGCACTGGCTTCCGCTGGACTCAACGTCCTGGTCATCGACATTGATCCGCAGGGCAACGCCTCCACCGCCCTCGGCATCGAACACCACGCAGACGTGGACAGCATCTACGACGTCCTCATCAACGACCTTCCCTTGAACGATGTTGTTGCGCCTTGCCCGGACATCCCCAACCTTTTCTGCGCGCCGGCAACCATTCACTTGGCCGGTGCGGAAATTGAGCTGGTTTCCTTGGTTGCCCGCGAACAGCGGCTCCGCAGGGCAATCGACGTCTACGCCAAGGAGCGCGAGAAGAACGGCGAAGGCCGGCTGGACTATATCTTCATCGACTGCCCGCCGAGCCTCGGCCTTCTGACCGTCAATGCGTTCTGCGCGGCCGGCGAAGTCCTGATTCCCATCCAGTGCGAGTACTACGCATTGGAAGGTCTCAGCCAGCTCCTGAAGAACATCGAGATGATCCAGAAGCACCTCAACGCCGACCTGGTGGTCTCCACGATTCTTCTCACGATGTACGACGGCAGAACCAACCTGGCTGCCCAGGTTGCTTCGGAGGTGCGTCAGCACTTCCCCCAGCAGGTTTTGAGTGCTGTAGTTCCGCGCTCAGTACGGATTTCGGAAGCGCCGAGCTACCAACAAACGGTCATGACTTACGATCCCTCGTCGAGCGGCGCGCTGTCCTACATGGAAGCCGCCGCCGAAATCGCAGAACGCTAGAATTCTTGAAACACTGCAACAGCCAGAGTCGCTCCGCGCTCGGCAATCCATCGGAGGGATGAATCAATGAGCGAAAAGCGAAGAGGCCTGGGCAGGGGTCTTGGGGCTCTCATTCCCAGTTCCGCCGCGGCAGGGACCGCCGGCAACGGTGCTTCGCCCTCGCGGCCGGTGGATCTGTTCTTCCCTGATGCACGGAAGACGGCTGAACCCGTTGACGAAGCGCCCCGTGAGGATGCCGCCGTAATCGAACCTGAGGCCGAACCCAAGGCTGCCGCAGCGAAGTCGCCTAGCAGCGCACGCTCCACGGCTGGTTCGGCAAAGACACCTGCGAAGACACCGGCTGCCAGGCGTTCCGGAAGTGTGTCCGGCAAGGCTGACACACAGGAAAGCACGACGACGGCTCCGGCACCCGCCGCTGCGGAGACGCCGGCTGCTCTTCCGGCAGTGGCACCGTCCGACGTTGACTTGGTGGAAGTCCCCGGGGCACGATTCGCCGAAATTCCGGTGATGGACATCCATCCCAACCGAAAGCAGCCGCGTACCGTCTTCGATGAGGACGACATGGCCGAGCTGGTGCACTCCGTTCGCGAAATCGGAGTCCTGCAGCCAATTGTGGTCCGTACTTCAACCGAAAAGGGTGGAGAACCCTACGAGCTCGTCATGGGCGAGCGTCGGTGGCGTGCGGTGCAGGCTGCGGGCCTCGAAACCATCCCTGCGATTGTCCGTGACACCACGGATGACGACCTCCTTCGGGACGCTCTGCTGGAGAACCTGCACCGCAGCCAGCTGAACCCGTTGGAGGAAGCCGCTGCTTACCAGCAGCTGCTGGAAGACTTTGGCACCACCCACGAACAGCTGGCGGATCGCATCGGACGTTCGCGGCCCCAGGTATCCAACACCCTGCGACTCCTGAAGCTCCCGCCGCTGGTTCAGCGTCGCGTTGCTGCCAACGTTCTTTCGGCGGGGCATGCGCGTGCGCTGCTGTCCCTGCCAGATGCGGCAGCCATGGAACGGCTCGCCCAAAAGATCGTTGCCGAAGGTATGTCCGTTCGCGCCACGGAAGAAGCTGTTGCCCTTTACCAGGATCCGGCTACGCCGACTAAGAGCAGCATCCCCAAACCAAACGCACGGCACGAGCGTTTGGACTACCTGGCCTCCTCCCTCTCGGACCGTTTGGACACCAACGTGAAGATCACCCTCGGTGCCCGCAAAGGTCGCGTGAGCATTGAATTTGCGAGCGTTGAGGACCTCAATCGCATTATGGACGTTCTTAGTCCAGGCGCTGAAGGCTGATTTGCTGAATTCAACAAAGGAGGGGTTCACTTCATCGAAGTGGGCCCCTCCTTTTTGTTTGACTGTGGCGGACACAGGTGCACTCGGCCGGCAATGGCGGGGTTCCGCTCCCAGAGCGGGTAGCCCGGCTCGTCTGAAGAGACTCCTAACCGCCTTCTGACCTTCCAAGGAGCCGTCCGAATCTCACGTGGTGTACGCTTCCATCATCTGCAGGAGACTGTGCTTCGCCACCCCGCGAACCATCTGGATGCCGTGGACGTGCCCTAGAGCTCCACTGGGAGCCTCTGGACGACTGCTCCTTGTTTAGCAGACCGAGGAGCCACTGGCGGCGTCCACAGCCTCGGGAGCCCTGGCACCGAGCCGTCGGCTGCTATTGGGTGGCGTAGCTGGCGTGTTTGCATGGACTGCGCGGCCTGCAGTTGAGTGCCGGGGATCCTACTCCGCACTGTGCCCAGGCAGTCGTGATCGTTTCACGTGAAACGGAACTGTGCGGCATCTCCGTTAGGAAGTTCGAATGTCGTGCTGGGCTGTATAGCGCGGTGGCCTATGCACCTTGGGTGATCGATATGGAGCACTAGTAGGCAGAACCCCTTGCCACGAGAGACACACATGGAATAGCTACTTCAGTCGGTGCAAGTTGATTGGACGACGCCTATGGCGAGGCATATGCGGCTGAGTCGTTGTGTAACCAGCCGGTCTCGACCGTTCTATGCACAAGAGGTGGTCGTGTCCCTCAGGTGCAGGCCGCTACGTCCGACTATCCCAATGACGAAGTCAATCGATTGCTGGCCGTATGCTGGTGTATCGATCGTGGTGGGTCTGCCCACGCCCGCATGGACAATGGGCACATTGGTTGCCTGTGCCTGCCCTGCAGGTGCGCCTTCCGGTGCCTTCGGGGGGCGCCGGAGAACAAATGGCGCGAAGGATGCTGCTAAGAGACTATTGCGGTTGTTGGTTACTCAGATTTGCTCGTATATACCGGGCCTCCTTAGTCGTCTTGTCACCTAGCAAATCAAGAATGGCTCCAATTCCGAGGATGGAACGTCACGTTTCACGTGAAACAGTCCCTGCTCGACCGCCGATGCCTTCAGCACTTGCTGTTGGGTGGTGCTGACACTCGTCCTCATGCTTCTGAGAAGGCGACGAGTATAGGCAAAAGAATGGTGCCTCGGCCGGTGCTGATACGTGGGTGGCCTTAGAGGATGACTCGACCAACATTCTGGGCCATGGTAACGACACTGTCAGGACGAGCGCGCGAGAGCCCGGCGTGGGGCCAATGTCCGCAGCGACGTGACGCACCGCTGCACGGGGTAAGTCAGGGTGCGCGAGAAGGCGGGGTTGGGGTGTTTCACGAGCTGCACCGGTATTGAAGGGCCGGGTGTTTCACGTGAAACATGGGGCGGATCGAAAGTTGGTGTACTCGATTGGGACGCCCTGGCAATCGGGAGTCGGCCTGTTCTCACTTCGCCTCTACCAGCATGCAGAGGCTGGGCTTTCTGAAGTTGTTGGATTCTCCCTTGGCGGTGGTGAGCTCCAGGGCGTTTGGGTCCAGTTCCTCGTGTGAATCCGGCCGTAGTGTTTCACGTGAAACGCTCACGCACTTGGGCGGTACTGCGCACGAATCACATGGCTGACCAGCCTTGTCCTCCTAGACGCGATTTCTGCTCATTTTGGTTGGCTAGCCGGACAGAACCCTTTCCACCCTCCCCTCGTGGGCATGACGACCACTGCCACGTCTCCGAGCTGGTCTGTTAGTAGCGGTATGGTCTGAGACATCTTCTGGAGAGGCCAGGGGCTCCCCATCGCCTCCCGGCCACGTGATAGACACACATAGGGTCTCACACGAAGTGCCCTAGGATTACGAGCAGTGGAGAGCGGCGGCGGTACGTCGATGTTTCCGAATGGGCGCTCAGGCGCAGTGTCCCCGTGTGTGGATGCCGCGGTGGGATCCCTGACCTGGGCCGCATGGCGTCGGCAGAACAGCATCCGGTTCAGTCAAAGGAAGGAGTTCCCATGAAGACTGGGACTGATCGAGTGCCGACACCCTGGTTCGTTCAGCCCACTCCGGTGTCCGGGACACTTGGAACAGGACTCCTTTGACGTGGACAAACTGCACATCTCCGCCCAGGCACAATGAAAGCCCATCCTGAGGAACAGAGAACGGGTACAACCAGACCGTGCTCGTCGCCCTGCGATGCGCCGGCCCACGACCGGGCCCGTTGCTACCAGATGAGAGGCAGGCGGTCGCCGAGTTGGTTGGTTGCGCGTTCAGGACCAAATGGGCTGGTTCCTGGGCTTGGACATACCCGTCGGGCACTGTGGGACTGTGCTCGTTGACGCAGTGGAACCTCTGCTGTGGTGCGCCACGGCTGCCTTCTTGGCAGGCGTCGATCGGCCTGGTTGCGGAATCGTGAGCAGCCCGGTGTGACCACTCCCCCGGAGGACAGAATGCAATTGCCCGGGGCGCAGGAGGCGTGCTCGAATGGGCGGGTGCTCCTGCGGGTCAATGTAGGTTCGCGTCTACAAGGGGGCCTGCCCATTCTCAAGGTGAAGTTGGCTCCTTTGCGTTGGCAGAACTCTACTAGCCTGTGCTCGCGGATCGACCCGTAGTCGTGGCGCCCGACAATGCCTAGCGCACGAGTTCCTTTGGAGTTCGTTCCGCCCCCTACGTCACCGTGCCCGATCTTGATGTTCCCGGTATAGCAGCGCCACGGCTTGGAGCGACGATTGGGTGCTACGGCATTCCTTCGCGGGCTGAAATCCCATGCTGGCTTGCGTGAGAGATCTGTCACAAGAGATCTGATGTTGTACGTTTAGCGTTTCTGCTCGGGGAGAGCTTCTCGGCTGTTGGGTGCACCGTCCGGTAGGCGGACATCATCTCAAGGAGGCACGCGGGCATGCCTTCCTTTGTCCCATCGGCCGTCGGCCGGGCAGCGGACTTCAATGAGCAAGCATCGTGTTTCACGTGAAACCTCGTCTGCAGCAGTTTGAGCTGCTGCGACTCCCAGGCCCGGATTGCTGAAGACGGGCATGTGGACAGACGTCTTGGATGGTGGATAAGCCTGTGGATAACCTTGGGGATAAATCTGTGGAGCGTGGAGACAGTGGTGGGCATTTATGCGCGCTCGTGGGAACATGGCCAGTACCCCATGCCCACTAGGGCCTCCTTTGGAACGCGGCGCTTGGTGATCGAGCAACGCACGATGAGATTATTGTCATATCGACGCAAAAATCATTGATTTGACGCGGATTCGACCCCTTGATGGGGTTTCCGACGCGTGGCCGACCCAATGCGCTTCGCTGCCCCCCAGTAGAGGACCGCGGCGGAAGAATTTGGGGGGTACTCCCCCAACTCGCTGAGTACTCTGATGCACAGTGGAAAACCCTGTGGATAACTTTGTGAATAAGTCGTCGGGGGTCGAGTGGATCCTACGCCCAGGGACCGTTCAATTCGCACCTCCAGTGGATCCTCGGGACCGCTCCGCAGCGGGATGGGTAGATATGCCCCCAAGAGGAAGCCTGGTGTTCCATGGGGGCGGTTGCCGGGCCATGTCTAACTTTTGCCTGCTGCGCCTAGGAGAAGGAATCTCGAACATTCCTGTTGCGGCCTCGGGCTATCCCTGCCGCCAAGGGGGCGCCCGTCCCGGCGGAACCTTTGCCCGGTGCCAATGGCATTTCATCGGATGTCTGGGTTCCTCTACGCTCTTGACCAGAGGCCTTCGATGACCGAGCGGCCCTGAAAACTAGCTGAAGCTCGGTGGCATCGACGGTATTGATGCCATTCGTTTCTCCGCGTTCGAAGGCGCATCCCCCTGCATCCAAAGCGGTTTTGTCATCATCCACGCGATACCGCGTGGCACGGATCGACAGGGCTGAAGCAGAGGCGTGCCCTCGCCCTTCGGACGAATGCACGAAGGCTCACTACGGCCTGAGACTGTCCCCGCGCGGGGGAACCTTGTTTCACGTGAAACATTGAACGCAGCATGTGGATGTGTCTGCGTGTCCGTCTGGTCCTTCCAATTTCGGCGCCCCCACAGTTACTGAAGCTCCACAGTGCGGTGTGGGTATGCGAGGCGCGAGTTGGACTCGACATCGCATCATGGTCTTTGGAGTGCCAAGTCCGTCGTACCCGCTGGCGTGCCTAGGCTGGTTTCACGTGAAACGGTACGCCAAAAGCACCCATGACCCTCGACAGCGTTAGCGGGAATGCTCTTCTGGCTCCCGATGGGGCATACGGCGGGCCGTTTGGGATGACTGGTCTGGTTAGTAGTTGGCCGGCTTCTGGACGGCCGACAAGGCGGCATGGGACGGGGTTGGCCGGGTCGAAGTGGCTGGCTGGGAACGTCCGGACGGAGAGGAGAGGTTTGAACCGGGCTGGGCTGTACGGCTGGGCCGGGCTGGGCCGGGCTGGGCCGGGCTGTACGGGGCTGTACGGGTTGGGCTGGACTGGACGGAGGCGAGTGACTGCACTAACGCTCGACAGACGCCCAAAGAGAGGATGCTCCCCTCCCCACAAGAGAGGATGGTGTTCTCCAACAAGAGAAGATGCAGAGCACGTTGCGGCAACAGAACGCCCAGACTGTGCCCGCAGCGCGAATCGATTCCTCACTCCAGCTGGCGAGCTACATGGCCCCGACTTTGATCCCTCGCTTCTCAGTGCGCAGAACTGCGTACATTTGGCCGTGGGACCTGGCCGTGTGGCCTGACCCTAAGCGCCGACCGCGACGCACCCAATGCATGGTGGGTGGCGACTCGCCATCATCGGGGTAGCGTGAAGGCGGCGTACCAGCCTGTTGGTGCAGTGTTCGTCTTTGCGCTGCTTATGGTCGCGACTTCGGGGACGACGCGTGTTTAGACGTGCCTTGCCTGGGAGAGAATGCGCTGGAGTGATTCTCTTCGATTTCAGGACGGGTAAGAGCGTTGAGATAGATCGTCTGAATTTGCTCAACGAAGTGAGCTGCGGAGTTCCGTCGTGAAAGCGGAGTACGCGCACACGCCTGGGGATGATTCTGGATCTACAACTCAGATCCATAATCGTTGTTCGCTACCCACGCCAACGGTTCAGATACTGCTAAGGGCGACCTTCCCAGCTGGGTGGGCGATTCGGCACGATCCTTACGGGACGCTCCCTCATTGTGAGATTCAGGGTTTTCACCGTCCATTTGGGCGTCTTAGCTCCTACAACGTCTCATGACGGCAGCTGCGCTTATGGACCGTGGTCCCTGCACTTTCCTTCTCGATACACGCGGGAGTCCTGGCGTTTGCGCTTTGACGGGTGTATTCCGGCCAACGGATGGAGGTCCGGGTGGCGGAAACGGATCGCGGCGCTGTCGGTCTGTGGCCAGCAGACCCACTAAAGGCGGCTACTGCCTGCTGGTCATGCTTAGCGTTTGTCTGACGGTGCCTCGTAGGAGAAACATGAGTCGGCGCGTTTCACGTGAAACATGACCCGCTTCTTGCGAACACGTCAGGGCTTCCTTAGCGGCGATGCCAGTGCATGGACTCGGCTTGGCGGTACGGAGCCGCCCGTCTACCTCGTAGCGGGCTTCTCATCGCACCTGGGGTGCTCTCAAGCCCAAACTGGGTTTGGTTCCCCATTGCTCCGAGGTAGAGAGGCTAGGGCAGTGGATGCAGCATTCTCGGCCGGGAGCAGTCGTTCGGGCATTGGGCGCTTCGGAGGGCGTCTGGCGACATGGTCCAGCCACACAATGGATGAGTAGTCGCTGACCCGCGAGACTGGCGAAATAGCAGTCGGCTGCGGGAAGTTGCTATAGATACCTAAAGTCACTCCCCTCGATTCACTGAGGTCGCAACTCCTTTTAGTCGGCTAGGCGGTTTCACGTGAAACACAAGGACCCAAGTGCTGGTGTTCAACCTCCGACAGGCTAGAAGGAGCAAGCCGACTCGAGGGGGTGTACATCAGAGCGTAGGTCTGACCGCTTATGGTGTCCCGATTGAATCCAGAAGCGAACTGACCAACCACGGTCTGGGGCCTGGGTGTCCCGAGGAACCTCGTCGCAGGACCAAGGACGCCACAAGTCCAGTCAACCCTGGCCAGGCACCTGTGGCTTTGCCGAACACCAGCCACCGACCCATGGGCGCTCAGTTTCCCCTACCCCATGTAAGGCGAGGGTGATTTCTCGGAATTTAGAGGAGCCAACGCTTCCTTCCCAAAGGATCACGCTCAAGCAACCAGCAGGAGGTTCAAGACTGGAAAAATGAAGGAAGCCGACGGCTCCAAACCCCTGGAGGGAGCTGGAACCGCCGGCTTCCGACGATGAATCAAGAACTAGGACAAGACGTCCGAGAATTCCTTCTCGAAGAACTGCTTCGGCTTGGCACCGATAACCGTGCTCTTCACTTCTCCCCCGCTGAACAGGTACACGGCCGGGATGGAGGTGATGCCGTACTGGGCTGCGATGGCGGGGTTGTCGTCGACGTTCAGTTTTACGACGTCCACCTTTTCGCTGTACTCGACCGAGATTTCGTCGAGGATCGGGCCGAGCTTGCGGCAAGGACCGCACCACTCTGCCCAGAAGTCCACAATGACCGGCTTCTCGGAAGCCAGGACATCCGTGCTGAAGCTTGCGTCAGTTACGTCTTTGGCGTTGCTCATAACTATTCCCTTCGTAGGTTTGCTGGATGCAGCTTAGGAGTGCAGGTCTGCCAAGTAGTGCTCTACGTCGAGGGCGGCCACGCAACCGGAACCCGAAGCCGTAATGGCCTGGCGGTACGTGGGGTCGATGACGTCGCCGGCAGCGAATACGCCCTTGATGTTGGTACGCGAGCTACGGCCTTCGACAGCGATGGTTCCTTCGGGTGTCAGGTCCACTTTGCCCTTGACCAAGTCGGTACGCGGATCGTTGCCAATGGCCACGAACACGCCCGTTACGTCAATCTCAGACTCCGTGCCATCCACGAGGTTCTTGAGCTTGAGGCCCGTGACCTTGTCTCCACCCAAAACGTCCTTAACCGCGGTGTTCCACACGAACTTGATCTTCTCGTGGGCCTGGGCGCGGTCACCCATGATCTTGGAAGCCTTCAGCGTGTCGCGGCGGTGCACGACGGTGACGGACTTGGCGAACTTGGTGAGGAAGAGTGCTTCTTCCATGGCCGAGTCGCCACCACCGATCACGGCGATGTCCTGGTCCTTGAAGAAGAAACCATCGCAGGTTGCACACCAGCTGACGCCGTGCCCGGAAAGGCGCTTTTCGTTCTCCAGCCCGAGCTCGCGGTATGCGGAACCGGTGGACAGGATGATCGCCTTTGCTTGGAAAGTCTCCCCCGTGCCGATGGTGACCGACTTGATGTCGCCGTCGAGGTTGAGTTCCGTGACGTCCTCGAAGAGGATCTCGGTGCCGAAGCGTGCGGCCTGCTTCTCAAAGTTTTCCATGAGATCAGGACCCATGATGCCCTCGGGGAAACCCGGGTAGTTCTCGACGTCGGTGGTGTTCATCAGCTCGCCACCAGCGGTGACGGATCCGGCAATGAGCAGAGGCTTCATGTTGGCGCGAGCGGTGTAAACGGCGGCAGTGTAGCCGGCCGGGCCTGAGCCTACGATGATGACGTCACGCACCTGCGATGCGCTGTTTTCTGCAATGCTCACGTGGCGTGAACCTCTTCCTTAATCGATGCTGCGGCTTTCGGGGCAGCCACCTGACTCAACCCCTGCAACGCTCCAAATATTCCGTTGGTTTTTGGGGACACTGATCGACCCTAAAAGCCACCATCATTCAGGGTACCGGTTGTGGGTGCGCCGAAACGAAGCGGTGACGCAGATGCAGATAGCAGGAGGGGCCGCTTTGACGAGTCAAAACGGCCCCTCCTACTACGTGGTGGACTACTGGATGGTGACCTCGGCCAAGCGAAGACCAAAGCCGAAGCGGGTCTTGGGCGCTGCCAGCTTTGGCAGGGACTTGATGACCACGATGACGTACTGGGTCTGCGTCGGAGCGGCCAGCGGCATGGTCAGTTCGGGCGAAGTGAAGCTGTTGGTGCCCACCAGCTTGGCGCCGTCCATCGCCGGGCGGTCGTTGGTGTAAACGCTGATGCTGCCACCGGAGCCACCGAGCTGGTTGAGGACAACCGACTTCACTTCGGCAGGTTCCTTGAGCTTTACCACCAAGGGCATCTCGCCGGAGAGGCCACCCCAGTCGGCCGTGGCGAATTCCATGTCAGACCAGTAGCTTGCAGCGTTTCCGTCGAAGGCCTTGACCAGGTCCTTGTCGAAGGTGGCCGCGAAGTCGAACGAGCCGAGGCGCGTTATCTCCTGGATGGCCGGAGGTGCGGCCGGTGCAGCGGTCTCGGACGGCGTGGGTTCGGTGGTCTGTGTACCGGAGGCCTGTGGAGCACTGGTGTTCTGCGTCGCTGCCGGCTTGGAACTGGGCAACAAGCTGCCAAGGTTGGTGACGGCAAGGACCAGGCCGACGATCAGTACGGCAGCAAGCAAACCACCAACGAGCCACCGCAGTGAACGGGGTTCCCGCTGGGGAGCTTCGTCCTCGTAGACGTCCTCGTCGTCATAGTTGTCAGCTGCGGCAGCCGACGCAGGGAAGCTGGTGGCCGCCCTGTCGTAGCCGGAGCCGGAGTCGGCTCCCCCACCGGCGAAGCCGTAGTCCTCCTGTGACCACAGGGAAACCTTCGGTTCTGCGGCAGGTTCAGGGGCCGGCGCAGGCTGTGCAGCCGGGATGGGCTGCGACGTGACGGCCTGGGTGGGCGGCTGCGGCGGGGAAGCCGGCGCAGCCGGCGCAGCAGAAACAGCCTGCGTCGGAGGCTGCGTGGGTGCGCTCGGGGCGGCGGCCTGCGAAGCGCCGGCGGCAGCACCGGCGTCGTTCGTCTTGGAACCGGCGTTTTTCAGCGCGGCAGCGGCAGCGGCACCAGCCGCACCGGCCCCTGCGGCCGCGGCAGCGATCTTGGCGCCAAAGCCTTTGCTCGCCGTTGGGCTGGCTTCCGGCCTGGGTGGAAGGTTGCTCGCGGGCGCAGCGGGGGCTTCGGAAGCAGCATCGCTTGGGATGGGGTAACCGTCGTTGTCGTACTGGATGTACTCGGCGTCGTGCTCGTCATCCTCGTACAATCCGTCATAGGTTTCGGGCTCATACGTGCGGGACTGGCCAAAGATTTCAGTTCCCAGCGCCTCTGTGAAGAACGGTTCCACATACGGCGGGTTGGTGGCGACCACCAGGTCCAGCAGGTCCGGAGCGGTGCTGTGGTTGGTGATCAGGTACGTGGTGTTGTCGCTGACGCCGAGGTCCAGGATCTGGACGTGCCCGGGACGCTCTCCCGTGGCAACTTCACGGGCACTCTGCGCAACCTGTTCGGCGTTGCCGGGACCGGCAACGAGGATGCTCACCGGACGGTTGAGGACCTGGTCCACGCCGTCGAGCACCAGATCTTGGTCATGCGAGGTCAATACAGTGGCCGTGACTTTGTAGCGGCCGCCAAGTACTGATCCGACGTCGATCGGGTGGGACACGTGTTCCTCCTAGGCTGTCCGGGAGCTGCGGGTCCTGCAGGCGGGCACCCGCTGAGCCGGGAAAACCGCTTTTGCAACTACCTATATTCGTTTCTAGCCTAGCCGATAGCCGCCCTCCGCCCATGTTGGCGCCGCCGCTTTACCTCTTCCTGTTGTCCTCCACAGGGAAGTAGGGATTGCGTCCGGCCTCGCCCTGGTAGGTCCTGCGTCCGGGCAAAGGCACCTGTGGACGGAACTTCCCGCCCATGGCCGTACTGGGCACGTCTTCGTCCGGAATGTATTCGGCAGCCCCCACCACATCGGGGTGACGCTCGACGGCGGGTTCCGGCTCGAGTGCCGGTCCGGCCCTGAAGGACGCAGCATCGAATTCGCCCGAGATGCGCGGAATCAGGCCGGTATCGTCGGAAACTGTGGCGCGTGCCGCCGTCGTGGGTTCCGAGGTGGTGCCGGCCGGAACGGGAACGCCGCGTCCCAGGCGGCCCAGCAGCGGACGCATGAGGTCGCGAAGCTCGGTGACCCGGAAGACCCGCAGCAACAGCAGGTAGGCAAGCAACATGACAGGCCCGACGACGACGACGGTCACCAGGGCAGCCGGGCGGCTGCTCCAGGCGAAGCCGTCGGCCCGGTAACTTCCCAACAACCACAAGGCCAGGGCGCCGGCAATCGCGGCACCGAGGCCGGCATAACCCATGCGGATGTACGAGTTGGCGATCCGCGGACCGTCCAGGTGCCCCAGCAAACGACGCAGGAACACCACGCTGATCACTACGGAAAGGATGTTGCCCAAGGTGTAGAGGACGGCGATGGCGTAGATGATTTGGCCGACCGGCAGGAATTGGATGATGAACGCACCCACCACGTACACCACCGCCAGCAACAGCTGAACGTAGAGGGGCGTGCGTGCGTCCTCGTTGGCGTAGAAGACGCGGGACATCATGAAGTTGGCACTCATGAAGGGTGTGCTGAGCGCCTGGATGGTCAAGGTCTGCGCCAACATGACGCCGTCCTGCGGCTCGCCGCCGGAGAAGAACATGCCCAGGGGGCCGGCCAGCGCGAACAGTGCCAACGCTCCAAACACCGTGGCGACGGCCATGGTCCGGAGGCCGTGCGAGAGGGCGTCACGCAACTCGTCCTTGTTGCCGTCCTGGGATGCGCGGGTCATGCGGTTAAAGAGGACGGTCGCCAGCGACAACGCGATGATGGAGTGCGGCAGCAGGTACAGCTGGCTGGCAACTTCGAGGACCGCGTTGCCGGGAAGAGTGGAGGCCGCGGTGGTCTCCCCCGCGTTGCTCAGCCGAAGGCGCTCGGCGCCCGGAATCGTGGCGATCCTCATGACGTAGAGGAACGCCAATTGCCCGACGGCTGCGGTCAGCAGGGTCCACACGCTCAGCTTTGCAGCCTGGCCCAGCCCCACTCCACGCCAACCGAAGCGGGGACGGAGACCGAGCTTCAGTCGCAGGACCGGTATGAGCAGGATGGCTGTCTGGGCAACGACGCCGATGGTGGAGAACCCGGCCACGAAGAACGTCTGCGTCGGGCCCCAGTTGTCCAAGGTGTGCGGATTGGTGATGTTGGCCCCGAGGATCCAGATGAACATTCCGAGGCCTGCAATGGCCACGATGTTGTTGAGGATGGGCGCCCACATGGCGGGACCGAACGCGCCGTGTGCATTGAGCACTTGCGTGAGCAGCGCGTAAAGGCCGTAGAAGAAGATCTGCGGAAGGCACCAGAACGCGAACGTGACGGCAAGTGCCTTTTGTTGTTCTGAATAGTCCTGTGTTGTGAGGTCGATGACGAGTGGCGCGGCCAACGTTACAAGCGCCGTCAGCGCCAGGAGCACCAGCACCGCGAGCGTTAGGAGCCTGCTGAGGTAGTCCGCTCCCCGGTCCTCGGCCTTGCTCGCCTTGATGATCTGTGGCACCAGGACGGCGTTGAACACACCACCGGCAACCAGGAGGAAGATCAGGTTGGGGAGGTTGTTCGCGTTAATAAAGGTGTCAGTGACCGTGGAACCCAGGCCAAGGGCGGCGCCGAGCATCCAGGTTTTAGCGAAGCCAAGGAACCGGGAAACCAACGTTCCTGCAGCCATGATGGCGCTGGAACGTGCTTCGCCGGATTGAACGGACTGGGTAGTTTTGGCTTCAGACATCGCCTTTATCGTCCCACGTACCCGGCTCAGAGGTGTTCCGGCAGCACTTCCCGTGCCAGATCGGCGATGCGGCGTTCGTTCGGGAAGGACAGTTTCCGGGCCAGTTCCTGGATGGGGACCCACGCAGCGTCCACGGCTTCCTGGTCGGGATCATTCTCGATGGTCAGTTCGCCACCGGTGGCCTGCAGGAGGAAGTGGTGGACCGTCTTGTGTACGCGGTGGCCGCTGACCGTAAACCAATAGTCAATGCTTCCGAGCGGGGCCAGGATGCTTCCCTCGATGCCGGTTTCCTCGGCGATCTCGCGGACAGCGGCTTCCTCGTTGTTTTCGCGGCCTTCGGGGTGGCCCTTCGGCAAACACCACTCAAGCCGGCCACCCCTGTTAAGGCGGGCAATGATCGCAACCCGGAGTTCGCCGTCGGACGTGTCCACTACGACGCCGCCTGCCGACACTTCCTCAACAGTGGGAAGGGAGGCCTGGACCGGGTGCTGCGGGGCAGGCGCGACATGCGCGCCGATTGCCGACGGCAACGGTGCGTTTGTCCTCCTGCCGGGAGCGCTCGGGATCGGATTGGCCATGAAGTCCACTCTAACGACTCTTGCCCTCGAGTGATGACCGGGACATGGCCGCAAGGTGGACTGCAAAAGACAGCGGTTCCACGGTGCTGCGTATTTGCTGCCTTCTGTGGCCCAACGCCGCCCAAAAATCTGCCAAGCTTAAGGGACTATGGCGCACGTATTGGACAGCTCTTCTGTTAACTTCACCATCGATCCGGTGGTGCTCGACCTCGGGCAGCGCTTTGTCGATGCCGGATTCGAGCTGTCCTTGGTTGGCGGTCCCGTGCGCGATCTTTTCCTGGGCAGGACTTCCCCAGACCTTGACTTCACCACGGATGCCACTCCGGACCAGACCATTTCGGTGATCAGGAAATGGGCTGACAACTTCTGGGAAATCGGGCGCGCTTTCGGCACCATCGGGATGCGTAAAGATGGATTCCAGATCGAGATCACCACATACCGCGCCGAGGCCTACGACGACGATTCGCGCAAACCCGTGGTGGCGTTCGGCAACTCCCTGACCGACGATCTCCTGCGCCGCGATTTCACCATCAACGCCATGGCACTGAAGTTGCCGAGCCTGGAGCTGGTGGATCCCTTCGGCGGCGTCCGGGATCTCCACGCCTCAGAATTGGCGACCCCCGGTGCGCCCGAGGCTTCCTTCTCGGACGATCCCCTGCGCATGATGCGCGCGGCCCGCTTCGCATCGCAG
Source organism: Paenarthrobacter sp. NPDC058040 (assembly GCF_042885775.1). NCBI lineage: Bacteria > Bacillati > Actinomycetota > Actinomycetes > Micrococcales > Micrococcaceae > Paenarthrobacter > Paenarthrobacter sp. NPDC058040. The sequence goes on from NZ_JBHVRN010000009.1 coordinate 167,970, forward strand.
CTTGGTGTCTCCGTACACGACGACGTCCGGCTGGCGATGTCACAGATGGCGGAACGCATCAAGATCATTTCGGCTGAGCGCGTCCGCGACGAACTGGTCAAGCTTATTAACGGAGCACACCCGCGCGTGGGCATCGACCTGTTGGTGGACACAGGCTTGGCCGATTTCGTGTTGCCGGAAGTTTCCGCGCTCCGGCTCGAATCGGATGAGCACCACCGCCATAAGGACGTGTACCAGCACTCCTTGCAGGTCCTGGAACAGGCTGCTGCCCTGGAAACCGACGCGGACGGCCCCGTGCCCGGACCGGACTTTGTGCTGCGGTTCGCCGCGTTGATGCACGACGTCGGCAAGCCGGCTACGCGCCGATTCGAACCGGGCGGCGCGGTCAGCTTCCGGCACCACGACATGGTGGGCGCGAAACTGACGGCGAAGCGAATGAAGGCGCTCCGCTTCGACAACGACACCATCAAGGCAGTCGCCCGCCTTGTTGAACTGCACATGCGTTTCTACGGCTATGGCGATGCCGGATGGACCGACTCCGCGGTGCGCCGCTACGTGACCGACGCCGGACCGCTGCTGGAGCGCCTGCACCGGCTCACTCGCTCGGACGTCACTACACGCAACCAGCGAAAGGCCGACCGCCTGTCGTTCGCCTACGATGACCTTGAACAACGCATTGCCACCTTGCTGGAACAGGAATCGCTGGCGGCCGTCCGGCCTGACCTTGACGGGGCCCAGATCATGACGCTCCTAGGGCTCAAACCGGGACCGGTCGTGGGACGTGCTTACAAGTTCCTCCTTGAAGAGCGCATGGAACACGGACCGCTCTCTGCCGAGGAAGCCGAAGCCAAACTTCTGGCGTGGTGGGAAGAACAACCCGAGTCCGCCGTCGTCGATCCTGAAACCGAAACAGAGGAGCCTTAATTGAACGCCGCGACCTCCCCGCGCCCGCAACTCTGGATCCTTCGCCACGGCGAGACGGAATGGTCCAAGAGCGGTCAGTACACAGGACTCACCGATCTTCCCTTGACGGTGGAGGGTGAACAGCAAGCCGTCGAAGCGCGGAAGGTGCTGGAAGGCATCGACTTCGACCTGGTGTTGACCTCTCCACTGCGCCGCGCCCGCCGCACGGCTGAACTCGCCGGCTTCCCGGACGCCGTGCATGAGCCCCTGGCCGTTGAGTGGAACTACGGCGACTACGAGGGCATAAGTTCGGACCTGATCCGCAAGGACAACCCGGACTACCTCATCTGGACCGACGGTGTGCCCAACGGTGAGACCTTGGACGAAGTAGCGGCGCGGGCAGACAAGATCATCGGCCGCGTCCTTGAGTCCGGCATGGATAACGTCCTGGTGGTGGCACACGGGCACTTTTCCCGGATCCTTACCGCCCGTTGGCTTGAAATGGATGCCACCCAAGGCCGCCATTTCCTGCTTGGCACAGCCAAGGTGTGCACCCTCGGCTGGGACAAACGGACTCCGGCGATTATCCGTTGGGGACTCTGAAGCAGAGTTTTTCAAATTTATTTGGCGAATTGCCGATTTTGGCTGGCCAAATGCGCTAATTGTGCTGTACCTTAAATCTTGTTCCCAGAGCGTCTTGCCGGGGACAAGGTGTGCATTCCCCGGTTAGTCATCCGGGTTGATTGCCAAGGCGGGCTGTTTACGGCCAGAGAAGGAGGTTGGGAAAATGATTACTTTGACTAGCGGACGGAAGACGACTTTCACTGCTGCCCCGACCTCTGCTGCTGACGCGCGCCGTTTTTGGAGCCACTGACCACTCCGGTTGCATCGGCCCGGCCTTGACGCCGGGGATGTTCCAGGTCCGGCGTTAGAGCCGGGCCTCATGAGTGCTCAGCTGCGCGAGCGGACCGCAGTACGTCGCGGGTACGCAGTTTCCCCATAGTTCGGAACCAGCTTCTTGTTGGGTTAATTGCCCGCATTTTCAGTGCGGACAATTCGTCGTCCGCTGCTTTGGTCTGCTCTCTTAACCACTAATTCCGGCTATTTGTGTTTCTTTGACCCTCGAATTCCCTGGGTCTATTTAGTGTGCCCAAATTCCGGCCATACCCCCAAGAAAGGAGGTGAACTATGTCCAAGAACCTCAAGGACCTGCGCTTCTTCAAGAGCACCGATGCTCCCAAGGACCGCACCCTGTTCAACGGTCAGCTGCTCGACCAGCGCCGTGAAGATGTCTACGTCGTCCTGCACCAGATGGGGCTGATCCGCTGATGCCGCCCCTGTCAGAAGGAGTCTCCGGTGCCGCATGGTCACGCTGAACCCCTGGAAGCCCACGCGGCTATGCGTGGGCTTCCCCCTTTTAAGGGGGAGCCATTCCGGGACCGGCGATCGCCTGCCGGACTGTAAGCTCGACTCATGCAGGAGACGAAGCCGCACCGGCAGCAAAAAAGTGCCCGCTTTGTGGTCCCCAGCCGCAGCGACTCCCTGCTCCGCAACTTCACCGAATTGATAGGCGGTCCCCTGGGCCGTCATTCCTCTCCCGGCAAGGTCTCCCCCGCACCCTTCACCGTGGAACGCGTCCTCATCATCCTGACGGTGCTGGCCGCATTGTTGGCCGTGCTGGCCAAGGATTACTGCAGGGTCAACGGCTGGGAAACCCCCTCCCAGTTCTACTCGACGTGCTACTCGGACTTCCCCGAACTCTTCAAGAACCGTGGGCTTGGAAACGGCGCCTTCCCGTTCTTCACACAGGGAAGCCTCTTCGAGTATCCGGTCCTCATGGGCATCATCGCTGGCCTTACGGCCTTGCTGGTTCCAGGAAAAGGCGCCAGCAGCGAGCGGATCCTCGGCTACTTCGATGTGAACGCCACCCTCATTGTCGCGGTGTGGATAGTTACCGTCCTCCTCACGGCCCGCATCAACAAGCGCCGCCCCTGGGATGCTGCGATGGTGGCGCTGGCGCCGGGGATCATCCTCGCCGGCTTCATCAACTGGGACATGTGGGCGGTAGTACTTTTGGCCCTGGGCATGTACTTCTTTTCCCGGAACAAACTGGTGTGGGCGGGGATCTGCATCGGCCTGGGCACCGCAACCAAGCTCTACCCGCTCCTGATCCTGGGAGCCGTGCTGGTGTTGGCACTGCGTACGGGTCGCCTACGGGCTTTCCTCATCACGACTGGAGCCACGGCGGCGTCCTGGTTGGCGGTCAACTTGCCCATCGCCGCCATAAACCCGGCCGGGTGGCGCTACTTCTTCGAATTCACCCAGGAACGGCCTGCCGGATACAGCTCTCCGTGGTTTGCCTTCAACCTGGCGGCCGACAGGCTCCACTGGACACAGCTCAATGCAACAACCATCAACTCACTGGCCCTCTACCTGTTCGTCATCGCGTGCGCCCTCATCGGCGTCCTCGCGCTGACCGCTCCCAGGCGTCCGCGCATTGCCCAGCTCGTGTTCCTGATTGTTGCCGCGTTCATCCTGACCAACAAGGTGTACTCCCCCCAGTTCGTCATCTGGCTCATCCCGTTGCTTGCCCTGGCCCGACCGCGCTGGCGGGACTTCCTCATTTGGCAGGCAGCGGAGGGGCTGCATTGGGCCGCCATCTGGATGTATCTGGGGCAGGCCACCAGCGGCGGTGCACCCCAGCACAACATTGATATGTCCGCCTACGTCCTGGCAGTTGCCCTGCACATGGTTGCCACGGCTTACCTGATGGCGCGCGTCGTGATGGACATCCTGGATCCGTCGCAGGATCCCCTGCGGGCACTCGGTGAGGATGATCCGCATGGTGGGCCCTTTGAAGGCGCGAAGGACTGGATGAGGATCGACCTCTCCCGTCCGTCCACATCCGTCCTCCCCTGGCGACCCAAAGCACCCAAGCGCGTGGAGGCCGGCAGCGATGGCTGACGTCGCCGTCGTCGGGTCCGGACCGAATGGCTTGGCAGCCGCGGTGGTCATGGCCCGCGCCGGCCTTGAGGTGCATCTTTACGAAGCCGGAGCAACCATCGGCGGCGGAACACGAACGTCGGAGTTGATGGAACCCGGACATGTGCATGACGTCTGCTCGGCGGTTCATCCGATGGCTGTGGCGTCTCCGTTCTTCCGTGCGTTCGAGTTGGCAAACCGCGTGGAACTGCGAACCCCGGAGGTGCAGCACGGCGTTCCGTTGGATGCTGGGGGTGCGGCCGTGGCATACCAGTCCTTGGAGCGTACTGCCCTGGAGTTGGGCCGTGACGGGACGGCCTATAGGCGTCTTTTGGAGCCGCTGCTTGAACGTGTCCAGGGAGTAGTGGACTTCACGTCCTATCAGTTGCCCCGTGTACCGCGGGACCCGCTGGCGGCCCTTCGCTTCGGGCTGGCGACGCTGGAACAAGGAACACCTCTCTGGAACCGACGCTTCCACGAGGCTGCAGCACCAGCCTTGCTGACAGGCGTCATGGCCCACGCTGTGTCTGCGCTCCCGTCCTTGACCGCCACCGGTGCCGGACTGATGCTCGCTGTATTGGCGCATGCAGGTGGCTGGGTGATCCCCATGGGTGGGTCAGCGTCCATCGCGAAGGCCATGGCCGACGATCTCCTGGCCCATGGGGGAACAATCCACACCGGGCAACCCGTTGAATCGCTGGACCAAGTCCGTCCGGCCAAGGCGATCCTGCTGGACGTGGCGGCCCCCGCCTTGCTCCGACTTGGCGGATCCGAGGTACCGGACAGTTATCGAAGGGCCCTGGAAGCATTCCGTTTCGGGAATGCGGCGTGCAAGGTGGATTTCATCCTTTCGGAGCCGGTTCCCTGGCGTGACAGAGCGTTGAAGAACGCCGGAACGGTACATATAGGCGGTTCACGAAATGCCATGGCTGAGGCCGAAAACCTCGTTGCCATGGGGAAGCATCCCGGCGAACCGTATGTCCTTGCCTCACAGCCTTCCCTGGTGGACTCCACGCGCGCGCCGGCGGGGCGGCACATCTTATGGACGTACTGCCACGTCCCTGCCGGTTCCGACGTGGACATGGGCGAAGCCGTCACGTCACGCATTGAGCGTTACGCACCCGGCTTCCGGGATGTTGTGGTGGCTTCCAAAACCACGACGGCGGCGGGACTGGCCGCCTACAACCGGAACTACGTGGGCGGGGACTTCAGCGCCGGAATGATGGATCTGCGGGGACTGTTGCGACGACCCGTGGTATCAACGGTTCCGTGGCGAACACCCATTCCCGGTGTGTACCTGTGTTCGTCTTCCACGTCGCCAGGACCCGGTGTGACAGGAATGCCCGGATACAACGCCGCAAAGTATGCCTTGAAAGACATATTCCAGAAGCGTGTACCCGGGCTTGGCCTGGCCTAATTGGCGGCAGTGAAACGGGAGCGGCGGTGGGCCGGGCTCTCGATTTCATCCAGCATGGCTACGGCGTAGTCCTGGGAAGAGATGGAATTGCCGGCGGGGGTGTCCTTGGCCACCTTGTATTCACCGGTGCGCTCACCCGGCTGGATGAGGGGTGCGGGAGCGAAGACGGTCCAATCCAGGGACTCGGGTGCCTGCCTTACGGTTTCGAGGGCCTTCGCTGCAGTGGTGGCTTCGGCCCGGTACGCCTCCGGGAAGTCCGGGGAGTCGAGAAGGCGAACGCCGTCAATTTCCAAGGTGCCTGCGCCGCCAACGATCAGGAGGCGGGTTCCTTCGGCATTGCTGTAGGCGGTGGCCATGGCGTTGAGCCATTCTGCATGGTCACCGCCGGTGCGGCTGGGGCCCGTAGCCAGCACAACGACGTCGTGCTCTTTTGCGATGGAGGCGAATGCCTGACCGTCGGCCTGATCGGCTGCCTGGGCCGTGGCGCCGGCTACCTCAGTGCCTTTGCGCGAGATGGCCGTGACATCGTGGCCGCGGGTCAGGGATTCCTTGACGATCTGGCTGCCGACCATGCCCGTTGCGCCGTAGACTGCGATTTTCATAGCTCTCCTTGAGGTTGGTATCCTTGCAATGACACAACGGTATCTATTTGATACTGATAGCTTCAAAGGAACCTAGTTACCTCATGGATACTCAACAGCTCCCCGCCAATGTGCTGGATCCCAACTGTCCCTCGCGCGTGATCTTCCAGCGAATCGGCGACAAGTGGGCTTCACTGGTGATCCAGGTCCTGGGCGACGGTCCGGTTCGCTTCTCCGAGCTGCGCAAGATGGTCAGCGTGGTCACTCCCAAGGTCCTGACCCAGACGCTGCGTGCCCTGGAACGTGATGGACTGATCACCCGCACCATCCATGCCCAGGTTCCCCCGCGGGTGGACTACGAGCTCACTTCGATGGGCGAGTCCCTCCTGCAACCCTTGGCAATGCTGCGGGAATGGGCCGAGAGCCACGTGCCCAGCATCCTCGAAGCCCGCGATGCCTATGACGACGCGCAGGATTCGGCCGTGCTGGACTCTCCCAAGTAGGTCGCAATAGTGCGCGTTTAGAGGGCTCAAAACGCGCACTAATGCGACTTAGTTGGGTTGTGCGGCGGGGGTCAAGGCGCCGCTGAGCCGTCCGTCGCGCATGGTGGCCACCGAGTCCGTCAAGGGGAGGAACTCGGTGTCGTGGGTGACCATGACGGTGGCCGTGGAGAACTGGTCCGTGACACGGCGCAGAAGCCGCACGATCGATTCGCTCCGCTCGTGGTCCAGGGCAGCCGTGGGCTCGTCCACCAGCAGGACCGTTGGCTCCCCCATGAGCGCCCGCGCAATGTTGACCCTCTGGCGCTGGCCACCGGAGAGCTGGTGGGGCCGTTTGTTGCCGGCCTCGCCGAGCCCGACCACCTCCAGCAGTTCTTCGGCCTTCCGGCGGCCGTCTCGCGCAGCCCTCCCGCGCAGGTGCTCGCGGACCAGCAACTGCTCGACGGCGGTCAGCGACGGCAGGAGGTTGGGTTGCTGGAAGATGATGCCCACCTCGTCGCGGCGCAGCGTGGTGCGCTCGGCCTCCTTCAGCGCGGTGACATCCTGCCCATCAACGACGACGACGCCTGATGTGGGTTTGATGAGTGTTGCGGCCACTGCGAGGAGCGAGGATTTCCCCGACCCCGAAGGACCCACCAGGGACAGGAATTCGCCGCGGTTCACCCGGAGATCCACGGAGTCGAGGGCTTTGAGGGTTGAGGAACCGTCAGGGTATTCGAGGGAGACGTTGAGAAGACTAAGGGCAGACACGTGTATTCCTTTCAGGGAATGGATTAGTTGCCGCCGAGGGCAAGTAGGGGATCGACCTTTGTGACGCGCCGGACGGCAAGTACGGCGCCCGCCAGTCCAAGCACCATCACGCCGACCACGGGAAGCAAGGTGGTCACTGGAGTGACGAGGAAGGGAGCTGCCTTCGAGGCTGCCAATCCCCCGGCAAGTCCCAAGGCGCCGCCCACGGCCACTCCGGAGAGAAGGACCAACGCGGCCTGGGCCAATGCATCGCGAAGTACATATCCCGTGGAGCCACCCAGGGCCCGGAGCACGGCGATGTCGCGGGTGCGCTGAACGGTCCACACGGTCAGGAACGCGACGATGACCAGTGCGGAGATGCCATAGAGGAAGGCCTGCATCAGCATCAGCGAGCCGTTCTCGCTCTTGTAGGACCCGAGGGCCTGCAGAGACCCGGTCACGTCGGTGCTGACCGTCCCGGCCGCCGCATTGGCGGCTTCGACACCCACGGAGGCACCGGCGTCGTACGTCACTCCCAAGACCGTGGCGGTATCCGCTGCGGCATGCGCGATGGTTCGCCAATCGGACAAGGTGGTCCAGACGACGCCGGTGTGCGAGTACCACTGGTCCTCCACCACACCGGAGACGGTCAGCTCGGTGCCGCCAATGCGGACGCGGCTGCCGGGCTGGAGGCTCAGTTCTGCGGCCAAGGTCTTGCCGACCACCGCTGACCCTTCCTCCACAGCCGCAGGAGCCGTCGAACCACCGAAAACGGCAACGTTCGCCGTGCCGCTCGCTGCTCCGTCACCGGCCAAGGACTGGAACCTCGTCTGGCTGATGCCGAGCTCCTGCACCGAGGAAACACCGGGTTGGTCCCGCCACGCGTCCACCTGCCGCGGGGACACTTCCGACTCCGTGAACGAGGCTTTTGGCTCACTGCCGGCCGGCGCGCCGAAGACGATCTGCTGGAAAGGCAGGCCCTTGATGGCCGACGTCGACTGGTCGCCAAGTCCGGCCGTCAGCCCGGAAAGCATGACCAGCAGCAAAGTGATGAGGGCAACCACACTGCCCATGAGTGCGAAGCGGCCCTTCGCGAAACGAATGTCGCGGATGGCAAGAAACATCGGATTCCTTCGGTTGGGTGCGGGCTTTGTCCCGGCGCTATCCACTTTTCCGTCGTTGCTTCGCCGGCACATCGGGAACGGGATGGATTGCCCAGCGACGTGCGGTTGAGTGGCCCATCAACCGAATGGTTGATTCGCGCTTGATTCCGCGCATTTCAGCCTCGTCGAAGGACGGCCGCGGATACGCTGGGAAGCGTGAATGCCCATCAGAATGCGGAAGCGCCGGAAACCCCTACCGGTGCCGTGTTGCGCGTTCTGCGGGTGTGCCTCCACGTTGGCTTTGCCGTGCTGCTGGCCGTTGCCGTGATCCGGCTCCTGACGGGTGCGAGCGTTGCGCCCACCGCAGTCGCCCTGGCAGCTGGGCTCGGCCTTTCCGCTGCGCTGGCCCTCGTGTACCTTGCCGGGACAATCATGGAGAAACGGCACGCGAGCGGAGCTTCGGCGTTTGATCCCACGCCCTTCGCGCCTTGGTGGCTCGGCGCCGTGATGCTCCTTTGGCTCCTGCTTCTGCTGGTCAGCAGCGACTTTGCTTGGGTGGCGTTCCCACTCTTCTTCCTCCAGTTGCACGTCCTGCCGCGCCGCATCGCGCTGCCGGCGATTCTTGCGAGTACCGCACTGCTGGTGGGCGCTCTGTGGTTCCACGGCCGGGGAACGGCCGACGGCGGACTGCAGCTTGCGATGGTTTTGGGGCCAGTGTTTGGGGCTGGCTTCGCTGTGGTTACCGGAATGGCGTACCGGGCCTTGTTCAAGGAGGCCGAAAACCAGCGGCTCGTTGCTGAGGAACTTCGAAGCACCCGTGCCGAACTTGCCCGGACCCAGCACGAGGCCGGCATGGTCTCCGAACGTGAACGTTTGGCCCGCGAAATCCACGACACACTGGCCCAGGGTTTCTCCAGCATCATCCTGATGGGAAGGTCGGCGGAAAAGGCCCTGGTGGATGGGGACACCGAGACGGCGAAGGAACGTCTGAGGACGGTCCAGGAGACGGCTTCGGCCAATCTGGCTGAAGCGCGCAGCTTTGTCCGCGGCCTGCGTTCCCCCGACTTGGCGCAGTCCGGGCTCGTCGACACCCTTGCCCGGCTCTGCGGGAAGACGGAGACGGAGGCGGCTGCGCGGGGTACAGATTTGCGGTGCCGGTTCGAGTTGGTGGGCACGCCGGTGGAACTTCCCGGTTCCTACGAGACCACCTTGCTTCGGGCTGCCCAGGCTTCCCTCGCGAACGTGTGGGCGCACGCCCACGCGCGTGCCGCCGTCGTCACCCTGTCCTTTCCAGGCACCGAGGTGACCATGGACGTTTTCGACGACGGTATCGGTTTTGATCCGTCGACGGCGGCGGGTGCGGCGCGCGGCGACGGAACCGGCGTCGGGCTTTCGGGGCTGCGCGAGCGGTTGGTTGCGTTGAACGGCAGCCTGGAGATTGAGTCGGCGCCGGGCGAAGGCACAGTTGTTGCCATCCGCCTGCCACTTCCCGTGGAAGGAAACGCATGAACGACATCCGCGTACTCCTGGTGGATGATCATCCCGTAGTCCGTGCCGGACTCCGCGCGATGCTGGCCGATTTCGCCGGCGTGGACGTGGTGGCGGAGGCCTCGGATGGTGCTGCTGCGCTGGCGGAACTTCGACGGTTGGCTGCCGTGGGAGAGCCTGTGGACCTGGTGCTGATGGACCTCCAGATGGGCACTGGCATGGACGGAGTCACTGCGACGGGGAAGATCAAGGCAGGAGAGGCGGGCACTCCCCCGCCGCCCGTGCTGATCCTCACCACCTACGACACCGACGCCGACATCCTCGCCGCTGTGGAGGCGGGAGCGAGCGGATACATGCTCAAGGATGCGCCGCCGGAGCAGATCCGCCAGGCGGTAGTGTCTGCCGCAGCCGGGCAGACGGCTTTGGCGCCGGAAGTGGCTGCGCGGTTGATGGGGCGGATCAGGAATCCGTCTCCGGCGTTGAGTTCGAGGGAAGTCCAGTTGCTTGAACTCCTGGCAACGGGGATGAGCAACCGTGCCATGGCCAAGCAGTTGTTCATTTCCGAGGCAACCGTCAAGACGCACTTGGTGCACATCTATTCGAAGCTTGGCGTGGACAACCGAACGGCTGCGATCGCCGTTGCCACGCAGCGGAGGATCATCCGCGGGCGTTGATCCCCCGCCTGCCCAACTGGGTCGCATTAGTGCGCGTTTTGGGCCGTCAAAACGCGCACTAATGCGACCTACTTGGGTGTCAATTTTGGTGAAACGGTTGACCTCCGGCCGTTAACCAGTGACGATTAGTGCACGTTTCGTTATGAGTTAGATCACAAACTATCACTCGTCGAAAGTTGGCTCCCATGTCCGCACCCTCAAGAGGGCTGCCCCGCCCTGTCCCCCGAAGCAGTCGAAGAACCCTCGCCACGAAAGCCGCTTCGGTGGGTCTGGCATCACTCCTTCTCGCGGGAACCATCCCGGCTCTGACCTTCGCCGCAGCTGCCAATGCCGCTCCCGGCGACCCCGCAGCCATCAAGACCGTGGCGCCCGAGGTCCCGGTTGATACATCTGGTGTACCCCTCGGGGCGGTGACGGGATACGCCCAGTCCGGGAACGTCGTTGATCTTTCCTCGGAGAAGGGCGCCATCCGCGTAACGTTCCTGGACGACGGCAACTTCCGCCTCGAAGCCGACCCCAGCGGAAAGTTCACCGACCCGGCCAACACGGACCAAGGCGACCCTGCCCGGACGGCAAACATCGTGGTGGGCAAGGACAAATTCCCGGGGACCACTCCCACCGTCACTGACGGCGACTGGTTGGCACTTAAGACCGCCAAGATCAACGTCGAGATCAACAAGGCCACCACGCAGCTCCGCGTGCTCCGGGCGGACGGCTCCCTGGTGCTGCAAGAATCCGCGCCGCTCACGTTCGGCGCGACTACGGCCACGCAACACCTGGCCCCACAAGAAGGTGAGCAGTTCATCGGCGGCGGCATGCAGAATGGCCGCTCAGTCCACACCGGCGCGCTGATCAACATCGCCAGGAACTTCGATTGGGACGATGACGGTTACCCCAACGCTGTTCCGTACTACATGTCCAACAAGGGCTATGGCGTCCTGCGCGACACGTTTGCCCGCGGCTCCTACGACTTCGCCGGCCAAGCAACCACCACGCACGAGGAAAAGCGCTTCGACGCTTACTACTTCGTGGGCGACTACAAGCAGTCCCTCGGGGCCTACACGACGCTCACGGGCAAGCCGATGATGCCGCCCGTCTATGCCTTGGAATACGGCGACGCGGACTGCTACAACCGTTCCAACCCCGGCTATTCCTCGTCCGGCTACGGCGATCCCGACGGTGCCAAGCAAAAGACTCCCGACGCCATCAGAACTGCACGGAAGTTTGTGGAGAACGACATGCCCGCCGGTTGGATGCTGGTCAACGATGGCTACGGCTGCGAGTACCAGCAGCTCCCGGAAACCGTAGACAACATCGAGGACGAAACCAACCTCAAAGTCGGCTTGTGGACACAGCGCTCCCTCACCAACCAGGAATACGAAGTGGGCGAGGCCGGCGTCCGGCTCCGGAAGCTGGATGTCGCTTGGGTGGGGCAGGGTTATCGCCAGGCACTCACCGAGTGTGAAGCTGCGCACAACGGCATCGAACAGTTTTCGGACGCCCGAGGCACGGCGCTGATGGTGGAAGGTTGGGCCGGCTCCCAGCGGTGCGGCATGCAGTGGACCGGTGACCATTCAGGAAACCTCGACGCCGTCCGCTGGCAGGTCTCGGCCCTCACCGGAGCCGGGAACTCGGGTTTGGCGTTCTCTACGGGCGACGTTGACGGCATCTTCGGAGGCTCGCCTGAGTCCTACGTCCGCGATCTTCAGTGGAAGGCCTTCGCCCCTGCCTTGTACTCGATGTCAGGCTGGGCGGCGACGGACAAGCGGCCATGGCTCTACGGCGACGAAGCGACGGCGATCAACCGCCAGTACCTGCAGCTTCGCCAGCAATTAATGCCCTTCATCTACACCTTGGCCCAGGACTCATCGAAGACCGGCGTTTCCATGATGCGTTCCATGGCTCTTGAGTTCCCGGACCAGCAGTGGTCCTACGGTGCTGAGGCCAACAACCAGTTCATGCTCGGTTCCGACTTCCTCGTGGCACCGGTCTTCACGCAAACAAATGTCCGGGACGGCATATTTCTCCCGGCAGGCCAGCAGTGGGTGGATTACTGGACAGGCAAGCTCTATCAGGGCGGCCAGATCCTCAACGGCTACAACTCACCACTGGACAAACTTCCGGTGTTCGTGCGGGCCGGCGCAGTGATACCCCAAGGTATCGTGGCCCGCAACGCTTCCCTGGTGCCCGAGGATTCGCAGATCACCTTGGACGTCTACGCACAAGGGACCAACAGCTTCACGCTCTACGAGGATGACAAGGTCACCCGCCAGTACAAGGATGGAAAATCCTCGACGCAGCTTTTTGAAGTGGATGCGCCGGGCAAGGGCAACAGCAGCGTCAAAGTGACTGTAGGCGAGAGGAAGGGCGACTACTCCGGTAAGTCCGCAGCCCGTCCGTACCAGCTCAAGGTCCACGCCGGGGCTGCCCCGAAGGACATCAAGATCGGCGGAGCCAAGCTCACGCAACTGACCACCAAGTCCGCATACGACGCGGCAGACGCCGGATGGTTCTTTGACGATTCCAATAACGGAATCGTCTGGGTCAAGACTGGTTCAATCGCATCCAACAAATCAGCCACGGTGCAGTTGCAACAGGCCGGTCCGCTGGGCGGAAACAGCCAGGACGCGGCGGCGGCCGAGGTGCGGGTGACCACGGGACAGCAAGTGTTCCAGAACCAGGAGACCACTGTTACGGCGGCTTTCGTGAACACTGGCTCCAAGGCCAAGACGAACCTCCAACTCACCCCCGTCCTTCCCGAAGGATGGACAGTCCTCAGTTCGAACGTTGCCACGGCCGCCAAGGTCGAAGCCGGCGAGAGCGCTACGGCCACGTTCGTCATCTCCCCCAGCAGCAGCGCGAAGGCGGGGCAACAGACCGTCCGGGTCTCGGCGTCGTACGCTGCTGCGGACTCAAGCACGCAGTCGGTGACCGGCGGCAATTCCATCTACGTCGCCTACGGATCGCTGGCCGCGGCCTACAACACCGTCTCTGTCACCACCGTGGCGGGCAAGGCACTCGGAAACTTCGACGGCGGCGGGGCCACCTTCGCTGCCGAACAGCTGGCTGCCGCTGCGGTTCCGGCGGGTGGCGTCCGGCCGGGCAGCCAGGTGACGGTTGATGCAGGAAAGCCCACCCAGGTTGACTACACGTGGCCTGCTGTTGGACCGGACGTCCCCAACTCGGTGGCGTTGTCCGCCCAGACGATCGCGGTCAAGGGTAAGGGAACGCACTTGGCGGTGCTCGGATCGGCCGCAGTTGGCAATGGCACAAGCCCGGTGCTCACACTGACATATGCCGATGGAAGCATGGAAAAGCAATCCATCTTCTTCCCCAACTGGCTGCAGCCCTCGGCACTGAATGGTGCCGTGCTGGCGGTGTCCGAGCAGGGCCGGAACAACGCCAACGGGCCGTCGCCGGAGTACACGCAATACAAGTACCAGGCGTTCTCCAACACCGTCCGGCTGAATCCGACCAAGGAACTGGCGTCCGTCACCCTGCCTACCGATACGCGTGTGAAGTTCTTCGACTGGAAGGTGGTTTCACAGCCGCTGCCCGAGGTACCGCGCGGTTCCGTGTATGCGTCCGAGACCCCGTGGGTCCAGGCCCTCAACGGTTACGGCGTGATCGGCAAGAACGTGGCAAACAAGGACTCGGCGTCGTCTCCGGACAAGCCGTTGTCCATTAACTACACCGACCCTGCGACGGGCCAGCAGCCAAGCTTCAGCAAGGGGTTGGGCGTCCACGCGGCCTCGAAGATCACGTACTACCTGGGCGGCAAGTGCACCTCGTTCACCTCGCAGGTGGGTTTGGAGAGCGGCTTCGGCGGCAACATCATCTTCAAAGTCAACGTGGACGGTGTGAACAAGTACCAGTCGCGCACCTACACACCGGGATTTGCGCCGGAGGCGGTGAACGTGGACCTTACTGGTGCCGCCTACGTGGAGTTGGTGGTTGATCCGTCCGGTTCCATCAACGGCGCGCACGGCGTCTGGGGTGATGCCAAGTTCACTTGTGCTCCCTAGCTTGATCCGTTCACGCGGGCCGGCCACGCTCCTTCGCTGGGGCGGGCCGGCCTGTTCGGTCCGGGGTGTGGGCGCAGCGGGAAACTGTCAGAGGAACCCGGCATAATGGCGCAAATGGGGAAACTTAGGAATCTGGTTCTTGGACTCGTGACGCTGGTACTGGCCGGATCGCTGAGCGGCTGCGATGACGGTCGCTCAGGAGCGGAGAGCGCCGCCAAGCAGCTTGCCTCCGCCCTGGAAGCGCTCGACGTCGGGCAACTCGCCTTCGACGGGAAGGACGCCGCGGCTGCCAATGACGAACTCAAAGCCGTGGTGGGAGGGCTCGATGCAAAGCCGTCGGTCCAGTCCGGCGAGCTGAAACTGGACGGCGATGCCGCCACCGTTCCCTTGAACTACAGCTGGAACATCGGTTCGGCCAAATGGGAATACAGCCTGGATGCCAAGCTGAAGAAATCGGGCGATAAGTGGGCTGTCGAGTGGTCGCCGGGACTCCTTGCGCCACAACTCACGGACGGGCAGACCTTGTCTGCAAAGACGGTGTCCGCCCAGCGAGGGCAGATCCTGGGTGCCGGCGATGCCCCGATCGTTGAGGACCGCCCGGTTTTCCGTGTAGGAATCGACAAAACCAAAGTCCCCGAAGACCAGTCCGACGCCTCGGCCCGCGCCATGGCTGCGCTGCTCGGCTTGAACGTTGACGATTACGCCAAGCAGGTGGCGGCCTCCGGATCCCAGGCCTTCGTGGAGGGTATCGTCCTGCGTGCGTACACCGCCGACATCACCGAAGCGAAGATCAAGGCCATTCCTGGCGGTGTGAGCATCCTGGACTCCATGGCCCTTGCCCCCACACGTACCTTCGCGCGGGCCCTCCTGGGCAGCGTTGGCCAAGCCAGCGCAGAGCAGATCGAGAAGTCCAACGGAGCGCTCCGGGCCGGGGATACTACCGGTACCGGCGGACTGCAGCAGAAATACGACTCCCTGCTTCGTGGCAAGGACGGCGTTGAGGTGGTTGCAACGGCCAAGGCTGCGTCCGAAGGCGCGGCTCCCGAAACCAAGGTCCTCTTCTCCACTCCGGCCCAGGCCGGAACCACGCTCAAGACGACGCTGGACCTGAAACTCCAGCAGCTCGCCGAAGAAACACTCGCGGGAGTTGAACCGGCTTCGGCCATCGTCGCCCTCAAGCCATCCACGGGAGCCGTGCTTGCTGCGGCGTCCGGCCCGGGAAGCAACGGCTACAACACGGCACTGTTGGGGCAATACGCGCCCGGTTCCACCTTCAAGATTGTTGATTCCCTGGCCATGTTCCGGAACGGCGCCACTCCGGATTCCAAGGTCGACTGTCCCTCCACAGTGACCGTGGATGGCAGGACCTTCAAGAACTCCGAAGGCTACCCCGAGAGCTCCTTGGGCAACGTGGCACTTCGGGATGCCTTCGCCCACTCCTGCAATACGGCCTTCATCAACGCGCGGGATACCGTCAGCCAGGATCAGCTCGAATCGGCCGCCACGGCCCTTGGTGTTGCTGTTGAGGCCCCCAATCTGGGTGCCGATGCCTTCCTCGGTTCCGTCCCGGGCGAGGCCGCCGGTACTGAGCATGCGGCCTCCATGATCGGTCAAGGCAAGGTGCTGTTCTCGCCGCTGTCGGCAGCGATCATGGCGGCGTCGGTCGCCAACGGAGCCCCCGTTTCACCCCAGCTGGTGCTCAACGCCGACGCCGCTGGAACCCAAACGCAGAACCCGGACGCCGGTACGGGCGCTGCGGAAGGCGGCACCGCATCGCCGTCGTCCGCTTCCGCAACGGTGCCGGCGTCACCTGCCTCAACCAAACCGATCACCAAGGAAGAAGCCACGGCGCTATCCGACATGATGCGTGCCGTAGTGACCTCCGGGCACGCAGGATTCCTCTCGCAGGTTCCCGGAGCGCCCGTGGGTGCCAAGACGGGAACAGCCGAATTCGGAAACGACAATCCGCCAAAGACGCACGCATGGATCGTTGCGGTGCACGGCGACCTCGCCGTTGCCGTGTTCGTCGAGGATGGCGGACTGGGTGCCACCACCAGCGGTCCTTTGTTGAAGACGTTCCTGACGGCTGCCGGATGATGAGGGAGTAAGCATGGAAACCAGCAATACCCAGTGCTTGGTGGTCGGCGGAGGGCCGGCCGGGATAGTTCTGGGTTTATTGCTGGCGCGTGCCGGGGTCCGCGTGACCGTGCTCGAGAAGCATGCCGATTTCCTGCGTGACTTCCGGGGCGACACCGTGCACGCTTCCACCGTGCGGCTCCTCGATGAGCTGGGCCTTGGCGAAGGATTCCGCAAGCTTCCCCAGAGCAGGCTGGATAATTTCCGCCTGCCGACTGAATCCGGTGATTCAGTGGTGCTCGCGGACTTCGGGCTCCTCAAGGCTCCCTATAACTACGTTGCCATGGTGCCGCAATGGGATTTGCTGGACTTCCTGGTTGCGGCGGCCCGGGAGGAACCGTCCTTTACCCTGCGGATGGATACTGAGGCCACGGATCTGGTCAGGGATGACTTGGGCGGCGTGGTGGGTGTCAGGTTCCGCAGGCGGGACCCCGCCAGCGGCGAAACCATGGAAACCGGCGTGCTCCAGGCAGGCCTGACCGTTGCCTGCGATGGACGGGGCTCCATACTGCGCCACCGCGCCGGGTTGGTGCCGCAGGAGTTTGCCGTCCCCTTCGATACCTGGTGGTTCAGGCTTCCGCGCAAAGCTGACGAGCACGATCCCGTAACGTCCATCTCTCCACGCTTCGGACGTGGCGACGTGCTGTTGAGCCTGA
Source organism: Paenarthrobacter sp. NPDC058040 (assembly GCF_042885775.1). NCBI lineage: Bacteria > Bacillati > Actinomycetota > Actinomycetes > Micrococcales > Micrococcaceae > Paenarthrobacter > Paenarthrobacter sp. NPDC058040. The sequence continues at coordinate 185,164 of NZ_JBHVRN010000009.1, forward strand.
CCCGCAAGGATTACCACCAGATTGCGTACCTTGCGGCCAAGGGGCTGGATGCGACGTTGAGGAGCGAGGGCATTGCGGCTTTCCGGGATCGCATTTCGCGTTTGCGGCCGGACCTCGCTGATCGTGTGGAACACGTGACTTCCTTCGACGACGTTCATCTGTTGGATGTCAAGCTCAACCGCTTGAGGCAATGGCACCGCCCTGGCCTGCTGCTGATCGGAGATGCGGCCCATGCGATGTCGCCGGCTGGCGGAGTGGGCATCAACCTGGCCATCCAGGATGCAGTTGCGGCTGCCCGCATCATCCCCGGGCCACTTCTCAGTGGAACGCTCGACGACGGCCACCTCGCCAAGGTGCAAAAGCGCCGCTGGATGCCAACAGTGACGGTGCAGACGTTCCAGCGTGTGCTGCACCGGGGAGTGTTTGCCCGGGTCATGGCTGGCGGGGAAGCCAAACCGCCCAAACCTCTCTTGTTCGTGACGCGGCGCTTCCCCGCCTTCCGCAAACTGCCAGCGAGGATGATCGCGTTCGGCCCTCGTCCGGAGCATGCCCCGGACTTCGCCCGGCGGAAGCCGGACGCTTGACCCCGGGGTCAGGCCGTCCGCACCCCCGGCGGCGAGTACCGCCGTCGAGCATTAAGTCTTGGCGTGGGAAGATTGGGCGGTGGCCCATATTGACGTTTCCGGCATCGACTACTTCCTCTCCGACGGCACCCAACTGCTCAACGGCGTGACTTTCAAGGTCCCCGATGGCACCAAGACGGCGCTGATCGGGCCCAACGGTACCGGCAAGACGACGCTGTTCAAGATCATCGCCGGTGACCTGACACCGGATGAAGGCGTGGTGGGACGTTCGGGGAACATGGGCATCATGCGGCAGTTCGTGGGCCAGGTCCGCGATGAATCCACTGTTCGGGACCTGTTGGTCTCCAGCGCCCAGCCGGGCCTAGCCAAAGCGGCCAAAGCCGTTGAAGAAGCCGAGCTGGCCATGATGGAGCACGACGACGAGCCCACCCAAATGCGCTACGCCCAGGCGATCGTCGACTGGGGCGATGCCGGCGGCTACGACGTGGAGACCGTGTGGGACGAGGTGTGCATGGCTGCGTTGGGTATCTCGTTCGATAAAGCCCAGTTCCGCCGTGCGTCTACCCTTTCCGGCGGTGAGCAGAAGCGCCTGGTTCTGGAAGCGTTGTTCGCCGGGGCGGACGAACTCCTGCTCCTCGACGAACCGGACAACTACCTCGATGTACCCGGCAAGCGCTGGCTCGAGTCCAAGCTCAACGAGTCCAAGAAGACCGTCCTGTTCATCAGCCATGACCGCGAGCTCCTCAACAACGCGGCGGGCCGCATCGTGACGCTTGAGCCCGGCATCAACGGTGCGGGGGCCTGGATCCACGGCGGCGGGTTTGGCTCGTACGTTGAGGCACGTGCAGACCGGAACGCGCGTTTTGAGGAACTCCGCAAGCGTTGGGACGAGGAGCATGTGAAGCTCAAGGAACTCGTCAACATGTACAAGAACAAGGCTGCGTTCCGCTCGGATATGGCCAACCGGTATCAGGCCGCCCAGACCCGTCTGGCCAAGTTCCTGGAGGCTGGCCCACCGGAAGCCCTGCCGATTGAGCAGAACGTCCGCATGCGCCTCAAGGGCGGCCGCACTGCCAAGCGTGCCGTGGTGGCAGAGAAGCTCGAGCTGACGGGGCTCATGAAGCCGTTTTCCACGGAGATCTGGTTCGGTGACCGGGTGGGCGTGCTCGGGTCCAACGGCTCGGGCAAGAGCCATTTCCTGCGGTTGCTCGCCACCGGTGGCACGGACCCGGAGCGGGAGCACTTGCCGGTTTCCGACGTCGTGATCGCTGAAGTCCCGCACGAGGGGACCGTGAAGCTGGGTGCCAGGATCCGTCCCGGCTTCTTTGCCCAGACGCACGTCCGGCCGGATCTCCTGGGCCGTACGTTGCTGGAAATCCTGCACCGGGGCGACGAGCACCGATCAGGCCTGCCTCGCGAAGCGGCTGCTGGTGCCTTGGATTCGTACGGCCTGGCCGGGCAATCTGAACAGAGATACGAATCCTTGTCCGGTGGCCAGCAAGCGCGGTTCCAGATTCTGCTCCTGCAGCTCTCGGGCGCGACGTTGCTGCTCCTCGATGAGCCGACCGACAACCTGGACCTCCACTCAGGCGAAGCCCTTGAACGTGCGATCGATGCGTTCGAAGGTACTGTCCTGGCCGTGACGCACGACCGCTGGTTCGCCAAGTCCTTCGACCGGTTCCTGGTGTTCGGCTCGGACGGCAAGGTGTACGAGTCGGAGGAACCCGTCTGGGACGAGAAGCGGGTGGAACGCGCCCGCTGACGCTCTCTCACAAAACGCCCGCTTCAGGCGAACGCTCTCGCAGTCCACTGCGAGAGCGTTCCAGTTTAAGGGGGTTTATGTGAGAGAGCGTCGGAAATGAGCAAATGATCACACATGATGATTAAATGCGCACCCTATTGCTAGGCTGTAGGCATGCGTACTGCCGACCGCCATCGATTCATTGGGGAGATGCTCCGCGCCCGTGAGGCGGTGACCGTGGAGGAGCTCGTTGCTGAGTGTGGAGCCTCCGGGGCCACCATCCGGCGCGACTTGGAGATCCTCGCTGCGAATGGCGTCCTGAAGCGGGTCCATGGCGGCGCCCGCAGCCTGCTGGCCCGTGGCGAAAACCCCGGCTATGGCCAACGTGAACTCGAAGAGCGCGAGGCCAAAATCCGAATCGCCAAGGCTGTTGACGGGCTTCTCCGGGACCGAGAACACGTGTGGCTGGACAGCGGATCCACGGCCACGGAAATCGCCCGGCTGCTCCGTCCACGAGAACTCACCGTCATGCCCATGTCCCTCCACAGCGTGGAGGCACTTGCGGGAGGCAGGGCAGAACTCATCCTTCCCGGAGGCCGGCTCGTTCCGGGAGAACAGTCCTTCCGGGGCCCCATGGCCGAATCCAACATCCGTTCACTGCGCTTCGACACCGCGATCGTGACCCCCTGCGCGTTCAACCTCAGGGACGGGCTGCTGGCCCACGACCTCGATGATGCGGCCGTGAAGCGCTCCGGACTCGAATCTGCCTCAAGGGTGATCGCGGCCGGTTCCGGAAGCAAATGGAATGCCGGCGCCGTGGCGTTGGTTGCCGCCATGGACACCGTCGATGTCATCGTGACAGACCTCGAACCATCCCCAGAAGACCTTGCCCGGCTCGACAAACTCTCCGTGGAAGTTGTGATTGCATGACCACCAGCACCCGAACCGTACCCAACGTGAACGCCGCCGCCATCGCAACTTTCCTGATCTTTGGCATGAATGGCTTGGTCTTTGCCAGTTGGGCGGCCCGTATTCCGGCCGTGACGGAGGCCCTTAGCCTGACGTCCGGCCAGATGGGTACCCTGCTGCTCTGCACCGCCGTTGGGTCTCTGCTGGCGCTGCCTTCCGCCGGATGGGTAGTGGGCCGCATAGGAACTGCCAATACCGTTCGCGCGGCTGGGCTGGTGGTGGGCGCCGCGGGAACGGCCATCGCCCTCTCCCTCATGGCTGCCTCGGTTCCGGCCACGGCCATTGCGCTCTTCTTTTTCGGCATCGGAATCGGGCTGTGGGACGTTGCCCAGAACATCGAAGGCGCCGACGTCGAACACCGACTCAAGCGGACCATCATGCCGCAGTTCCATGCTGCGTTCAGCGGTGGCGCTTTCATCGGCGCCCTGATTGGCGCAGGCCTCTCGCAAATCGGTGTTGGCCTTCCCGAACACCTGCTGGTTATCGCTCTCATTGCTGTGACGCTCGCCCTGACCGCGCCCCGGTTCTTCCTCCCGCACCAAGCGGCCGTCACGGAAACGCACGACGACGGCACGGCACCCAAGAAGGGCCCCTCGGCTTGGCGGGACGGCAGGACGCTGCTCATCGGCGTCGTGGTCTTGGGCGCAACCCTCACCGAGGGTGCCGGCAACGACTGGATTGCAAAGGCCGCGGTGGACGGGCTTGGCTCATCCGAAGCTACCGGCGCACTGCTGTTCGCGCTGTTCGTGGCTGCGATGACTGCCATGCGCTTCGTGGGCGGCAAGGCGATCGACAAGTTTGGCCGCGTGGCGGTACTCCGCGCCAGCATGGCTGCTGCCGCACTTGGCCTGGCCCTGTTCGTGTTCGCGGACAATGTGGTCCTCGCGGCCATCGGCGCTGCCCTGTGGGGAATCGGCGCAGCCTTGGCCTTCCCGATGGGGATGTCCGCCGCCGCCGACGATCCCAAGCACGCTGCCGCACGAGTATCAGTCGTCTCCACCATCGGCTACGTCGCGTTCCTGGCCGGGCCTCCGCTTTTGGGCTACCTCGGTGACCACACAGGAATCCACAACGCACTGCTCGCTATCGGGGCGCCTATTCTTGTGGCCCTGTTGCTCGCCGGCGTTGCGAAGCCCTTGCCCGCCAAATAGGTTCAATGCCGGCTGGTTCATTCTCCGTGATGCATATATCCCGGAACGGCCACCAGAGCAATAGCACAATCCCGGTTGCGAGGCAGGCCCCGCCCAAGACATCACTGAGCCAGTGGGCTGAAAGATAGGTCCGGCTGATCATCATGGCCAGGATGCCAAGGGTGGCCAGGGCCTTGATCCAGAACCGGTCGATGAGCACCACCAGGACTACCAGGAACGTGGTCGTAGCCGATACATGCCCGGAAGGGTATGAACCTGTATCGGTCAAGACCTTGGCGCCTTCGGGTCGGTGGCGTCCCACCACAACCTTGGCCAGCTGGGTGACGGCCAGGGCTGAGAGACCGGTGAGTACGACGAAGAATGCGGTCTTGGGCCGCTGCCATAGGAGAAGCGCCACAGCCAGGATCAACTGCAACACGAGCATCCCCACGTAACCCAGGGCGTTCAGCACAAGATTCAGCTGGTCCCAGAACGGTGAGTGCAGTGTGAACACATAGGCCTGCCACATGGTGTCCACGCCGTTGAACGCGGGCTCACCTTGTCCGGCAAGGATGAGTGCCCCGGGGACGGCGAAAGCGCAAAGCAATAGCACGGCGGGAGTGACGATCTGCCAAGTGGGCCGTTGGCGCGGCTGCAGGAAGCGGACCATCCCCTCATGGTAGTCAGCGGGGCTGGAACGTCGCGGAGCGCCCCGGGTCAACGTCAGGTATCGGCGCTACTCTGGTCTGATGCAACGCTTCCTGCGTAAAGGTCCAAAGCACGTTGCCAGGTTTGACCATTTCCTGGTGAGGGCGGTCTCGCGCCAGCCCCAGGGCGACCACGACGACTTTTTCCGGCAACTTTCCGCCGCCGCCACCAAAGGCAAACTTTGGTTCGGCATCGCAGGAATCATGGCCACCGTTCCGGGAAAACCACGTCGTGCTGCGCTCCATGGCCTGCTGGCGCTGGGTGTAGCTTCTGCGGTCACCAATCTCGTGTTCAAGACGGCACTCCCCCGCAGGCGGCCACTCCCCGAACACCTGCCCGTTTTCCGTTTCGTAAATCCGCAGCCCGTCAGTTCGTCCATGCCGTCGGGCCATTCCGCTTCCGCCGTGGCGTTTGCTGTTGGCGCGGGGCTGGTTTCACCCTCCATCGGACTGGCCCTGGCTCCCGTTGCCGCCGGCGTTGCCTACTCCAGGGTCCATACGGGTGCCCACTGGCCCTCCGACGTAGTACTTGGTTCCGCCTTGGGCGCGGGCGCCGCCCTGGTGACCCGTAAGTGGTGGCCGAGCAAACCACCGGAACCCACTCCGCGGCGGACGCCCGTGGAGCTTCCCGTGATATCCGACGGCGGTGGGCTGAGCATCGCGGTCAACACGATGGGCGGTTCTTACTCCCCTGAGACCGGTGACCTGCTCCGCAAGATATTCCCCAAAGCGTATATTCACGAAATCGCCGAGGGTGAAGACGTCGAGGCGGAGATCGCTGCTGCGGCCACCAAATCCGGCACGATTGCCTTGGGTGTGTGGGGCGGTGACGGGACGGTCGGCACTGCGGCGGCCGCCGCCGTCGAACATTCCCTGCCGCTCCTGGTCCTGCCGGGTGGAACGCTGAACCATTTTGCCCGGGACCTCGGCGTCGGTTCCATGGACGATGTCCTGAAAGCGGCAGGCGATGGGTCTGGCGCGTTGGTGGACCTCGGCAACGTTGTTGTGCAACGGGGCATGCCTGATTCGCCCGAAACCAGCGAACTGGCGATGCTCAACACAGCCAGCGTCGGGGTCTATCCAAACTTGGTGCGGCGCCGCGAACGCCTGCAGCCGGCACTGGGCAAGCCGCTGGCTGGGCTGGTTGCTTCGCTGCGGACCTTCGCCGTCAATTCGCCGACCACCCTCTTGGTGAATGGTGCCAGGCACAAACTCTGGATCCTGTATATGGGCCGCGGCCGGTACTATCCGAGGGATCACGCGCCGCTTCGTCGTCCGGTGCTGGATGACGGCGTCTTCGATCTTCGGATGATCACAGCGGATGAGCCATTCGCGCGTGCCCGCTTGCTGTGGGCCGTGGTGACGGGCACGGTGGCCGCATCCAAGGTGACGCACCTGGCAGAGGGCACCAAGGTGAGCATCGAGGCCATAGGGGAGCCGCTGGTACTGGCCGTCGATGGTGAACCGAAAGCCGGTGTCCGGAGCGCCGGGTTCAACGTCCGAACGCGGCATTTGAGGGTTTATTCTCCCCTCGCCACCGCTGACTGATCGAGCCGCGACTCCCCGGGATCATCCGGGAGGATTACCCTGACTGAACCCTGAATCATCCCTGGGACAGGCGATTTCTGCCCCGTGCGTGGCTAGCGTTTTAAGTACATTCAAGACTCATCCGCACAGACATGTGCTCAGGGAGGGAACGCTTCCATGATCGAAGCAAAAGGCCTGACGAAGGTCTACGGCGAGAAGACCGCCGTCGGCGGTGTCAGTTTTACGGTCCAGGCCGGCCGCGTTACGGGGTTCCTTGGCCCGAACGGCGCCGGAAAGTCCACCACGATGCGCATGATCATGGGGCTGGATACGCCGACGGCGGGCTCCGTGACCGTGAACGGCGTACCGTTCGCCAAGCACATTGCGCCCTTGCGCGAGATTGGTGCCCTGCTGGATGCCAAGGCTGTCCACACGAGCCGCACGGCCTACAACCACCTTCTCGCCATGGCAGCAACGCACAGCATTCCCAAAGCGCGCGTTCGCGAAGTCATTGAGATGACCGGCTTGGGGGACGTCGCCAAGAAGAAGGTCAAAGGATTCTCGCTTGGAATGGGCCAGCGCCTGGGCATTGCCGCGGCGTTGCTGGGCGACCCCCAGACGATCATCCTCGATGAGCCGGTCAACGGCCTCGACCCTGAAGGTGTGGTGTGGGTCCGAAACCTGGTCAAGTATCTCGCCTCGGAAGGTCGCACCGTCTTCCTGTCCAGCCACCTCATGAGTGAAATGGCCCTGACGGCGGACCATCTTATTGTCATCGGCCGAGGAAAGATCATCGCGGACGCCCCGATCGCCGAGATCATCACGGGCAAGGGACAGACACGGACCCGGGTCCGCACGGACAAGCCTGAACAACTTATGCAGCTCTTGGCCGGGCCGGGTGTTTCTGTTGAAGTGCATGAGCGTGAACTGCTGGAAGTCAGCGGCCTCGACCCACGCGGCATCGCCCGGACCGCCTTGGACAACCAAGTCATGGTCTACGAACTCACTCCGTTGCAGGCAAGTCTTGAAGAGGCCTACATGGAACTGACCAAGGACGAGGTGGAGTACCACTCGCACATCACTGCCGGGGATTCCGTTCCCGCCCAAGCCGGAGGGAAATAGACATGAGCACCGCAACTTTGGAACGCAAGTCGATGCGTAACTCCGTCGGTCCGGGACCGGCCTTCCACCGCGTGCTGAACTCTGAGTTCATCAAGTTCCGTACGCTCCTGTCCACACTCATCCTTTTGGCTTCCACGGCACTGGTGATGGTGGGCTTCGCGGCGCTTTCGGCGTGGGGTACGGGACAGTTTTCGGAACAAGCAGCGCGGGACCCCGAAGCCGCAGCAGCAATCGCGGCACAGGGTGGCGACCTTGCGGTGACCATTCCGACGTCGGGCATTTCATTCGCCCAGCTGATCCTCGGTTCCTTGGGCGTCCTGCTCATGAGCTCAGAGTTCACCACCGGCATGGCCCGCTCCACCTTCGCAGCAGTGCCCAAGCGGCTTTCGCCTTTCCTGGCCAAGTTGATTGTGGTCATGGTGAGCGCCTTCCTTCTCACCGCGATTTCCACCTACATCGCGGGCCTTGTGTCGCTGCCGATCGTGGACAACTACAACCTCAAGCTGGACCTTGGCAGCTCGCAGTCCATCAAGCTCCTGCTGGTCAACAGCATCTACGTGGCAGCTGTGGCGGCAATTGGCATGGCTCTGGGCACGATCGTCCGGAACTCGGCCGGCGGCATCATGAGCCTGGTTGGCCTGTTCTTCGTGGCTCCGATCGCCTTCCAGCTCATCCCCGGCGACTTCTTCAAGGAAGCCCGGAAGTACCTGCCCACCAACACACTCAACCCGTTGACCGCCGTGGAACACGTCCAGGACACCTTGGAGGCCTGGCAGGCTGGGCTGGTGCTGGCCGCTTGGGTAGTTGTGCCCGTGGCCTTGGCGATGTTCCTGCTCAAGAAGCGGGACGTCTAGGCGGTCTAGGCTCGATCCATGACTGAAGCTCCACAGACGAGGGACGCGTTGGCCCAACCGGCCGACGCGTCCTTCGCTGAAATCGCCCAGCGCCGAAGGGGCCGCGTCCGACGCTACTTCTACGAGCATCCGCGTGCCATGGACGCCGTGGTGGTCCTTTGCTACGTGCTCCTGGCCTTGCCCACCATCATTGCCTCCGGCAGCGAGGGCAAGTGGTTGGCGACGTCGCTGTTGTTGCTGATCGCTACTGTTCTGGCGTTCAGGCGCCGCTACCCGCTCCAGGTGGTCACCGCCGTCGTACTTTTTGAAGTGTCGGCCACCATCCTCAACCCGTGGGGTTCCAACGTCTCCGCCGGTTTGTGGTTCGCCCTGTACGCGGTGGCGACCGCCAAGAAGCGGCCGCTGGCGCTGCTGGTTTTTGTGGCCGCCAGCCTTCCGCTGAGCCTGCTGTATCTCTTCATGTGGACCAGCCCCACCAATCTGGACACGCTTCAGGACGTTCCCGAGAACTTCCACCTCATCAACAACATCGCCACGGCCGTGACCATTATGTTGTCCAACCTCCTCGCCACGGGGATCGGCATTTCGGTCCGGCAGCGGCGGGAGCACGAAGTGGAGATTGCCGCGTGGGTGGCGCGGACAACCCAGCTGGGCAAGGTTACCGAGCGGAACAGGATTGCGCGCGAGATGCACGACGTCGTGGCACACTCGCTGACGGTGATGATCAGCCTCTCCGACGGGGCTGCCGTGGTGGTCAAGAAGGACCCCGAGCGTGCGGGTGACGTGCTGAACGAGCTGTCCAGGACAGGCCGGGCGGCGTTGGCTGACATGCGACGCGTCCTTGGCGTTCTCCGCGACGACTCCGGGCGGCCCGCGCCGCTGGCACCGCTGGAGTCGGGGCATAATCTGGGCAAGCTCCTGGATGGGTTCCGCACGGCCGGCCTGCCCCTCCACTACGCCCACACGGGTCCCGCATTGCCAGCGGATCCCGCTTTTGAGTTGACGGTCTACAGGATCGTCCAGGAGTCCCTGACGAATGTTTTGCGCTATGGCCGGTCGCTGAGCCGGGTGGACGTGCAAGTAACGCGCGACGGCGATTTGGTCACCATCGACGTGCTCGACGACGGCCGCGGAACCCGGGAGGGCGGCGACCCCGTGGGCAGCATCGGCACGGGCCAGGGCATTGCCGGGATGAGTGAACGCGCGGGAATCTATGCTGGAAACGTGAGTGCCGGTCCTGGGAAACGCGGTGGCTGGACAGTGCATGCCGAGCTGCGCTGGAACGGCGATAAGGGGGAAGAATGACTGGGGAAAGCAACATCAAGGTCCTGCTGGTGGATGACCAACCACTGCTGCGCATGGGATTCCGGCTCATCCTGGAGGGCGAAGAAGACTTCACCGTGGTGGGGGAGGCCTCTGACGGAGCCGAGGCGGTGCGGTTGGTCGCGGAGCTGCAACCCGACGTCGTCCTGATGGATGTCCGCATGCCCGTCATGGACGGAATCGAGGCCACGCGACGGATTTCGGACTCCGGGACGGAATCCCGCGTCATTATCCTCACCACGTTCGACCTCGACGAGTACGCTTTCTCGGGCCTGCAGGCCGGTGCTTCTGCGTTCCTGCTGAAGGACGTGGCGCCCGCCGAGTTGGTGCATGCCGTACGGCTTGTAGCCAGTGGCGATGCGGTTGTTGCGCCACGGGTCACCCAGCGGCTGCTGGAAACGTACGTTCGTGGCTCTCACACCCCCGGGCATGCGGCCGCTCCGCACCGGGACCCGCTCCTGGACGAGCTCACGCCGCGTGAAACCGAAATCCTCACCACCATTGCCGAGGGCTTGTCCAACGCGGAGATCGCGCACAAGTTCTTCCTGTCCGAGGCCACGGTGAAGACCCACGTCCGGCGGATCCTCAGCAAGCTCCAGCTGCGGGACCGCGTGCAAGTGGTGGTGTACGCCTACGAGACGGGCTTGGTGGTCCCGAGCAACCCGGATTACTGACGCACAGCCCGGCCACAGCCTCACCATGTACAAGCCATAGCCTGCCCGCGTTTCATGGAGGCATGACATCACCGCACCCATCGCCTGAGGCGAACCAGCCGCATCCCAACCACGACCGCGGCCTCGAATTCGATCTCTCAACGCTCCTGAACCGCAGGCGGACCCTGGGCGTCCTGCTAGGTGCCGGGACGGCAGCAGCCCTCGCAGCCTGTACACCGGGGACGGGAGGCAGCAGCGCACCGTCGTCGGCCACTTCCAGTGCAACGGCGATGGCATCGGAGACCACGACGGCGTCAACCTCGCCGGCCGCTACGAGCACGGTGACGCGCGCCTTCGCCGAGTGCGGGGTGGAAATCCCGCAGGAAACGGTGGGTCCCTACCCGGGCGATGGCTCCAACGGACCGAATGTCCTTGAAGCCTCGGGCGTGGTGCGGAAGGACATCACGTCGAGCTTCGGGACATCCACCACCAAAGCCGAGGGCGTGCCCCTCACTGTGACGTTGACCCTGTTGGACAACGCGAACGGGTGCTCGCCGCTTGCTGGTGCGGCCGTGTATGCATGGCACTGCGACCGCAACGGCAAATACTCCCTCTACGACAGCGGTTTGGAGAACGAGAACTACCTTCGCGGCGTGCAGGAGACTGACGCCAACGGGCAGCTCACGTTCACCACCATCTACCCCGGCGCTTACATGGGCCGCTGGCCGCATATTCACTTTGAGGTATTTCAATCCTTGAGCAACACCACCGCCGCGGGCCAGGTCCTGGCCGTGTCCCAGATTGCCCTGACGGAGGCCGCGTGCAAGGAGGTCTACGCTTCATCTGGATATGAAAGCAGTGCCCGGAACTTTCCCAACACCACACTGACCTCGGACAACGTCTTTGGTGACGACGGCGGCATATACCAACTCGCGACTATGTCCGGATCCGTTGCGGCCGGATACACGGCCGCGCTGAACGTCACGGTGTAGCCGGGACGGTCCGTGAGGCAGGACTAGACTCGGGGGCATGCCTTCGAATGCCTCCGCAGCACTTGACCATGTCCAGGACCTCGGCGCGTACGTATCGGCGTCGCCGTCAAGCTTCCACGCGGTGCACGAGGCCGCCCGGCGCTTGGACCTCGAGGGCTTCACCGCCTTGGACGAACTGCAGCCGTGGGACGGCCGTGCAGGCAGCTTCTACGTGATCCGCGATGGAGCGCTCATTGCCTGGGTGACTCCGGAGAACGCCGGCCCCACCACGGGGTTCAACATCCTTGGAGCGCACACGGATTCGCCGTCGTTCAAGCTCAAGCCGAAGCCCACCACCGGCAAGTTCGGCTGGTTGCAGGCCGGCGTGGAAGTCTATGGCGGACCCTTGCTGAACTCATGGCTGGACCGGGAATTACAGCTTGCCGGGCGCTTGGTGATGCGGGACGGCGCAGAGCATCTGACGGCCACCGGTCCCCTGTTGCGCTTCCCGCAGCTGGCCATCCACTTGGACCGCGGAGTCAACGACAACGGACTGCACCTGTCCAAGCAGCAGCACATGAACCCGATCTTCGGCCAGGGCGATCCGGCAGGCGAGGACCTGCTGGGGCTGCTCGCATCGCGCGTTGAAGGTGCCACGGTAGACGCTGCGGACATTGGCGGTTACGACGTCGTGGTGGCAGATACGCAGGCGCCCGCTGTCTTCGGGGCCAAGAGTGAGTTCTTCGCTTCGGGGCGCTTGGACAACCTTTCCTCCACCCACGCCGGGTTGGTGGCTTTGATCGCGCACGCCGCAGCGGCGCCTGCCGATGGACCCATTGCCGTTCTGGCTGCCTTCGACCATGAAGAAATCGGCTCCAACTCGCGCTCCGGTGCCTGCGGCCCCATCCTGGAGGACATCCTCGTGCGCATCTCCGACGGCTTGAAAGCCTCGGTGAGCCAGCGGCGGCAGGCCCTGTCGGCGTCGTTCTGTGTTTCTGCGGATGCCGGACACGCTGTCCACCCGAACTACGCGGAAAAGCATGACCCCGCGAACAGGCCGGTGCTGAACGGTGGCCCGCTGCTGAAGATCAACGCCAACCAGCGTTATGCCACGGACGCCGTGGGCGCTGCGCTGTGGGCGCGGCTGTGTAACGAGGCTGGGGTGCCGTACCAGGAGTTCGTTTCCAACAACGATCTCCCCTGCGGGTCCACGATCGGTCCTTTGACGGCCACGCGGCTCGGCATCCGGACGGTTGATGTGGGCATCCCACTCCTTTCCATGCATTCCGCGCGGGAGCTGTGTGGTGTGGAAGACCCCCATTCCTTGGCAAAGGTCGCGGAGAGGTTCTTCGCCGCAGCGGTGTGACCCAACGCATCGGGCAAAGCCTCAAGGAGTCGTTTCATGCTCGTTTCAATAGTTTTTCCAAGGAAACTTTTGATGCATGAGGAGATACATTTTGTGCATCCTCCCGTTTTAGGGGATCCCAAAATGTCTCTTTGCACAGGAGGCTGCTGACCAGTGCTGGCTAGTGTGGGAAAGCCAAGTGGCCCAGTGCACACCTGCAGAGGGCCTTTCCAAAAACACTAAGGACGGCGCCGATCCATGCACGCTGACCAACAACTTTCCAAGTCGCTGAAACCCCGACACCTGTCCATGATCGCCATCGCCGGGGTCATTGGCGCGGGGCTCTTCGTGGGCTCCGGGGCGGCGATCCAGCAGGCCGGTCCGGGCATCCTGGTGGCTTACCTGGCTGCCGGCCTGGTGGTCATCCTCGTGATGCGCATGCTCGGCGAAATGGCCGCTGCCAACCCGGAGACCGGTTCCTTCTCCACCTACGCGGACAAGGCGCTGGGCCGCTGGGCCGGTTTCAGCATCGGCTGGCTGTATGCCTGGTTCTGGATCATCGTGCTTGGCATCGAAGCAACAGCCGGCGCTGCGATCATGCATCGCTGGGTTCCCGGCGTCGACCAATGGGTCTGGGCCCTGGTCCTCATGGTCCTCCTGACGCTCACCAACCTCGGCTCCGTGAAGTCCTACGGTGAGTTCGAATTCTGGTTCGCCTCCATCAAGGTGGCAGCGATCGTGATCTTCCTGCTCGCGGGCATCGCCGCGATTCTGGGCCTGTTTCCTGGCGTTTCCGCGCCGGGCGTTGCCAACCTGCTGGACCAAGGCGGCTTCATGCCCAACGGCCCCGGCGCAGTACTGGCCGGTATCCTCGTGGTTGTCTTCTCCTTCTTCGGAGCCGAAATCGCCACCATCGCCGCCGGCGAATCAGCCAACCCCGTGGACGCTGTGAAGAAGGCCGTCAAGTCCACGGTCTGGCGCATCCTGATCTTCTATATCGGGTCCATCGCGATCGTCGTGACCCTCCTGCCGTGGAACAGTGCGTCCGTGGCGAAGAGCCCGTACGTGGCAGTCATCGAGTTGTACGGAATTCCGGGCGCCGGCACCATCATGGACATCGTGGTCCTGACCTCCGTGCTTTCCTGCCTGAACTCCGGGCTTTACACGGCCAGCCGCATGCTGTTCTCCCTCTCGCAGCGAGGTGACGCACCCAAGTCGTGGACCAAGATATCCAAGCGCGGGGTTCCCGCGGCAGCTGTGCTTGCGTCCACCGTGGTCGGCTTCATTACCGTTGGCCTGAACTACCTGGCCCCGGACACGGTGTTCTTGTTCCTGGTGAACACCTCTGGAGCCATTGCACTCTTTGTGTGGCTGGTTATCGCGTCCTCGCAGCTCATCCTCCGCCGGCGGATGGGTGCAGCGGCCAAGGAACTTGACCTCAAGATGTGGTTCTTCCCGTACCTCACGTGGATTGCCATCGCGAGCATCGTGGCCCTCATTATCGGCATGGTGATCCTGGAGTCGACCCGCGAATCGCTCTTCCTGTCACTGGCGTTGGCCGCAGTCGTGGTCGGGATTGGCGTGTGGCGGTACCGCAAGGGCGCTGCTTCGCATGACTTGACCCCGGCGAAAGCCGAGCCTGCAGAGGTAGGTGCCGGGCCGGCGTCGTAAGCGTCTGTTCGTTGCGGGGCAGTTGCCGTCAACGTACGACGGCGGCTGCCCCGTACGTCGTTAAGTCGCCTAGGGAACAGCTACCGGAAGGTACGTGACGGGTCCGGGGCACTGGGAACCGGCGACGGGGGCGCCGTCGGTCTTCGGGATGTCAAAAAGTACGTCGCGCTGACGTTTCCCGGCCTCCTTCACCACCACGCGGACCTTGTCACGCACAGGATTCGTCCCTTCCTGCGAGACGGGAACAAAGGGCGGCTCCTGGGGGACCAGCCACTGTCCGTCGCTCTGTGGTTGGAGGGGTTCCAGATGGCAGCCCTCACCGAAGCATGCCTGCACGCGGGTGGGAGTGGATGCGATCTTCAGTTCGATGGGGTCCGGGTTGCCGTTCGCGGGGCAGGCAGGTGGGCGCGTGGCCGCGAACCACACGAAACCACTGACAGCGACCACGAGGAGGGCCGCAGCGAACAGAATCAGCCGGGGCTTCATGCGAAGTAGCCTACGCCGAGTGGTGTCCTATTGGGCCAGGCCGATCACCAGGTTGATGGTTACCGCGAGGACGACTGTTCCGAACAGGTAGGAGAGCAGGCTGTGCTTCAAGGCCTCGGCCCTGATCCGGTGGTTCTCAAGGTTGGTGTCCGACACCTGGTACGTCATGCCAAGGCTCGTGGCGAGGTAGGCGAAATCCGTGTACTGCGGGCGGCGGTCCTGGTTGAAGCTGATACCCCCGATTGCGCCGCCTGCCTCCGGCTCCGGGCTGTAGTAGAGCTCCGCGTAGCGCAGTGTGAAGAGGGTTTGGACGAGCATCCAGGAGAGCGCCACGCAAATCATTGCAAGCCCCGCGGAGTTCAGCCTGGCAGCGGTGTCGTCTGCATGGGAGTTGACGATAACGGCCGCGACAGCAGCCAGGCTCCCGAGGTTTGCGATGAGAATCAACAGATCCGTGACGCCTCGGGAAGGGTCTTCGGCGGTGGCGTGCCGCTGGGTTCCTTCAGGGTCCAGGCGGGCAATCACCAGCCACACCCATGCCACGTAGATGAACGCCGCCACGGCCCAGGAGACTGCTGGGGCGTCCACCCAGTTGCCGGTGGAACCCGTGATAGCAGTGGCGATTCCGCCGGCGATCACCATGACCACAAAGCGCAGCCGGCTGCGCCTGACCCTCTGGGTGTTCATGCGGTCCACCCTAGCGCTGGCTGCTTTGCTGTTCCGTGCGATCCCGGGCGGCCCGCCGTTGGTCGGCTTGAAGAATGCCGTCCCTCACGCCTGCCCGGACCACAAAGTAGAGCAGGTAGAGGACGATCGCGCCGAACACGACAGTGAGGACCAAGGAAGTCAGTGCATCCATGGACCCACCCTAGCCGCTGGCGGCGACGTCAAAATCCACAGAACTGCCAAGTTCGTGTTAGTGTCTTTGACGCTGTTACGGAGAAAAAGGAAACCGCTTCTTCGAATCACCCTGCGCGGGTGGCGGAATGGCAGACGCGCTAGCTTGAGGTGCTAGTCCTCGAAAGGGGGTGGGGGTTCAAGTCCCCCTCCGCGCACAGGAAACCCCTGGAAGGTCAATGATCTTCCAGGGGTTTTGTCGTTCGCCCCCACTTATCCGCTGTGCCGCCGGAGGCCGGAGCTATCCGCCCGAGCGTGGCGCAAACATGATGACCCCAACGCCCACAATGCAGATCGCGGCTCCGATCACGTCCCAGCGATCGGGTCTGAAGCCGTCCATGAGCATTCCCCACGCCAGCGATCCGGCTATGAACACTCCTCCGTAGGCAGCCAGCACCCGGCCGAAGTGTGCGTCCGGCTGGAACGCGGCGAAAAATCCGTAGATGCCCAGGGCCACGACGCCGAGCCCGGCCCACCACCATGCCTTTCCCTCGCGAACTGCCTGCCAGATCAGCCAGGCTCCGCCGACCTCGGCGATGGCGGCAAGGATGAAGAGGATGGTGGACTTCAGGATGGTCATGCCCCAAGTATTCCTTGGGCCAGGCGGGGTTTATCCACATACGCCTTGTGGCCGGTTTTCTGCGTGGATCCCACCGAATAGCTTTGAGTGCAGGAGATGCACTAAGATATTGAAGTCTGTGCTGCGCCCTCCTTCCGAAACTTCGGCGGGGGAGCGATGCACAGCATCGCAAATGAACCTCCTGTTACGGAAATACCGTAACCGCTTAGCCCAAAGGAGGTGGGTTCACATATGCGTCCTTACGAATTGATGGTAATCATCGACCCCGAGGTCGAAGAGCGTACCGTAGAGCCGTCGCTTCAGAAGTTCCTGAACGTCATCACTACCGATGGTGGAACCATCGAAAAGGTTGACATCTGGGGCCGTCGCCGTCTGGCATACGACATCAAGAAGAAGTCCGAAGGTATCTACGCCGTGGTGAACTTCACCGCTGAGCCGGCTACCGCCAAGGAACTTGACCGCCAGCTGTCTCTCAACGAGACGATCATGCGTACCAAGATCATCCGCCCTGAAGACCAGAAGGTTGTTGCTGAGTAATCAGCCTCTTCAAATCTTTACCCCCGCAGGAACGAACAAGGAGGCAGTAGATGGCAGGCGAAACCACTATTACGGTCATCGGTAATCTCACCAATGACCCCGAGCTGCGGTTCACCCCGTCTGGCTCAGCAGTAGCGAACTTCACCATCGCTTCTACTCCCCGGACCTTCGACCGCCAGTCCAATGAGTGGAAGGACGGGGAAACCCTGTTCCTCCGCGCATCGGTATGGCGCGAAGCTGCCGAGAACGTGGCCGAATCCCTCACCAAGGGCATGCGGGTTATCGTTTCCGGCCGTTTGAAGAGCCGTTCTTACGAAACCAAAGAAGGCGAGAAGCGCACCGTTATTGAGCTCGAGGTTGACGAAATCGGCCCGAGCCTGCGTTACGCAAACGCCAAAGTCAACCGCACCCAGCGCTCCGGCGGCGGGTTCGGCGCCGGAAACGGTGGCCAGGGTGGCTTCGGCGGCGGCAACGCCGGTGGCTTTGGAGGCGGCGCTCCTGGTGGAAACCAGGGCGGCAACTCCGGTGGAAACTGGGGCAACAACCAGCCCGCACAGCAAGATGACCCCTGGGCCACGCCCGGTGTCAGCAACGCTGGTGGCTGGGGCAATGGCCCGGATTCCGAACCTCCCTTCTAAACACAAAAACACCACCATCCCGTGGATCACTATCCACGGGCTCCATAGAAAAGGAGCTCCACGATGGCTAAGGCTGAACTCCGTAAGCCCAAACCAAAGTCCAACCCCTTGAAGGCCGCTGACATCACTGTCATCGACTACAAGGACGTAGCATTGCTGCGCAAGTTCATCTCCGACCGCGGCAAGATCCGCGCTCGTCGCGTCACTGGCGTTACCGTTCAGGAACAGCGCAAGATCGCCCAGGCAATCAAGAACGCCCGCGAAGTTGCTCTGCTGCCTTACTCCGGCGCTGGCCGCGGCTAAGGGAAGGGATTAACTAACATGGCAAAGCTCATTCTGACCCACGAAGTAACCGGTCTCGGTGCTGCTGGCGACGTTGTCGAGGTCAAGAACGGTTACGCACGTAACTACCTCCTGCCCCGCGGCTTCGCTCTGACCTGGACCCGCGGTGGCGAGAAGCAGGTTGAGTCCATCAAGGCTGCACGTGCTGCCCGCGCCCACGCTTCTGTTGAAGCTGCACAGGCACAGGCCCAGGCTCTGTCCTCCAAGAAGGTCAAGCTCGAGGTGAAGGCCGGCGAGTCCGGTCGTCTCTTCGGCACGGTCAAGCCGGCTGATGTCGCTGCTGCTGTTGAGGCCGCTGGCCTCGGCGCCATCGACAAGCGCAACGTTGAACTGCCGAACCACATCAAGTCTGTGGGTTCGTACCAGGCCAACGTCCGCCTGCACGAGGATGTTTCCGCTGTCATCGACCTTGAGGTCGTTGCAGCCAAGTAGTCTCTGACTGCATCCAAAGGACCCCCGTTACCGGATATCCGGTGGCGGGGGTCCTTTTCTTGTTGCCCCGAGTCGGCACTTAATGACAATGTCGACGCTCCGGACTGTCATTAACTGCCAGCTCGGCGGAGGTTAAGGCTGGTGGATCTCCGCCATGGTGTGCTGGTACCCGCTGCGGATCAGCTCGGCCAGTACGTCCCGGTCCACGTCGTCCAGTTTGGTGACGTACAGGCAGGCGACGCTGGCCTTGTGCTTGCCCAGTTCGGGTAGCAGCCGGTCAGTGGCGGGCCCCTCAGTGAGCCCGTACAGGACCAGATTCGTCTTGCGCGGGGAGAACCCCACGGCCGGCGCGTCCCCTTCCCGGCCACTGTCGTACTTGTAGTGATAGCTGCCAAAACCCACAATCGTGGGCCCGTACATGTACGGTTCCTGCCCGGTAATTTCCTGCATCAGTGTCAGCAGCTCATATCCATCGGCTCGTCGGGTGGGATGCTCCACCGAGGCCAGGAATTCCTCCACGGGGACGTCCGTGGGTTGGGTCTTGTTTTCTGCCATGTGCGTAGTTTCCCAGACGTCGGCAGGGCGCACCAGAACCGGTGATAGCCTGCACCGGTGACCTCTGAATCTCCGCGAACCCGCCCCTTCCACCAAGTGGACGTCTTCTCCGACCGGCCATATTTCGGAAACCCGCTCGCCGTCGTGGTTGATGCCGAAGGGCTCAGCACCGAAACCATGCAGCATTACGCGAACTGGACCAATCTGTCCGAGACCACGTTCCTCTTGCCTCCCACTGATTCCCGTGCCGACTACCGGGTGCGCATCTTCACGGCCAGCGAAGAATTCCCCTTTGCCGGGCACCCGACTCTCGGCTCGGCCCACACCTGGCTGCAGGCCGGGGGAGTGCCCAAGACAGATGGCGTTCTGGTCCAGGAATGCGGCGCGGGCTTGGTGCGGGTAAAGCACGACGGCGGTCGGCTGGCTTTTGCCGCCCCGCCACTGACCCGCTTCGGACCCGTGGATGCGGACGTCCGTGCGCAGTTGGTGGCTGGATTGCGTCTGCCTGACGAGGCAATCCTTGACGCGTCGTGGCTGGTCAACGGGCCGGAGTGGGTCGGAGTACTGCTTGGATCCGCAGAGCAAGTGTTGGCTCTTGAGCCCGACGTTGCGGCAATGGGCGACTTGAAGGTTGGCGTGATCGGTCCGTATTCCGAAGGTGCTGGCGTCGACTTTGAAGTCCGTACATTCGTGCCTGGAGATGCCATGGTGGAGGATCCTGTGACGGGCAGCTTCAACGCTGGGGCTGCCCAGTGGCTCATCGGCTCCGGTCGGGCGCCAGGGGAGTACGTGGCGGCGCAGGGAACGGTCCTGGGCCGGGCAGGGCGTATCCATGTGACGTCCCAAGGTGGCGAGATCTGGGTGGGAGGTTCCTCCGTCACGTGCATCGAAGGTACGGTCCGGTTGTAAGTAGCGGGGCAAGGAATACATTTGATTGACGCGCAACGCTGACGGGCCGGTGCCTGTCGGGGTAAACAGAGGAGAAGTATGGATTCCGCACGGACTTTTGAGTCGATCGTCATCATCTTCAATCCCAACAGCACGGGAAACGCTCCAGAGCTTGCAGAGGAACTACAGGGCAAGCTCAAGGAGCTTCTTGCCTATGAGACGGACATCGTCCTGCGCCCAACAGAGCACGCCGGCCACGCCGTGGAGCTGGCCCGCGAGGCCGCAGCGGGCGGAGGGGATGTTCTGGTGGTATCCGTGAGCGGCGACGGAGGCTATAACGAGGTAGTCAATGGCGTGAGGCAGGCGGAGAACCCCAAAGCAGTGTGTGCCGTTTTGGCAGCTGGAAATGCCAACGACCACCGCCGGACGGTGGGAACGAAGCCCTTGGAAGAAGCAATCGCTGAGGGTCACGTGCACAATATCGACCTGCTGCGTATCAGCACGGGTGACGCTGAGCCGGCCGAGTACGCCCACTCCTACATCGGTTTTGGCCTGACACCCGTTGTGGCGACTGAGCTGGAGAAAGGAAACAAGGGGGCGCTCACGGAGATGCTCTCGGTGATCAAGACCTTCTCGGAGTTCGAGCCCTTCGAGATGCGTCTGCCGGACGGTAAACGCCATAAGGTGGACAGCCTTGTCTTCGCAAACATCCCGGAGATGGCCAAGTACGCCACGCTCAGCGAGGCCGAGGCGATCCCTGCTGACGGGAAGTTCGAGGTAGTGCTTTTCCCGCACATGCCCAAATGGCGGGTTCTCCTGAACGCCCTGCGCGCAACAACCCAGGGCCTTGGCGACCAGCCGAGTGTGAGCAGCTATGAGTTCACCACCCTCAAACCGATGCCGTTCCAGATGGATGGCGAAGTCAAGAACGTCGAGGCCGGAGTTACCGTCAAGGTGGAGAGCGTCCACGAAGCCCTGCCGACTATCGCCTGAGTTCACCGTTCGCTGCAGGCAGCCGTCACGAAGTCGTAAATGCGGCCCTTCAGTTCCGTAGGCGCCGCAACTTTCAACAATCCGTTGCGTTTGCCCACGGTCACCTTCAACGGGAGCAGTGTGCCTACTTTGTCCTCTGCCACTGCGTGGGGATCGCAACGCGCCGGACGGATCCGCAGCGGGACCACTTGGGTAGCCGTGCTGGAAGGCACCACGATGTTCCGGGGCCAGGGATCTGATGGTGGCTCGGCCAGCAGGGTGGTTCCGTCGATCGATTCGATCGTGAATGCTGACGACGTGGCCGTACTCGCTGGGGTAATGAGCAAATGTACGACGGCGGTACTCCCGTCCGGGGCCACCTCCAGTTGAGGGTCCAAGACTATGGACGCTATCGCTGCGGCATCTGCCGAGAGGCACAGTTCGTCGGAGTTCCGGGGCAGGACATTGAACGGATCGCTCGCCTGCGTGGTGGTTTCCCAGGGTTCCTTGGTGTTGTGGAGGTAGTGGACAGTCGCAGTTGCGGGGCCCGTGGCAGCCTGCGCGCAGGCCGCAGCGGGGAGGTTGGCCGGAAGGCTCTTGGGCTGCCTCGGCGGGAGTTCCAACGCGCCATCGGCGGCCTTCCAGGTGATGTCACCGTCAAATAGTCCTGAATGCACTTCTGCTCCGCTGACCACCAGGGAGGAATCCGTGGTGTTGGTTAGCTGGATCAGAATGGCCGGCTTGCCGTATTGGTCCCGTGACTGGTTGACCTCTACGGTGATGGGCGGTTCTGCCGGCGAGGACGCTTGGGCAGAGGCAGTGCCCGCGTCTGTGGGTCTTCCCGGCTCGCAGGCCGCAACGAAGGGCAAGGCAACAATCAGAACCGCAAACGTTGCCGCTGAACGCCACCGTTGGCACACCATTCCAAAAGTCTAGGTCCGGCGATGGGGCCCGAACATTCCGCGTTGTCATAGCCATCCCGTAGAGTCACGCCTACGCAGAGGAAATTCCGGATGAAAGGCGAGCCCATGTCGTTCCAGGCCTATCTCGACGCAATCGAGGACAAGACCGGCCTTACGCCCCGGCAATTGGTGGCAATCGCTGAGAGCAAGGGCTTCAATGATCCCGCCGTGAAGGCTGGAACCATCCTTGAGTGGCTGAAGGCGGACTACGACCTCGGACGTGGCCACGGCATGGCGTTGGTGCACGTCATCAAGAAGGGTCCACAGATCGACAGTAAACACGTCGGAACGGACGGCGTGCACCGCGATGAGTCAGACACGCTGTGGCTCGACGGCAAGGCAAGCAAGCCCGCCGGATAGGTTCCTTCGCTGGCGACCCTTTCCGTCTTAGCATTGTCCGCAGGTGCACAGACGGGGGAGCGTGTCATGGGGCCATTGGAGTCAGCCCAGGATGTAACTGCGGAAGTTCGGCGCGCGGCGGCGAGTGGCCTGAGGGCTTCCGGCAGGCGGCGGCGCCCCTGGCGTTTGAGAAAGCTTGATGTCGCAATCCTGCTCGTACTGGTCGTCCTGTTGGCCCTGTCGGCCACGCCCTGGCCGTCCGCGATGGTGATTCGCAGCGTTTTCGAGCGTGGTGCCCAGGACACTGTTGACGAAATGACTCCCTACGTCCCGGACACGCCTCTCCAGGCGCGCCATGGGGTGGAGTACAAGCCGGGGCTGCAGTTCGATGCCTTTAGCCCGCAGGGGACCACGGGCCCGCTTCCGACGATCGTGTGGATCCACGGCGGGGCGTGGATTTCGGGTGCGCAAGGCAATGTGGAGCCGTATCTCCGGATCCTGGCCGCAGAGGGGTACACCACCATCGGAGTGGGGTACACGATCGCGCCCGAGGCAACCTATCCCACGGCGGTCCGGGAAATCAACGACGCTTTGGCCTACATCAAAGCCCACGCCGCCGAGCTGAATGTGGATGCCGGCCGGATAGTCCTCGCCGGCGACTCGGCGGGCGCCCAATTGGCCAGCCAGACGGCCACCCTCACGGTGAACCCGGCGTATGCAAACCTTTTGGGCATCCAACCAGCGCTCAGGAAAGAGGACCTTGCAGCCACCATCCTGCACTGCGGGGTGTATGACCTGCGCGCCATGGCTGATCTCAACGGTTTGGTGGCGTGGGGATTCAAGACCTCGCTCTGGGCCTACACAGGAACCAAGGACTGGTCCTCCACATATGCCGGGGGAACCATGTCCACCATTGAATTCGTCACTGCGGATTTGCCGCCGACCTTCATCAGCGGCGGCAACGGTGATGGGCTGACGTGGCTGCAGTCCGTGCCCTACAGCAATCGTCTGAAGGCCGCAGGGGTGCCGGTGACTGAGCTGTTCTGGCCGGCCGATCACCAGCCCGCGCTTCCGCACGAATACCAATTCCATTTGAATTTCGCCGAGGCAAGGGACGCGAAACAGCGGACCCTGGATTTCCTGTCCACGCACGTTGCGCGGCAATGATCCTGGAAGGCCCAATTTATCTCCATGATGGAACTATTATGGAAGAATGCCTGCCCAGCCTGTTGCCGAGGGGGCGACCTTACGTCGTCCTCTCATCCTCTGGATGTCCCTCCTTTGTGCCCTGACGCTGATCGCCGTTCCGGCGGGGATGTTGCTCGGCAACCCTGCTGTTCTGCGCAGTCATCCGCTACTTCCTGCGCTGCTGGCGGCGGCCGCCGTCGTCGGGATCTTTTGGGTTCTCTTGCTCTGGCGGCGCGGCGGTTCGCAGCCACATCGCGCGATGGGGCGGTCGATAGCCGCATGGTCGGGTCGCGTAGCTGTCCTGGGCGTCGCCGTGGCCCTCGCGTGGCTGAATCCCTTCTCCTACCAGCCTGCGGGTGACCGGCCGGCCTCGAACGCTTCGATCGTTGAGTCTCCGACGGACATCGTCATGGTTCCGGCGAACGCAGCTCCAAGCAAAGGCCTGATCTTCTATCCGGGAGCCCGCGTGGAAGCCATGGCATATGCCGATGTGCTGCGGCCCGTTGTCGGTGCCGGCTATTTGGTGGTCATCCTGAAGGAGCCTCTGGGGCTCAGCCTCGTCGACGGCGGACAGGCAAGGTCCGCCATCTCAGGCCATCCCGAGGTCCGCTCGTGGGCCGTCGGGGGCCACTCGCTGGGTGGCGTCAGCGCGGCTGCCTTCGCGCAAAGCAACGCTGACGTCCAGGGGCTCGTGCTTTACGCTTCGTATCCGCTGGACTCGATGCGCGACCGCGCGGATTTGTCCGTCGTGTCAGTCTCAGGGACTGCGGATCAATTGAGTACGCCTGCCAAGATCGATCTTTCCCGCGAACTCCTTCCCGCGGACGCTACCTACGTAACCGTCCAGGGCGGGATCCATGCCTTTTTTGGAGACTATGGCGTCCAGCCCGGGGATGGGGAGCCGTCCATCGATCGGGCCGGGGCGCAGGAGCAAATATCGACGGCGACGGTCGCCTTCATGGGGCAGCTCGCCGGAGGTTAGGTCATGGGAATACTTTCGAAGGCGTCCCGGTTCTCTCATTTAGATGCATATGCATGTATGCTGGAAATGATCGAGCAACAGGAGAATGCCATGGAAACCCGCCGCATCACCGTCCTTTCCGCCGGACTTGGAGTGCCGTCGTCGAGCCGCCTGCTGGCGGACCAGCTGGCCGCCTCTGCCGAACGGCAGCTGAAGGCGGCCGGGTATGACGTGAGGATCGACGTCGTCGAACTGCGGGACCTCGCCGTGGACATCGCCAACAACTTCGTCACCGGCTATGCCGCGCCGCGGCTCGCCGAGGTGATTGCCGGCGTCGACGATTCGGACGGCATCATCGCAGTCAGCCCCGTCTTCAGCGCCTCCTACAGTGGTCTGTTCAAGTCGTTCATCGACGTCCTTGACCCCAAGTCGCTGGACGGCAAAGCCGTCCTGCTGGGTGCAACCGGCGGCACTGACCGGCACCAGATGGTCCTGGACCACGCCATGCGCCCGCTGTTCAGCTACCTGCGGACCAGGACGACTGCCACCGGCGTCTTCGCCGGGCCCCAGGATTGGGGAACGGACGACGGCGGCTCGCCTCTTTCGGTGCGGGTGGACCGGGCCGCGGCTGAGCTCGTGCAGTTGCTGAGCGGGCCCCAGCCTGGCCGCAAGACGCCCACCCTTGAGTCGTTGCCGTTCGAGCAACTCCTTGCCGGAATCTCGGCGGGCCACTAAGGCGAACCAATTGCCCGCCCGGGTCGTTGAGGCAGGCATGAAGTGTCCTGTGGATTTCATTGACCTGGTGATGAGCGAACGTAGTGGTGTGGAAATTGACTACTGCCCCAAGTGCCGCGGGGTGTGGCTGGACCGCGGCGAGTTGGACAAGATCATCGATCGTGTCAACGGTGGTAGCGGAGCCACACAGCCGCGGCCGTCAGCGGCGTCCGCCCAGCCGCCCATCGCGCCGCCGCCCATTTACAACCCCTTTGAGTCGCGGCCCCGGTATGACGATCGGGAACGCCGTGACTATGATCGCCGTGACTACGACGAACGCGACCGCTCCAATCGCGATCAGTACGGGCGAAAGCGTAAGAAGAAGGAGGGGTTCCTGGGCGACCTCTTCGATTTTTAGTCGTCCAGGAGCTCGATGAATTCCCGTGCCTGCTTGATGGTGATGTCCGAGTGGCGGGTCAGCGCCAATGCTGCGCCTTCCACGTCACCGCTCTTGGCGAGCGTGCGGATGCGTCCGTAGATTTCGTCATTGAGCATGTTGCTGCTGACCTCGCGGGTCACATCGCCTTTGCTGACGATCGCCCGGTACCTGTAGGGAAAGCGCTCCGGCTCATCGTCATCCTCGGCCAAAGAGTCCTCGGCGGGCGTCTCGGGTCGGAACGGTTGCGGGTGGGCGGCCAGGGCACCGACGGCGTCCCGCGAGGCCCGGAGGCCTTCTCCAGTGGCCTGCAGGTATAGCTTGATGGCGGCCATTCCCTGTCCCTGTGCGATGAGTGAGTACAAGCGGCGGTGTTGGTCTTCGTCCAGCTTGCCCGCCGAATCCTTGGCAAGCTGCACTGGATCCTTTGGTGCCCTGGCGGCAGCCGCGTCAGCCTTGGTCTCGGCAGAGCGCTTGGTGAAGGAGCGAATGAGCAGCAGCACGCCCACGATGACCAGGACGAGGATCACGAGTGGGATAAGGAGCGAATCCATGGCGTTTTGTCAGAGCCGATCTACGTAGTTCTTGGCGGTCATGAGGTCTGAGTGGGTCGCTTGGCCCAGCATCTTGATGGCTTGGATCTTTTGCCCGCTGCGGACCAGATTTTGAATCTCGAAGGCCAATTGCGGATTCAGCTGGCCGTTGGGAAGAACAGCTGCCTGGCCCCGCACGGTTGAGCCCGTGGAC
Organism: Paenarthrobacter sp. NPDC058040; assembly: GCF_042885775.1. Taxonomy (NCBI): domain Bacteria; kingdom Bacillati; phylum Actinomycetota; class Actinomycetes; order Micrococcales; family Micrococcaceae; genus Paenarthrobacter; species Paenarthrobacter sp. NPDC058040. The sequence goes on from NZ_JBHVRN010000009.1 coordinate 211,435, forward strand.
TGGGTGCCGGCACCGTGCTGGGTGGTCTGTGCCCGATTCTGGCTGGGCTGGGTGGACGCTTCGATCCGGGCCCGGGCGGCCAGGGCCGCCTTCACTTGGGAGGCCTGGTGGGCGGCAGAGCGGGCCGCCAGTTCGCGCTGGTAGCGTTCGGCATCCGAGACGCCTGTGTCGCGCGGTCTGAGGGCCGCAGAGAGGGCCCACAGCAGACCAATGAGGACCACCAAAGGAAGGGCCGTCAAGAGCAGGTCGCCAAGGTTATTCCCCATGCTTAGAGCTTATGCCAGATCGGGGGTTATCCACAGCACATTCCGTGTCCGGCATAGGCTTCCGAGAGGAAAGTGTCAAATTAACCCGGCGCATGTAAGAGTCATCACATTTGAGGCATGTTTTGCGCCGTATTGAGCTTCCCGCGAGCCGGCTAAGGCCTGGTGGCTGTGGATGGTTATCCACCAAAAATTTCTTTGTTCCACAGCTTGTGATGAATGTTTTTGCAGGTCAGGTGCCGTTTACCGCAGAAAGAATTTCTCTATCCACAGGGTAACGCACAGACTGTGCACAACGAGTGGCACTTATTCCACAGGTTATCCACAAGCGTCTTGGATAACTGGCTTTGTGCGCGCGCGGACCCCCGCTAACGTGGCTCAGGTACCTGTTTCAGGATGGAATCGGTCCTCCCGGCAGCCCCCAAGCAGCGGCGCGCAAAACCGCTTGGGGATACTTCTGTGGATAAGTTGTGGAAATGTTGTGGGCCGAAAATGTCGGTCCCTGCCGATACAACAGGAGCACTCGGCTGGTCCGGAGGCTCGGGCAAAACCATCCCAGGTCCGCTTGCGCTTTACGCACTGCTGAGGGAACCACATCACTTCAGCGGTACACATATGGAGGACGGCTTTGTCAGTAACGCATTTGGACTCAATCGAGGGCTCCCGGTCTTCCGAGGCGAGCCGCAAACCTCCGCAGGATATCGCAGCTGAACAGTCCGTTCTCGGCGGCATGATGTTGTCCAAGGACGCGATCGCCGATGTTGTGGAGATCGTTCGTGGTCATGACTTCTACCGTCCCGCGCACGAGACCATCTATGAGTCGATCATCGACCTCTATGGACGTGGTGAACCCGCCGACGCCGTAACGGTCTCCGATGAGTTGACCAAACGCGGTGAGATCAACCGGATCGGTGGCCCTGCCTACCTCCACGAGCTCATTCAGACGGTCCCCACAGCCGCCAACGCCGGCTACTACGCCGAGATTGTGGCAGAACGCGCAGTGCTGCGCCGTTTGGTCAACGCCGGCACCAAAATCGTCCAGATGGGTTACGGTCAGGACGGCGAGGTCGAGGACCTGGTCAACCAGGCCCAGGCCGAGGTTTACGCCGTTGCCGAAAAGCGCACAGCCGAGGACTACGTGGCGTTGAAGGACGTCATGGAATCCACGGTGGATGAGATCGAAGCTTCCGGCCATCGTGGCGAGGGCATGGTGGGTGTTCCAACCGGGTTCTATGAGCTCGACGAACTGACGCACGGCCTTCACCCGGGCCAGATGATTGTCATTGCGGCCCGTCCGGCTGTTGGTAAGTCAACCTTTGCGTTGGACTTCGCCCGTTCGGCCGCGATCAAGAACAATCTGGCCACGGTCATGTTCTCCCTGGAAATGGGTCGGAACGAGATCGCCATGCGCCTTCTCTCCGCGGAAGCCACCATTGGCCTGCAGGATCTCCGCAAGGGCACCATCAAGGACGAACAGTGGTCCAAGATCGCTACCACCATGGGCCGCATGAACGACGCCCCCCTGTTCATCGACGACAGCCCCAACATGTCCCTCATGGAGATCCGCGCAAAGTGCCGCCGCCTGAAGCAGCAGCACGACCTCAAGCTCGTGATCCTCGACTACCTGCAGCTGATGAGCTCTGGCAAGAAGGTGGAATCCCGCCAGCAGGAAGTGTCCGAGTTCTCCCGTGCGCTCAAGCTGCTCGCCAAGGAACTCCAAGTGCCCGTGATCGCGCTGTCGCAGCTGAACCGTGGTTCCGAGCAGCGCCAGGACAAGCGACCCATGGTGTCCGACCTCCGTGAATCGGGCTCCATTGAGCAGGACGCCGATATGGTCATCCTGCTTCACCGTGAGGACGTCTATGACAAGGAATCACCGCGAGCGGGTGAAGCGGACATCCTGATTGCCAAGCACCGTAACGGTCCCACCAAGGACATCGTTGTGGCGTTCCAGGGCCACTACTCCCGCTTCGCCAACATGGCCGGCGATTCAGGTGGCGGGGGCGGGTTCTAGGGGACGACGCCAGCGAACCGACGTCAGGTTTCAGCGTGACGTCGGTCCCAGCCGCCTCCGCAGCAGGCAGAACTCATTGCCCTCAGGGTCCTGCAAAACGTGCCAATGCTCCTCGCCGGTCTGCCCGACGTCGGCAGGCCGGGCCCCGAGGGCAAGAAGTCGTTCCAGCTCCGCGTCCTGGTCCCGGTCCACAGGATTGACGTCGATGTGCAGCGGTAGGCGACCCGTGCGGGGGTTGCTGCTTGGGCTCAGGATGATGGTGGGCTGCAGCCCTCCGAAACCTGCCTCAGGTGGCCCGATTTCAATCGCGCCATCCTCGCGGTCGAGTTCAACGTAGCCAAGGACTTCGCTCCAGAACTTCGCGAGAAGCTCCGCGTCGGTGCAATTCAGGACCAGTTCGCTGATTCGGCAGGACATGGAGGCCAGTGTAGCTCTGCGGATTCCATATCCTGCCGACCTGTCATGGGAACAGCGGAATCTGGACTTCCTTGATCCATTCCCCGCGTCGATAGTCGCGGGCCTTCACTACAACGCAGTCGTTATACACCTCAACCTGGAGGCCGCTGGCCTCACGGCCGTCGAGAGCCCGCTCGCCACCGGCACCGTTGTCCTCCCAAAGGATTTGAATGGCGCCCGTATTGATGACCTGGAAACCCTGGAGGTTGCCCGTTCCTGGCACTGTCCGGCGGACCTCCCAATCGGCCAGCTGGAGAGCCCAGTGGGTGTGGGCGGTGAAGACAAAGACGTTCTTGTATTTGCCCAAAATGCCCAGGAGCCGGTCTGCCTGGAGGTAGTCCTTCTTGTAAAGGTTGTTGCGCGTGCCGGAGACGGTGTCCGGGAATGGATGGTGGGTGAAGACCATGACAGGCTGTCCCCGGCGTGCCCAGAAGTCGAGGCGCTGTTCGAACCAGGAGATCTGTTCCTCGCTCAGCCATACCTCGTCCCACAGCTTTGAGTCGTGGAAGTGCATGTACTTTTCAGTGCCCAAAATCAGTCCCGGGACGCCGTCGAGGTCGATCTCCGTATACACCCTGTCGCGGCCGGTGAACCGGTAGAAGCTCTGGAAGAGCGAGGCTTCCGTGGTGCCGTTGGGCCACGTTGCCTGGGCGAGGGTGCTGGGGTTGGAGTACTTGGGAACGTAGAACTCGTGGTTACCGATGGACCAGTGGACGTTGCGGGCGTGGGGGTTGGCATCGAGGACCTTGCGGACCGCGTCGTACTCAAAGTCGTAGCCTCGTGGCGTGATGTCCCCGTTGACCACCAGGCCTGCGCTTTGGCTCTCCGGGTTGGTGGATTCGATGTCTTTGAGGGCGAGCTCGAAGTCGCCCAGATCGCCCTGGATATCACTGATGACGGTGAAGACCGTGGCTTTGCCGGAGGGGCGGTTGCTGCCGTGCCCCTGTCCGGTGGCTTGGGCAGGAGTGGCGACGGCGGCCGTAGCGCCGAGGGTGGCGAGGCCCGCGAGTGATGCGGTGATTGCGGAGCGGCGGCTGGGGGAAGCCATGGGGGAGCCTTTCATTGGTTGGCGGGAATTGACTCTCCGACGGTAGGGAGGCCAGATGAATCGCCGCCAAATCAGGCGTTGCCAGCTTGTGTAGACAAGTTGATGGAAAGGCGCTGCTTGTGAGCAGATTTGTTCAGTTCATTGCAATGGGAGAGGTGGCCTTGTATAGACACCCTCCCGATAGGGCCCTCAAGAACACGGGAAAAGGACAGGGCCAGGACCCTACGTGCAACGCGGGAATCCTGGCCTTGAGCGGAAGAACTAGCAGCCTTCGAAGTCGCTCAGCACCTTCACCTTCGCGGCGGACCCAGAGGAGGGGTCGAACGCGTAGCCGATCCACTCCTTGGCGAGCCGGCGGGCCAGCTCAACGCCCACGACGCGCTGGCCCATGGTGAGCACCTGGCAGTCGTTGGACAGGATGGAGCGTTCAACGGAGAACGAGTCGTGTGCCGCGGTGGCACGGATGCCGGGAACCTTGTTCGCAGCGATGGCAACGCCGATCCCGGTGCCGCAGAACAGGATGGCCCGGTCGGCCTTGCCGTCGCGGATCATTTCACCGGCCGCGATGCCGACGTATGGATAGGGCCTGGTGAAGTCCTCATCGGCACGGTTCACTCCGATGTCGATCACCTCTGTGATCCGCGAGTCGGCCTGCAGATCGGCGAGGATCCGGTCCTTGTAATCAACGCCGGCTTCGTCGGCGCCCACGATGATGCGCATGGTGATTCTCCTAATTGGTGGCGGCAGTTGCGGGAGCTGCGGTGAAGTGGGGTCCGACGGCGGTGAACACCATGGCGAGCGACGTTGCCCCGGGGTCCGGCGTGCCGATGCTCTTCTCGGCGAGGGGCCGTGCGCGGCCCTTGAGGGGCCGGAGGTCGGCGGTTGCGACTGCAGCTTCGGTGGATGCGGCGGCGGCGGAGGCCCAAGCTTCCTCGACAGAAGAACCGGAGGCAACACCGGCCGAGAACGACGACGTGAACGGAAGCAGCGAATCCACCATGGTCTTGTCACCGATGTCGGCCTTGCCAAGTCCAGTGATGCCCTCTGCGAAGGCCCGGACAGCTTCGGCGAGAGCTGCCGCCGTCGGGCTTTCCTGATTGCCGAGCCGTTCGCCAAAGGCCCGCAGCCCGGCACCCCACAGGACGCCGGAGGTTCCGCCGGCCTTGTCTGCCCAGGCGTCGCCGCCGGCGATCAGGACGGACCCGGCGCCGGCGCCTGCGGAATACGCTGCTGCGGCTGCTTCGAGTGCGGCCGATGATCCGCGGACCATCCCGCGGCCGTGGTCGCCGTCGCCGGCGATTGCGTCCATGTCACCCAGCATGGCCTCGGAATCACGCAGCAGGGATGCGGTCTTCTCCAAAGCCGCCAGGCACTGCCCAGCGTATGCCCGTGACTCCTCTGTGGAGGAGTAGTTGACGGCATCCAGAGCCACTGCGTCATCCACAGGGGCGTCAGAAGAATCAACGTCGAACCCGACCGAACCGCGTCGGTATGCGGGGGTCAAAGCGGGAGCCGTCCAGTACTGCTCAAGTTCCTCGTCCAACCATGTCAGCGTCAGGGAGACGCCGGCCATGTCGAGGCTGGTCACCAGTTCGCCAACCTCGGGCATCACCAAGGTGTAGCCAGCCTCGCGGAGGAGGGGAGCAACCGTGCGCCAGAGGACGAACAATTCCTCGTTCTTGGTGGAACCCAGGCCGTTCAGGATGACGGCAACACGTCCGGACGCGGCTGCGGGTGCTTCCTCCAGCACGCGGCGGACCAGTTCCTGTCCAAGTTCGACGGCGGCGGGAAGCTCGGTATCGAACAGTCCAGGTTCGCCGTGGATGCCGAGGCCCAACCCCATGTGTCCCTCGGGAAGGCTGAACAGCGGCGCATCGGCGCCGGGGAAGGTGCAGCCGCTGAAAGCGGTGCCGATGGTCCGGGTGTGGTCGTTGGCCTTGCGTCCCAGCCGGACCACGGAGTCGAGGTCCAGTCCGGCTTCGGCGGCCGCGCCCATGACCTTGAAGACGACGAAGTCTCCGGCAATGCCGCGGCGCTTCTCGATCTCGGTCAGGGGAGCGCTGGCAATGTCATCCGTTACCAGCACGTTCTCGGCGCGGATACCTTCGGCGTTCAGACGTTCGCTGGCCATACCGAAATTCAGGACATCGCCGGCGTAGTTGCCGTAGGTGAAGACAACGCCGGCGCCCGAGTTGGCGGCCTTGGCCACGGAGTATGCCTGCTGGGTGGACGGTGAGGTGAAGATGTTGCCCACCACGGCACCGTCAGCGAAGCCCGGGCCGATGATGCCGGCGAATGCGGGATAGTGGCCGGAGCCGCCACCGGTAATGACGGCGACCTTCGGCGTGGCGGGGCGGTTGCGGCGTACCGCACCGCCTTCCACCTGGCGCACGAGGTCCGAGTGGGCGTCGCAGAAGCCAGCGAGGGCTTCGTCGGCGAAGTCGGCGGGATCGTTGAAGATTCTGGTCATGGTGGGTCCTGGTGTTCCTCGAAAAGCAGGGACTAGTGGATGTGGCTGCCGCCGTTGATGTCGATGGTGGTGCCGGTGAGGTAGGCCGAGTCCTCGGAGGAGAGGAACGTGATGACGGCGGCGACTTCCTCGGTGGTGGCGTTGCGGCCCAGCGGGATGCCTGCGTTGATGGCGTCTTCCTGCTCCTGGGTGCTGCCTACGCGGATGTTGGTGTCCACGGCGCCGGGCGTGATGGCGTTGACGGTCACGCCGGTCTCGCCGATTTCACGGGCGAGTGCCTTGGTGAAGCCGAGGATGGCTGCCTTGGCTGCGGAGTAAGGGACCTTGCCGAAGACGCCGCCGCCACGCTGTGCGGAGACGGAGGACATGTTCACGATGCGGCCCCAGCCGTTGGCGATCATGCCAGGCAGGAATGCCTTGGTGACGAGGTAGGTGCCGGTGGCGTTGACGTCCATGACCTTGTGCCACAGCTCAAGCGTGGTTTCCAGGAACGGGATGGGGGACGTGATGCCGGCGATGTTGGCAAGTGCGCCCACGGGAGGGAGGTTGCCGGCAGCGACTTCCCCGGCCACAGCGGACTGCGCCTTGGCGACGGAAGCTTCATTGGCGACGTCGATCTCGTAGCCGAAGGCGGGGACGTTGAACTCGTTGCCGATCTCGGCCGCAACCTTGGCGGACTTCTCGCCGTCGAGGTCCAGGATGACGACGCCCCAACCCTGGGAGGCGTAGCGACGGGCGGTGGTGAGGCCGATGCCGCGCTCGGAGGTAGCCCCGGTGAGGACGGCGGTGCGCTGGATGGTGGTCATGGTGCTCCTTGAAATGATGGTTGTTAGATGAGGTCTGTAATGAAGCTGCCGGCCTTCGCGGTGGCAGCTGGGCGTTCGTCGTGGGTGACGTCGCGGGTTTCAAGTTCCAGCGAGAAGTGGCCGCTGTAGCCGGCGTCCCGCAGCTTGGAGAGGCCGCTGGCGAAATCCGCCTGGCCGTTGCCGATGCTGAGGTTGATGTTCCCCGGCTCGGTATCAGTGGCGGGCACGGCATCGCGGAGGTGGACGTGCGTAATGCGGCTGCCGAAGCGGTCAACGAAGTCCACGGGGTCGCCGCCGGAGGCAACGATGTGGCTGAAGTCCGTGACGATTCCGACGCCGGAACCGGCCAGGCGGTCGGCGAGCAGTTGCGCGCGTTCCGTGTTCCAGCAGAGCCGGAAGTAGTGGAGTGATTCGGTCCAGAGTTCGACGCCGAACTCTTCGGCCCGCTGTGCGGCGTGGATCAGCTGCGCGGCGACAGCGTCGATGTCTTCTTCCAAACTGCGGACCGGCTGGTGGTCGATCGCGCCGCAGGGGAGGACAAGCGCCTTGGCGCCGATCTTCGCCGCAAGGCTGAGCAGCATCTCGAGGTGGCGTTCGCGCTTTTCCTGGGCGCCGGCGTCGAGCGTTGCGTTCAGGTCACCGATGTCACCGTTGACCGAGCGGACGCGCAGTCCCGAGTTATTGACGACGGCGGCAACCGCCTCGACTGCCTCGGCGTCCAGTACGTAGGGCACATGGTCGCAGACGCCGGGGAGGGCGCCGAGGTCGATTTCCTCGAAGCCGAGGCCACCCATGGTGTCCAGCGCTGTGGCCAGATCCTGGTGGCGGAAGCTGATGGAGGAACAGCCAAGTCGGTGATGGAACATCGTCGTCGATCCTCAAGTCTTGCGGTCCTCGCCGGAGAGGAACCTGTAGTGATGCAAACCACGTTATCCTCGTTAACTGTCAACAGTCAACCTTTGAGGTCGACTGTTGACAATGCTGGTGGTGTCGGTCACAGTTGACGTATTATGTTGACTGTCGACAGTGAGGTTGCGGAGAAGCGCCCCACTCTTCGAAAGGGAAATAAGCAATGAGCAATGAAGCTCTGGCCATGCGTGGTCCGGTTCATGGAACCAAGGAAGCTAAGCGCGTCGCTGTTGGTTCAGGCGTAGGCGCAGTCATTGAAACCTACGACTTCATCGGTTTCGGCACAGCGGCCGCACTGTACTTCGGTACGGCGTTCTTCCCGGGCGCCGATCCGGTGACTGGTACGTTGGCCTCGTTCGCGACCCTCGGCGTCGGATTCGCCGCACGCCCGCTGGGCGGCATCATCGGCGGGCACCTCGGCGACAGGCTCGGCCGCAAGCCCGTCCTGGTTGCTTCGTTGATCCTCATGGGCCTGGCGACGTTCGCCATCGGCCTCCTCCCCACCTACCAGCAGGTGGGCCTCCTGGCCCCGGCCCTGCTGGTGATCGTGCGCATCATCCAGGGCCTTGCCTTCGGTGCAGAGTGGGGCGGCGCCATCCTCATGAGCTACGAACACGCACCGTGGCGCAAGAAGGGACAGTTCACCGGAATCGTGCAGGCCGGCTTCCCAGTAGGCTTGCTGCTCGCCAACCTCGTGTTCCTGAGCAGCGTGGGCCTTGGCAGCGAGTGGGCCTGGCGCGTACCGTTCCTCGCCAGCATCGTCCTGGTGGCCGTTGGCTTGATCATCCGCTCCAAGGTTCCTGAGTCCCCGGTGTTTGAGGACGTCAAGACCAAGGGCGACATTGTGAAGTCCCCGATCGTCGAGGTCATCAAGACGGACTGGCGCAATATCGTCCGCGGCATCGGCCTCCGCATCGCCGAAACCGCAGGTTACGCAGTCTCCGTGACGTACATGATTTCCTACCTGCACAGCACCAAGCTCGCCGACAAGACGCAGACCCTGGTTGCCCTCTGCATCGCCGCCGCCATCGGCATCTTCGCCACCTACGCCTGGGGCAAGCTGACCGACAAGGTAGGCCGCCGTCCGGTCTATATCTGGTCTACGGCGTTCGCAGTGGTCTTTGGCATCCCGATGTTCCTGCTGGTCAACACCGGCCTCTTCATCTTCATCATTGCCACCATCGTGATCGCCTACGCCGTGTGCCAGAACTCCCTCGCCGGCGCCCAGGGTGCCTGGTTCCCGGAGCTCTTCCAGGCCAAGACCCGCTCCTCCGGCGCATCGCTCGCGTACCAGATCTCAGCGATGGTTTCCGGCTTCACTCCGTTCATCACCACGCTGCTGTTCGTCAGCTTCGGGTGGATCGGTCCGGCGGCGCTGTTCAGCATCTACGGGGCAATCGGCCTCTGGGCGGCGCTGGTAACCAAGGAAACCTGGGGCAAGCGCGAGCGGCAGCTCGCCGAAGAAGCCGCCAGCAAAACACCCCAGTCGGTAACCGCCTAAGTACCCACTCGACGTCGGGCGCGTCCTCCCCATCGGTACGCGCCCGGCTCCGGAAGGAATCCCGTGACTCTCCCATCAGTCGAAACGGCACCAGCTCTGCTTTCTGCCGAGCGCGTGGACCGCATCCGCGCAGCCGCCTACCGAATCCGCCACCATGCCTTGAACATGGGCGAAGTGCAGGGCCAGGGCTACGTTGGCCAGGCCCTGGGCGCTGCCGACATGCTCGCCTCCGTGTACGGCGACCAGCTCACGTTCCGCGCCGAGGACCCGCACTGGGAGGGCCGGGACCGCTTCCTGCTCTCCACCGGGCACTACGCGATCGGCCACTATGCCGCCCTTGCCGAGGCTGGAATCGTGCCGGTCGCCGAGCTTGAGACCTACGGCTCCGACGATTCCCGCCTGCCGATGTCCGGCATGTCCACCTACACCCCGGGCATGGAAATCTCGGGCGGGTCGCTGGGCCACGGCCTGACGATCGCCGTGGGCATGGCCCTGGGGCTCCGGGCGCAGGGATCTGCCTCCCGGGTGATCAACTTCCTCTCCGACGGTGAGTTGGACGAGGGTTCCACGTGGGAGGCCGCCATGGGCGCGCACCACCACCAGCTCGGGAACCTGACCGCGATGGTGGACATCAACGCCCTCCAGGCCGACGGTGCCACGAATACGGTGCTGCGCACCGAACCGGTGACGGAGAAGTGGGAATCGTTCGGTTGGTACACCCAACGCGTGGACGGGAACGACGTCGGTGCGCTGCTGGCTGCGTTCGACAACATCGCCTCTGTTGCGGCGCCGGTCGGGCGGCCTTCCGTGATCCTGTGCGACACGAAGGTGGGCCGCAGGGTCCCGCTGCTGGAGACCCGCGAGAAGGCGCACTTCATGCGCATCGAAGAACACGAATGGCAGATCTGCCGTGAGCAGCTGACCGCAGGATACGAAGGGACGGCCACGGAATGAGCAGCGTGACAACCACGACGGCGGCTGCCAAGCCGAAGCTGAAGACCTCGGCGATGATCGCCTCGTTTGCCGATCCCGGCCAGAAAACTACGTCTGCTCCGTTCGGACACGCGCTGGTTGCGGCAGCCGAGGCCAACCCCAAGATTGTGGGTTTGACAGCGGACCTGGGCAAGTACACGGACATGCATATCTTCGCCAAGGCGTTTCCGGAACGGTTCTTCCAGATGGGCATGGCCGAGCAGTTGCTGTTCGGTGCGGCCGCTGGCATGGCCGAGACCGGCCTGGTCCCGTTTGCCTCCACGTACTCCGTCTTCGCCGCGCGCCGCGCCTACGATTTCCTCTGCCTGGACATCGCCGAGCCGAACCTGAACGTGAACATCGTTGGCGGCCTGCCCGGCCTGACCACGGGCTACGGTCCCAGCCACCAGGCCACCGAAGACATGGCGATCTTCCGCGGCATGCCTAACCTGACCATCGTTGATCCGTGCGACTCGGTGGACATCGAGCAGGCAGTTCCGCAGCTGGCCGCCTCTGAGGGACCCACCTACCTGCGCCTGTTGCGGGGCAACGTGCCTACTGTCCTGGACGAGTACGACTACACGTTCGAACTCGGCAAGGCCAAGGTGCTGCGCGGCGGCAATGACGTGGTGTTCGTCTCCTCGGGGTTGATGACCATGCGTGCGTTGCAAGCAGCCGATGCGCTGGCAAAGCACAACGTGGACGTGGCCGTGGTGCACACGCCGACCATCAAGCCCTTCGACTCCGAGACCGTGCTTGCCGAGCTGAACACGGATCGCTTGGCCGTCACGCTTGAGAACCACACCGTTGTTGGCGGCCTGTTCGAAACTGTTGCCTCCGCCGTCGTAAGCGCCGGCCTGGGCAAGCGCGTGGTTCCCATCGCGTTGCCGGACCAGTTCCTCGACGCCGGTGCGTTACCAACCCTGCACGAACGTTACGGATTGTCCGTGGACCGTATCGTCGCGAAGGTCTTGGCCGAACTCGGCTGATTGTTTGCCTTGCAGGGGCGTGGGAGCCGGTATGACTGCCGGTCCCACGCCCCTGGCCGTAGTATCGACTGTTAACACCGGACTGTTGGCAGTCGCCCAAAGATATTGAGGACAGATCATGGCCCTGAGCGCATCCCTTCTGGGACTCGAGAAGAAGAGCCTGCGCGAACAGGCACTCATCGCTTTGCGGGGTGCCATCACCAGCGGTGAGCTGGAACCCGGGCGGCATCTTGTGGAGACCGAACTGTCCGACATGCTGCAGATCAGCCGCGGAACCCTTCGCGAAGCCCTGCGTCAGCTGGAGCAGGAAGGCCTGGTTTCAGCCGGAGCGCGTGGCCGCCTCTCGGTCCGCCACCTGGACGTCAAGGAAATCAGGGACATCTTCTCCGTCCGTGGGGTCCTCGAATCGCTCGCCGCCCGGACGCTCAGCGACATGCCGGACAAGGAAGCAGCGCTCCAGGAACTGCGTCACGCCGTCGAGGCCATGGGCAAGGCGAGTGAATCGTCCCTGGAAGAGCAGATCGAGGCCGACCTCGAATTCCACCGGACGCTGTGCCGGCTTTCCGGAAACGAGACGCTGCTGCACCAGTGGGAATCGCTGGAAGGCTCCATCCGTATGTCCATCATGTTCGCCGGTGTGGAACGGGCCACGGGGAACATGAGCGTGGGCCGGCACTATGACATTGTTGCCGCGATCGAAACGGGCAACGCTGCGAAGGCACGCGAGACGATCATCGCGCATATGGACGGTGCTGCCGAAAACCTCGTGGGCTAGCTTGGACGTTGTTCCACCACTGAGAACTGGTGGTCAGCGCCACTGAGGGGCGGCTGTGCGGAGGCTAACTTAGCTGGGTGCCAGTTCAACGCCCGCCTTTCGCAGTTACTGAAAATCCGTCCAACGGCCCGGATTCCCCCGGATCGGAGGAAGAGCCGGCGGAGCGCGCCGATGTTGACTTTGTCCATAGGAATCCCATCCTGGCCAGCGCGGTTGCATGGGAATGGAAGCGGCAGACCACAACCGTGGCGTTGGGCGGGATCCACACTTCCTGGTCCTCGCTCCTCCTGCAGGATCCCCTTGAGGCTGCCCCTTGGGTAGTCCTCGACGCATATGCGGATGATCTGGTTCCCCTGCCGCTCAAGGTCCGATCCCTCGCCGCGGCAGGGCGCCAATGCATTGTGCTGGGACAGGTCACGTCCCCCCAACGGGCGGCCTTATCCGCGGAAGGCGCCGTCGCCATCCTTGATCCGGACAGCACAGCAGCGGAGATCCCCCGCCGGATCGAATCCGTGCTCCTTGGCCTCACCCGTGCCCTCGTCCCGCAACCGAGCGTTGGCAGGGAACTGACGGACAGGGAGATCCAAGTGCTGGAGCTCTACGCCCGCAGGCGGGCGCTGACCGCATCGGCATTGGCCGAGGCTTTGGAACTACGGACCACCACCGTGCGCGGACACCTGGCACGCGGGCGCAGAAAGCTTGCGGAGGCCGGTCTGCGTTGTGCCACACGGGGAGAGTTGGCGAAGGCCCTCCAAGACATTGGCTACAGCATCACCGACAACCAGTGGCAGGCCGTCGGACGGTGGTAGGCGCCCTACGGTCTGCCACTACTGAGTACCGGTTGAAACAGCACTGAGTCCGTGGTGGTTGCCTGGCTGCAAATGAAGCTGCCGCAGGAAGGCTGGACAGTTACCGCAGGGTGGCCCGGTAGCGCCGGCTCACCGCTGCCCGGCTTGTCTGCGGGCCAATCCCCAACTTGCGCCGAACCGATGCGAGGTGGTTCCGCAGCGTCGCATCGGCGATGCCCAGCCGCTTAGCCACCTCGTTGCGGGGAAGCTCCGGGGCGTCCAGAAGGTAGGCGTCCGCGGCGATTTCTTCGGCCGCCGTCAAGGCAAAGTACTCACGGGCGGAGCCGGGGTCGAACGGCAGGTGCGTGCCGTCGTCGGAAATGCTTTTGACCGCGCTCAAAAGCACCTGAATGCTGGCGGTTTCCGGTACATATCCGCGCACGCCCAGGTCCATGAGCCCCAAGACCCGGGAACTGTGCAGGACGCCGCCGTAGACCAGCACCCGTTTGCCGGCCCGAACAAGGTCGCTGACACTCTCTTCCAGCTCCGGCATCGCGCCGTCCGCCACGGCGACACTTCCCGACATGCGGAACTGCAGCGAGGCCGTGGCCCAATGGACAAGCGAAGTGAATTGACGGTTGTGGCTGATGACCCGAAGGTGCGTCCGTTCTCCGGCCGCGCGCCGCTTGTGCAAGCGGAAATTGGCCCAGTGGGATTCAACGGGGTTTGTCATGGCTGGGTCCTAACCTTCCAGTACGGCGTCGAGCCGGATTGTGTCTTGATATGGATAACCTCCGAAAGCACCCGCAAGGACCGCTTTTGGCGCTCCCTGGATCAGGTCTGCGAGCTGCTTCCGTGTTGTGGTGTCCGTCTTCCGTAAAGCGTTGGAGATGTGGCTTTCCACGGTGCGGACGCTGATCCCGAAGTGCTCGGCGATTTCCTGGTTGCTTTGCTGGCCCGCGAGCAGCGCCACCTCGATCTCCCGCAATGTGAGGGAAGAACCCGGCGGTTCGGACTTGAAGTTGATGAGGGTCCCGGTCGGCCGGCACCGCGTCCTGAAATCCTTCGCCGCCCGGGCGATTTCGCTCGCCAGGCAGGGTTCCCCGCTCAGCTGCCACCGCTGCTCCGATCCGCGCAGAAGCATGGAGATTTGGTAGCTGTCCCCGTCCGGCACGTAGGTGTCCAGCAGATGTTTGAGCCTCGCCAGTTCGCCTTGGATCGCAGCATCGGCGATGGCCAGGAACTGGTCATGGGCGGCGATGCCGCGGTCTGCGAGGACGCTCTGGAGCAGGTTCCTGACTCGTGGCCCGGGTAGGAGGCCAAGGGCAAAAACGGCAGTGTGCATGGCTTCGAGGACGAAGCCGCGGCCCAGGGATTTTGACACGAGACGGCTGGCCCGCTGGTCGAAGGACTTTGCGCTGGCGGGCCGGCTTGAGGCCAGGTCCTGCAGGCCAGTGCCTGTTCCGGGGAGGGGGCCGACGTCGAGTGCTTTTGAATGGTTTCCAGAGGGGCTTCCGGCATCAAATCCGCGCAAGGAGCACAAACGCAGCATGGCGCCGTGCAAGGCGCCAACCAGAGGTCCTGGCGTGCCCAAGGAGAAGGCCCGCCCCATGACGTACTCGGCCTCATCGAAGAGGCCGCGGTGAAGCAAGGACAGCGCCGCGATATAGCTTTGGCCGACCAAAGCAAACTGGTCGATGTCCTGCAGGGCCTTCTGCCGCAACTCCAAGGCCAGGACCAAGGATTCCTCGGCACGCCCGCCCGCGAACAGGGCCATTCCGCGGACGAAGGATCCAAAGCGCTGGAGTTCCTCCGGGATTTCAACAGCAGCGAGACCGGTCAGAGCTCCGCCAGGATTGAGCCGGTACAACTCCAGGATTCCTTTGATGATGGCAAAGGCGCCCCCTTGCGATCCCGGTTCCGGAGCTGGGGCGGTCACCGTGCTTTCCTTGCCGCAGGACGACTTGAGAAAGTCAGTGAACGCTTCGGCTGCCGGGCGCAGATGGGGTTCCTGTGACGCCAGCGTCCGGACTATTGCCACGGCTCCCTTAAAGTCACCCTTCGCCGTGTAAGTCCACCAAGCGTGGGTCATTGTGAAGAACAGGAGCTCGCCAGGGGTGCCGTCTACCGTGTCGGTCCGGCTGAAGACCCGCTGGATGCGCTCGGGATCCACCGGTGCTCCCCAATAGATGGCGAGGAGCCGCACTGCGTTGGCCAGGCTGCGATGACGCTCCCAGGCAAGGCGATGGTCTTGCTCCAGGGCCTCCAAGCGCTGCTGGAAAAAGCGCGTTGTGGCGGCCTGGCTGCTGTTCATTTCCTCGTGCAGGGCGGAGACGGCCGCGGACAGGGGGTTGTTCATTGCCTCAGTCAGTGGGCGTGTGACCGGGCGGACGGTTCCGGTCGTTGTGCTTTGGAGGATCCTCCGGGACTCAATCGAGCGGACTCTGAGGTAGTCGTCCAGGATCGGCGGGAAGACAGTGGCCAAGGTGGAGCCGTCTGAGCCGGTCAGTACTGAGATCCACCCGCCAACTTCCAGATTGTCCAGCACGTCTTCCCCGACCGTCTCAACCAGTTGGCTGACGGGCGTTGGTCCGCGCAGCGAAATCTTGTGGAGTGCCCGGATCCCGTCCGCCTGCAAACCCTGCAGCAGGGCTTCGATCGTGCCGTACAGATGTTCGTTCATCAACCCGGCACCGCTCATGCACCAGCGGCCGTCGTTGAGAAACAAGCCTTCGCTGAGGACGGAGCTTTCGATAATTCGGACGGCCAGCCGCAAGTTACCGCCGGATTTGGTCAGAATTTGTGCCGCGACATCCACATCGGCCGGCGCTCCAAGAGCCTTCACTATGAGCTTGTTGATCTGTGCATATCCCAGTGGAGCCAGTGAGACTGAGGCTTCTGGAAGGCTTGCCAGAGTAGCGGCGGGTGTTTTGGGCTGGAATGGATGGTCATCCACGGTGATGACCAGGGGCACGTTGGCACGCGTCCGAAGGATGTTCACCACCGCCAGTGACTCCCGGTCGAGGTTCTCCAGGTCGTCAATCACCATCACGTGGGCTTCCGTACGTGCCAATTGGGCCGAAAGAAAGTCAGCGACGCCCAAGACTCCGATGGTTCGGGAGCGCAGGTCCAAGCCCAAGGACAAAACACCTGCGAAAGGTACGGAAGCCAGCGCGGGAGTGCCGAACATGGAGAAGACCTCAACGCCGTCTTCTTCGAGCCGGGCCACGAGGGACCTTACGAGACTGGTCTTACCGCTCCCCGGGGCGCCCACGATTCTGACGCCCAAGCCCTTGGCCACATATCCCAGAACGAGATCAACTTTGTCGTTGTGCAATGCTTGCTTCCCAACTGCATGCTGCTGCTTTCCTGCATAGTCTCAGTGGGACGCATTGGTTGATCGTGTTGCTGATTGTGGAAGATTCTCGGCAGAGCCGAAGTGGATCAGTTTCCGGCGGCCTTCAAGAGGTGGTCCGGCAGGCGGTTTCCAGGTGCGCGTCCCCGGATCTCCAGGAGTTCGCGGGCGTGGGAATGAAGCTGCTTGTCTTCATCGGAAACCGGTACCCACTCAGGGATCGGAACAGCGGTTCCTGAGTCGTCGCGTGCAACCATCACCGTGAGGCAGTAGGTTGTCAGGTTCATCTCACGGGTCTTCGGGTCACCAGAGCGGACGTGGACGGCGATGTGCATGCCTTTGGCTCCGGTGTAGACGAGGCGGGCTTCCACCTCCACCACGTGACCGATCAACAACGGCCGGTAGAAGCGTACGCCGCCGGAGAAAACCGCGACGGTGTCCTTGCCGCAGTACCGTGAGGCGCAGACGTAGGCAGCCTCGTCGATCCACTTCATGACGATGCCGCCATGGACTTTGCCACCCCAGTTGACGTCCGTGGGGGACGCCATGAACCGCAGCGTCACGCGCTCGGCGGTGCCGGCGTCGGTATATTCCTGAGCGTTCATGGCGTTGACGATCTGTTCGCGCACTTCTATGCGCGCGAGAGCATGTTCCCGGGCTTCGATCTCGGCCGGGGTGGCGGGCTCGAACTGGGGGACCGGGATGGGCTTGCCGTCCGGCCCGACGGCCACGAAGATCACCATGCACTGGCTGTGCATGTTTTCCGGCCCGCCCTTGGGATCGCGCGAGCTAACGACGGTATGGATGTGCATCGACGAACGGCCGGTGTAGACGATGGTGGACGTGACCTCCACCATGTCTCCGCTGTTCACGGGATCCGCGAAATGGATGTTTCCCACGTAGGCCGTGACGCAGTAGGACTTTGCCCAACCAACGGCCGCCGCGTAGGCGGCTTTGTCCACCCATTCCAGGACGGTGCCGGCGTCGACGGAGCCGCTGTGGCCCACGTCCATGGGGGCTGCAAGGAAGCGGAGGGTCACGGAATTCGCGGGGGAATCGCTCATGCTGGCAGTTTACGGGCGCCATGTTTCTGTTACGTGAGTAAGTCGCCGGTTTGCTGTCGCATGGGCCGGACGCAGGGATATATGCACCGAAGGCCATGAATCGACCTGTGGACCTGATTTGCTCTCTAAATGAGAATCAATATCATTTAAGCCATGTCACGAAACGCGCCCTCCTTCCCCATGCCCCCACATAGCCCTCGCGTCCCCGCCAAGGCGCTTGCCGCCGTCGGGCTTACCGCCATGCTGCTGACTGCCTGCGCTGCACCCGGCAACCAGGCCGCATCGGCGCCGTCGTCCAGCGCCGCCGCAGCAAAGGAGGCCAGTGCACCCACGCCTCGCCTTGTTTACACGTACGACGGCGGCATGGCGGTGCTGGACGCCAAGTCACTGGACGTGGTGGGCGGCGATGTGCCGCTCGAGGGATTCAACCGACTGAATCCCGCCGGGGACGGTCGTCACGTCCTCGTTTCCACGGGCGATGCCTTCAAGGTGTTCGATCCCGGATCCTGGTCGGAACCGCACGGCGACCACAGCCATCACTACGTTTCCAATCCCGCTCTGACCGGGCTGGCCTTTGATGCCAACAAGGCCGGGCACGTGGTCCGGCACGCGGGCAAGACCGTGCTGTTCAGCGATGGCTCCGGAAAAGTCGATAGTTTTACGTCGGCCGATCTCGCTAAGGCGACGGCCCTCCCCGCAACCGAGGTTTACACCACGCCCGAAGCGCATCATGGTGTGGCCGTCGAACTTGAAGACGGC
This sequence comes from Paenarthrobacter sp. NPDC058040, assembly GCF_042885775.1. NCBI lineage: Bacteria > Bacillati > Actinomycetota > Actinomycetes > Micrococcales > Micrococcaceae > Paenarthrobacter > Paenarthrobacter sp. NPDC058040. The sequence goes on from NZ_JBHVRN010000009.1 coordinate 229,604, forward strand.
AAGCTGCTGGTGACGCTTGGAAATGAAGAGAGTCGCACCGGCATTGCAATCCTCTCCGCCGGGAAGGAGCGCAAGGAAGTGTTGCGGAACGAAGAATGCCCGGGCGTTCATGGGGAAGCCGTCGCTGCCGGCGAGGCCGTGGTGGTCGGTTGCACGAATGGAATGTTGATTTACAAGGATGGTGCCATCACGAAGGTTGCCAGTCCCGATGCGTACGGCCGCATGGGAAACCAGGCGGGCTCGGAGGAATCGCCCGTGATACTGGGTGACTACAAGGTGGACAAGGCGGCCAAGCTGGAGCGTCCCACGCGGATCTCGTTGGTGAACACCGAAACTGCCAAGCTGCAGCTCGTGGACCTGGGAACCAGCTACTCGTTCCGCTCGCTGGGGCGCGGACCTTCCGGCGAAGCCCTGGTGCTAGGCACCGACGGTGGTCTTCGCGTCATCAACCCGCTGACCGGTGCCGTGGAAAAGAACATTCCCGTAGTGGCCGCGTGGAAAGAGTCGGAGGTGTGGCAGGACCCGCGGCCTACGCTGTTCGTGCAAGGCTCGACGGCGTTCGTCACCGAACCTGCCACCCGCACCATTCATGCGGTGGACCTGGAGTCGGGTGAGGTGCGGAAGTCCGCGCAGCTCGAGCACATACCGAACGAGCTCACCGGCGTCGAAGGCTAACGACGCTCTCTCACGTACCGCCCCCTTGCTGCCGATCCTCTCTCACCAAACGCCTCTTTGACGCCGATGCTCTCTCACTTTCGTCAGGGAAGTGAGAGAGCATCGGGCTGAAGGGGGCGTTTGGTGAGAGAGCGTCGGGGGTGGGTGGGGCTTATGCCAGGACGCGGAGCTTGGATCCTTGGCGGGCGAAGAGGGCGTTGTCGGCCGAGATCTTGCCTGCGCCGGCCAAAGCCAGGGCCAGTGCTGCTCCGGCGAACAGCAGGACGAGCTCGTATCCGCCGTTGCCCACAAAGACGCCTGCCGGCGCATGGACCAGGAAGAGCGCGCCGAGCATGTTGATGGCCAGGAGGGCGCCGAATACGCGGGTCAGCAGGCCCAGGATCAAGGCGATGCCACCCACGAGTTCGAGGGTTGCGACAACCGGCGCGACTATAGAAGCACCGGGCACTCCCATCTGCGCAAACGATGCCTGCGTGCCGGCGATGGTGAATTCGTTGAACTTCTGCCAACCGTGCGCGGCGAAGAGAAATCCTGCAACAACGCGCAGGATGGTCAGGGCTGTGGTGGTCAAGGTGGACTTGTTCATGCTTCAACCCTTCCGAAGATAAGTTGAAGAGTCAACTATTTAAGTAGTTTAGTGACGCTTCCCACGCGGCTTTTGCAACCACGGCTGCAGCAGCCGCGTGGTGACCGGCAGGAAAACGTAGGTCATCAACGGCGTGAGGATCACGATGTTGAGCAGCACCTGAACCACCAGCGGCCACTCCTGCGTCAGCGGGTGGAGCAGGAAATTGGCCAGCAGGCTGAGCGGGAAGAAGGGCAGGAAGATGCTGACGGCCTGCTTCCAGCGCGGCGGCACCACCATCTCCGGAACCACCAGGGACACGTCGCCCGGCTGCGAAAACCAGCCCTCAATTCCCGTGTGCCGCTCCACGCGGGTGGTCTCCATCATGTCCCTGGCGCTGTCGATCCACCATCGGCGCTCCTCGGACTTCTCCCAGCCTTGCAGTGACGTAGCGTCGGCGAAGCGGTAGAGCATGTGCCACTCGTTGGAATCGGCCCCGTTGCGGATCCACCCCGAGCCCAGGTAGCCCGGCCATTCACGGGCCAGTTCCTGGCCGGCGTGCGCCCACGCGTTGGCCTGGCGCGTGTATCCGGGGAGGATGGTGCGGGCAACGGAAACGGTGATGGGTTGCTCGTGTGACACGGCCCAAACATACCCTTCCGCGGGCGGACTACCCTTGTTTAGTGCCTGAAACCACAACCGCCCCCACCCGTTCCAACGCCCGCGAGATCCTGCGGCTCGCTGTCCCCGCCTTCGGTGCGCTCATTGCCGAGCCGCTGTTCCTGCTGGCCGACTCGGCAATCGTCGGGCACCTCGGCGTAGACCAGCTCGCCGGCGTGGGGCTGGCCTCCACCGTGCTGCACACCGCGGTTGGGTTGATGGTCTTCCTGGCATATTCGACGACGCCGGCAGTCGCCCGCGCGATCGGTGACGGCAGGCTGGGCAAGGCTTTGGCGGCCGGGCGCGACGGCGTATGGCTGGCTTTGCTGCTGGGTGTGGCCCTCGCAATCGTGGGGTTCATCTTTGCCGAGCCCCTGGTTGCTTTCATGGGCGCAAGCGGTGACGTGCAGGGCTTCGCGGTGGATTACCTCCGCTGGTCCATGCCCGGGTTGGCCGCGATGCTCCTGGTTTTCGCCGGCACCGGAGTACTCAGGGGGCTGCAGGACACCCGAACCCCCTTGCTCGTGGCCACCGCCGGATTTGCCCTGAACATTGCCCTCAACTGGTTCCTGGTCTACGGCCTGCATCTGTCCGTGGCCGGTTCGGCGATCGGCACCAGCATCGCCCAATGGGCCATGGCCGCCGTGTATTTGGTGATGGTGGGCCGCAACGCGCGGAACCACGGGGTATCCCTCAGACCGGACTGGCACGGAATTCGGGCCATGACCAAGGTTGGTTCGTGGCTCATGCTCCGCACGCTCAGCCTCCGCCTGGCCATCCTGGCAACGGTCGTGGTGGTCACCGCGCAGGGAGCCGTCAACCTCGCGGCACATCAATTGGCCATGACCATCTTCTCCTTCCTGGCTTTCGCGTTGGACGCCCTCGCGATTGCTGCGCAGGCCTTGATTGGCAAGGAACTCGGGGCCAGGAATGCCCAGCGGGCACGCGAACTGACCCGGACCATGGCCCGTTGGGGTCTCGGATTCGGGGTCGTCACGGGTGTCCTGCTGGCTGTCGCGGCTCCGTGGGCCGGCTATATCTTCACCTCCGACTCCGGCGTTCATGCCGCGCTGACCGTTGCCCTCTGGGTACTGGCCGTCGGACAGCCGCTGGCCGGCTACGTCTTTGTCCTCGACGGCGTCCTCATCGGCGCCGGTGACGCGCGCTACCTGGCGATTGCCGGCGTCGTGAATCTTGCCGTCTACCTTCCGCTGCTGGCGGCGGTCCACCTGACAAAGCCCGACGGCGCGGCGGGGCTGGTGTGGTTGTGGCTCGCGTTTGCGTTGGGCTACATGTTGGCGCGCGGGGTGACCCTGGGGCTGCGGGCGCGGACCGATCGGTGGATGGTACTGGGTTCGCACTAAACTGTATGCGTGACTCTCCCAGCTGAATCCGCCCAGACTCCTTCCGCCTCCGTGGCCGATCTCTGGAAACCCGTGCTGATCCGCGCTGCGGTGGCGCTGGTGTTTGGGGTGGTCACGGCGTTCTGGAGCAGCCCTTCGGTTGAGGTGCTTGCCTGGGCGGTGGGCCTCTACCTCCTGGCAACAGCTGCCTCAATCTGGATGTGGCGCGCTTTGCCGGTGTTCGTTCCGGCAGTTGTTGGCTTGGGCGGCATAGTGGCGCTGGTGACCCAGTCGGATGCCGGAGTGGCGCTCTCGGCTGTTGTGGCGTTGCTTGTCCTGGGCGCTTCCGAAGTGACCCGGGGCGTCCTTAAGCGCGACGGGCTCGCCCGGGACTGGCTCATTTCCGGTGTCATCTCGGTGGGTACGGCCATCGCGCTGCCATTCTTCATTCCCCTTGGCGCGCATGCACTGCTGGGTGTTGCCGGCGGCGGTGCCATCATCACCGGGGTGCTGTGGATCTTGTCCGGCCTGACGTTGCGTCACGAGGCCCGGACTGCTTCGCCGGCCTCTGTGCCCGGTGCTTCGCCTGAGGCCGTAAACTAGTAGTTGGACGTTCTACTCGTTGTAGAACTTTTGAAACCGGCGGGGAGCCGAACAGGCCCGCCATCATTGGAGGAATGACCGTGGCAGACCAGACACCAGGAGAACCGCGCAAGATGCGGACCTCGGTCAAGGGACCGCTCGTTTTCTCCGCGTTCTTCGCCGTCCTCGCGTTCTTTGCCGTGCTGATCTTCGCATCCGGCGGCAGCGCGCACTCGCCCCGCTTCGACCTGGCTTTCACGGGCGCGGGCATCGCGTTCATCGTGAGCCTCGTGGTGGCGGCCATGCTTTCCATGAGCTACAAGGAAAACGCCGAACACCTGGGCAAGGGATCCGGCGTCAACCTCAGCTCCAAGCGGCCGCACGGCGGTCACGCGTCGCCGGACTCGCCGGACGGGCCTGAAACGCACGACGGCGGACACTGACTCCCAGCGCTTCTCCACTTTGGGTGGGGGAGCGCTTTTGTTTAATCGCCCTCCGCGGCTTTCCTTGCCCGGTACGCCGCGACGTGGGCCCGGTTGGCGCAGTTGCCGGTGTCGCAGTAGAGCTTGGAGCGGTTGCGGCTGAGGTCCAGGACCACCGCATCGCAGTCTTCTGCGGCGCATACGCGCATGCGGTCCATTTCCTTGCTGCGGATCACATCGATGACGGCCATCGCGGCTTCGGTGCCCATGCGGTCTGCCAAGGGGGCCTCCTGCGTGGTGGCGTGCAGATGCCAATCCCACTGGTCGTGCTTGACCAGCTGGGGCAGGGCTTTGGCGTCGGACAAGAGCTTGTTGACGGACTTCGCCGCGGTGTCCTCATCGGCTGTCCAGAGCGCAGCCAGTTCGCTGCGGAGGCGCCTGACGCTGCGTAGTTCTGCGGCGGTTTTGGTCCGTGATCCGGAGAAGCCCTCGGTTTTGAGGAAGGCATCGAGATCTTCCAAGGCCGCCAACGATTCATCGCCGTTGGCGGCGGTATTGATCAGATTGACGACGCTGCGTAGCGCAACCTCGGTGTCAGGCGCAAAAAGCACTTTGACTCCTTACATCTTTCGGGAGTACTGTCATGACCATAAGCCCACTTTACTCCTGACAGGAGGCTGCTGTGTCAGCAACAAAGACGATGGCTGATGCAAAAGGATTCCTGGCATCGGGACTCGGCATCGCCGTACTGTCCTCCGCGGTTTTCGGCACATCAGGCTCTTTCGCGAAGTCGATGCTGGAAACTGGCTGGTCACCAGGCGCTGCGGTTGCCGTGCGGCTCTCCGGTGCTGCGCTCATTTTGGCGATTCCCGCCGTCGTGGTTCTTCGCGGCCGCTGGCACCAACTTAAAGACAACTGGCTGACCATTCTGCTGTTCGGCCTCATCGGAGTGGCCGGCTGCCAACTTTTCTACTTCAACGCGGTGGCACGTCTGTCCGTGGGCGTTGCGCTTCTGCTGGAGTACCTGGCTCCCGTGATGATCGTCCTGTGGCTGTGGATCTCAAGCCGCCGCCGGCCCCGGGCGCTCACGTCCATTGGGGCCTTGCTGTCGCTGGGCGGACTGGTGCTGGTGCTGGACCTTACCGGCTCCGTCAAAGTGGACTTCATCGGCGTGCTGTGGGGTATGGCCGCAGCTGTCTGCCTGGTGATCTACTTCTTCATCACGGCCAAGGAAAACGAGACCCTGCCTCCGCTGGTCCTGGCTTCGGGCGGTCTGGTGGTGGGCGCAGTGGTGATGTGGCTGGTGGGTCTTGTGGGTCTGCTGCCGATGACGTTCAGCACGGCAAACACGTCGCTGGGTCCATGGACCACGCCGTGGTGGGTCTCCGCTGCGGGGCTGATTATTCTTGCGACCGTGCTCGCATACGTTTCGGGGATCATGGCTGCGCGAAGCCTCGGATCCAAGGTGGCCTCGTTTGTTTCGCTGACCGAGGTGTTGTTTGCGGTCTTGTGGGCTTGGCTCCTGCTCGGCGAACTGCCCGGACCGATCCAGTTGATGGGCGGCGTGCTGATTGTCGGCGGCGTGGTCCTGGTCCGCGTGGATGAGTTGCGCGGCGATCGTCGCGGTGCGGATGCCGGTGCGGGTCGGGTTTTGGACCACGCGAACGACGTCGAACCCGTCCCTTCGGGGCCGGTTGCCCAGACGTCGGCCGCCGAAGCGCCGGTTGCCCAGACGACAGTTGCCGAATCACCGCGCTACTAACGCGTTGCGAGGCCCGCTCTGCGCGTTATTTCGCGCGAATGGAACGCGGAGCGGGCCTCACAAGGGGCACTTAGAAGGCGAATGGCCCGGACGCCGTAGCGTCCGGGCCATTCCCAACTGTCTTAGTTGGAAGCCTGCTGCTGCTGCTCAGCGTTCTTCGTCGCGCGGGAACCGGCGTCGCGAAGAGCGTCAGCAACCTTCTTGAGGCTGGAAGCGTGCTGGCTGTCCCACTCGCTGCGGAACTTGTCAGCGTCCGGGCCCTTCCAGTCGGTGCCGTCCAGGGCACCCTTCAGCTGAGAGCGCTGCTGCTCGATGGTCTCGGCACCGGCCTTCAGCTTGTTACCGAGCTGGCGAAGCTGATCAACGTCTGCACCCCAAATAGCCATGAGATATCTCCTTCATTTTTCGGACCCGAGCTCTTCGGCATCCCCAGCGGCCTCCGGCTCATCCGGAAGATCCATGACTAAAACCTATCCCGGGATTCCAAAGACCGTCGATGGGCACCCCTCCCCATGCAGGACTGCCCATAGTTAGCATGGGTTTATGTGCCGCAACATCAGGACCCTGCATAACTTCGAACCCCGTGCCACCTCTGCTGAAGTGGAGGCTGCCGCGCTGCAGTACGTGCGCAAGATCAGTGGAGCCACCAAGCCGTCCAAGGCAAACGAGGAAGCCTTCGCCGAAGCGGTTCACGAGATCGCCCACATCACGCAGCATTTGCTGGATTCGTTGGTGAGCCATGCTCCCGCGAAGAACCGTGATGAGGAAGCTGCCAAGGCGAAGGCCCGGGCCGCTGTCCGGTTCGGGACGGCGTAGCTCGGGTCTTTGCGCAAAAGTAGGTAGCAGCAGATGCCGTTCTGAAGGTTCATAACGGCATCTGCTGCTACTTAGTTGGGTTTACGTTCCGAAGGAGCGGAGCCTCAGCGAGTTGGCGACGACCAGCACCGAGCTCGCCGCCATCGCTGCGCCCGCGATCATTGGGTTGAGCAGGCCCAGGGCTGCGACAGGGATCCCGATCGCGTTGTAGAAAAACGCCCAAAACAGGTTGGTCTTGATGGTGGACAGCGTCTTACGGGACAGTTCGATGGCCTGCACCAGTTGGTTCAAGTCGCTGCCCATGACGGTGAGGTCGGAGGCTTCGATCGCGACGTCCGTGCCTGAACCCATGGCGATTCCAAGGTCTGACTGCGCCAAGGCTGCGGCGTCATTCACGCCGTCTCCGGCCATGGCCACCGTAGCGCCCTTCCCCTGCAGTTTCCGTACAGCCTCGACTTTGCCCTCCGGCAAGACGCCGGCGAAGACGTCTTCCGCCGAAATTCCGACGGCGGCAGCAACCTGCGCGGCGACGGCGGCATTGTCGCCAGTCAGGAGCAGGGGACGGATGCCCAGTTCTTTCAGTCGGGTGATTGCCGCGGCTGATCCGGGCTTGATGGTGTCGCTCAGGCTGACGATCCCGGCGGGTTGACCGTCCACGGCTACCCAGATGGCCGTTGCGCCACTGTTTTCCTCTTCCTCCAGTGCGGCCCGGTGCGAGGCATCGAGCGCGACTCCGTTCTCTTCGAGCCAAGCTGAACGACCAACCACTACGGTCCTGGTGGTGCCGTCGAGCGCCACGGAACCTGTTACCCCGCCGCCCGGCGCTGACCTGAAGTCCGCCACGGGTGGCAAGGTGCCGGCGTCGGGCATTGAGTCCTTGGCCGCTGCCGCAATGGCATGCGCGATGGGGTGCTCCGATGCGGCCTCAACGGCACCGGCCAGCGTGAGGACATCTGCGGCTGTGTGCCCGTTGAGTGGGACCGTGTGATCGACGGCCAATTTGCCGCTGGTGACCGTTCCGGTCTTGTCCAGAAGGATCGTATCCACGTGGCGGGTGTCCTCCAGGACCTGCGGACCCTTGATGAGGATGCCCAACTGCGCTCCGCGGCCGGTGCCAGTGAGGAGTCCCACCGGCGTTGCCAAGCCGAGGGCGCAGGGGCAGGCGATTACCAGGACCGCCACGGCTGCCGTGAAGGATGCGTTGAGATCGCCGGAAAAGAACAGCCACAGCACGAAGGTAATGAAGGCGATCAACAGGACGATCGGTACGAAGACGGCACTGATCCGGTCCGCCAAGCGGGCGATAGGTGCTTTGCCGGTCTGAGCCTGGCTGACAAGGCGGCCCATCTGGGCGAGTGTGGTGTCAGCACCCACCCTGGTGGCCCGGACCAGCAAGCGGCCTGAGGTGTTGATCGTTGCACCCGTCACCAGGCTTCCCGGCCCGACCTCGACAGGAACCGACTCCCCGGTGACGAGCGAAGCGTCGACGGCGGATGCGCCGTCCTTGACCACGCCGTCGGTAGCGATCTTCTCGCCCGGGCGGACCACGAAGACGTCGTCAACGAGAAGTTGCTCTGCCGGTATCTTCTGTTCCCGCCCATCGATGAGGATCGTGGCATCCTTGGCGCCGAGATTCAGCAGAGCCTTAAGGGCGTTGCCGGCCTTGGCCTTGGCGTTCGCCTCGAGATAGCGGCCGAGAAGAAGGAACGTGGTGACCACAGCGGCGACTTCGAAGTAGAGACCGCCGGACATGCCCTCCATGCCCGGGTGCTCCGTCATGCGTGGGTCAGCGAACAACTGCCAGGCGGAGTACACGTAGGCAGCGATCACGCCGATGGAGACCAGGGTGTCCATGGTGGACGCAAAGTGGCATGAGTTGATGGCCGCGGCACGGTGGAAAGGCCACGCAGCCCAGGTCACGACGGGTAGTGCCAGCGCGGCAGCAACCCAGCCCCAGTTGGGGAACTGGAGGGCGGGAATCATCGAGATGGCGAAAACGGGGACCGTGAGGATGGCTGCCAGGATCAATCGTGGACGCAGGGTTGAGGCGGCGGGACCATGGTCCATGTGGTTTTCGTGTGTGCCGGAGTCGGAGCCGTGGGAGACATGCTCTGCATGTTCGCTGGTGCCTCGCTTGGACGCATGCTGCTGCACGCCGCCAGCTACGCTGTCATCGCCATGATGGGTATGTGTGGGGGTTTGGCGGACTGTGGCCTTGTAGCCCGTGGCGTTGACCGTGTCTACGAGTTGTTGATCCGAGACGGTCGACGGGACGGTGACATGGGCTGATTCCAGGGGAAGGTTGACGGTTGCCTCGACGCCTTCAAGCTTGCCGAGCTTCCGTTCTACGCGTTGGACACATGAGGCGCAGGTCATGCCCTCGATGTCCAGCTCAACCACCCGGGTTTCGGGCTGGTTGAAGATCTCCTGGTTGGTCAAAGGAACTCCTAGGCTTGGTTGGCTACCACCACGTAGCCTGCTTCTGCGACGGCCTCGCCGATTTCCGACGGCGAAAGCTCGCTGGTGGAGGTGATGGTCACCGTGGACAGGCCCCCGGGGTTGAGGTCCACTGAGACCTCTTCGACGCCGCTGAGGGCTTCAAGTTCTTCGCTCACGCTGGAGATGCAGTGCCCACAGGTCATTCCGGAAACGTTGACGTTGGTGGTGATGGTCTGGCTCATGATGCGCTCCTTGGTGGTGAGTTGAATTGCATGGTGTGTGCTTGAGGGATTACCGCAGCAGGCGCCCGATGGCATCGGTGGCCTCCTTCACCTTGGCGTCGATCTGTTCGGCGCGCGCATCCGGATCAGGCTCGGAGGCGGCACCGACGACGCAGTGGCCGATGTGTTCCTCAACGAGGCCCAGGCTTACGGCGTGCAGCGCCTTGGTGGCCGCAGCCACCTGCGTGAGGATGTCGATGCAGTATTTGTCTTCCTCCACCATCCGGGCAATGCCGCGGACTTGGCCTTCGATCCGTTTCAGGCGGCGGAGGTATGCGTCTTTGTTGCTGGTATAGCCGTGCGGGGTGGCCGTCTCCAACTCGACCTCAATGGTCGGCAGGTCCGGGCTCCCGTGGTTCAGGTCTACCGTGCTCATGGTGCCAATGTATACCCTCTGGGGGTATTAGCTCAAGTACCCCCAGGGGGTATTCGTCAAATGTGAAAAGGCACGTCATTCCTGTCAACCGGAATGACGTGCCTTCGAGCAGTCCAAAGTGCGGGGCAGTGACTGCTAGAACACTGCCGTAAAGCCGCCCCAGCCCCAGCCCACCACTGTCTGCCCCTTCCAGAAGCCGCAATCGAGGCCGCAGCCGTTGATTCCTGTGCCGTTTCCCCAGTACATGGTCATGGTCCCGCCGGGGCTGATTCCGAAGACGTCCGGGCTTCCGTCGCCGTTGAAGTCGCCCGGTCCACCCACTGTGGCAACACTGTTCCAGCCCGAGCCGACGGTGGTTCGGAAGTCAAAGAAGCCTGTGTCGATCCCGGCCCACAGTTTAAGCTCGCCGGATGTGGTCTGTCCCAGGATGTTCGATTCGTGGTAACCGGTCCACCAGCCCGGAGCGATAAGCCTCGAGTATCCACCCCAGCCCCAACCGACGGTGACGGGGGTTTTCCACCCTCCGCGGCCGTCGCCTGGGTAAAGAATCAAGCGGTCGGCACTGTCCCTTGCGAGGAGATCGTGGGAGCCGTCCCGATTGAAGTCGCCAGGGGCCACAATCTCCTTGAAGCTCTGCCACCCCTGCCCGATCTGGCGGCTGCCTTTCCAGCCGCCGTGTCCGTTTCCGGAGTAGAGGAACAGGCGGCCCGAACGGTCCCGGCCGATCACGTCCGTGGCGCCGTCGCCGTCGAAATCGCCCGGGGCAAGCAGGATATCGAAAATGCCCCAGCCGTGACCGATGGTTTGCGCTGGTAGCCAGCCGCCCTTGCCGTTGCCGGGGTACAGGAGCAGATCTCCGGACGCCGTCCGCGCAAAGACGTCTGCGGTGCCGTCAGCGTTAAAGCCGAGGCCTCGTTGTCTGTGCGGGATCGGAACATCGGCCGTCAACGTCGTTTGCGTCAAGGGTTCGTACATGATGTTGAGTTCGACTGTGAGCGTATGCCCCATGTCGGCGGCCGTGACCGTGTGTATGGCGTTGACCTCGCCTGGAATGGCCGTGCCATCGCGTTTCCACGCGTACGTGTACGTGGGTGTTCCACCTTCGGGAAGGACCCATGGCGGGGCGGCCCATGTGGGGTACACCTGTCCGCCGAGGACCGCATTTCCCGTCACCGACATGAAGTGGGTGTTGAGGCGCCGCGGCATTGGTCCGATGGGGTCCGAGGTTACCGTGGTTGGGACGTAGCCTTTGGCGTGGGCCGTGACGCGGACGGTCAGGACCTTGCCGCCGATGGTTGCATCGAGGGATTTGGAGGTGGCTCCATCGACTGGAGCGCCATCCATGAACCACTGGTATTCGAGTCGGGCATCGGATGGAGACATCGCCCCGACGTCGGCCACCGGTAATGTCTCCAGGCCGTAGTCGGTGGCGATCTTTACGCCGGAGGGGAACTCCACCGGTTTGAGGATCGCTTGGACGTTGCGCACTGAGAAGTCGCCTTCTTCCAGCGGTACGCGATCGCCAGGGTTCGGGTCCAGGAGTCCTTCGTACTTGCCGTCGCGGTGGTAAACAGCCGTCAACCCGCCGAGATAGGTAACTGTTGCCCGGTTCAGCTTGTAGCGGCCGTTGTAGGCGGCTGAAGTAATGGGTGCTGTTGCGACGCCGGAAGCGGGTTGCGCGGAGACGGGGCCGCTCCATGTGAGTGACAAACCTGTTATGCCAGACTCGTCCAAATACTCAAGGTCCACCCGCTGGGCGGGAAGTCCCAGCGAGAATTTCACGGCTGCGGATTGTCCGGGTTCGGCAGGGGACTTCGGCTCCTCGAAAGAGGTGAAGGTCGGGGCCTGCCTTGGGAGCGCGGGATTCTCAACGTGGACGTCCTGCTCGTGGAAGGGCCCCAAGGCGACCGCCGGACCGCTGAAGGATCCGTCGCGCCGAAAGGCTACCGGATCCGATCCGTGCACACCGACCCGGATGGTCTGAATCTGAACACCTCCGTCCGGCCACGTGTCCACCGGAGTGTTCAGGATGACGGAACCGGACGTCGATGGTGTCTGTGACGTCCACGAGGCCGTTGCGGTCCGCGTCTCCCTGAGCCACAAGGAAACTTCCATCTCCACGCGGTCAACCGGCTTGGACGCAGTGAAGTCGAAAATGACCGGTTGACCTGCCTGCACGGTGAACGGCGATGCACGCGTGAAGGTGAAAACCAGCGGGTCGGCGGCCGAGGCTGGTGTGCCGGGTGCGACGAGTAGCAGCGCTGCGGCGGCAAGGGAAAGTACGACGGCGATGAAGCGCCTGAAATGCGCGCGCGAAGCACGCGAAGGTGCAGAATCCACGGAGTCCCCCAAAGAGGCTGATGGGTAACAGCCAGTACAAAGTGATGGCTCACTCTACCAAGCGCTCATCCGGTGAATGAGACGGGAACGCAACGACCGGTAATTGGGCTGGACCAAGCCCCACATATCCCGCACTGGTATAGACCAAAAACCCAAAAATGCGCTTTCTTGTTTTGCATTGCAAACCTTTCGGCAATTGTGCTTCCGCCCACACACCCCCGTTCATAGTGTTTGGTTCCATACCCGCGCCGGGGGAACACCCGCGGGACCCACACCCTGGAGGACACTTTGAAACTCGCACGCACCGCTGCGGCCGTGGCGCTCGCAGCCATCGCACTCTCCGCCTGCGCACCGCCCACCGCCAACAACGCAGCATCCACCTCGGACGAGGAGACCGGCACTGTCCGCGTCTGGCTGTTCTCCGAGGTCAACCAGGACCCCAAGTCCGCCGTGGTCAAGGAAGCCGTTAAGGAATTCGAAGCGGCACACAGTGGTGCCACCATCGACGTCCAGTACATTCCCGTGGACAGCCGCGCCGAACGGTTCAAGGCGGCGTTCAACGATCCGTCCAGCGCTCCGGACGTCGCCGAGTTCGGCAACACGGACCTTGCCAGCTACGTCGCGTCCGGCGGCCTGGCCGATGTCACCGAGGACATCAAGGCCTGGGACGAGTCCAAGGACCTGGACGGAAAGATCCTGGACACCACCGAGGTGGACGGCAAGAACTACGGGGTGCCGTGGTTCGTCGGCGTCCGCGCCCTCTACTACCGCACGGACCTCCTGCAGCAGCTGGGCCTTGAAGTCCCCAAGACCTTGGACGAGGTGGAAACGGTGGCCCGCGCTGTCCGTGCGGCCAACCCGGATATGCTCGGCATGTCCGTTGGTGGCGCCGCCCAGTTCTCGGCCATGCCGTACCTCTGGGCCAACGGCGGATCCATCGCCACGAAGGACGGTGAAGCGTTCGTTTCAGGCCTGGATTCCAAGGAGTCGCGCGACGGCGTGGCCGCCTACACCCGCCTCCTCAAGGATGACATCTGCCCGGCCCAGACTTGCGCGGAATTCGGGGGCAACGCCAGCGTCCAGCAGTTCATCGCCGGCAAGTCGGCCATGACAATCGGCGGCGACTTCAACTACAAGGCCGTTGCAGCCAGCGCCATCAAGGACAAGTTCGCCGTGGTTCCTGTTCCGGGCAAGACCGCGGGTTCCATCGCACCGGCCTTCGCAGGCGGAAACAACCTGGGCGTCTTCAACAGCAGCAAGCACCACACGCTGGCAGCCGACTTCGTGAAGCTGCTTGCCAGCAAGAAGTACCAGCAGAAGATGTTCGATTCCATGGGCAACCTGCCCACTTTCAGTGATGTCCAGCAGTCAGTGGCGGACAACAACAAGCAGGTTGAACCCTTCATCAACACCCTCCGCGCCGGAACCAACTTTGTCCCGGTCACCGAAACCTGGTCCACGATTGACGCCCAGGGTGTCTTCACTGGGATGTACCAGAAGGTGGTCACGGGCAAGGCAGACGTCAATACCGCCACCAGCGATGCTGCCGCGGCCATGAACAAGGCTTTCGGTTCGAAGTAATGCAGAGCATCCAGACACCCAGCAAAGGCGCAGCATGACCGCCCTCGCTCCCGCGCGGCCGGAACCGGCACAAGGCACCCCACGTATAGGACGCACGACGACGGCACGCACCTCCCGCCGTCGTGCGCGCCTTGAGCCGTGGCTCTATCTGGCACCGGCGTTCATTGTCCTGATTGCGTTGCTCGGCTACCCGATCTTCCAGTTGGTCAACGTCTCCTTGTACGACTACCGGCAGGCACAGGTCAGCGGCAAGGCACCCCTGAAGTTCACCGGCCTGGAGAACTACCAGAAGCTCTTCGCGGACCCGCAGTTCTGGACGGTCCTGGGCAATACCGTCCTCTTTGCCGCCGTGTGCGTGGTGTTCACGCTGTTGGTGGGAAGCTCGCTGGCCGTGCTGGCAACCCGGCTGCGGCCGTGGGTCCGTTCCATGCTGTTCGTGGTTTCGCTCGGAGCCTGGGCTACCCCGGCGGTGACGGGCAGCGCCGTGTGGTTGTTCCTCTTCGATCCCACGTTGGGCCTGGTGAACAAGACGCTGGTGGGTATCGGGCTGACGCAGTTCCAGGGCTACTCGTGGACCTATGACAAGTGGTCCGGCTTCGGGCTGGTAGCCAGCGAAGTGGTGTGGTGCTCGTTCCCGTTCGTGCTGGTCACGGTGTACGCGGGCATCCAGGCGATCCCCACCGAGGTCATCGAAGCCGCGAGGATCGACGGCGCGTCCATGCCGCGCATCGCCCGCAGCATCATGCTTCCGATGCTCCGCCCGATCGTCATTGTGGTGACCATCCAGTCGATCATCTGGAACTTCAAGATCTTCTCGCAGATCTACATCATGACCAACGGCGGTGGCATCGCGGGCCAGAACCTGGTGCTCAATGTGTACGGCTACCAGCAGGCATTCGCGGCGAGCCTTTATGGCCTGGGGTCGGCGCTCGGCGTGATCATGACCGCCCTGCTCATGGTCATCACGCTCGTCTACCTCCGTATCCTCAAGCGAACAGGAGAAGCCCTGTGACCGCCGTCGACGTTTCATCCCTTGCGCCGCAAGCAGCGGCGGAGGCCCCGCAGAAGTTCCGCAAGAACGGCAGGCGCCGTTTTGGTGCCGATGCCGCAGCAATCGTGATCGCGCTGATCGTTGCCTTCCCGCTGTTCTGGATGGTGCTGTCCGCGCTGAAGCCCAAAACAGCGCTCGACGCCGGCGACGCGGCGCCGTTTACGCTGGAGCCGTCGCTGGATTCGTTCGGGCGCGTCCTGGGAGTCAACAATTTTGGCCAGTACTTCCTGAACAGCGTGATCGTGGCCCTGGTGGTTGTTGTCCTGTCCACCGTCCTGGCGTTCCTCGCGGCCGTCGCGCTCACCCGCTACAACTTCAAGATGCGCACCAAGCTGCTGATCATCATCCTGGTTTCGCAGATGGTCCCGGTTGAGGCGCTCACCATTCCGCTGTTCTTCCTCCTCCGGAATGCAGGCGAGGCGATCCCGTTGGTGGGCCTGAACCAGTTGGGCTCGCTGGTGCTGGTGCACGTGGGCTTCAGCATTCCGTTCGCGATCTGGATGCT
Organism: Paenarthrobacter sp. NPDC058040; assembly: GCF_042885775.1. Classification (NCBI taxonomy): domain Bacteria; kingdom Bacillati; phylum Actinomycetota; class Actinomycetes; order Micrococcales; family Micrococcaceae; genus Paenarthrobacter; species Paenarthrobacter sp. NPDC058040. The sequence continues at coordinate 245,002 of NZ_JBHVRN010000009.1, forward strand.
GCGCGGGTTCGTGGCGGCCGTTCCGGTGGAGGTCGAGGAGGCGGCGCGCCTTGACGGTGCCAGCAGCTTCCGCTTTGTCCGGTCCATCCTGTTCCCGCTGGTGGCGCCGGGCGTGGTGGCGTGTTCGGTGTTCTCCTTCATTTCCACGTGGAACGACTTCCTCTTCGCCAAGACGTTCATCATCTCGGCGCAGGAAAACCAGACACTGCCCATGGCCTTGTTGACCTTCTTCAAGCCCGATCAAAACGATTGGGGCGCCATCATGGCGGGCTCCGTCATCATGACCATTCCGGTGCTGATCTTCTTCATCGCCGTCCAACGCAAGCTCGTGTCCGGCCTGGCCGGCGCGGTGAAAGGCTGACTTTCCGTGCATAACCTGGTTCCAGCGCCTTGGTCCTTCTCGGCGCAGTCCGGTTCGTTAGCGCTCGACGCCGGTACCACCTTGGGTGCCGACCCTTCGCTGGGTGCCACTCGCCGTTGGCTGGCCCGCGCCCTGGGCGCCGCGACGGGTTGGGACCTCTTTCCAGCCGCGGCTGGTGAGGCCACCATGCGTCTCCTGCTTGACCCCGAGCTCGACGCCGACGCCTACCGCCTGGAGGTGGGCGACGCCGTCGTGATTTCAGCGGGTGGCGACGCCGGCGCGTTCCATGCGGCCCAAACGCTCCTGCAGTTGATGGGTCCCGAGGCGTTGAGGCAGTCGGCTGTTGCTGGGGAGTGGTCCGTTCCGCGCGTGGCTGTGGAGGACAAGCCGCGCTTCGCGTACCGGGGAACCATGCTGGATGTGGCTCGGCACTTCATGCCCAAGGACAACGTCCTGCGGTTCATCGAGGTCATGGCCATGCACAAGCTCAACGTCCTGCACCTCCACCTGACCGACGATCAGGGCTGGAGGATCCAGATTGACCGGTATCCGAGGCTCACGGAGGTCGGGGCATGGAGGCGCGAATCGTCGCGCGGATCCTGGCGTGCGGGTGAATTCGACGGCCTCCCGCACGGCGGCTTCTACACGAAGGACGATCTCCGCGAGATCGTGGCGTTCGCAGCGGAACGGCACATCACGGTGATCCCGGAAATCGACGTTCCCGGGCATAGCCAAGCGGCGATTGCAGCCTACCCCGAGCTCGGTGCCGGCGACGGTCCTGTGGAGGTGTGGACGCGTTGGGGCATCAATGAGACTGTCCTTGAGGTCTCCGAAACGTCTCTGGGGTTCTACCGGAACGTGCTGGACGAAGTGGTGGAGATCTTCCCCTCCCCGTGGATCAGCCTGGGTGGCGACGAAGTTCCCCTCACCCAATGGCAAGGCAGCGACCAGGCACGGGCGAAGGCCACCGAACTGGGACTGGACGATGTGTCCGGGCTCCACAGCTGGTTCGTTGGGCAGCTCGCTTTGCACCTTGCCGGCCACGGCCGCGCGACCTCGGTATGGGACGAAATCGGCGACGGCGGCCTGCCGGCCGGTGCGCTCGTGGCGTCCTGGCGGGGATACGAAGGCGGCATCGACGCCCTCCGCAAGGGCTACGACGTGGTGATGTGTCCCGAGCACAAGCTGTACCTCGACCACCGCCAAGCGGAGGGTGATGAGGAGCCCGTGCCCGTGGGTTTCCTGACCTCGCTCCAGGACGTCTATGACTTCGATCCACTGCCGGGCCTCACTGCCGATGAACTGCCGGGGCGCCTGCTGGGTGCCCAGGCGAACATCTGGACAGAACACCTCGATTCGCCACGCCGCGTGCATTTCGCCGCGTTCCCCCGCCTCAGCGCGGCGGCCGAAGTCTTCTGGTCCCGGCCAGAGGACCGGGACTACGATGATTTCCTGGCCCGCCTCAAGGGGGCGCACCTCGCACGACTGGAAGCAATGGGCGTGGAATACCGGCCGTTGACCGGTCCCGCCCCATGGCAACAGCGTCCGGGTGTCCAGGGCTGGAAACGCGATTATGAGGCCGAGCAAGCCGCCGCGGCCCGGATAGGAACCCAGTGACTATTGAAGGCAAGGATGCCCGGAACTCCTCGGCATCCCTCCGAAAGGCGTTGGCGCTGCTGTCCGTCGTGGCGGAGGAGCCCGGCAACGGGGATGGCCTGGCCCTTGTTGAACTTTCCCGCTTGTCCGGGCTGAACAAGAGCACGCTGCTGCGCCTGGCCGCCCCCTTGCTGGAAGAGAACCTGCTGGAGCGGGACCACGAAACGGGCAAGTTCCGCCTGGGCCATGGATGCCTGCGGCTGGGGCAGTCCTACCTGGACAGGGTGGACTTGCGCAGCGTCGCAAACCCCGAGTTGCGGTCTCTCATGCGTGCCACGGAATCCACGTGCCACCTGGTGGTTCTTTCCGGCGCGGATGTTGTGTACCTCGACAAAGTGGAAGACGAAGCGACCGTTCGGATGGCCTCCCGGGTGGGGGCCACCATGCCTGCTTACTGCACTGCCGTGGGCAAAGCCATGCTCGCCTTCAGTCCGGAAGAAGTGGTGGGCCCGATCCTGGCGGGCAACCTCGTGCCGCTCACGGACAAGACCATCACTGATCCTTCGCTGCTCCGGGCTGATTTTGAGGCCATTCGGCGGCGGGGGTACTCCATTGACGATCGTGAGAACGAACCCGAAGTGCGCTGCGTGGCCGCGCCGATCTTCGGCCACGACGACCACGTGGTTGCTGCCCTCTCCGTGTCCTCCCTTTCCTCACGGATGACAGCCAAGCGTGTCCGTGAGGTGGGGCCGCTCGCGGCCGAGACGAGCCTCCGGATCTCCGCCAAGCTGGGCTCGCGCCGGGCTTCGGCCAAGTTGGCGAGGCTGGCATGAATGTTGATCCGGCAGCCTATTTCCGGGCCAAGCTCCAGTTCGAGATCGACGTGATGGACGTCGCCGACGCTGCAGCCGGATCCTTCGTAGTGGTGGACACCCGCCGCCAGTCATCGTGGGACCACGGACATATTCCCGGAGCGGTACATATTCCCACGGCCCAGATCCCGTCGCTGGCGGCACAGCTGGTCCCTGCGGGTTCGCAGGTGGTGGTCTACTCCTGGGGTCCGGGATGCAACGGCAGCACGTTCGCCGCACTCGCCTTTGCGGAGTTGGGCTATGCGGTCAAGGAGATGATCGGCGGCATTGAATACTGGATCCGGAATGGACTTGCCGTAGAAACAGCGGCCGGCCCCCGCACGGAGCACCCCGATCCCTTGGTGACTGCCCACCGGGGGTGAGCGCCGCCGTCGGGCGTTAGCTCCTGTCAATGACTTCTTGATGTTTTCATAAAACGAACGATATAGTTCGTTTTATGAAAACGATGCCTTCGGCATTGGCCCCCTTCCTGCGTTCCGAGACGCAGGGAGTGATTCTCGCCGAGATCTTTATGGGGCAGGGTGAACACACCATTACCTCGCTCGCCAGAGCGGCGGACACCTCACCTGCCACGGTTATGCGTGAGGTGGACCGCTTGGTCGCAGCCGGATACGTCGAGGACCGACACGTTGGGCGGGCTCGGGTGGTCACAGCCAATATCGGACACCCTTTGTATAAAGCGCTTCTTGAGATCATCCGGTACTCCTACGGGCCGGTCCCTGTGCTTACTGCGCTGTTTGAGTCTCGGCCTGGCGTTGATCAGGCATTGATTTTCGGGTCTTGGGCAGAGCGCGCGTCGGGTGTACCAGGCCACGATCCCAACGACATTGACGTACTGGTAGTAGGAAGCCTCCGACCACGCGTCGCAGCAGCATTGGCTAACGAAGCGTCTGACCTCCTAGGTAAGGAAGTGAATATCAGAGTGTGTTCACGCGAGGATTGGCAGATGAAGTCCGACGGCCTTTTACGTGAGATTGCGAGCAGGCCATTGGTTGAACTCCACCTTGCTGACAGGTTGGCGACCGCATGAGGCTTCTCCGATGGGAAGAAGGCAGAACCGTGGTTGACGGGCTGTTGAGTGCGAGGAAGCTTGAACAGGTGACTGCTTCGGAGGAGATGGCGTCGTACCTGTTGGAAGCCGCCGCCAAGCACATCGAATCTGCCCGACTGATTGCCTCTGGCGATCCGATGGGAAGCTACCAAGTGAGCTACGACGGTGCGCGGAAAGCGCTGGCAGCTGTTCTTCAAATCCAAGGGCTCAGGCCGACCTCATCCGGAGGTCACATTGTCATTGAGGAATGCTTGAAGGCACAGCTCGTCAAGACGGGCAGAGACATTGTGAATAAGTTCTCAGTGATGCGACGAATCCGCAACGACAATGAGTATCCGCACAATGCCCAGGATGCCGTGGCCGTAGAAGAAGCCTTCGAACAAATAGATGATGCCCTATCTGTACTTGAGGGAGCCAGGAAGCTCGTCGCAGTAATGCCGCCGTACGGGACGTGAGCGCCGCCGTCGTGCGCTAACCGGCGGTCAGCCGAACAGCACTGCCGCCTCGTCATAGCGGTGCTGCGGCACCACCTTGAGTCTGCCGAGGGCCTCGTCGAAGCCGACTTGGCGGATGTCCGTACCTTTGAGGGCCACCATGGATCCCCAGCGCCCCTCCACCACGGAGTGCACTGCGGCCATGCCCAAGCGCGTTGCGAGGACGCGGTCGAATGCTGTGGGGACGCCGCCGCGCTGGATGTGGCCCAGGATGGTGGTCCTCGTTTCGATCCCGGTAAGGGACTCGATCTCCGGCGCGAGCTGGTCCGCAATGCCACCCATGCGGGGACGGCCGAACGTGTCCAGGCCGCGCTCCGAGTGCGGCGTTTCAAGATGATCGGGAACGAAGCCCTCGGCCACCACAACCAGGGGTGCACGGCCGCGTGCGTGGGCTTCCTTCACCCACTGACCAATCTGCTCCACGCTGACCTTCTGTTCCGGGATGAGGATGGCGTGTGCACCTGCGGCCATGCCGGCATGTAAGGCAATCCACCCCACGTGCCGGCCCATGACCTCGGCGATCATGCATCGGTGGTGGGACTCGCCGGTGGTCCGTAGCCGGTCCATGGCCTCGGTGGCGATGTGCACGGCGGTATCGAAACCAAAGCTGTAGTCGGTGGCGTCGAGGTCGTTGTCCACGGTCTTGGGCACGCCCACGATCTTCAGTCCGGCGTCCGTGAGCCTCTTTGCGGCCGCCAGGGTTCCCTCTCCGCCGATCGCTATGATCGCATCGATGCCCAGCCGTTCCATGTGTTCCTTGATGACCTCGGGGCCACCACCGTTTTCAAACGGGTTGGTCCGGGAGGTCCCCAGGATGGTGCCGCCTTGCTTGGCGATGCCGCGGACCAAGGTGCGGGGGATATCGATGACATCCCCCTCCACCACACCACGCCAACCGTCGCGGAATCCCACGAATTCGTGCCCTTGGATGGCGATGCCCTTAAGAACGGCTCCCCGGATCACTGCATTCAATCCGGGGCAATCGCCACCGCTGGTCAGGATTCCAATCTTCATGAGCCCACTGCTGCCAGCACCGACATGGCTTCTTCAACCACATTCGCGGCGGGGAAGGACGGCCGGTTCACGCCGGCCATTTCCTCCATGACGCGGACCACCTGGCAGGAGTAGCCGAACTCGTTGTCGTACCAGACATAGAGAACCAGGTTCTTGTCCGTGGAGATCGTGGCCAGCCCATCGACGATTCCGGTGTGGCGTGAGCCGACGAAATCGGAGGAGACCACTTCCGGCGAATCCATGTAATCAATCTGCTGCCGGAGGTCCGAGTGCAGCGCCATCTCGCGAAGGTACGTGTTGACCTCGTCCTTGGTGGTGCCGCGTTCCAGGTTGAGGTTCAGAATGGCCATGGAAACGTCCGGCGTTGGCACACGGATGGAGCTTCCGGTCAGTTTGCCCTGCAGCTCAGGCAGCGCCTTGGCCACGGCTTTGGCGGCGCCGGTTTCCGTGATCACCATGTTGAGGGCTGCTGAGCGGCCCCGGCGGTCTCCGCTGTGGAAATTGTCAATGAGGTTCTGGTCATTGGTGAACGAGTGGACAGTTTCCACGTGCCCGTGCACCACGCCGTACCTGTCGTTGATGGCCTGCAGGATGGGGGTGATGGCATTCGTGGTGCAGGATGCCGCGGTGACGATCGTGTCCTGGTCCGTGATGTCGCCATGGTTGATGCCGTGCACGATGTTCTTCAGCTCGCCCTTGCCCGGTGCGGTCAGAAGGACGCGGGCAGCGCCTTTGCTGAGCAGGTGCTGGGAGAGACCCTCAGCGTCGCGCCAGCGGCCGGTGTTGTCGACAATCAGGGCGTTGTTGATGCCGTACGCGGTGTAGTCGATGGCGGCCGGGTTGTCCGAATAGATCACCTGGATCCGGACGCCGTTGGCGGTGATGGTGTTGGCCTCGGTATCCACCTTGATGGAGCCCTCGAACGAGCCATGGACCGAGTCGCGACGCAGCAGGCTCCCACGCTTGGTGAGATCGTTGTCCGCGCCCTTGCGGACAACGATCGCCCGGAGCCGAAGGCCGTGGCCGCCACCGGCCTGCTCCACCAGAATGCGCGTCAGCAGGCGCCCAATGCGGCCAAAACCATAAAGCACGACGTCGGTGCTGGCGCCGGCGTTCGTGCCCCGCTTGCCTACGACGCCGGCCAGTTCAGTGCGGAGAAAGTCTTCCAGGGAGGCTCCGCTGCCTTTCTCTTTGTACTTCTGGTTCAGGCGGGCAATGTCGATGGCGGCGGAGCCGAGCTCGAGCCTGGCCAGGGTGTTGAGCAGGGGAGCCGTCTCCTCGAGGAGGAGCTCTTCCTTGCTGATACGGCGGGCAAATCGGTGGGCTTTGAGGATGCTCATGGTGGATTTGTTCACCAGGCTGCGCCCGTGGATGCTGGTCACCACGTTGTTCTCGCGGTAGAGCCGGCCGATCACCGGAATCATCGCTTCAGCAAGGGCCTCCCGGCCCATCCACGTAGCAAGACACGTATCTGAGGTTTGCATCGGACTGCCTTTCCAGAAGAGGGTCGGTAGGTTTTGGCTGCCAGCCTCCGGGATGCTTCGGGGGCTTAGGATCCATCGTCCGTCCCGGGAGAAATTCCTGAAACGCTAATTCGGGATGGTTTTAACCACTCTTTAGGGTGGGCGGCTGCGGTATTGCCGTGCGCGGTGGTTTTTAGGTGGTCATGGTGGCGAACATGAGGGCCATGGTGGTGGCGCCGGCGGCTTCGAGGCCGTGTTCGGTGCGGGTGTTTTTGGTGTGGTGGTGGGTGGTGGTTGTGTGGGTGCGGCGCAGGAGGAGGATGAGGAAGATGGTGGCTGCTGCCGTGAAGGCGATGGTGAGGATGGTGGCCAGGGCGGGGGTGTTTTGGAAGATGGACGCGCTGCCGGTGCTGGTGCCTGTAGCGGTGGTGGTGTGGTGGGTGTGGGCTGTTGCGGTGCTTGGTGCGGTGGGTGTTGCGGGGGTGGTGTGGTTGGTCATCATGGCGATCATGATTGCTGCTGCGGCCATGGTGAGCGCGTGGTAGGTGCATTTGATCCGGTCGCGGGTGCCGGTGCAGAGGGTGCGGTATTGGGGTCGGGCGACGGCTTGGATGATGAACCAGAGCGCGGCGCCGGCCAGGAGGAGGATTTGTAGAAGGGTGGTGGTGGGGGCGGCGTTCCAGAGCATGGCGGCCATGAGCAGGTGCATGAGGGCGTGCAGGCCTTGGTTGACCCGGCCGGCCCAACTGGGTGACATTTGTGCGCGTTTTGGGCCCTGATAACGCGCACTAATGCGACCTAGTTGGGTCCGGGCAACGCCACGGGTCTGGGTGCGGGCGCGGGCGGGGGTGGGGTGGATGGCTTGGATGGTGTGCCAGGTTCCGCCGAGCAGCAGCACCACGGTCAGGGCCCAGGTTATCGCGGGGATGTTGAACACACGGATCACGCTCTCAATACAAAGGCGGGCTGTTTTTAAGTGGATCCGGTCCCCGGCACGGCTACCAACAGCACCGGGGACCGAAGTCTTTTTAGGGAAAGGTTCGGTTCCCGGTACTGCTGGAGGCCGCACCGGGGACCGGGGTCAGGGGTGGGTCTTTCACCCACCCGGGTTTACGGAGAGCCCCTGGAGGAGGAGCCCAGGATGGACTGGCGCGGTGGTTTGGATTCCGCGCCAGTCCTTGTAGGCCCTGGTTACTTCCCGTTGTGGCAGCAGGTGTCGCCGTCGGTGTTTTGGGTGGTGCTGGTGTTGGTGGGGAGGTTGAGGGTGGGGTTTTGGTTGAAGAAGCCGTGGGGTTCG